>JABLXU010000030.1 GCA_013177805.1 Candidatus Omnitrophota bacterium
ATCCATTCTCCACGCGCCCCCCAGCATGGAAAGTGAAAGCCTGTTGGCCGGCGGAGTCTCGAAACATGTGGCGGAATGGCTGCTGGCAGGATTCTCGGTATGCGTGGCGCTGGCGGGGATCTTCGCCGCCCGGCTGTTGTATGTCTGGGCGCCGGAGTTGCCCGGCCGGCTGCAGGAAACCTTCGCGGCGCCCTATCAGATCTTGTCCGGAAAATACCGGGTTGATGAAATCTACGACCAGGTTTTTGTGCAAAATTACTTTCGTTTGTGCCGCTTGGCCCAATGGTTTGACGACCGGGCGGTCATCGCCGCGCTGAACCAGCTGGCGCGGTCCGTAGCCCAGGCGGCGGACCGGCTGCGCCGGATCCAAACGGGCGCGATTCCTCATTACGCGCTGGCCACCGTGCTGGGCATGGTGTTTCTGGCGGTTTGGTTGTTGCTATGTTATTGACTCTGATCACCTTCTTTCCCCTGCTGGGCGGCCTATTGCTGCTTCTGATTCCGAAGCGGCAGGCCGACTGGTGCAAAGAAACGGCGTTCGGCATCTCGCTGGCCCCCCTGCTGCTGTGCATCCCCTTGCTGATGATGTTCCCGTACGGTGAGGAGGGTTTCCACCTCGGCCCCACGCCCGTGAGTTGGATTCCCGCGCTGGGCATCGATTACCGGGTGGGAGTGGACGGACTGAGCCTGGTGTTAATTGTTTTGACCACGCTGCTTACCCCGTTATCGATCCTGGCCTCGTTCCCCAGCATTCAAAAGCATCAAAAAGAATTCTATTTCTTCATGCTGTTGCTGGAGACCGGCATATTGGGGACCTTCATCGCGCTGGACTTGTTTTTGTTCTATTTATTCTGGGAACTGATGCTGGTTCCCATGTATTTCATCATCGGCGTCTGGGGCGGGCAGGACCGGGTGTATGCCAGCATCAAATTTATTCTCTACACCGCGTTCGGTTCGGCGTTGATGCTGATCGTCATCTTTTACCTGTACTTTGAGGCCAACCAGGCGTTGCAAGGTATCGTGTCGTTCAATTTCCAGAATTTCACCGCCCTCCGTTTGGACCCGGCTGTCCAGAAATGGCTGTTCGCGGGATTCGTGCTGGCTTTTTTGATCAAGATGCCCGTGTTTCCGTTGCATACCTGGCTGCCCTACGCGCACACAGAAGCCCCCACGGCAGGTTCGGTGATCCTGGCCGGGCTGTTGCTGAAAACCGGCGTGTATGGATTCTTGCGGTTCGCGGCGCCGATTTTCCCCGAAGCCACCGTGGCCTTCACGCCGGTGCTCCTGGTGCTGGCTATCATCGGCGTGATCTACGGCGCGCTGGTGGCCATGGCCCAGAGCGACGTGAAACGGCTGGTCGCCTACTCGTCGGTAAGCCACATGGGCCTTTTGCTGGCGGGCATCCTGGCCTGGAACACACAAGGCATCCAAGGCGGGATCATCCAAATGATTAACCACGGCCTCTCCACCGGAGCGTTGTTTTTGATCGTGGGGATCCTCTACGACCGGCGGCACACCCGTGAGATCCGCGAATTCGGCGGGCTGGCCAAGCCGATGCCGGTCTACGCGGCGTTTTTCATGATCTTCCTGCTCTCGTCGATCGGCCTGCCGGGGCTGAATGGCTTCATCGGCGAGTTCCTGATCCTGATTGGATTGATGGGCCGCTCGATCCTGTGGGCTTGCCTGGCGGCCACGGGAGTGGTGCTGGGGGCAGCCTACATGTTATGGCTTTATCAAAAAATGATGTTCGGGCCCATTCATGGAGAAGCCAACCAGAATTTGAAGGACTTAACCGCCCGCGAAATCATAATCTTGCTGCCCATCGCGCTGCTTTGTTTCGGAATCGGCTTGTATCCCTATCCGCTGCAAAAAACGTTGGAACCACCGGTCAAGGCCATCGAGCGCGCCATCCAGCCGCATATCCAAGCCCGGCCCTGGCATGAGGCCCCGCTCCTGGAAATCGAAACCGGAGCCGTAATCCCCGGCCAATCTTCCCCCTAACCCTAATCGGCAATCCCTCACGCTGGGCAACGAAGAGTCCAAGAAAACAAATCATCCCCACACAACCCAACCCTCTTCCATTAATTTTTCTTCTCCCGGACCCCCTGCTGCCAGTTTTCCTGCCGCCTATCAAACCTATCCCTCTTTATAGTATGATGCAGTACCAGCACGGAACCTAATCCAGGGAGGGCCGAACATGGGAAGAATCCTGATCGGGATTAACATGGAATTCGTCCGGAGCGCGGACAAGTCGTTCGCCGAAGGCGTGCGCATCGCGGGGGAGATGGGGTATGAATACATCGAGCCGATGGTCCACAACGGGCGGGAGTTGCTGAGCGAGGCGGGGTATTTCCATTCGTACAGCATGGACGAGGATCCGTTGGCCATGCGGGAGATCTGCGACCGCCACGGGGTGAAAATTTCCGGTCTGTCGGCCCATTGCCCCCTGATGCGCCCGGAAATCAGCGTGCCCTACCTGCAGAGGGCCATCCGGTTCGCGTCGGACATCGGCGTCCCCATCGTCAACACGGACGAGGGGATCAAACCCGATTGGATGGACGACGAGCACGCCTTTCAGGTCATGAAATACACGCTCACCCAGGTAATGAAAACCGCGGAGCGCTACGGCGTGTACGTGGGCATCGAGGATCACCAGATCTATTCCAAAACCGTCGAGGGGCTGCTGCGCATCGCCACCCTGGTGGATTCGGAATACTTACAGATTAACTACGATACGGGCAACGCCTTCATGGCAGGCAATGATCCGTATGAAATGCTGGAAGCCGTCAAGCACAAACTGTATCACCTGCACGCCAAGGACATCGGCGGCGTGCAAATGGCCGAGCGGGGACAAGTCACTGGGGTGCCCGTCGGTGTAGCCTGCGGCGAGGGAGTGATTGACTGGAAGCGGGTTGCCGACATCGTCCGGCCCCTGCCCCGGGACATCGTCTTCTCGGTGGAATGCGGCACCATCGAGCAGGCGCGGACCAGCTTGGACCATCTGCGTCGGGTGGTGTAAGGAATTTGGGTGGGCTACGCTTCGCTATGAGCCCACCCTACAACTTTGATGGATGACAATCCCCGATAGTAGGGGCCCATTGCCATGGGCCCCGGCTTAGATTGAAAAATGACGTTGTTGCGTGAGGGAGTTGTAACCAGCGTGATAATGCAATTCAAAACTTTCCCTCACCCTAGCCCTCTCCCAGAGGGAGAGGGAATTTGGGGATTTACCTCCAATCGGAGGGGATAATGAATCCCCTGCTTTTAAAGCGCCCCTTTTAAGGGGCCGCCAGATAACCGCCCGGGGTTTCAACCCTGGGTAAAAAACGATGGCTGACATCGCGCGAGGAGCGCATCCAGGAAAGCGATGAAATCCGGCCGGGCATTATCGCCGATTCCGGGTATGACGGCGGCCTGGTGCGGATCGAAATACGGCAAGCGTCCAAAAATGTCGATAAAACCCAGGAAATCTATGTCTCGGTGAGCTGATATCCATCATTCATCCAAACGCAAACCAAATGCAAAGGGAGAATCCACTCATGACTCAATCCTCATCCAACCGCCGGCAATTCATCGCGCAAAGCCTGGCCGCCGGCGCGGCTCTCGGCGCGCTATCTGCCATCCGTCCGTCGCGGATTTTGGGCGCGAACGATCGCGTACAAATCGGCATCATCGGAACGGGGGGCCGCGGCCGCTACCATATCGGCTGGCTCGAGCGCACTTCCAAGGTGGAGCCGCTGACCGTTATCGCAGCGTGCGATATCTGGAATGTGCAACGGGAAAAAGCGAAAGAGGAAATCGAAAAACGGTTCCAGGTCACGCCGGCCTTGTACAAGGATTACCGCGAGATGCTGGACAACAAGGACATCGACGCGGTGTTGATCGCCACGCCCGATCATCAGCATTGCCCCATGGCCGCCGACGCCGTGAAAGCCGGCAAAGACGTGTACGTCGAGAAACCCATCGCCATCACCTTGGAAGAACTCAACGAACTGTACGACGTGGTCAAGGCTTCGGACCGTGTCGTCCAGCACGGAACGCAGGGCCGCAGCAGCGCAGGGGCCAAACCGGCGCGCGAATTCGTCCAATCCGGCCAATTGGGCAAGATTTTGCGGATCGAGGAATGCCGCAGCCATTATATCCCTTACTGGAATCATTACCCCAAACCGGAGCGGGAAGAGGATACCGACTGGAAGGCGTTTCTCTTCAACCGGCCCTACCGGCCGTTCGACGCCGACCAGCACGCCTGCTGGATGGGCTACCGCGATTTTTCGTCCGGGACCGTCGGCGGTTGGATGAGCCATTTCTCCGATTTCCTGCATTTCATCACCGGCGCGGGTTTCCCCATCACCGCCACGGCGCAGGGCGGCATCTATTCGCCCACCTCGGATCCCCGCCGCACCTGCCCGGACACGGTGACCGCGATTCTGGATTATCCGGAAGGCTTCACCACCCTCTACACCACGCATTTCGGCAACGCGGCCAACGATTACACGATCTTTTTCGGCACGAAGGGGACCATGGTCGTCAACGATCCGGACGGCAACCGGGATGGCATCCGCGCGCGGATTTCGGGCGACGGCAGCGAGCATCCGGACAAAGTTAAAGAGCCGATCGAATTGCCCAACACCACCGACGAAGACCACATGGCCAACTGGGTGCGGTGTATCCGCACCCGCGAGCAGCCCAACGCCGACATGGACGCGGGTTACAAGCATGGCGTGGCCTGCATCCTGGCCGACCGGGCGTACGAGGAAGGGCGCAAAATGAAGTTCGATCCGGAAAAACGGGAAATCGTCCCGGCGTAAAGGCAGGAGAGATCCTATGAAAACCACGGCCAGACGTTCGTTTTTGCGAACCACAGCGGGGGCGGCGGGCTGGATGCTCATTCAACCCCGCGCCTACCGGAGTAGCGCAGCGAATTCAAAAATAACCCTGGGAGTCATCGGCTGCGGCGGACGCGGATTCTTCATCGGCAAGAAGTTCATGGACAACGTGGGCAACGATGTTCACCTGGTGTCCGCGCACGACTATTTCGCCGACCGCCTGGAACGTTTCCAGAACCTCTTTGACATCCCCGCGGACCGCTGTTACACGGGATTCAAAGGCTACCAGGAAATCCTGGCCTCCAACGTGGACGGGGTGATCATCACCAGCCCGCCGTATTTTCATCCTGAGCATGCCGCCCAGGCCGTGGCGGCGGGGAAGCACGTCTGGCTGTGCAAACCGGTGGCGGTCGATGTCCCCGGCGCGCTCGACATTATCGAAACCGGGAAAAAAGCCCAAGGTAAAGTGACCCTGCTGGTGGATTTCCAATCCCGCAACAGCCCCTGCTTCGTCGAGGCGGTGAAACATGTGCGCGAGGGGGCCATTGGTGAACTGGTCAGCGGCCAGGCGTTCAATCATTTCCCCTGCGGTGGACTGGCGCCAACCGCGGGGATGTCCCACAACGACGCGTTGATCCGCAACTGGGGAACCAATCCCGTGCTGTCCGGCGATGTCATCGTCGAACAGGCGGTCCACGCCGTGGACATCGCCAACTGGATCGCGGGCGCGCGCCCCACAAAAGCCTTCGGCACGGGCGGCCTAAAGGCGCGGCTTAACGCGGGCAAGAACTGGGATCATTTCCTCGTGACCTATTGGTACGGGGACGGACCCAAGGTCGATCTCAACGTGGCGCAATTCACGCGGGGCTATGAAGACCTGGGCGCGCGCTTCTATGGCACGAAAGGCGTGGTGGACGCCCATTACCGGGCCATCGACTGGGGCCACGGGCCGGTCACCATTACGGGCGACAACGCCTGGCCAGGGACTGATTTCGACAACACGTGGGATATCGGAGTCGACAACAACTGCAAAGATTTCGTGGCCAGCATCCGCAACGGCCGGTATCTCAACCACGCGGACTATGCGGCGGAAAGCACCCTGACCTCCATCCTGGGCCGCCAGGCCGCCTATGAGGAACGGGTGGTCACTTGGGAGGAGATGATCCAAGAGAACAAAAAACTGGATCCGGGTTTCGAGAGTTGAGCTTTCGAGCATTGGGTTTTTGCCAAGGAACGGTCTCGGCAGGACGGATTCGTTTTTGATGTCATTCCCGCGAAAGCGGGGATCCAGAGCATTGGAGCGCAGGCGCCCCGCCTGTAGCCTTTTGGTGCAACAGGCGTCCCGCCTCCACCCAATCCCGAAGGGGTGGAATATGAATAGCCGGTGGCGACACCCCCCGGTATCGCAAAAATGAAAACCACCCTGGAAAGGTTGAATGACATGGGTTTCCATCCCTGCGGGATTGGGAGGGTCTCTTTTCGTGACCGTAGGCTATCGCCTACGGCTATTCACATTCATTCCCTGCGGGGATCAAAGCCGTAAGTATGAGTTGGACTTATGGGTTAAGATCGGCCCGGGGAGAGGACCTGGATAAGGGAAGGCCTGGAAGAAGGCTTCCGTATAACAATAGGACCATCATATCCGCGTTCCCACGATCGCGGAATCATTCAACCCAAGGGGAGGTTTACCACATGCCGGCCATTGGATTTCACACGGACGCGTTCAACAGCAGCAACTGGAATTTCGAACAATGCCTGCAATGGGCCAAGGACCATGGACTGAAATACATCGAATGCGGGACCATCGACGGGACCGCGTACATCCAGGCCTTGGGGTATTACCCCCATCTCTCGCTGCTCGAGGATCCCATCTTGTGGCGCAAAAAGATGGACTCGTACGGGGTTCAATTCAGCCAGCTGGATGCCGCATTTCCCCTCAACAGCCTGGATGGCCTGACCATCGGCGTGCAGTACATTAAAAACGCCATCCGCTGGGCCAAGTTGGCGGGCTGCCCGTACATCGATACCACCGATTTTCACGATAAACCAGAGGGCATGTCCGACCAGGAGGGATTGCTACTGCTCAAAATGGCGTATGGGGAAGCGTTGAAAACCGCCGAGTCTCACCACGTGGGGATCAACCTGGAACCGCACGGCTATTTCACCACCAAACCGCATTTTGTCGCGGAGATCCTGGACGCGTTCCCAAGCCCTTTCCTGGGTGTCAACATGGACACCGGGAACACCTTCATCGCGGGGCAGGATCCGGTAGCCTATCTCGATCAATTCAAAGACCGGGTCAAGCATGTTCACGTCAAGGATGTCAGCGAGGCGCTGGCCCAGGCCATGCGCGGCGAACTGACGGGCATCGCCATGAGCCAAAGCGCCATCGGTGAGGGAGTCAACGCGGAGAACATCAAGACGTGCATTGAGCTTCTGCAAAACCACGGTTACAACGGTGTCTTCAGCATGGAATGCGAAGGAGCCGTGCTGGAGAAATCGCTCAACTGGATGCGGACCGTGGTGAAGGAAGGGTGATTTCATGTGATTAAAATCGCTAAACTTCTTCGGCCGCCTTTGCTCATCCAAGACAGACAAGTCATCTCTGCAAAGTAGGGGCACGTTGCAACATGCCCCTACAAATCCGATTGCTTTATTGTAGATATTTCCCCAAATACGGAATTTTCGCAGTGCTGTATTCGTGGTATGAGCAGGGACGGGATCGCGAAACGATTCCCTCTCCCGCTGGGAGAGGGCTAGGGTGAGGGAAGCCCTGAAAAGTCGAAATTCATCCTTTCGTTGTATTCGAGAAAATTATTGCCTTCCCGTTTTATCCCCGCAGGGGCACGTTGCAACGTGCCCCTGCATTCAGGATGGCTTCATTAAGCGCATTATGAGAACAAGGAGGATCCCATGAAAAAGTTCACCTGCCTGATGGTCATGATGAGCCTGTGCCTCGGTGTTTTTTGTTCACTCTCCGGGGCGGAGGAGACCACGTCCATCCGCGTCTTGTTTTCCGGCGGCGGCGACTGGCACCCTTACGGCCAATGCTGCGGCGCCATGATCGACGCGCTGCGGAAAGACAAGATCTTCGTTTGCTCGTACTCCGAAGATCCCAATTCGCTGCGCGCCGAACATCTGAAGAATTTCGACGTGGTGGTGCTCTACAACGGCGTGTATCACCAGGGCACGGGCCGGCAGGAAATCCCCACGCCGGCGTACATCCCCGAAGGCCTGACGAAATTCGTGAACGGGGGCGGCGGGTTGATCTGCGTCCATTCGGCCATGGCCTCGTACAGTGACTGGCAGGATTTCATCCACCTCATCGGCGGAGTGTGGGTCTGGGGAACTTCGGCGCATGACAACTATGGAACGTTGAAGAGCGATGTGGTGGCCGAGCATCCCATCACCACGGGATTGCCAAAGTCGTTCGAGTTCCAGGATGAGTTCTATCACACGCTGAACGTGCTGCCGTCCGTCAAGGTCCTGATCACCGCGACTCACGAAAAGGGCGGGGAGAAAGTCACCGAACCGCTGGTATGGACCGCCCAGGACACGCCCCAGGAACGCGTGGCCACTATCCTGCACGGCCATGACATGGGCTCATGGGGCAATCCGGTCTTTCAACAGTTGATGAAACAGGCTATCGAGTGGGCGGCGCGGAAGAGATGAACAAGGCAATTGCCCATCGATGAAAATCGATTACAATTCGCGGCAATGCAGTTCGGATCATGTATCCACTGAAATCCAATTCGATCCACCGATTTCTCAAAGGTGTACATGAAGAACCGGTCTGATCCCTATACCCTCGCCTTGATTCAAATGCGTTGCGGGCAGGATCCGGAGGAAAACCTGCGCCGCGCAGGAAATTTCGTTAAGGAAGCGGCGGCGCGCGGGGCGCGGATCGTCTGCCTGCCCGAGCTGTTCCGCTCGGTCTATTTCTGCCAGCAGGAAGACCCGGCGCTCTTCGGCCTGGCCGAATCCATTCCCGGCCCCACCACCGAAGCGCTGGGGAAAATCGCGCGGGAACAGGGCGTGTGGATTCTCGCCTCAATTTTCGAGCGGCGGGCGGCGGGGCTGTATCACAACAGCCTGGCCTTGATCAATCCGGATGGTCAAATTGTTGGATTGTACAGGAAAACACACGTTCCTGATGATCCCGCGTACTACGAAAAATACTACTTCACCCCGGGTGATTTGGGATTCCAGGCATTCGATACCCCCATGGGCCGGATCGGGACCTTGATCTGTTGGGACCAGTGGTACCCCGAAGCGGCGCGGCTGACGGCGCTGCGGGGAGCGGAAGTGTTGTTTTATCCCACCGCCATCGGCTGGCATCCTCATGAAAAAGAAGCCTACGGCGCGCAGCAACTCGACGCCTGGCGCACCATGCAGCGCGGGCACGCCATTGCCAACGGGGTATACGTGGCGGCGGTCAACCGGATCGGCCATGAGATCCCCCGAACCGGCGGCGCGGGGATCGAGTTTTGGGGGCATTCGTTCGTTGCCGATCCCTTTGGTCTGGTGATCGCGGAAGCCTCAGAAAATAGCGAAGAAATTCTATTCGCGGAAATCAATCCCCGGCAAATTGAAGAAGTCCGTCGGCACTGGCCGTTTCTGCGCGACCGCCGGATCGACCTGTATGGAAATATCACCCAACGGTTCCTCGATGTTGAGCCATGACCGGCAAGATCATTTCCCTGCCTCCCTCCCAGACACCGGCCTCGCTCGGGTACCGCATGCCCGCCGAGTGGGAACCGCACGCGGCCACCTGGATCGGCTGGCCGCACAACGCCGGCGATTGGCCGGGCAAGCTGGCGGCCATCCACTGGGTCTATGGCGAAATCGTCCGTAAAATCGCGCCGGGCGAAATCGTCCGCATCCTGGTCAATTCGGCCGCGCATGAAAAGCAGGCGCGGCGGATACTCAAGCGCGTGGGGGTGGATTTCAACCGGGTGGAATTTTTCCAGATTCCCACCAACCGGGGCTGGACGCGCGATTTCGGGCCGATCTTCGTGACCGGTCCCGCGGGCGGGCGTCCCCCCGCCATTGTCCGCTTTAAATTCAACGCGTGGGCCAAGTATCCCGACTGGCAACTGGACAATCAAGTGGCCGAGACCGTGGCAGGCTTGCTCGGAATCCCCTGTTTCCACGCCAAGTACAAAAAACGGGAGGTTGTTCTCGAGGGAGGCAGCATCGATACCAACGGCCAGGGAACCCTCTTGACTACGGAGGAATGTTTGCTCGACCCTGTGGTCCAGGTCCGCAATCCCGGTTTCACCCAAACCGATCTGGAGAATGTCCTGCGGGAGTATCTGGGCGCGGAACAAGTGGTATGGCTGCCCAAAGGGATCGTGGGCGACGACACGCACGGGCACATCGACGATGTGTGCCGCTTCGTCAAACCGGATACCGTGATTTTATGCCAGGAAGAGAATCCGGAAGACGAGAATTACGCGATCCTTAAGGAAAACGCCGAGCGTTTGCAGGATGTCCGCCTGGCGAACGGCGCGCGGCTCCACGTTGTCCCCCTTCCCATGCCGCATCCGTTGTTCCTGGACAACCAACGCCTGCCCGCCAGCTACGCGAATTTCTATGTCACCAACGCCGCTGTGCTGGTCCCCACCTTTAACGATCCCCGCGACCGCGCCGCTCTGGGCATTCTTGCCGAACTCTTCGAGAACCGTGAAGTCATCGGCATCCACGCCGTGGACCTCGTTTGGGGATTGGGGACCCTCCATTGCTTGACCCAACAGCAGCCGGGGTGATCGACATCTGCATCTTATGCCTGGAAAACATAGTCACGTACACAGTACAGGCCCAAGGGAGGAAACCTCGTAACCACCCTCCCTTAGGCCCCATGGATTCAACTCCTTGTCACTCCCTATGGATGAATCTCCCAATCCGTCACGGGAGTCACCAGGTCCGCGTCGACGCCTGTTGCGAATCCCATGCGGTAATTCCCCGTCGCTTCATTGCGGCCTGAACGCCACATCTTGAATTGGCCGTTTCCGTCGTACACGACACTCGGATGATAGTTCCGGTTGTCGTTCCACGAGCCGGCCGGGCCACCGCCCCCCACTACCGCGACCGGATCTTCAAGAATTTCGAATTCCAATCCATCCGCGGACCGGAACGATTGGATCCCCGGTGTGTCGTACACGCGAAATCCCCAAGCGCGGAAGTCATTCTCACGGATTTGGATGATGGCGGTGATGTGGAATCCCTCATCCAGAGTCGCGTAAGTTTTCCACAACCAATTGATTCCATCGGAGGATTGCATAACGGAGGTAAAGTCCCCCGTTTTCAGATACATCCGATAGGGCGATTCCGGAAAAGCCGGATTGTACATCACCGCGTGGCCGTCGGGCGAGCTGATGGTCTGGCCTGACACCGTCGCGTCCGACATATCGAGCGCTTGATTGTTTTCCCATACGATGCCATCCTTGGATTCCGCAAAGCGGACATGATCCCCTAAGTCTCCTCCACGTCCAAAAAAATAACCTTTATAGGGATAGTCCCACGCCGGATTGTACAAATAATATCCACGGCCAACGAGAAGGTCGTCCACCTTGAGTCCCGTCGTCAACACCGCATTAGTCCAGTGGATACCATCCACGGATTCCGCATAGGTCACCAAGTCGATGCTGCCCTGCTCGTACCAGATCTGGTATTTATGCAAATCCGGATTCCAGAGTACATTAGCCATGTACGACCGGTTGCCGTTCGGCATCGGCATATCTAAGGGATTCCCTGGATAATCAGTCCATACAACATCCGGCCACGCCGAAAATCCGCACACACCCATCATACCCGCCCAAAAGGCGCTGCATAATAAATTTTTTTGATTCATCAAACCGATCCCTTTCCTTAAAAAGAATAATGGTGATTGATGAATGAATATACAGAATCAGGCTGGATGTTTCTAAGGGACCTCCACCCAACAAGGGAACTGGCTAGATTCCATATCGGCGCCGCCGGGCCTGAATGCGTTCTAGCGCTTCGCGAAACGGCCGTTCCAGGTAATCCAGATGGTCATCCTCGCCGTGATGATGCGTGACGGAACCTCGAGGGTATTGGCCGCTGAGATTCCGGATGTACTCCAGGCCGCCATGAATCAACGTCATCATGTATTGCGCGGTCTCCTCATCATGCATCCACCATTCGCCCCCAACCGATACATAAACCGGGGAAGTATGCGCCATGATTCCACGCCGCCACGCATCGTGATGGGACAAGGCCCGCGCGAATCCCGGCCCGCCGGCCCGCGCCGCCAGCCAGGTATGATGCTCCACCTTCAATTGGGCCTTCAACTGCAACCGGCGCGCCCCCCGGGATTCTTCCGTGGAGGCCGCTACCCGGCCCTCCTGCACGATTTCCAGAGAATGCACAGGGAAAATACTGTCCACCTCGGCTACGGCTTCCACCGTGCCTCCATTCCCAGGCAGGGCAAGAGTATCCCCCACCATCCGGCCGTTCACCGTAAACCGCAAAATCGGCCCCCCGCTGAGAAAAGTCCGGCCGAGGCGCAGATTCCGGCACCAATTCTCGTAAGTGAATTCTTCATCGGGAGGGATGTACACATAGGTGCGGTAAAGACCGACCGGCACTTCGGCGGTCATCCGGTCGGTACCGCCCACGAGAGGCAACCGATACCCGGCATTCAGGTAACGGTAGTATTCGATATGCGCGTACATTTCATGCGTGGTCATCTCGAGCGCGTCCGCCCGCCCGCCCGCGATCAAGGCGGGCAGTTCGCAATTGGGATTGGGGATATGGGGAACGATCACGGTCCCCCCTTGCTGATGGCAGGCATCCGCCCAATGGCTGAGCGCCGTTTCCAACGTCCCGCCTTGTTCGGCTTCATCGGGTCCGCCCGTGCACCAGGGCATGACGGGATGCTTCAGTCCCAGCAAACTCAAATGCCCTAAAATATGCTGCCGGTTTTCCTGCGACGTGTACACCACGGTGCCGCCATCGGCCGAATAGAGGGGCCGCCCGGTGAATTCCTCCGTATTGGTGAAAAGATGCCCCCATTGTGACTGCAGCAGGTTCACAACGCTGACATCCTCCCCTTGCGCTTCGAGCTGGGCACCCAAGGTGGACAGGAAGTGGACATGGGTATCGCCGCTGAACCACCTCTCGCGTTTCATGTTGAGGACTCGCTTAAGCCGCAACGTCATTTCGCGTTGGCCCGGTTGAATCATCACGGAGGCGCGCAAGGGGAGATATTCGAATCCCCTCGCCACATCCACAATCACTTCGCCCCGGGGCAGCCAGCCTTGGCAGGCGCCATCAATGTACGCGTACGTGACATGGCCCAGCCGGATATCACCGCCGTTGTCGATATGCCAAGTACTTTGATCCGACATCAGATGGCCGGGATGACCGTGCGGGGCATAGGGGATGCCTTCCGGCGAACGGAAATGGACACGGCAGGGAAGCGGCCGGCCGGTTTCATCGTCCAGCACGGTCACATGCACCCAGTTTTTCCCCCGCTCCACCAACTCCAGCCGCACACGATCCGTTTCCACTTGTTTCTTTTGAAGCACATCGTTCCAACGGACTGCTTCCATCACCGCCTCGCCCCGCGCCACCCGAATGGTGGCGGAAGGAAGCGCCGCGATCTCCACATAAGCCGGGCTGGTGCGGGTATTATAGGTCTGGCCCCACCCCGCCATGGAATCTTGCTTGAATTCCTCGGCGGATCCCGTGGGCAACGGATAGGGGTAGGTCACCGAACCGCGATCGGCTTCGACGGATAGATCAAACGGTTCCGCGGCCTCCTCCGGATCTTTCAGCCGGAGGATAACCGGGCGCCTCGGTTCGCGGCGGAGAGGACTCTCCTCCAGGGAACTCACCGTGACGGCGGCAATCACGAACCGCCGGTCCCGCGGTTCGACACGCAGCCAATCAAGAATTTGTTCCGGATGGGGATTGCGCCAAGCCCAGAGGACAAACCATCGCGGCGCGGCGGGAACCACTTCGGTCTGCCGTTCACCGGCGGCGCCCCACGGGCCTGCATAGCGGGGTTTCAACCCATCGTTCTGATCGGGCACCGCCAGGAGCGGCCATTGTCCCCAATCCGGAGGGACCTCGGATATCTCCAGACGTTCGCGGATGGGGATGATCTCAGAAGGAAGGCTTTCATATTGGAAGACGTAATGGGCAATCACCCGGCCCGCCGTTTCTCCCTCGCGGATGCGCGACTCCAACAACCGGTGCGCGATAATCACCCACCTGGCCGTCCGCTGGATGGGAATCCCGACCGGTTCCCGGTATCCCTGAGGGCCGAAGTCAAGCAAACTAAGTCCTTTCCCCTGGCTGGGGCCGATTTGAAAAGGCAATCCGCGGAATGACTGCATCCCGAGCGGAAAGCCGGCCCCGGGGGCGAACGCTTCCGGGCCTTGATTGCACCAAGAGGACAAATCGATCGGCCAATAACCCTCGTTCAAGTCAGTTTCGTTCATGCGCTTCTCGCTTCTCAAACTTAAGAACTCCGGTTCCCCCCTGCCCTGGCACAGGGATGCATTACAGCCTCACTTTACTATGTTCCACATTCTTGTTCCAAGTGAACAAGGGATGCTCTGGGACATTCCAGAACGGATCTTGGGCCGGCAATCCAGGTTGGAGCGGCCGGCCACCGGAGAAAGCCTCCCCCACGCTTTCCCGGCCTTCCCCAATCAAGTGCGTTTTTCTCCGGCTGTGCCGTAACAAGCCGGGCGAAAATCAACTAAAATTGACCATCTCTCTAAAAGGCAGGGCTTTCGGATCATGCGGATTACCCAGAGGTACGCTTTCACGTTGATCGAGTTGCTGATCGTCGTCGCGATCATCGGAATTTTAGCGGCCATCGCCGTGCCCAATTTTCTAAACGCGCGGATGCGGGCCACCATCGCCCGAATGGAAACGGACCTGAAGGCGTTGGGCGACGCTTTGATGATGTACCGCATCGACAATCGGTGCTATTTTGAACAAATGGGCGGGAATCCCCACCAGGAAATGCGGCGGTTGACCACGCCGGTCGCGTACATCGCCCGCATCCCCCATGATCCGTTCCGGGTGCCCAATGCCAAGTATTCCAGCATAACCCCCAATTATGACTATTCATCCTATGGGCCGAGTTGCAAAACCGACTGGCTCTTGCATGGATTGGGTCCGGACACGGACGAGGATATCGGCGTCGGGGCGTATGGTCCCCAGACGGCCGGTTTGTTCAAACAACTGCTGTACCAGACTTCCAACGGCATTGTCAGCAGCGGAGACGTGATTCACACCTCCTGGCACGGCTTGTCGTTCTAAGCATGAATCGTTACTTTTCAAACAATGCGGGACTTTCCCGGTGCTTGATACGCGGGACGTGTATGTGGGAGCGCTAAATCATCCCCTCTCTCTGGGCGAGGGCTTGAGTGAGGGATATCCCAAAAGGCATTGGCCATCCTTTTTCTGGAATCAAGTTAAATTATCAAAACACAACCGAACTTCCGCCGTATGAGAATATACCCCCCCAGGGGTGCCACACCCGTGACGGAATTACCGGTCTTCGCCGCTTATTGAAAGATCTGAGCGCTGCTGGAAATGATATCGCCTTTGGATTGCAGGCCATTCGATACGGAATAAAACACGCCGCCATCGCCGTTGGGACCCGCGATTTTGGGGGTACGCAACGCCCGCAATCCGACGGCCCAGTCAGTCCATGGCCAATCCGTCACGCGGTCGGGTCCGAGAGACACCATGACATAGGTCACGCCGGCGGCTCCGTACTCCCGTTTTCGTTCCTCGATCGTCGAGGCGCTGGCGCCGGCGCGGAGAGGAGCCCCGTAATCACAGTAGATCGCGCCGCCTGTATCGCCTTTCGCGAAAAAGGGATCCCGGCAAGCCGCAGTGCTGGACAAATACGCTACGGGGGAAGTTAAAATCCGGTAGCTGGATCCATCCACGGTTTCTGTTCCACAATCCACGGGGGCGAAATTGTTATGATCCACGGCGTAAGTGGCAATGGCCGTCTGCACGGATTTGAGGTCGGCATAGGTGCGCGCCAGTTTAGCCCGGAATTGAGCATTCAGAAAATTGGGTACCGCGATCGCCGCCAAAATGCCGATGATCGCCACGACAATCAACAACTCGATCAGTGTAAATCCCCACTTAAACGTATTCATTCGCCAAGCCTTCCTCTTCCCAAAATATGGTTTTCTCCGCCCCTATCGGTTTATTATGCAAGAAATGAACCGTAATTGTCTATATACCTTTACTACTTTGGGAAGCAAGCCTCGCAAGACCTGCGCCCCACCTAATTGTTTTTTGGCAACTATATACCCAAATGCCGGACTTTCTCAGTGCTTGATCCGTGGTAGGACACCGGATGGGAACGCGAAATCCTTTCCTTTTTCTGGGAGAACGTCAGGTAGAGAAAAGCGTTGAAGGAGCACGCGACGTTCTTTCTCTACAATCAAGTAACCGGTTCTGTTCTTTCATCACCCCCTGTCACCCCGGTTGATCCAATAGCGTAAGTGAGAGACCATAGAAAAAAACGTTGCAGGGAGTATCCGTATGAGTCCTTTCCAGAATGTTGATTCATTCCTGAAAGTTCTATGCCGGTCCGGCTGCCGCGCCGGTTTTTGGCTCAGTTGGGTGATCAGCATGTTCCCATTTTTGATACCCGGATCCCCCCCCGCGCATGCCGTAGACACCATCCGGACTTTCCAGGCCGGCGCCGCCGCGGTGGATATCACACCGGCCACCTTGCCCCTGCGTGTGGCTGGAGGCATTGTGGAATCGTGGGCTGACAAGGTGGAAGATCCGTTACACGCGCGCGCCCTGGTTTTGGATGACGGACGGATAGCCGTCGCGATTTGTCTCGTGGACAGCTGCCTGATGCCGCGCGACATGATCGACGCCGCCAAGGTTCTGGCTCAGCGCGCGACCGGGATTCCTCTCGACCGCATGCTCATCGCCGCCACCCATACCCATTCCGCTCCGGCGGTCATGGGCGTGCACGGCACCGATCCCCATCCAGACTACCGGGAGTTCGTGACCGGAAAAATCGCCGAGGCGATTCAGGAGGCTTACGCGAAACGACAGCC
The DNA here is from genome assembly GCA_013177805.1 of Candidatus Omnitrophota bacterium. GTDB lineage: Bacteria > Hinthialibacterota > Hinthialibacteria > Hinthialibacterales > Hinthialibacteraceae > JABLXU01. The sequence continues at coordinate 16,910 of JABLXU010000030.1, forward strand.
GGCGTGGATTGGCTGGGCGGCCGATCAATGCACGGAGTACGTCTTCTGCCGCCGGTGGATCATGAAACCCGGCACGGCGTTCACCGTGCCGTTCACCGGATGTCCTGAAAACCAGGCGGAGATGAATCCCGGCCACCTGAACGAAAACCGGGTTAAACAAACCGGCCCGGTCGATCCGGCGGTGACGGTCCTCTCCGTGCAGACCCCCGGGGGAAAACCGCTGGCGTTTCTTGGCAATTACTCCACGCACTATGCCGGCGCGCCTCATATCTCGGCCGATTACTTCGGGGTTTTCGCCCAACGGATCGGCGAGTTGCTCGGCGCGGATCCTGCCGAGACCCCCTTCGTGGGTATCATGAGCAACGGAACCAGCGGTGACGCCAACTGCATCGATTTCAGCAAACCCCCACGGGATTTCGACCGGTTCATGGTGGCCGAAGCGGTCGCGCAGGCCGCCCTGCGGGCATACCATAAAATCGAGCATCACGCCTGGGCGCCCTTGGCCATGGAGGAAACCCTTCTAGAACTGGGCGTCCGCAAACCCACTCCCAATGAGTTACAGGAGGCACGGGACTATCTGGAGAAAAACGTGAAAGACCGTCCCATCCAGAATTGGGAAGAAAACTACGCGCGGGAAACGGTTCTGGTCGGCCAAATGCCGGACACGGTCGAAATCAAACTGCAGGCGATCGGCATCGACGGCCTGGGCATTGCGGCGATTCCTTGCGAAACTTTTGGATCCACCGGTTTGCGGTTGAAGGAACAAAGCCCGTTCCCGCTCACCATGAACATTAGCATCGCCAACGGAGCACATGGCTATCTGCCTCCGCCGGATCAGTTTCCGCTGGGCGGCTACACCACCTGGCGGGCGCGCACCAGTTACTTGGAAACCGGCGCGGAACCCAAGATTGTGGATACCTTGCTTCGTCTATTGAAACAAACCTGGGAAGCGAACGCGAAAGGCTGATCAAGATCATTCGGTTCTGTTGAGTTTTTGGAACAAATGCTTTACCGAAATGCGGTATGGTCTCTTCCGAGTCCAGGACGCGGCAAGAGCATAAACCATTGCGGGGGCTCTGAAACGAGAAGGTTCAGACGAGGGCATTTCAAACGATGAATTCTCTCTCCCTGAGGGAGGGAACATAGTGACCTTGGTCCCGGCTAGTTCCCAGGGCGGAAGCTCGGGATTCATTTAATAGCGCCGTGGGCGCTGGCCCGGCCATCCCGCATTTCTGAAATTCCTTTATGAGGAAAACGCAACAGAACCTAACCGCCTCACCTGTTCTCCCCTTGTCACCGGATGTGATACAGTACCCTGAAACAGGCGATTGAACCAACTGTTGAACGAAAGGACCACCATGGACAGACGATCATTTTTAGCGGCGGGACTCGCCGCGCCGGCGTATTGGATGACCGCAACCGCGGCCCCGGCCCCGTCCGCTTTTTCTTCCCGGAATATCCCGGCTCATGAATTAGGGGCGGACCTGGTGATCATCGGTGGGGGGTTGGGAGGCTGCGCCGCCGCCCTGGCCGCCGCGCGCAACGGTTTGCGCGTGATCCTGACCGAGGAGACCGATTGGATCGGCGGCCAGCTCACCCAGCAGGCGGTCCCCATGGACGAGCACGGCTGGATCGAATCGTTCGGCGCGCCCGCTTCGTACCGCGAGTTGCGGCGGCGCATCCGCGACTACTACCGGCGCAACTACCCCCTCACCGCCGAGGCGACGCGCAATCCGGTGTTGAATCCCGGCAACGGCTGGGTTTCGCGCATCGCCTGCGAACCGCGCGTAGGCTTGGCCGCCTTGTATGAAATGCTGATGCCGCATCTCAGCGCGCGAAAAATCACCTTGCTCCTCGAGCACGTGCCCGTGGCCGCCGAGACGGACGGAAGCCAAGTCAAAGCCATCCAGGTTCAAGACCTCCAAACCGGCCATTTTCGGGTATTGCGCGCCCCGTATTTTCTGGACGCCACCGAGACGGGTGAACTGCTGCCCCTCACGGGAACCGAATACGTCACCGGATTCGAGTCCCGTGATCAGACCGGCGAACCGATGGCCCCGGAAAAAGCGCAACCGCAAAACATGCAGGCCATCACCTGGTGCTTCGCCATCGACTACGTTCCCGGAGAAGACCATACGATCGATCCGCCGGAAGATTACGCTTTCTGGCGGGAATACGTCCCTGCCCTGACGCCGCCCTGGCCGGGGAAACTGCTGGCCTTTGCCTATTCGCATCCCCAAAAACCGGGCGAAAGCCGCGAAGGATTGGGCTTCGACCCTATCGCTGAAAATAAGGGGGGCCGGATGGGCTTTTGGAGTTACAGGCGCATCATCCATACCCATAACTTCGTTCCGGGGGCATACGCCAGTGACATCACCATCGTCAATTGGCCACAAAACGATTACCTGCCGGGATCCATCATCGACGTGCCCCGCGAGGAGAAAGAAAAACACCTGCGCGGCGCGCGGCAACTTTCCCTCTCCCTGCTCTACTGGCTGCAGACCGAAGCTCCCCGCGCCGGCGGCGGAACCGGCTGGCCCGGCCTCCGTTTGCGGCCGGACATCACCGGCACGCCGGATGGCCTCGCGAAATATCCCTACATCCGCGAATCCCGCCGCATCCTGGCCGAATTCACCATCACGGCCCGGCACGTCTGGGCGCAGGCCCGCATGCAGGAAATGGGGACGAAATACGAAGACACCACCGCCGCGCCCTTCGCCGATTCCGTTGGCGTGGGCAGTTACCGCATCGACTTGCATCCCAGCACCGGGGGCGACAATTACGTGGACCTGGACACCTGCCCGTTCCAGATCCCCCTGGGTGCGCTGATCCCCCGGCGCGTCGAGAATTTAATCCCCGCCTGCAAAAACATCGGCACGACGCACATCACCAACGGGACCTACCGCCTGCATCCGGTGGAGTGGAACATCGGCGAATCGGCGGGAATGTTGATCGCGTATTGTCTGGAAAAGAAGGAAAGTCCCCGGGGCGTGCGCAACACCGACGCGCTCTTGCGCGACTTCCAGAACCGGCTGGTGGCCCAGGGCGTGGAAATCCACTGGCCGAAAATCACGCCACGGTGAGAATCCGCGAAGCTCATTCTCTTCCGGTGTACAAAGATAGGGCAGGGGCACGTGGCTACATGCCCCTGTACGTGCTCCTGTACGTGCCCCTGGGTAAATTAGCGCCGGAAAAAGAAAATCCGTTAACCGGGGCCTACCGGAACTGCCTCAGCATCCGGATATCGTTTTCGAAGAACAGGCGGATGTCGTTGATTTGATATTTAAGCATGGCGAAGCGTTCGATGCCCAGGCCGAACGCGAAACCCGTGTATGTCTCCGGATCGTAGCCCACCGCGCGGAAGACATTGGGATTGACCATGCCGCAGCCCAATACTTCGATCCAGCCGGTTCCCTTGCAGATCCGGCATTGGGTATCGCGGCCATGGCAGGCGAAACATTCGATGTCCACTTCCGCGCTGGGTTCGGTGAAGGGAAAAAACGAGGGCCGGAAGCGGGTGCCAATATCGGGTGAAAAGACGTGGTGCACGAGTTGTTCCAGCGTGCCCCGCAGGTCGCGGAACGAAATGTCCGTATCCACGACCAAGCCCTCGATCTGGTTGAACATGGGGGAGTGCGTGATATCCGAATCGCAGCGGTACACGCGGCCAGGGGCGATCATCCGCAATGGGGGTGTGTGGGTTTCCATATAGCGGACCTGCACCGGCGAAGTGTGGGTGCGCAACACATGCCCGCTTTTCATGAAAAACGTGTCCTGCATGTCCCGGGCGGGGTGGTCGGGCGGGAAATTAAGGGCTTCGAAATTGTAGTATTCGAGTTCGATTTCCGGTCCATCCGCGATGTCATAACCCATCGAGTAAAACAATTCTTCAATTTCGAGTTGGACACGAATCAGGGGGTGCACTGCTCCGCGGCGGGACCAGGTGCCGGGCAGGGTGATGTCGGTTTCATCAGCTTCCAGCCGCCGGCGGGCTTCCAAGGCTTTCAATTCCACCAGCCGTTGCTGATACGCTTCTTCGAGCGCATCCGCCACTTGGTTGGCCACTTGGCCGGCCGCGGGGCGATCTTCGGGGGGTAAGGACCCGAGGCCCTTGAGGATCGCTTTTACCTTGCCTTTTTTCCCCAGGTACTGGGTCCGGATTTCATACAAGCCCTGGGGGGTATCGGCGCGCGAGAAATCGGCGAGCGCCTGGGCCTGGGCGGATTCGAGTTCTTGGCGAAGAGTGGAAAGGCCGGTCATGATGGTGATCCAGGTTAAAAAAGGGATGCTCCGGAAAAGGCAATCCTCGGTTCTGTTGCGTTTTTTCAAGTCGATATACTACCCGTCCACTCTGGTTGCTTGACTAGACGGGATGATGCTCTGCCGGTACTCCCCTCACCCTGGCCCTCTCCCCAAGGGAGAGGGGGGGATTTAGGGAGATCCTCTTCCCAAGGGAGAGGAAATTTAGGGCGGCCCTCTTCCCGAAGGCGATGAGAGTGGGAGAAATTCTCACTGATCCGTCCAATTGAAATCCACCCTGGCATTCAGAAAAACGAACGCGCGGATCGGCCGCATACTAAAAAATACGCCGCGGACCAGGCGCGGCCAAGGGTAATCATAAAGCAAACAACAACCGGTATTTCGCGATTATCCCCGCGCGATTTGCACCAATTCGTGAAACGCGCCGGGATCGTTGACGGCGAGATGAGCCAAATGCTTGCGGTCGATGGCGACCCCCGCCCGGTTCAACCCTCCGATCAGCACGCTGTACGACATCCCTTCCTGCTTGGCCGCCGCGCCGATGCGGGTGATCCAGAGGCGGCGGAATTCGCGTTTGCGGTTGCGCCGGTCCCGGTAGGCGTATTGCAAGGCCTTATGCACGCCATGGCGCGCGGCCCGGATCTGGTTGCGCCGGCCCAGCCGTGCGCCTTTGGCCCATTTCAAGATTTTTTTCCGCCTGGCCCGGGAGGCGGCTTGGTTGATCGCTCTTGGCATGATTGCGTACCCTTTCCTCGGTGAATCGGCTACATGACCAGTAAGCGGCGGACGCGCTTGGCATCGTTGGGACTAACCAAGGTCTGCTGGCGCAGACGCCGTTTTTGCTTGGCATTTTTCCGCCGGCGCAGATGGCTCAAATACGCCCGCTCGCGTTTGAACTTCCCTGTTTTCGTGGGCCGGAACCGCTTGGCGGCCCCGCGGTTGGTTTTCATTTTCGGTCCTGATGCCATGGTGTTAGATCCTTATTCGTTATCCGATGGGTCTTCGATCCAGGGAGTTTCCGCGGCTTCGACCTTATCCGGACCGTCCGCCTCCCAGGTTCCCTCTGATTCATCATCATCCGGCGGCAAAAGCACATTCTCCGGCGGAGGCAACGAGTCCCTCGCTTCCGTCCCTGGCGCGGTCCGCTGAGATTCTTTTTTCTTGCGTTGCGCGGCCGGGAGCGGAGCCAGGGTCATGTTCATGAACCGTCCCTCGATCCGCGGTTCCTGCTCCACCTGGGCCAGATGGCCCAAATCGGCGATGATCCGGTCCATCACCACGCGCCCGAGATCCTTATGCGCCATTTCCCGGCCCCGGAACTGCATGATGATTTTCACCTTGTCCCCATGCTCGAGAAATTTCAGCGCGTGGTTGAGTTTGAAATCGTAATCGTGCTGATCAATCCGCGGCCGTATTTTAATTTCTTTGACAACGATCTGCTTTTGCTTCTTTTTGGCCTCTTTTTGCTTTTTGGCTTGTTCGTATTTGTATTGGCCATAATCCATCACACGGCATACGTGCGGTTTGGATTTGTTGCTCACTTCGACCAAATCCAAATTCGCCGCCTGCGCCCGGCGTAATGCTTCCTCGATCGGCACGATGCCGCTGTGCTCCCCTTTTTCGTCAATGAGGCGAACTTCCCGTTCCCGGATGGCCTCATTGATGCGGGCCAATTCGCGTGGCGCTTCACGCTTCACCTTGATTTGTCTTCTAATCGAAAATCACGCTCCCCTCAGAGACCGTCTTCGGTCTCGAATTTCAATTCCTTGTAGGAATTTTGGATAAATTTTGAATATAGTCCAGAGCTTCCGCCCAACTCTTGATTCCCAAGTCGCGGCGGCCCCGCTCGCGGACCGCTAGGGTCCCTTCCGCCGCTTCCCGTTTCCCGGCAACCAGCATCACGGGGATTTTGGCGGCTTCGGCTTCGCGGATTTTATAGCCGATTTTTTCGTTCCGGTCATCCACTTCGCAGCGGATGGAGGCGGCGCGCAGACGTTTTTCCAGTTCCCTTGCGTAGGGTAATTGCGCGTCGGTGATGGTCAAGATCCGCACCTGCACGGGGGCCAGCCAGGCGGGGAACGCGCCTTTGTAATGCTCGATCAGGTTCCCCATAAACCGTTCCATGGAGCCTAGAACGGTGCGATGGATCATCACCACCCGTTTTTTGGCGCCATCCCTGTCGATGAAGTTGACATCGAAGCGTTCCGGCAAATTAAAGTCAAGTTGGAAAGTGGGACCTTGCCACGTGCGGCCCAAGGCGTCCAGCAGTTTAACATCGATTTTGGGGCCATAGAACACGCCGCCGCCTTCGTCAATCTGGTAGGGTTTGCCGGTTTTCTCCAGGCAAGCGCGCAAGGTTTCGGTCGCGTGATGCCAGAGTTCATCGGAACCCATGGATTTTTCCGGCCGGGTGGCGAGGTACATTTCGTACTCGAAGCCGAACGATTTCATCATAAAATCGGCCAAGCGGATGACGCCGGAGATTTCCTCTTCCAGCTGATCGGGGCGGCAAAAGATGTGGGCGTCATCCTGGGTGAAGCCCCGTACCCGCAAGAGGCCGTGCAGTGTGCCGGAGCGCTCGTAGCGGTAGACCGTGCCCAGTTCAGCGTAGCGGATGGGCAAATCCCGGTAGCTGCGCATTTGGGTTTTGAAGATCAAGATATGCCCCGGGCAATTCATCGGTTTGGCATAGTAATCGATGCCGTCGATGGGCATGGGGGCATACATGTTTTCCTTGTAATTTTCCAGGTGGCCGGACTGGATGAACAGATCTTCGCGCAGGATATGGGGAATATAGACCAATTCATACCCGTTTTTGATATGTTCTTCCCGCCAGAAATTTTCGATGACGTTCCGGATCCGGGCGCCATGGGGATGCCAGAACACCAAGCCGGGACCGGCTTCCTCGTGGATGCTGAAGAGGTCGAGTTCCCTGCCCAGTTTGCGGTGGTCGCGTTCTTTGGCTTCTTCCAGTTTGTCCAAATAGGCTTGCAACGCTTCCTGGCTGGGAGCGGCCGTGCCGTAAATGCGTTGCAGCATGGGCCGCCGTTCATCGCCGCGCCAGTAGGCCCCGGCGATGCTTAAGAGTTTGAAATGTTTCAAATATCCGGTGTCGGGAACATGAGGTCCCCGGCACATATCCGTGAAATTCCCTTGCCGGTAAAAGCTGACTTCGGGATCGTCGATTTCTTCCAGGATTTCGACCTTGAAGTCCTGATGGAGATTCTTGTAATACGCGACCGCTTCATCCCGGGGCATCGTGAAGCGCTCCACGGGCAACCGGTCGTGGGCGCGTTCCCGCATGCGCTGCTCGATCCGCTCCAAGTCTTCCGGAGTGAAGGGTTTTTCCACGCCGAAGTCGTAATAGTACCCTTCTTCGATGGGCGGTCCGATCGCCAGTTTGACGTTGGGAAACAGTTCGGTCACCGCCTGGGCCATCAGGTGGGTCGTACTGTGAAAATAGATTTCTTTGCCGGCCGGATCTTCGGCGGTGATCCATTCCAACGCGCCGTCTTCGGTCAAAGGCCGCTTCAGATCCACCACGGTTCCGTTGAATCGAGCCGCCAACACGCCATCCGGATGCCCGGACGTGGATTCCAAAATCTCCAACGGCGTGATGCCCGGCTTCCCGTGGATAGGTTCATTCAGACCGGACACCCGTACGGTTACACGTTCTGTGGAACTGGTTACCGACATTTGATTTCTCGAACGTTATGAAAAAAGAGACCAATAAGGTCTCCTTTTTGGATTCATCCAAAAACGAAATCCCGATTGCGTCGCTGGGCTAACCGGGGATTGAACCGGATTTTAATGGTGGGTCCTACTGGACTTGAACCAGTGACCTCTTGCATGTCAAGCAAGCACTCTAACCAACTGAGCTAAGGACCCACGATTCCAAAGCAGGTGAACATTATAATCTTTTTCCCAGGCCAGTCAACGTCTTAAAACTCCAATTCAACCAAGAAACGAACCGGCCGGGAGGGGAGGATTCAGAATTCCAGGATTGTGGATGGCTCTCTCCCTTCTACCGAACCGGAGTGTGGCCTCGTGTTCGGAAACATGAACCCACGAAAATTGGAGACACTTATCCGATGATCCGGGAATGTTTATTTCGGTTTTTACAAAGTATTACTGAATCAGAGGATTCAGATCCCTTGGATGGCGTTTTACCCTTGCGCTTCTTCCTTCCATTCCGCTTCCCACTCCGTCAGACGTTGTTTCAGATCCGCCACGATATCGGGATGAAGGCCGGCCAGATTGGTGGTTTCTCCCGGATCGCTTTCCAGATCATATAAGTGGAGCGGTTCGCTGGATTTTTGGGAGAAATCCAATTGGGGATCGAGGATCAATTTCCATTTCCCCCACCGTGCCGCGCGTTGTTGGCCCAATCCCCAGAATAGGATGTCATGCGGGGTTTGTCTCTGATCCATGATTACGGAGTGGATGTTTTTCCCGTCGATTTTCCGGTCCAAGAGCCAGTTTCCCCCGAGCCAGTGGAGCACCGTGGGGAAAACATCCAGGGTGGAGGCGGTTTCGGTGATCACGCGACCCGAAGGGATAACCCCCGGCCAGCTGATCATGGCGGGCACACGGATGCCGCCTTCAAAAAGTCCTCCCTTGCCGCCGCGGAACGGTCCGGCGCTGCCGCCCCGGTAGGTTTCGCGGGAATCGTCGAGCAGGTTACGGCTTTCGCGGGAAGGCCCGTTATCACTGAGGAAGAAAACGAGGGTGTTTTCACGCAAACCGTTCTCCTGGAGAGCCGCGAGAATCCGGCCCACGCCCTCGTCAAGCACGGCCACCATGGCGGCCTGAATCCGCCGGTGGGGATCCGGGATATGCCGCACCCGTTCCCCGTATTCAGGTGGCGCGTGCATGGGATAATGGGGAGCATTGAAGGGGACGTACAAGAAGAAGGGCTGGTCCCGGTTCTCCCGGATGAAACGCATCGCGTTCTGAATGATGAGGTCATGGAGGAATTGCCCATTCGCCCAGACCTCCTCATCGTTCCGCCAGAGGTCATGCATAGGATCGATAGTGCCCTTCACGCCCCAATAGAAAATGTGGGAGTAATAATCCACACACCCGTTCAGGAAACCAAAAAATTCATCGAAACCCCGCCGGTGCGGCCGGCATTCGGGAGCGCCGCCCAGGTGCCATTTTCCCATTAAACCCGTGCGCAAACCCAAGGATTTCAAGGCTTCCGCGAGGGTGATTTCGCCGGGCCGCAGTCCCAGGGAGCGATACCCCGCCTCCACGTTGTTGGCCACGCCGGTCCGCTGGGGATAGCGGCCGGTCAGGAGAGAAGCCCGGGAGGGTGAACAAACCGGCGCGCTGGCGTACCAGGTGGTGAAACGCGATCCTGAGGCGGCGAGGGCGTCGAGGTGGGGCGTGGGAATATCCGCAGCCCCGTAACAGCCGACATCGCCGTAGCCCAGGTCGTCGGCGTAGAGGATCACCACGTTAGGCAACCGGGGACGGTCTTGAGGGAATCCCGGCCAACCAGCCGCGCCCGCCGCGGCTACCGCTCCCAGCGCGGTGGTTTGGAGAAACGACCGCCGGTTCATTTCAGGACACGGATTCATGGCACCTTCCCTTCTCTGTGGAATTAAAAATATCCTAATATATTTGAAAGCGAGAGGAATTCGTTTAACGATCCCCTCAACGATCATCCAACAATAAAAGCTGTAAGTAAAGTTTTGTAATTGAGTTTATGGTTTCAACAAAGTAAAGCCGGAGAAAGGATACAAGGCCGTGCGGGTAAGAAAAATGTCCATTGGATTGCTGCTGATGGCGCCGGGGATTCTGATGGCGGCGGCGGTATCGTATACGCCGGAGTCCGGAACCCTCCCGAAAGTCCTGAATGGATGGCTGTTGGTTTTCAGCGAAGATTTTTCCCGCGGGGCGGAACGGTGGCAGCCGGGCGATCCCCAAGCCTGGAGAATTCTGGAAGATCAGGGGAAGCCCGTGTACGCGCTGGTGCAACAAAGCCAATACGAGCCGCCGGTGCGCTCGCCTTTCAACATTGCCCTGGTCAAGGACCTGGTGGTGAAGGATTGTGTCATCGAGGCGCGGATGAAATCGACCACGAAAGAATACGGCCACCGCGACATGTGCGTGATTTTCGGCTACCAGGATCCGTCCCACTTTTATTATGTTCATCTCGCCCCCGCGCCGGACACGGATCCGCACGCCAATTCCATCTTTCTGGTCAACGGAGCGCCGCGGGTATCGATCGCCACCCGGCGGAACAACGGAACGGCCTGGAAGGAGGACACGTATCACACGGTGCGGGTGATCCGCGACACGGAGACCGGCGCGATCCAGGTGTTTCACGACGGAGGAAGAGATCCCATCCTGACGGCGGTGGACAAAACGTTTTCAGCCGGCCGGGTGGGGGTGGGATCGTTCGACGATACCGGGAACATCGCGGAATTTCACGTGTGGGGGACCACGAAGTAGAGCGGCCCGGAGATCACCCCGCAAGAAAGATATCGAGCAGGGTACAGGCGAACAGGCCGATGCTGATGATCCCGTTGACGTTGAAAAAGGCGATATTCACGCGGGAGATGTCGTCCGGGCTGACGAGGGAATGTTCGTAGAGGATCAACACCGCGAAGCCCGCCATGCCCAATCCGTATATCCATCCCAGGTCTGCCCACCAGCCGAACAGGCCGATGCCCATCACGCTCCCGGCATGCAGGGCGAAGGCGGCCCGCAATGCGTGGATCCGTCCCAGAGAGACCACCAGGGAACGCAGGCCCACGCGGCGGTCAAATTCTTCATCCATCAGGGCGTAAATCACATCAAAACCCGCCACCCAGGCCATCACGCCCGCGGCCAACAGGACGGGCAACCATTCCAACGTCCCGGTCACGGCGATCCACGCGCCCACCGGGGCGATGCCCAGCGACAACCCCAGAATCAGGTGGGAAAGCGCGGTGAAGCGCTTGGAGTAGGAATACCCGCAGATGATGAACAACGCCAGCGGCGACAACGCAAACGCCAAGGGATTCAACTGCCACGCGCCCCAGACGAACAAGCCGGACGAGACAATCCACAATCCCACGGCTTCGGCCAAACTGACCCGGCCGGCGGGAAGATGACGTTGCCGGGTGCGGGGATTGAGCCGGTCGAGATGCCGGTCCACGATACGGTTGAAGGTCATGGCGCTGGTGCGGGCGGTAACCATGCAGAAAAGGATCCACCCGGTGACGGACAGGGCCGGCCATCCCCGGGCGGCCACCAGAGCGCTCATCAAGGCAAAGGGCAGCGCGAAAACGGTATGCGCGAATCGAACCAGGCCCAAGTAGTCGCGCAGGCGGTCAAGCATAATCATCGCCGGATTGCAGATGCGTTTGGGTGGAAATCGAGTCAATTTCTCCCCAGCCGCCCTTGACCAGGCAGCCGCCGTCGAATCCCAGGTGCTGGAGAACGCGGGAGACGATGAAATCGGTCAGTTCCCGGATGGACCGGGGATGATGATAGAATCCCGGGCTGGCGGGCAGGATGGTTACGCCGGCCTGGGAGAGGGTCAACATGTTTTGCAGATGAATCGTATTATACGGAGTTTCGCGGGGAACGAGGATCAAAGGCCGGCGCTCTTTCATGGCCACGTCTGCCATGCGCCCCACGAGGCTTTCGGAAGTGCCGGTGGCAATACGCCCGAGGGTTCCCATGCTGCAGGGGACCACGGCCACCGCCTGCATGCCATACGATCCCGAGGCCGGGGCGGCCCCCACATGAGTGTAATGATGATAGATGATCCACTCGTAGAGGGGATTGTCCAACCCCTCGATGCGCCCGGTCTCCAGATCGATGTCGAGTCCCAACTCGAGCCGGGCAATGTGCTTCGCGTTAGCGCTGATGGTCAAATGGACAATCACCTGGCGGCGCGCCAGTTCTTCCAAAACCCTTAGTCCATAGAGGATGCCGCTGGCGCCGGTAATCGCCAAACCGATTTTCACGGGATCGCGGGGGATCTGCATGCGCGGCGTCTCCCATCTACACCTCTAAAAATGCAACCATGGCCTTCCAATTCTAAAGGATTTTAGACTCGGGTCCGAAAACGGAACAGGGTAAAGAGCGCGCGGCGGGTGGTTCAGACTCTCCTTTCTCCCGATGGCAAGAACGCTGGATCCCCGGTATGATATGATGGAAGAAATCCGGACGTGGAAAGCCGAGAGGAATTGTCCCGGGGAATCCACCATCGAAGAAGGGGAATCCGAACGTGAACGAGGAAAACCACCCATCGGACATCGTGTTGGTGCTGCGCGTGACGGTGATCATCTGTTTGCTCATCGCGTCCATGTCGGTGCTGGAATCGTTTATCTCCACGGTCGCCTATTGGGCGTACCTCACCGGCCGGATGGATTCCGCCGCGCATCCGGAATGGTATGAGCTGTTCCAGGAGATCCACCAGGCTCCCGGACGGTTCATCGCCCTGAATGTGTACAGTCTGCTATTGTGGAACGGAGTGATCTTCGCCGCGATCCGGTTGCTGCGGTATCACGCCGGGTCCCGCCGGTGGCTCGCCGGTCTGTTAGGGTTGGATATGATCGTGACCGTGGCGCTTTTGCTGTGGGAGGCCTGGATAAAAACCCTGAAAATCGCGGAGCCCGGTTGGTTCATTCTGTTGAACGCGCTGCAGGTCAGCGCGATCGTGATTTTGTCTCACCCGCGGGTCATCGAATTCACGGAGCAATTTTCTACACAAAGAAAATATCCCGAACAATCCAAGGGAAATACCGGCAACTGGTAAAGGAGAAAGGTGGCCGAATCCATCATGAACACTCCGGAATTGCGTCTCATCCTCCATTCCTGTTTTTCCCCCACCCAATTGAGGAGTTTCTTTCAGGCCGTACCGCCCGGCGAAAATGTGTACGAAGCCGCGGTGGAGGCCATCCTCAACGAAAGCGAGGAAGGTTGCGGCCTGATCCGCCTGCTGGACCAGGAATCCGCGCCGCAACGGAAAAAGATCCAGGCCATGAAAGTTCCCGAACTCCGCCAGGGACTGGCTTTCGAATTTCTGGAGCCGGGACGGATGTTAGGCTTGGTGCTGTGGAGTCTGTTGCGCGACAACCGGATCAGCGCCCATGAGCTGGCGTCCCAATTGGCCCGGAAGCATATGCAATCTCCGGCGGAGATGATGGCGGACGAAATGGAGGAAGGAGACGAAGCCGGAAGCGAAATCTCCTTTGGCGGCGATGAAATGGGCGGATATCCGGGTATGGGCGGGGAGTTGAGCGGAATTCCCTTTGCGGAGGAAGGACCACCCGCCGCGGCCGGGTACGAGGCCGGCGCGTTGGAGGAGCAAGAAAGCCCCGGGGAAGAGCCACCGTCCCTGACGGATGCCCGGGAAACACGGGAAGCCCAATCCTTCTTGGCAGGGCACGCCATGGAACAGACGTACAGCGTTAAAGCGCAGAAAAGCAAAACCATGAGAAAGCCCAACGCGGATGCAGGCCGGACGGTGCAACTCGGAGGGATCGACATTTCTCTCGCCTCGCTCACCCGGGCATGCGAAAAAATTTACGAAGAACCCATTGAACTGGTCACGGACGAGAACCTGGTCAGCCAGGACAAATTGGTGGTGGTGGGCAAGCACTGTGGCATCCGCATTCTCGTGGGGCCCCAGACCAGTCCCATGGAGGAAACGCCGCAACCCGACACGGGAGAACCCGTGACCATCGATCCCGAGAGCCTGAAATTCGCCCTCTCCCGCATCTACCACGATTCCGTGGAGTTGATTCCTGACGCCGCCCTGCTGGACCAGGGGACTATTGCCTTCGCGGGAAAGCGTACCGGCTTATTCATCTTGAAAAATTCGCGGGTCCGGATCCCCATATCCTCCTTGGAAGGCGCTCCTGGGAAAGCCGCGTCCGCCTTTCCGCCCGATTCCGGCGCGCTGGACGCCATGCGGAAACAACTCTCGGCGCTCGAAGGAAAAATCGCCGACCTGGAAAAAAAGATCTCCATTTCCGGCGAACCCTATGGGGCCGCCGATGCCATGAGCACCTGGGAGGAAGAGGTCGAAAACCTGTATGAAGAAACAATCAGCGATCGCTTCTTGGCCGAGGAAGAAACCCGCACCACCGGGGAGCCTTCGGAATCCCCCTCCATGGAAGACTCCCTGAGCAGCGAGCCCTTGGAGGCATGGGAAAAATTATTGCTGGAACCGGATCAGGATGAAGAAGACCTAATCCTCGAGGAACGCGTCGAAGAGACATTCCGCGAAGCCCCTCCGGCGGTTTCCCCGGGCTCTGAATCCGTCCAACCTGAAACCAAACCGGTTTTGGAAGAGAACGCCGTTTCCCCGCCGGTTCCAGAAATTAAACCGGAGACCCCGATCCTGCAGGAAGCGAAACCCGAGGTCAAACCGGAACCGCCCACTCCCCCGCCCGGCAAACCGGTCATTTCCGCCACTCTGCCTCCGGATCAGAAGGACCAAGAGGAAGAACGGGATATCGATTTGGAAAACCTCGAGGATATGGAAGATCTGGATATGGCTGGGTTGGGCCTCGAGGAGCACGAAGCCGATTCGGATACCGCCGGAGAATTGCATTCTCAAGGAGAGGATCTTTTGGCGGACGAGGAGATCAGTTTGGAAGACTTGAATCTGGATGATCTCGATTTGGCTTCGTTGGGTCTCGAGGAGATTCAGGAAGATCAAGAATCCCAATCCCCCGCAGTCAAGAAAAAACCGAAAAAAGAAGAACTCGAATCCGAATTTGATTTATTGAAGGAACTCGGCCTAACGGACGCCGGGGAGCAGAAACCGGCCAAGATTTTTCGCGGCGAACAGGTCTTATTGCTGGGCGGCGAGGAAAAGAACGCGGCGGAGTATCAACGGATTGTGCAGGAACTGGGCGGCCTGTGCGCCTGGTACCCCCAGTTGGCGGATGTGCCGGAAGGGGAAATCGCGCAACGGGTCGATCAAGCGGATGTCATGGTGACTTTTTCCTCCAATGCCCTGACCGATCCGGGGATTTTGCAAGCCGTGCAATATGCCAAGGAAAACAACATCCCGGTGTTTGAACATCACTCGGCCAGCCCACTCAGCGTGCAGAAGTATCTCGTGAAACTGGCGGAGGAAGGGAAAATCGGCGTGTAGTCTCGAGACCGGGATTCGATTCATTCCATCAACGATGTGGAGAGGGGCCCGCGCAACGGGCCTCTCCGGATTTTATCGAAACCTTTTCTCGCTCGAAACGGCTTGGTTGATTTCAGAGAGCATTGGCCTTCCGCCCTTTTCAGGCGGCCCTCCCCCTGATCCGCTCCCAGGAGGAGAGCGAATCGTTCCGCGTTCCCATCCGCAACCATCCCGCGAATCCAGCACGGAAGCGGCCCGGGAGTTGGATACTTATGCCAAGGACCGCGCCTCATCCACCAAAAATTCATCCGCCGGATCGAAGGCGGGCACGGGAACCACGATGGTTTTGAAATCCCCGTACCCCCGGTGAGGCACGCCCGGATTGATCAGCAGGGTCAGTCCCGGTTCCAAGGGGATGATGTCGCCGGCCACCTCCAGAAAACCGTGGCCTTCCAGGATGTGATAAATTTCGGTGGTGCGCCGGTGGTAGTGACGCTGGGAATCCTGGATGTGGGTGATATGAAATCCGGCCACGGGCGTGTCGTCGCGGGTGATGATCCGGATGCTGGATCCGCAGGGGCATTCGACCGGAGGGATACCGGCTGCCCTTTTCACAAGATAAGGGGGCTTGTTCTCAGAATCCGGCATGATCCATAGTTCCTTCTTTCGCTCGTTTGAAGTTCTCCCATCATAACACTTTTCCAGAGGGTTGAATCCGCAGGCGGTTGACCGTTTTCAAAAGAAAGGCAGAATGCCCAGGATAAGGGAGTCGCACGGATGCGAGAAACGACCGCGAAGCATTATACCCGGCATCGAGCGGCCTGGCGCAAGGGGTGGGGAGCCCTCTTTCTGGGTTGGTTCATTTTCAGCCTGACGGGATGTGTGTATTTGCGCTTGTTGGAGTTTCAAAACCAGCTGGCGCAGTTCGATCAGTTTTTCCGGGTGGAAGTGGACGGCCGGTTTATTCTGCATATTTTGGAACCCAAAATCACGAGCCAGGATTTGATCTATTTGTCCAGTCTCGAGCCCAGCCGGCGCGAAGCGGAAGAATCCGGAGAGACGTGGTATTACGTCTTTCAAAAACTTCGGTCCGATTCTTCGTTGGATAATCCGGATACGCACATCACCTTTGCTCTGCGGTTCAGCGAAAAACAACGGCTCACGGCCGTGACCTTCTCGCCCCTGTTCTTGAAAATCGTTCCTCCGGAATTTCTTGAACAATCCATCCGTTCCCTGGGCCATGCCGATGTGGACCGCAAGAAGCGGCAGCTGCGCGCGAATCCCGAATCCCTCCCGCGTATCACCCAGGCCTTGCCGGGCCGGTCAGAAATCGTCCAGGGGCTGGGAGATCCGTTTGCCACGGAGGTGAAAGATCAATCCGATTGTTTGATGTACCGCTACCGGCTGCAACCTCCCGATGGCGGCAAGGATGAGGACAAGGAAGAACGAAGAAAAGCCGTGGTCGAGTTGCTTTTCAATCCGCTCAACGGGAAATTGACCAAGATGGACGCGAACTTCGCGGGATTGAAGATCACCATTCATTACGAGAAACTCGCGGCGCCCGGAAGCCCCCAGTCCGTGAAAGGGGGCGCCGGAGGCTGAGGAGCCCTGGCTTGCCGGTCTGGCCCTCGTTCCTCCAACGCCCCATCGGCCGTGATGCGGGGAGAGACAACGCGGCTTGACGGGATAACCTCCTCCCCCCATGATTCGTACTGTACGATACCTACTCATCCCAAGTGAATGACGGCGGTGGATGGACCTGATGATGAACGAATTCAAGCAATTGGCTTTGGCCATGGGAATCGCCCTGATTCTCGTGCTCGCGGTGGTGGCGTGGAAATCGTTTCCCAGCAAGGACGTGTATATCAGCGATATGGATTTCGAAGTGGTGAAGTTCGAGTGGACGCAACCGCAGCGTGACAAATCCATCGCGGGGAGCAGTATGATCATCAACGAGAAATATTATGAAAAAGGCCTGGCCATGCACGCCCATTCCGAAGTCAACGTCCCGGTTCCCGCCGGCTACACGCATTTCCTCGCGGAAGTGGGCGTGGACGACGCGATGAAGGATGACGCGCCGTCGTCGGTGCAGTTCCAAGTGCTGGGCGACGGGGTGGTGTTGTACGAAAGCCCCATTCTGCGGGCCTCCATGCCGGCTCACCGGGTGTTGGTGAACGTGGAATGGATCAGCCAATTGACCCTGGTGGTGAACGACGGAGGGGATGGGGCCAATTCCGATCACGCCGATTGGGCCGGCGCCCGGTTCACGGTGCGGTAGAGTGCGGTCCGGATGGTGGTGATGGGATTCATCGAATCCGGGACAAGACTCTTGCTAACCCGCCACGGCCGGGTATAATGAGTCCCGTCCTATAGCCAACCCTCCGTGGGGCTCAAGTGTTTGATGAGTGAGTAGCTCAGCCGGCAGAGCATCTGCCTTTTAAGCAGAGGGTCCTGGGTTCGAATCCCAGCTCACTCAGTTAATTTCCCTGACGTTACGACAAGCCTGCTCAGGCCGGGACATCAATAACTCCCGTATCGCCGCGATTCGGACAAGAGGTTTCCGCCGCCATCTTCGCTTCGATTCCCGCGACGGTTTTCAGGTCGTCACCCACGGGCTTTTTCCTCAATTTCGCCCTCGCGCGCCTGCACTAAAAGCGCTAAAAGCGCGGTAAGGGGTATAGGTTGTTGACTTATGGCGCTTTTCGCGCTTATGGCGCAAAGGCAAACCATTTTTCTACGGTCCGTCCGTCTGGATTTTTTCCTTCCGGGCTATCCCTGCTTCGATTTTCCCAACCATTTTCATATAGTTCACCAAGGTTTTTATCTCTGATTTTCTCTTCGTGCGCCTACGCCATTAACGCCATTAACGCCTTTAATGCCTTTGCTCTTGGAATAACCGCGTTAATAGCGTTAACCGCGTACCAGATTTCACGGGGGCGTTTGTCGGTTGGGATGTTTTCCATCCGGGCCATCCCTGCTTCGATTTCCGCAACGATCTTCAAGTAGTCAACCATGATTTTTTCCTCTGTTTTGCCTTCGCGCGCCTGCGCTAAAAGCGCTAAAAGCGCGGTAAGGGGTATGGGTTGTTGACTTATGGCGCTTATGGCGCTTATGGCGCTTATGGCGCAACCGCATACCACTTCTCTACCGGCCGTCCATCTGTCTGCTTCTTTTCCTTCCGGGCCATCCCAGCCTCTTCCAGAAGGTGCAGGGCCAAGTAGATTTCCTTGCTCGATTTGTGCCGCTGGAATATCTCCTCCCGGATTTGTGTCCGGGTGAGGCCGTCCGGGGATTGCCGAAGGTGGGCCATAATGGTGTCGGCCACGGGATTCCCGGTGGCGTCCCCGAAGATGTAGCGAGCCGAATCTTCCGCGTACCGCCAAACCGCCAGGGCCGCCTTGAGGTGGGGAACGTCCACGATGCCGGATGGATCCAGCAGGGCATAGAGGCAGGCCAGCCGCCGGATTTGGGCTTCGGCGCGGGCCGTCACCAGGCCGAACAGGCCGGGGATGTCCCGGGTCAGCCCCTCGTAAAGGCCTTCCCAGATCACCCAGGCGGCTTCGGTCATCCCCATTTCGCCGACGCCCCGGGCATGCTCTAGGGCATGATGAAGGCGGATGACAATGGGATTCAATTCGGATTCGGTCAGGTTCCCGCCCCGGGGAAGATGTTTGGAG
Organism: Candidatus Omnitrophota bacterium; assembly: GCA_013177805.1. GTDB lineage: Bacteria > Hinthialibacterota > Hinthialibacteria > Hinthialibacterales > Hinthialibacteraceae > JABLXU01. The sequence goes on from JABLXU010000030.1 coordinate 35,936, forward strand.
CGCCGGACCGCGAACCACAGAAACCGGTTGGCGAAGCCGTTGGAGGCTTCGGTTTCCGTCATCCGCTGGATCAGTTCATCTTTCGTGATATGGCCGATGATGGAGATATGCGCGCCGGTGGCCTTGATGCTGTCGTGCTTCGTAATATTCCGGATGGTTCCCGTGTCCCAGGCTTGCCGGATGGTGGGAGACAGGGTGTTGCCTTCGCGGTTGAGTACTTTGAGGACGTTGGCAAACTCGGATTCCAGGACTAACAACCGCTTGTCCGCAACGCCCCTATCCACAATTTCGCCGTTCTTTAAGACAGGGTCGCGTACCGCGTATTTGAGGCCTTCCCCGGAAGACAGGCCGCCGCTGATACAGTCGTGCCGCCAGTTTTCATCCACTTGTCCAAACACTTTGAGGACGACATCCAGGGACGTCCCCTTGCGGCCGCGCGCCGTCTGTCCAACCAGATTGACAAACAGGTTCAAATGATGGTCCGTCGCGTTAACGGTCCAATGGGGGCCGCGTCCGATCGCGTTCCCAAAACAGGTGAGGAATTGCACCAAGTCCGCCACCGGATCGGATTCCGAATGGGCATTTACCCTCTGTACAAATTCGCCGGCCAGGCCGTAATAGGCTTCTTCTGCCATTGGACTAGGCCAGGGGTCCAGGGCGGGGGTGAAGGGGTCTTCGTCCTCGCCGTCCACCGTGCCGGTGGTGTCGGCCGGGGGGTGCCATTCGGGTGTCCGGGTGACGATGTCCCGTAAGGCCGCCTTGATTTCCGGGGCCGCCATCCCCTCGGCCCGCCTGGCTTCGATCCAATCGGAAACGTCCCCTTTTTCCGGCAGGCCGGGAAGGTTGACTACCTTGATCGAGGCCGCCGCGCCGTACAGGGACCGGGCCACGTCCTGGGCGTGGATCTGCCCCGGCGGGTCGTTGTCCGGGAGAACGACAACCGGCCGGCTGGCCAGCACTTCGCGGGCCGGCTCCGCCACGTGATGCCATTTGCCCGCGCCTTCCGGGTTGCACGTGGCCACGCCACCGATCTCTTCCAGGCTGTGAACGTCTTTCTCGCCTTCGACGATGAAGATGGTTTCGGATGGATCGGCTTTCAGCAATCCGGGAAGGCGGTAGAGAACACGCCGGGCCGCGGGGAATGCCTTCCGGGGGGCATCTTGGGGGATTGTCCATCCCTTCCGGGTGGCGCTTTCGACTGTGTACCAGTTCCCATTCTTTGCCTGGTAATACTCCCCGGCTTCCAGAGACCTGATCCAGGTCCCATCGCCGTCCGGCCGCCGCTGGTAGAATCCCTTCGGTTCCGTCCGGCAAACCTGGATCAGCAACCGCCCCTCTTCGTTGCGGTAATCATACCAGGCGATGGTCTTCCGCTTCGGGGCGGAACGATCCCCGTGGCCCGGCCGGGGAACCGGATCGCGGCCGGGATTCGGATCGCCATGCACCGATCCGCACCGGCAGGGCCGCCCGTCCATCCGGTGCGGAAAAGTGCCATCCTTGCGCCGTTCGAGGTTCCCGGCGAGTTCGGATCGGGTACACCGGGCGTAAGGGATCCCTGTGGTAGGATCGAGGGCCAGATACCCGCCGCAACGGGACCCGCTTCCCCGGCCGGCTTCATCGTAACCGCCGCAAATTGGGCAGGGAAAATTCCGTGAAAAGCGTTGCCGTTGCCCGTTACCTTGCGTATTCTTATCCGATACAGTAGCCAACGAAATCATATTTTCCCCCATTAAATCCGCGAATAGGAGACCCATTTTCCACCGGCCACGAGCCGGGCGTTCCCCCGCCCGGACCGCCGCCGCGCCACCGCCAGCCTTGCCGAGTGCGGGCCGAAACGCCCATGATCGTGGCCGCCTGTTTCTCATCCACTCATCCGTGCGCATCCCATTCAGGATCGTCCTGCATTTTCGCCATCTCACACTCCTTTGCTTGGAGATGGGAACGTAAATCTGCAAGTATTATGCCAATCCGATAAAATATTATATTTTATTGATTTTACTAAATTTAAATGGCGAGTCTCCGCTTCCGCCCTGGGGCCGTCTTGGAGATTCGGTATCGTGTGGCTTGGTTCGAGGATTTTCTTGAGGGGCTATTTTATTGCGTTGATGGTTTTCCGGCACGTTCGCCCGGAATTTCCCCAGGCTGGAACGCAAAGCCGGCCAGGGTATCGTATCGTATTTCATTTCCGATTGAGGGATTTTCCTTTTTATTGAGGGATTTTCCTTTTTGAAAAGGCCAAAAGCCTCTCCCGTTGCCGGACGCCTTGCCCGGCCCTTCGCGCGCACCAGGATTTCTTATTCAGCGCAGAATCAATACAACTCCCCGCGAGGTTCGCCCTCCCGGCCTTCCCACCGTCATTCCCTCAAAGGGATATCCCCGGCTCCGCCGCTCGGGCAAGTTTGAATCATTCCATCATCGTAACGGCCAGTCGGGGATCCGCGTGAGGGTTCCCAACGCCCAGGCGATTGACCGGTCCAACAGTTGGATACCCAGATCGTTCAGGACCGACAGGGTACGAGTGGTGGGATCACCGTCATAGAGATCGTTGGGATCCACATCGGAATACCCTAAAAACACCCACCGGGCCGGATTGGTGTCGCCCCGGTCCAACGGGGTGCCGGCTTCTACGGCGATGAGGATCGGCGCGTTTTCCGGCAGAGGATCCCCATTCGAAGATTCATTGACCGATTCGGGCAAAACGGCCAGGATTTCGCCCACGTCCGCCAGGATGGAAAGATCCGTCAAGGTTCCGAATGTCACCATGTAGGGACGGCCCGTGAAGGAATCGATTTGCGTAATCGCCAAGGTTTCCGGCATGCCCTGGGTAATCGGGTGGTTGGGATTGACGATTTTGATTTCATTGGTCATCGCGCCGCCGGTGAATGCGGAAGCCCCATTGGTGAATCCCATGTCGTCCAGCAGATACGATTCCGTAAAGATCACCGGTTTGGTAGCGATCCGGTAATCTCCCGCCACCGTGCCTGAACCGATCTCTTCTGTGATGAAGATCAGGTCGTTGTCGTTTTCAACAAAACCGGGATCGTCCGTGTCCGTGCCATAGATATTGACAATGTGGCCCAGATCGTTCTCGAGATGGTGGATGAGCCACAGGATGCCCACGTCGCCCATGCTCTCCAACATGTCGAGAACCGCCTGCTTGGAGAGAGGATCATTAATGGGGTCTTCTCCAGCCGGAATCCGGTTTTCGGGGATTAATACGGCCACCTTGGCCGGCCATGCCGGGGTGGATAGCCCAAGGATGAGTACTCCCATTCCCACTACAAGCAGCCCGTGTTTCATCATGTTTCTCCTTCCGCTTCACAGCCAGCATCGGAATGGATATTGAGTATTTATTTATATAACAAAATCTAGAAGAAAATTCTATCGATTATTTGAAATGAATGGATGATTGGGGGTGTGGGTGCTCGATCAGGTTTGTAGAACCCCGGATTGGACGGCCCCCAACGGTGTGTCCAATTTTCCGGGGGGGTATCGCGCCCTGGGCTGAAATCCGGAGCGGCCGCAGGCGGACGTCTCCGGTTGCCATAACAACGAATTTCAATCCAAAGGCATTGCAGGCCTATTCGATCCCCGCGGAGTCATAATCGTTTTACTGGTCTTTTCCAAAATGATCGAGGATTTCGTCGTAATACAAGGTTAAATAGTCGAGCACAGTGACTTGGCCGGCGGGCAGGAAACGGTCCAAGAAAGGCTGGAGAAGGGCGGCGTTTTGAGCCTGATAGGGCACGGCAACCAGTTTTTTCAGAAGATTCTCCCGGTTGATCTCTCCACCCCCAAGGCCTTGTTCATCCAGGTTGATATGAACGTTTTTGAGTTCGCGGGCGGCCTCGAATAGTTTCAGGTATTCCTCCCAGAATTGCGCTCCCGGCTCAAATTGGTTCTCCTTGGATTGGGACAACGTACTCAGGCAGGTCTGGGTGTACCAGCGGTATTCCTGCACCGACATGGCCTTGTCGTTCAGCAGCCGGATGTGCTCCTGACCGATACCCGCCCCGATCTTGACCGCCATATCGACCAGTTCGCGGATTCGCGTGACACCCCGGAGTTTGGAAAGGATCCCGGGTTGATCGAATTGTTTTCCGACGGCGTCCCCGGCTTTTTCGAGATTATCTTGATATTGCTTAGAGAATTCCGCCAATTGGACACGGACATTCACAAAGTCTTCCAGGCGTCCCGGGTCGAGAAGCCCATCCGGCGGCGGAGTAAAGGCATATTGGCGGTCGAGGTTTTGATAATCGATGATCAAACCCTTGTAGGTGACTCCAATTTCTTTGCTGAATTGGTAGCCTTGGTACGAAATATACCCAATTCCACCCGCCAGCACCGCGAGAAACAAAAAGAGCACAACGGCGCATCCCGCGCACCCGTAATATAAGGTCTTTCCTTTTTTAACCATAATGGTTCGATCCGGGAATCCGCCCCTTGGGAGATGATGGTTAATCGAAGGCCGATGTCATTCTCGCATAAGCCGGGAACTTCCGTCAATCGACGAATTCAGCAGCACGGCGGGGTGTGGACGGATTGCCCAAAGAAACGGCAACGGTTAGGGGATTTCCGCCTCCGGAAAAATCAGAAAATCAATTCGGCGATAGACCGCGGCGTGCGAGGACTAAGCCCTGATTCCGTCCGGGCGGAGAAACCAATTCACCGCGAAGCGGATCCGAACCGGGTAGGGGAGAGCTCCTTTGGGAGTTATGATAGATATTCAGATAACTATCTATTGTGGAATCGGTTCCAGTAATATGGTAATCATTTCGAGACGGAGAACGGGGAACAGGTCCACCGATTCGTGTAAAAATGAGAGAAATTTTCTAATTTAATCTAGACGATCCATCTTTTCCGGGTATAATGTAAGTCCAATTTCGACTGAGAAGCGTCAATAATGGTAACACAATGCCAATTGATAGGCAGGCCATTAGATTATTTAACCAGTATTATTTGGGCAAGATTTCCCAACAAAGAGCCGGTTTTTCCGGTACAATGATTTTCCGGTACAATGAATCGCCATCCATTTCCGCTTGATTCCGGAATGGGGGAAAGAGTGATCCTGAAATCCGGAATCGTCATCAGGGCAAGCGGTTCATCCAATCTCAAGGACTCCAACTGCGGCTTTCAGGATCCAGTAGGCCAAGGGCATTCTGTATTAAAAAAAGGCGGAATTTATGAAGACAGGCTTTCGACCGCGACCAGTGGGACTCTATGACCCCTCGATGGAGCACGACAATTGCGGCGTGGGTTTCGTCGCCAACGTCCATGGAGTCAAATCGCATGACATCATCCGGAAAGGGTTGCAGGTCCTGGAGAATTTAACCCACCGGGGCGCTTGCGGTTGTGATCCGGAGACGGGGGATGGCGCGGGGATTTTGCTGCAAATTCCCGACGCGTATTTCCGGAAAGTCTGTGCCTCCCTGCCCTTCGATTTGCCCCCGGCGGGGGACTACGGCGTGGGGATGGTTTTTCTGCCGGCCGGGGCGCGGCAACAGGCCTGGTGTGCGCGGATGCTGGAAAAAAGCATCCGGGACGCGGGCCAGACGGTGCTGGGCTGGCGCGAAGTGCCCCACGTGGAATCCGCCATCGGCCGTATGGCCCGCGAGTCGAAACCCGTGATCCGTCAGGTCTTCATCCGCCGGGGTCCCCAGGTCAAAACCCAGGAGGAATTCGAGCGCCGGTTGTACGTGATCCGCAAAGTGGCGGAAAAGACCGCCCGGGACTACCGGGAGGATGCCGGCTATTTCTATATTCCCAGCCTTTCCAGCAAGACCATTGTTTATAAGGGGCTGTTGATCGCCCACCAGATCGACCGCTTTTATCCCGATCTGAGTGATCCGGATCTGGTCAGCGCCTTGGCGCTAGTCCACCAGCGGTACAGCACCAACACGTTCCCGACGTGGGATTTGGCTCATCCCTTCCGGTACCTGGCGCACAACGGAGAGATCAACACCTTGCGCGGCAACATCAACTGGATGCATGCCCGGCAATCGATGTTTCAAAGTGATCTGTTCGGAGCGGACATCGCCAAACTGTTCCCGGTGTGCACGCCCAACGCCAGCGATTCCGCCACGCTCGACAACGCGTTGGAATTGCTGGTGCTCGGCGGCCGGTCGCTGGACCACGCCATCATGATGCTCATTCCGGAAGCCTGGAACGGGCATGAAAGCATGAGTCAGACCAAGAAGGATTTTTATGAATACCATTCTTTCCTGATGGAACCGTGGGATGGGCCGGCCTCGATCGCCTTCACCGACGGCCACAAGATCGGCGCGGTGCTCGACCGGAACGGCCTGCGTCCGTCCCGGTATGTCGTAACCCGGGACGGTTTTGTGGTCATGGCTTCCGAGGTGGGCGTGTTGGACATCGATCCGCCGAACATCCAATGCAAGGGCCGTTTGCAGCCGGGGCGCATGTTTTTCATCGACACCCTGGAAGGCCGCATCGTGGATGACGAGGAAATCAAGGAACGGATGGCCGCGCGGCAGCCCTACGGTGCCTGGCTCCAACAACACCGGGTGATTTTAAGCGATATTCCCATGCCATCCGCCCTCCCGGGCGTCCCAGAATCCCCGGTGCCTCTCCTGCAGCGGCAGCAAGCGTTTGGCTACACCGAGGACGACTTGAAATTCCTGTTGATCCCCATGGCGCGGGACGGACAGGAACCGGTGGGTTCGATGGGCAACGACACGCCCTTGGCGGTCCTCTCCGACCGCCCGCAGCTGCTGTACAACTATTTCAAGCAGCTTTTTGCTCAAGTGACCAATCCTCCCATCGATCCCATCCGCGAAGAGTTGGTCATGTCGTTGCAGTCCAATCTCGGTTCCGAAAAGAACCTCCTTTCCGAAACGCCGGACCATTGCCATCAGCTGAAACTGGATCAGCCGGTATTGGCCACGGAGGAAATGGAGAAAATCCGCCAGGGTCTCAATGGCCGCATGAAAGTGCGGATTCTAAAAACCCTGTTTCCGGCCGGGGGTGGCGAAACGGGCCTGGAAAAGGCGCTGGAGCATCTCAGCGGCCAAGCCTCCCGGGCGGTGAAAGACGGGGTTGAAATCCTGATCCTCAGCGACCGGGGCGTGAACGCGGAGTGGGCGCCCATCCCCGCGCTGTTGGCCACCTCGGCGATCCACCACCACCTCATCCGGGAAGGAACGCGGACGCGGGTGGGCCTGGTGGTGGAATCCGGGGAACCCCGCGAGGTGATGCATTTCGCCCTGCTGATCGGGTATGGCGCGGGCGCCGTGTATCCCTATCTGGCCTACGAGACGATCCGCCAGCTGGTGGAGGAAGGCCGGATCGAGGGGGAAACGGATCCTCAGCACGCGGTGAAAAATTTCATCAAGGCGATAGACAAAGGCTTGTTGAAAGTTTTTTCGAAAATGGGCATCTCCACGCTGCAGAGTTACCGGGGCGCGCAGATCTTCGAAGCCGTGGGCATCAGCAAAGCGGTCATCGACAAGTATTTCACCTGGACGGTCTCCCGGCTCGACGGCATTCCCCTGGAGGTGATCGCCAAAGAAGCGTTGATGCGCCACGAATATGGATTCCCGCGGGATTCCATTCCCCAACCCACCCTGGACACCGGCGGTTTTTATCAATGGCGCCGGGACGGGGAGCACCATATGATCAATCCCGAGACGGTGGCCAAGTTGCAACACGCCGTCCGGATCAATAGCTATAGTGTGTACAAGGAATACGCCTCCCTCGTCAACAATGAAAACAAAAAACGGGCGACCATCCGCGGCCTGCTGCGTTTCAAAAGTCACCGCCAGCCGGTCCCCATTGACGAAGTGGAGCCGGTCCATGCGATCGTCCGGCGTTTCGTCACGGGCGCCATGTCGTTCGGTTCGATCAGCAAGGAAGCCCACGAGAACCTGGCCATCGCCATGAACCGGCTGGGCGGGAAAAGCAACACCGGCGAGGGCGGCGAGGATCCTGAACGGTTTAAACCACTCCCCAATGGCGACAGCAAGCGCAGCGCCATCAAGCAAGTCGCGTCGGCCCGCTTCGGCGTCACCATCGAGTACCTGGTCAACGCGGACGAATTGCAGATCAAGATGGCCCAAGGCGCCAAACCCGGCGAAGGCGGCCAGTTGCCGGGGCACAAGGTGGACGAAAACATCGCCCGGGTGCGCCATTCCACTCCCGGAGTGACCCTGATCTCGCCGCCGCCGCATCATGACATCTATTCGATCGAAGACCTGGCGCAGCTCATCCATGACCTGAAAAACGCCAATCCGCGGGCCCGGATCTCCGTCAAACTGGTGGCCGAAGCGGGGGTGGGCACCGTCGCGGCAGGGGTTTCCAAAGGTCACGCCGATCATGTCCTGATCAGCGGCGACACGGGCGGCACCGGCGCGTCCCCCCTCTCCTCCATTAAGCATGCCGGTCTGCCATGGGAGTTGGGTCTGGCGGAGACGCAGCAGATCCTGGTCCAGAACGATTTGCGGGGCCGCATCGTGGTGCAAACCGACGGGCAGATCAAAACCGGGCGGGATGTGGTGATCGCCGCCTGCCTCGGCGCGGAGGAAATGGGTTTCTCCACCACCGCCCTGATCGCTTCCGGGTGCATCATGATGCGCAAATGCCATCTGAACACCTGCCCGGTCGGCGTCGCCACGCAGCATCCCGAATTGCGGAAACGGTTCACCGGCAAACCGGAACACGTGATCAATTTCTTTCTGTTCGTCGCCCAAGAAGTCCGGGAAATCATGGCGCAGCTTGGCATCCGCCATATGGATGACTTGATCGGCCGGACTGACTTGCTGGAACCGGATGAATCCGTCAACCATTGGAAAGCGAAATATTTGAATCTAGGGGCTATTTTGGCGAAGCCCAACGTTCCCTATCCGGTCCGGTGCGTGCAGGCCCAGGATCACGGGCTGGAACACGCGCTCGATCACCGGTTGATCGAACTGGCCCGTGAAGCGTTGGAACATCAAAAGCCGGTGGAGATCCGGCTCCCCATCCGGAACACGAACCGGACCGTAGGGACCCTGCTCAGCCACGAGGTGGCCAAGCGGTACGGATTGGCCGGATTGCCCAATGACACCATCCGGTTGTATTTCACCGGATCGGCGGGCATGAGCTTCGCCGCGTTTCTGGCGCATGGGATCACCGCCACCGTGGAGGGGGATGCCAACGATTATACCGGGAAAGGCCTTTCCGGCGGGCGGGTGATCGTGCATCCCCCGAAGGACGCGCCGTTCCCGGCCCACGAGAACGTCTTGATCGGCAACGTGGCGCTCTACGGGGCGACCAGCGGGGAAGCCTATTTCCGCGGCCAGGCCGGCGAGCGGTTCGCGGTGCGGAACAGCGGCGCGTGGACGGTCGTGGAGGGCGTGGGAGATCACGGGTGTGAATACATGACCGGAGGCCGGGCCGTCATTCTCGGCCGGACCGGGCGTAACTTCGCGGCCGGGATGAGCGGCGGCATCGCCTATGTATACGACGCGGATGGCTCTTTCCCGAAACGGTGCAATCTGGCCATGGTGGATCTGGAACCGGTGGAGGATCCCGAAGCGGCGGACGAATTGAAACGCATGATCCGCAATCATTTCGCGTTCACCGGCAGCCCGGTGGCGGCCCGTCTCTTGCAGGAGTGGGACGCGTCTCTGACCCGGTTTGTGCGTGTCATGCCCCGGGAATACCGCCGTTACTTAGAAACCCAGGCCGCCCGCTCGGCCGCGGAAACCGCCGCGGCAGATGAAATCGTGGAAGCCTCCGCGGTGGTAGAAAAATCATGAGGTGAAACATGGGTAAAATCACGGGTTTCTTGGAAATCCCACGGGAAACACCCCGCGACGCGCCGGTGGAGGAACGCCTCCGGCATTTCCACGAATTTCATGGCCGCCTGCCGGAGGAGGCGCTCCAGCGGCAAGGCGCCCGGTGTATGGACTGCGGCGTGCCCACCTGCCATTGGGGATGCCCACTCGGCAATCTGATTCCCGACTGGAATGACCTGGTTTACCGGAACCGCTGGAAAGAAGCCATCGACCGGCTGCATCAAACCAACAATTTTCCGGATTTCACCGGCCGGGTGTGTCCCGCTCCCTGCGAACCGGCCTGTGTGTTATCCATCAACGATCAACCGGTGACCATTAAGGAGATTGAGCGCCATATTGTCGAGACCGCCTTCGAAAAGGGATGGATCCCACCTCAGCCCCCCAAGCGGGAAACCGGCAAACGCGTCGCCGTGGTGGGCTCGGGACCGGCGGGCTTGGCCGCCGCACAGCAACTGCGCCGGGCCGGCCACGAGGTCATCGTTTTCGAAAAAGCCGACCGGATTGGCGGACTGTTACGGTATGGCATTCCGGATTTCAAATTGGAGAAACGGATCATTGACCGCCGGTTGGATCAAATGGCGGCCGAGGGAGTGAAATTCGTGACCCGCGTCCATGTGGGATACGACCTCTCCGTCCGGGACCTGCGCAAGAACTTCGACGCCGTATGCCTCACCGGGGGAGCCATGCAGCCCCGCGATCTGCCGATTGAAGGCCGCGGGTTGCGGGGGATTCATTTCGCCCTGGAGTTCTTAACCCTTGCCAACAAGCGGAACGCCGGCGATTGGATTCCGGAGAGCGAATTCATCTCCGCCCGGGATAAAAACGTGGTGATCATCGGCGGCGGCGACACCGGCGCGGATTGCCTGGGCACCGCGTTGCGCCAGGGCGCCCGCCAGGTTCGGCAATTCGAGATTTTGCCCAAGCCCCCGCTGCAACGCACCGAATCCATGCCCTGGCCCTACTGGCCCTTCATTCTGCGCTCCTCGACATCCCACGAAGAAGGAGGCACCCGGGACTGGTGTGTCAGCACCAAACGCTTTTCCGGAGAGAACGGGCGAGTACAAAAATTGCACGCCGTGCGTCTCGCGTTCGAAACCACGCCCGGCGGCCAGCGTGTCATGAATGAAATTCCCGGTTCCGAATTTGAGATCGAAGCGGACTTGGTGCTCTTGGCCATGGGATTCACGGGACCGGTGAAAGAAGGATTGCTCAAAGGATTGGGCGTTGAATATTCCGAACGCGGCAGCGTCCAAATAGACGAGAACTCCATGACGAACCTCCCGGGGATCTTTGCCGCGGGGGACATGAGCCGCGGCGCTTCCCTGGTGGTGTGGGCCATCTGGGATGGCCGGCAGGCCGCCAAGGGAATCGACCGGTACTTGATGGGAGACACGCGTTTGACCTGAACAAGATTCTTTACCTTCCATGATCAGCGGTCTCATCCCCCCGAATCAACCGTTTGGGGGGTTTTTTATCCCTGAAGGGAGATGAATAACAAAATAAGGAACGGGACATAGTCCTCCTCTTCGTAATCATTTTGACCACTGGACTGTGTCAAAAGTGACTACAAATCGTCGAAAAGAGAAATCTATACTAAAATACTAGATGATAAGCGCCATTGAAGGAGAGATAAAAAATTGGAAACTCTGTTCCAGAATGATACACTGAGTAAGGGATAATATGTAAATAAATACGCCAGATAAGGCCCGATTGTTTACACCCGTTGGTAATTTCATGGGATAGTGTTTCTGGTATGAATATTGCTCAAGAATATAATGCCCAATAGATGTCCCCAACGAGGAAAATAGATCCAAGGTGAAGAATCATGTATACACCTCACATTGAAGAGTTCGAAAATCGTATCAATGCCGTGGAGGCCGGATTGGATGGGGACACCGATGAGCTGGATACCTCCATTGTCGAACCCATTTTTCTGGACGCGGAAGATTATCTCGGCGAGAAAGAGACCAAGTCGAAGCGGCAACGGGCTTCGCGGACCCAAAGCAGCAGCGCAAACCCGGTGAAGGAATACTTACGGGAAATCGGCAACTATTCGCTGCTGACGCGGGAAGAAGAAATCTCGATCTACGAAAAGCTCGAAAAAGGGCGCGGCCTTGTGATCGAGGGATTGTGCACCTCCCGCATCGCGTTGCGGGAGTTGGAATCGCTGGTGGAGGATCTATCCGCCGGACGGCGCACGGCGCATACCACGTTCCGCAGCCCGGACGCGGGCAAAACCCGCCGTAAAACCGAGCTGGCCAAGGCCGTGGACGAAATGAAACGCAAGATCCGTCAACTACGGGCGGGCTTCCGGGAGGAAGACTCCGGTACCTTGTCTCCCCGGCAGTTGGCGAACCGGTACAAAAAGTGGGCGGCCATTTTCGAGGCCATGGATCTGGATATCAACGTTTTGTGGAAAATCTCCAAATATCTGCGCAACGCGTATGAACAACTCCGCAAGATCCACGCCTCCGGTCAGAAAATCGCCAAGGATGAACTCGTGAACCTGCTGGGCGACACGCCTCAGCGGGTCATTCAGAACTATCGCAGTGTCCGCCAGGGTCTGCGCCTGATCCGCGACGCGCGCCAGGAAATGATCCGGGGGAACCTCCGGCTGGTGGTCTCGGTGGCCAAGCGCTACAAGCACTGCGGCGTGCCGATGCTCGATCTGATTCAGGAAGGCAACCTGGGTCTCACCCGGGCGGTCGACAAGTTCGATTATCAGCGGGGCACCAAGTTCAGCACGTATGCCGTGTGGTGGATCCGTCAGAGTATCTCCCGCGCGGTCAAGCAGCAACGGCGCACCATCCGCCTCCCGACCGGCGTCACCGATGAAATCGCCCTGGTGGACCGCGCCAACACCAAACTGACCCAGGAGTTGGGCCACGAGCCTTCCATCGCCGAACTGGCCGATCATCTGGGCATGGAAGAAGACCGGATCACCGATCTCCTCGGTTGGCAGCAGGATCCGCTCTCCCTGGAGACGCCCATCCGGGATGACCGGGAGACCACCATCGGCGAGATGATTAAGGATGTGCAAGCGGTCGATCCCGAGATCAAACTGACCCGCCGGGTGCTCAAACAGCGGATTGAGGATATCCTGGGCCAGTTATCGGAACGCGAGGAAACCATACTCCGCCTGCGGTACGGATTGTCCGACGGCAAGGTGTGGAAACTGGGCGATATCGGCAAGCGCTTCGGCATTACCCGTGAGCGCGTGCGCCAAATCGAACAGCGCGCCATCCGGAAGCTGCGCCATCCGCTCCGCGCCCGCGAAATCCGCGATTTCCTGAATTAAACAACCAGTCCGTCCCGCATTGTTCGAAATGGAGGCCTTCCCCCGGGAAGGCCTCTTTGCTTTCGGCCAATCCGTCCGGGTCTGCCCGTTCCGATGGGAACGTCCCAACCGTGCCGGAAAGAACATCCATGGAGTCCTGTGCCGGAGGAAGCAGGGCATCGAACTGTTTTGAAGCGGAACAAGGGGTTTTAGTGTACGGCGGCTTCGCTTATTTCTCTGCGGGAAAAGAAAGGAAATCACGCATCACGGAGAGGATTATAATGATTTCGGATTGATTCGCGTGCCGAGAAAGCAAGAATTGTGCCCTGTTGGGGCCACTCTCCATCCCGATCCGGTTTCACAGCGGCTCCACCGAGTAAATCACCCAGCGGCCATTTTCCAGTTTCAGGCGATAGCGGTCCTTTTCTTCCTGGGGTTTGCGCTTGCCCTGCTGTACGGTCTTGACCGCCACGACCTCGGCGTCGCCCACGAAAGTTTCGGCTGATTCGATGTCCTTGAAGTTGATGAACAATCCGCCATTGCTCAGCTGTTGCTGGTAGTACATATGGCGGGCGTTGATATAGGCTTCCCGGTCCGCGGTGAGAAAATCGCGGCTGAAACAATCGTATTCCGCCCCGAATTTTTGTTGGTTCCAGCATTCGATATAACGCCGCACCACCTCTTCCGGCTTGAACCCCACCACGTGCTTGGTTTTGACCGGAGAGATCTCTTCCTCCGCCTGGTCATCCGCGCCGGGATTGGATGGCGGGCTGGAGTGGGTGCCGGCCTTCGTGTTCAATTTTTTATTGTTTTGTTTTTTCCGGTGATAATCCGTGAGGAATTCGTCGAGAGGTTTTTCGGTTACCGTAATTTTGCGGAGGGATTGAACCCGTTCGGTTTCCCGGTTCAGTTTGTCCCGCAATTGATACAACAAATCCTTTTCTTCTTCGGTGAGAGCATGGGCGGCGTTTTTAATCGCTTTTTGAAGAGCTCGTTCTTGTTCTTGCGAAAGAATCTTGATTTCTTTTTGTGACGCCGGCAGCCCCTCATCGATGACATACCGGGGTTGCTCTTCGGATAAAGTCGGTTTATTCATAGTTCATTATCCCACATGGAATCTACAGGAACAATCAACGTGTTTTCACTATAAAATTGTTTCCACTATAATTGTATCCATCATCCCGGAATCGACCGCAAATTTCAACGGGCATTCAAGTTTTTTACATATTGTTACAATTGAGACTCGTACCCATTCCTTTATTTCTTCTAAATATGAAATTATTTACATAATTCCAATTAAAGGATCACCTTCCTTATTTCTACGCTCTTTTCCCTCTCCCCCAGCAGAAAAGGGAATTTTAGGGAGGGTATTCGTTGATCATTCCGGGGAGATGCGTTCCGGTGATCTGGAAAAAAGTACGCACTGGCCGGCTGATCCACGCATCTTGATCAAATCGTATGAAAATTGATCCGATTGTTTTTAGATCAATTTTCTTTTATTCTCCGAAACCACTTGTCCCTCATTCACCCAACCGGGTATCATACACCAAATTTGCGGGAAGTTTATAGCCGTGGCTCCAAAATAGATATCCTCTCCTTATCGGATCAAGAAAAAGTGAGGTGAAAACATGCTCCGTGATTCATGCCAAATTCCCAAGCGCGGATGGATCCATCTCAGCCTGGCGGGGTGGATTATCGTTTCGTCTGGTCTGCTGGTCCAGGAGCCATGGGCGCAACCGATTCCCGCGGGGAACCTCCTCAAAGCGCATGCCCACAACGACTATGAACACGCGCGCCCCTTGGTGGACGCCCTCGAACAGCGTTTTTACAGCGTCGAGGCCGATATTTGGCTCGTGGAGGAAGAGATCCTCGTCTCCCACGATCCAGGGCATTACAAAGGGAGTTTGAAGCAGCTTTACCTGGATCCTCTGCGGGACCGGGTGGAGAAGCACGGCTCGGTGCACGGCGACGGCCAGCCGTTCTGGTTGTGGATCGACATCAAGGACGGCCGGGACGCGTTGCGGCCGGTTCTTCACAATCTCCTGAAGAACTACGTCATGCTCACCACGTTTTCGGAGAGCGGCATGAAAACCGGCCCGGTGACCGTCATCCTCACGGGCGACGCGAAATCGAAGGAAGCGTATTGCCAGGAATATTCCATCCGCTATGCCTGCCGCGACAGCAACGATTACGCCCCGGACGATCCCTCCGCCGGTTCATGCTGGACGTGGTACGCGTTGAAATGGGCCAACTACATCCGCTGGTACGGGGACGAAGAGATCCAGCCCGGGGAGTATGAAAAACTCGTGCAACTTGTGCAGGATATCCACGCGAAAGGACGCCGGGTCCGGTTTTGGGCTGCCCCCGATCACGAACGGTCTTGGGCATTGCTCTTGAAAGCCGGCGTGGATCTCATCAACACCGACAAACTCGAAGAATTGCGCGCGTTCCTGTCCAATACCCAGCCATCTTCTGCTCCGGAATGATCGAGAGGAGAATCCGTCATACAGAATTCAAACCGGATCGTGCCATTCACCATCGGGATCAAGCCGCCAGGCGGATAACGCCTCCCGCCATTGCCGCCACCGGAACCGCAGGGTGTTCAAAGTCATTTGGCACGAAGGATTCGCGGCCAGGTTGGTTGTTTCCAGGGGATCCGCGGACAAATCATACAACTCTTCAAAGAGAGGATCTGTTTCCACGTAACGGATGTATTTCCATCGGGCCGTCCGGATTCCTTCGCTGACGGGGATTTTTCCTTCATACCGGAAGGGATGTTCGTAGAACCATTCCTTCCGCCAGCCGGCTTCTTCCGGACCCAGTAAGGGAACCAGGCTTCGGCCCTGGATAAAGGGTGGAATGCCGAGGCCCGCCAGATCGAGCAAGGTTGGAGCGATGTCTATATTCAAGGTCATTTCCCGCCTCCGGTGCCCCCGCCGGGCAGGCTTGATCCGGGGATCCCAAACAAGCAGTGGCGTGCGGATAGATTCCTCGTGCATCAGCCATTTGCCCGCCATGCCGTGCTCTCCCAAAAAGAATCCGTTGTCGGAGGTGAAGAGGATTACCGTGTTGTCCGCCAGCCGCAATTCTTCCAGCAGGGCCACGATCCTCCCCACCATATCATCCACTCCCGTGATCAGCCGGTAATAGCCTTTTACGGAATGCTGATACAGTTCCGGCGTGGCAAAGCGGCTTTGCCAGCGCGTACGGCCTTCCGATGTCCGGATGAATTCCGGCATTTTCTCAAAATATACGGAATCCGCTGTCTGGGGCGGGGGAATGGATATGTCTCTATATAAATCTTTGTAAACAGGATCATAACGGAACGGATCGGGATCCCCGTCTTGCACATGGGGAGCCTTCGTACTGATCGACAGGCAAAACGGTAGGTTGGGGGCACAGCCCCGCAGAAACTCCTCCGCCTGGTTTCCCATAATCCGTGTCAGGTGGGTTTCCTGGCCGTTGATATCATGAAAATATACACCTTGGCCGGTAAATCCCTCAAAGTAATCAAACCGTTCGCGGGGCAAATCACCCCCCAATCCCCACTTGCCGATGAATCCCACGCGGTAACCGGCTTGGCGGAGCCACGCGGGATAACTCGCGGCGTAGATGTCATCCGGCAGCGGCAAGGCAAAAGAATCGATCGTATGGCTTCGGGTGTACAAGCCGGTGAAGATTGACGCGCGGCTGGACATGCAGATCGAGGTAGTGCAGAAATGATTGTCGAAGACGATTCCCTCCCGCGCCAGCCGGTCCAGATGCGGCGTCTGGATAATCGGATTCCCCATGCATCCCAGGGTGTCCCAGCGTTGATCGTCGGTCAGGATCAAAATGAGGTTGGGCCGGCGGGCGGGATTTCCCACCGTTTCTCCTCTTTGGGAGCCAGCCGCGGCCAGAGCCAAGCCCAAGGCCGAGGACTGTTGAAGAAAACGGCGGCGGGAGATGGGATTGAATGATTCGGCCATAGTGTTTAATTCCTTTATTGAGATATCTGGAGATATCGGAAGTAGCGCACCCAAGCCAAGATCCCCAAGTCAGTTTTTATCATAAAACGTAACGCTCTCCAATCCGGGACTCATGGAGAGACGACGCGTTGGCCGTTGGCATCACATATATATAACTCCAACTCATCACTCCCGTTTCTTAGAGAAGCGAGGATTTTGTAATTATTCGATCGATTGCCGGGAAGGGATGAATTTCGCCCTCGCAAAGCAATCCTCTTTCCGAAGTGAAAGGGGAAGGAATATTGTTTGCATCCAAATTCCCATCAAATATAAAGCGTTGAGAGAGGTCTGTTTTCCGGTAAACCGGCACCGGATTGCGATGCAGGCCCTGCCGGTTTCGCACGAATCCGGAGGAAAAGCGGTATAAGCGCGAGGCCCATCAATCCCCGGGTTTTGTTCTCTATCTACCGCACCGGGCGCGCCCTTTTTCTCCAAATGCCGGCGATGGCCTATCGCCTGGCGGCGGATACAATAAAGGATTGTTTCGCGCAATGGCCTGTCACATTCATGGGAGACGGGAGCGGAGAAGGAGGAAGAGACGATGCTGAAAGACCGGAAATGTGTCCCATGCGAGGGAGGCATTCCCAAACTGGGTTCCGATAAAATCGAGGGGTATATGCGGCATCTGCCGGGTTGGCGGGTGGAAGAGGAGAAATTGCGGAAAACGTATTCCTTTAAGGATTTCGTTCACGCCATGGGATTCCTAACGCAGGTGGCGTTGCTGGCCGAGGCCGAGGGTCATCATCCCGACTTTTGCGTGCATTACAACCAGGTGGATTTCACGATTTGGACGCACGCCATCGAAGGGCTTTCGGAAAACGATTTCATCCTCGCGGCCAAAATCGACGGCTTGACCGCCTAGGAACCAAATCTCCTGTTCCGAAAAACCTCATGAGGATGGGAAGCGATCCCAGAGAATTGTTCCAAGAAGAGGAGGCCTTCTTGTGTGACGGAGCGGCAAAACGGGGCCTGAGGGAGGCGCAGCCCTCTTGTCCCCACAAAATGCGGATGCCGGCAGGAGGCATGCCCCATTGCCCGAGGGAACATCACTGAATTTTTTTCACTACATTTTTTTTCTCTAAAATTAAATTTTTTCACTAAATTCTGTCAAACGGCCGAGACCGTTTGGCTGTGGCATCCACCCGCCAATTCCGGTTCACCACGCCATGCTTCATGCTTCTTTTTTCAAAAGAATCTTCGGAAGAATTCCGCCTGTGCCCCTTTGCGAAAACCGCACTTCCAGTTATTTTTTTGAGTTCATGGCGGATTCCATCCTCTGACCGCGATAAGAATAAATGCAATTCGCCAATCGGAAAGGCTTGAATCCTTCCCGGTTTTCGTTTACTTCTCCACGGAATTTTTTCTGTCTCTTTCTCTAGCCGGAATGGAAACCGTCCGGAGCGTAGCACAGGAGGCGTGTAATGAACGAAGCGGGGCACACGTTGCGCATAGGAGTCCCCAAAGAATCATTCCCCGGCGAGCGGCGGGTGGCCGTGATTCCCGATCAATTGCCCGCCCTGACCAAGGCCGGTTTGGAGATCTGGCTGGAAGCGGGAGCCGGGCAGGCGGCCGGATATCCGGACCCCCTCTACCAGGAAAAAGGCGCGCGAATCGTCCCGGACCGGCGTGAGGTGTTCGCATCCGCGGACGTGATTGTGCAAATCAATGCCCTCGGAGCGAATCCCGAAAAAGCCGCCGAAGATTTGCGCCTGATGCGCGAGGGCCAGGTGTTGATCGGCCTGCTGGATCCCCTGTCGGAACCGAAAGGGATTGAGGAAGCGGCCGCCGCCAAGATCACAGCCTTTTCGTTGGAAATGATGCCCCGGATCACCCGCGCGCAAAGCATGGATGTCCTCTCCTCCATGGCGACCATCGCGGGCTACAAGGCGGTGATTCTCGCCGCCGCCGAGCTGCCGAAGATGTTCCCCATGATGATGACCGCCGCGGGGACCATCGCGCCGGCGCGGGTCTTCGTGATCGGGGCCGGCGTGGCGGGATTGCAAGCCATCGCCACCGCCCGGCGTCTGGGCGCGGTGGTGCAGGGGTATGACGTCCGGCCCGCCGTGAAAGAACAAGTCGAAAGCCTGGGGGCGAAATTCGTGGAATTGGCGTTGGAAACCCAAGGCGCGGAAGACGCGGGGGGATACGCCAAAGCCCAGGGGGAGGATTTCTACGCCCGGCAACGGGAGATGATGGCCCGGGTCGTGGCCGACAACGATGTGGTGATCACCACCGCGTTGATTCCCGGCCAGAAAGCGCCGGTCTTGATTACCCGTGAAATGGTCCAGGGCATGGCGCCGGGATCGGTCATCGTGGACTTGGCCGCCGAGCGGGGAGGCAATTGCGAGCTGACCCGGCCGGGAGAGGCCGTGACCGAACACGGTGTGACCATCCTCGGCCCGTTGCGCCTGCCATCCAGCATTCCCTTTCACGCCAGCCGCATGTTTTCGAAGAATATCGTCACATTTCTGTTGCATTTGGCTAAAAAAGGATCCCTGCAAATCGATCTGGAGGACGAAATCACGCGGGAGACGCTCATGACCCGCGGCGGCGAAATTCTGCATCCCCGCCTCCGTCAATTGCTGGGACTCGAAATGAGAGACCCGATCACAGAAGGGAGACCCGCGTAATGGAAGCCTTGATCGCCGCCATCACGATATTTGTCCTGGCCATTTTTGTTGGGTTCGAGGTCATCACCAAGGTTCCGCCCACATTGCACACCCCGCTGATGTCCGGTTCCAACGCCATCTCGGGCATCACGGTGATCGGCGCGCTGCTGGCCGCGGGGGCGGGAGACACCGGGACCAGCCTGCTGGGATTCATCGCGATCGTGTTCGCCACAATCAATGTGGTGGGGGGATTTTTAGTCACCCACCGCATGTTGGAAATGTTCAGGAAGAAAGACTAGACCATGAATAAAACTGTGCTGATCAACCTCGTTTATCTGCTGGCCTCCGTCCTGTTTATATTCGGCCTGAAAGGATTGTCCCACCCCCGCACGGCCGTCCGGGGCAACCTCACCGGTGCCGCCGGCATGCTGCTCGCCATCGTGGTGACCCTGCTGCACCAACAAATTGTGGGTTATGGCGTGATCATCGCCGGCATTCTGGTGGGCGGGATCATCGGCGCCTGGATGTCGTTCGCGATCCGGATGACCGCGATGCCCCAAATGGTGGCCTTGCTCAACGGCTTCGGCGGTGGGGCGTCCGTGGTCGTGGCGGGGGCGGAACTTCATAAAGTGCTTGTGGAAAGCGCGGCGCTCACCACCGACGTAGCCATCGCCACCGCCGCTTCCGGCATCATTGGAGCCGTCACCTTCTGGGGCAGCCTGGTCGCCTATGCCAAGTTGGAGGAACTGATGGCCGGGAAAGCCGTTCTCTTTCCCGGCCAACAGGTGATCAATGCCTTGTTGGGAGTAGGAGCGCTGCTTCTGGCCGTGCTGCTCGTAATGAATCCCGGCGCGGCCTACTTGTATTGGCTCTTGGTGCTGACCGCCTCCGTCTTGGGAGTTCTGTTGGTAATCCCCATCGGCGGGGCGGACATGCCCGTGGTCATCTCGCTTTTGAACTCATACTCCGGCCTGGCGGCCGCGGCCACCGGTTTCGTCCTTTACAACAACGTCCTGATCATCGCCGGTTCCCTGGTGGGCGCCTCCGGTATCATTTTGACCCGGATCATGTGCAAGGCCATGAACCGCTCCCTGACGCACGTGTTGTTTGGCGTGCTGGGCCCCACCAGCGAAACCGCCACGGCGGATGAAATCTACGCGGGGAAGGTCAAGGCCGCGACTCCGGACGAAGTGGCGCTGCTCTTTGACACGGCGCGCCGGGCGGTGATCGTCCCCGGGTACGGCATGGCGGTGGCGCAGGCGCAGCATGCCGTGCGGGACTTGACCAATCTGCTGGAATCACGCGGGTGCGAAGTGGAATTCGCCATTCATCCCGTGGCGGGCCGCATGCCGGGCCACATGAATGTGCTCCTGGCCGAGGCCAATATTCCCTATGAAAAACTCAAGGAAATGGATGAAGTCAATCCCACCTTCGAGCAAACCGACGTGGCCTTGGTCATCGGCGCCAATGACGTGGTCAATCCCCTGGCCCGCACCGACCCTCACAGCCCCATCGCCGGCATGCCCATCCTGAACGTGGATTACGCCCGGACGGTGGTGGTCGTGAAACGCAGCCTCAGCCCGGGTTTCGCGGGCATCCCCAACCCCCTCTTCGCCGCCGACAACACTCTGATGATGTTCGGTGACGGCAAGAAAGCCCTGCTGGAACTGATCGCCGCCCTCAAAACCGCGTGAGGAACATTCCATCATCCAGGAGCAACCGGGCGAAACGGGAGGGCGGGCCGTATACCGGTGCATACGCAACGCGTTTCCATTCCGCCCGCCTTTCCCGCTGGCCACCTTATCCATTCCCTCTTCTCCGTTCCTTTTCTGCCGGGTTGATCTACAATCTTTCGCATCGCCAGGCCGCGTCCGGGAAGGAGAGTTTTCCGCATGAACGAATTCGACGCGCGGATTACGCAAACCACCGGCCAGGAATTGCGCGGGGCCGGAATCGACACCATCCAGGTCAACGTGGGCCTGGTCTGCAACCAGGAATGCGTCCATTGCCATGTGGCTTCCTCGCCCCGCCGCAAGGAAATCATGGACTGGGAGACAATGGAACGGATCATCCGCGCGGCCTCCCAGGTGCAATGCCGTCTGGTGGATATCACCGGCGGCGCGCCCGAACTCAATCCCCACTTTCGCTCTTTCGTGGAAATGCTCCGGTCCAATGGATTCTTCGTTCAGGTCCGCACCAACCTGACCGTGCTGCTATGGCCCGAAATGCGGGACATGCCGGATTTCTACAAACAACACCAAATCCATCTGATCGCTTCCCTGCCCTGCTACCTGGCCGAAAATGTGGACCGGCAACGGGGGCCGGGCGTGTACGCGAAAAGCATTGAGGCGCTTCGCCGGCTCAACGCCATCGGCTACGGTTCGGACCCGAATCTGCCGCTCAACCTGGTGTACAATCCCATTGGGCCGATTCTCCCCCCGAACCAGGAGACCTTGCAGGAAGCCTACCGCCGCGAACTCCAGCAGCGCTTCGGCATTGTGTTCACGCATCTACTGACCATCACCAACATGCCCATCGGCCGCTTCCGCGCCGACCTGCGCCACCAAAACCAGGAAGCGGAGTATATGCGGCTCTTGCGCGATTCGTTCAATCCGGCCACCGTGGATAGTCTGATGTGCCGCCGGCAAATCAACGTCAACTGGGATGGAATGCTCTACGATTGCGATTTCAACCTGGCGTTGCGGATGCCGGTTGGGTACGGCGCTCCCAACCACATCCGGGATTTCGATCCCGGCCGGTTGGCCCGCCGCCGGATCGTGACGGGCGATCATTGCTTCGGGTGCACGGCGGGTTGCGGTTCCTCCTGTTCCGGCGCGCTGGTGGCATCAACGGGATGACGGCAGACGTCTGGAACCGCTATATTCCTTTTCAAGATTCTTTTTTAAGAGTGATCAATTCCTTGGCTTGACGCGAGGGGGATCATCGTGGCGGGATCGATCGCGTATCGCTTTTGGACAGGGTTGTTCCTGATTATCGCGTGGATGCCCCGGTCCGTTCCCGCCCGGGAGACCCCCGCCGCGGCGTTGGATTATGCGGATTACGCGGTGGTGCTGAGGAATCATGTTAACGAGGAGGGCCTCGTCCATTACAAAAACCTGAAAGCCAACCGGCAGCCGTTGGACAAGTTTGTCCAATCGCTGGCGGATTTGGAGAGCGCGCGCTATGAAGCCTGGAAACCGGCGGATCAGCTGGCTTTTTGGATTAATGCTTATAACGCCCTGACGTTGAAAGCCCTCATCGACCATTATCCCATCCAAGCATCCTTATTCCGTTCTCTCCGTTTTCCCCAAAACAGCATCCGCCAAATCCCGGGCGTGTGGAACCAACTCAAGTTTAAGGTCATGGGCCGGTTGATGACCTTGGACCAGATTGAACACCACGTGATCCGCCAGCAATTTGATGATCCCCGCATCCACATGGCGCTGGTCTGCGCGGCCAAAGGCTGCCCGGCCTTGCGGAACGAGCCTTATAGGGGAGACCGGCTGGACAGCCAGTTGGAAGACCAGGTCACAAAATTTGTCCGATCTCCATCCCAATTCCGGGTGGACAGGGAAAAAAAGATCATTGATCTGTCCAAAATCCTGGACTGGTACGGCCGCGATTTCGAGCCGAAGTACGCCGATCCCGCGCGCTTTCCCGGCCGTTCCCGCACCGAGAGCGCCGTGCTCAACTTTCTCTCGCGGTATGTGGAGGGCGGGATCCGGAATCTACTCCAAGATGAAACCTGCCGCATCCGGTATCTCGACTACGACTGGTCGCTCAACGAACAGGATGAGCAGGGGCAGGATGGATTTTAAACCGAGTGTTGATCCCCATTCGGGTGTGAATAATCATCGATGAATTTGAATCCCAATCATTCAGGCTGCAATCCTCCGACAACCCCATCGAACCGCCGTGGACTTTGGAAACCCATCCTCCTTCTAGCCCTAACCGTCTCGATGATTATTTTGGCCAACGCGCTAGGGACCGGGCCATGGCTGGCGGGGCTGCAAGAGTCGATTGAAAACCTGGGTCCCTGGGGTCCGCTCGTGTTCGTCTTAATTTATGTACTGGCCACCACCGCCGCCATTCCTGGCACACCCTTGAGCCTCGTGGCCGGGGCGGTGTTCGGTTCGGTTTTGGGGGTGATCCTGGTCAGCCTGGCCTCCACGCTGGGGGCGGCGCTGTGCTTTCTCATCGCCCGCTATTTCGCCCGGGACGCCACGGCCCTCTGGCTCTCGCGCAACGAACGGTTTCAGCAGTTGGATCAGCTGACCGAACGCCAGGGGGCCCTCATCGTGGCACTGACCCGCCTGATCCCCCTCTTTCCCTTCAATCTGCTCAATTACGGGTTTGGACTGACGCGGGTTCCGTTTTGGACCTATGTTTTCGTCTCGTGGCTTGGCATGCTTCCCGGGACCTTGGTTTATGTCGTGAGCGCGGACGCGGCCGGCCGGAGCGTGACCGAAGGCCGGATTCCCTGGCCGCTGCTGATTGTCCTGGCCGCCGGGCTTCTCGTTTTGGGGATCCTCATCCGTTTCGCCAAACATCGGTTGGCTGCGGTGGAAAAGTGAGAAGGCCGTTTACCTTTTCGAGATACCCTCTTTCAGAAAGAGAGGGAACCAATGAAACACGAAGAACCACATTCAAACCACGGATTAAGCCCGGAAAAAAATCTCTATCCGGGCATTGCGTTACGAAATCTACAAATCGGATATCCCCATGAAGCCACTCCCTTCCCTTCTTCCCGATGACGAATCCAATCGCGTTCTCATGTCTCGGGTTCATCCCACGGATTGGCAAAATCCCGAGCCGGTGGATCGCTATAACCTGCTCGTGATCGGCGCGGGGACCGCCGGCCTGGTGGCGGCGGCGGGCGCGGCGGGCTTGGGGGCCAAGGTGGCGCTGGTGGAACGGGGATTGATGGGCGGTGATTGCCTCAACTGGGGTTGCGTGCCTTCGAAGGCCATTCTGCGGTCATCCCGTATAGCCACCCTGTGGGTGGAGGCGGAGCTTTTCGGATTCAAGGCGCTTCAGCCACTGGAAGCCGATTTCCCCCGCGTGATGGAACGCATGCGCCGCCTGCGCGCCCGCCTTGCCGCTCACGATTCCGCCGCCCGTTTCCGGGACTTGGGCGTCGATGTGTTTTTGGGCCATGCCCGGTTCACCGGTTCTCATTCGGCCGAGGTGGAAGGCCGGAGCTTGCGGTTTCGGAAAGCCGTCATCGCCACCGGCGCGAAACCGGTCATTCCTCCGATCCCCGGATTGGTGGAATCGGGTTGCCTGACAAACGAAACGATCTTTCAACTCACCAAGCTCCCCCGCCGCTTGCTGGTGATCGGCGGCGGTCCCATCGGCTGTGAACTGGCGCAGGCGTTCCGGCGTCTGGGATCGGAATTGACCCTGGTGGAAATGGGCGCCCAAATCCTCCCCCGGGAGGATGAAGACGTCTCCAGCCTGATGCAAGCGGTTCTCCAGCGGGAAGGCATTGATCTGCGTTTGCGCTCCACCGTCCAGCGCGTGACCTCCGGGCCGAATGAAAAACAAGTTCGAATTCTCCAGGACGGAAACGAAGCCATCATCACGGTCGACGCGATTCTCGCCGCGGCGGGACGCGCCCCCAACGTGCTCGATCTGAACCTCGAAGCGGCGGGTGTGGCGTACGACGAACGCGCCGGGATCCACGTCGACCGCGCCCTGCGAACCACCAATCCGGACATCTACGCCGCCGGGGATGTATGCCTGAAATACCAATTCACTCACGCGGCCGACGCGGCGGCCCGGCTCGTCATCCGCAACGCCCTCTTCCCGGGCCACACCCAGGCGGATTCCCTCATCATCCCCTGGTGCACGTATACCGATCCCGAAATCGCGCACGCAGGCGTTGGCGAGGCGGAAGCCCGGCGGCGGGATATCCCGTTCGATGTCTACAAGCGTACGTTCGATTCCGTGGACCGCGCCATTCTCGACGGCGAGGAGATCGGCTTCATCAAAATCCTCACCCCAAAAGGCCGGGACCGCATACTGGGTGCGATCATCGTGGCCCGGCACGCGGGCGAGATGCTCAACGAAATCACGCTGGCCATGAACCAGGGCATCGGCTTGGGGAAACTCAGCCACGTGATCCATCCTTACCCCACGCAAGCGGCGGCCATCCGGCAATGCGCCGATGACTACAACCGCAGCCGGTTGACGCCCTGGAGAAAAAAAATCCTCCAGGCATGGTTCCGCTGGAGGAGGGAATGCATCCCATGAATCCCAAAAGTCAACGAATCAAACTTCCGGATATGTCCACGGCGCGCGGTATTCGCGGCTCAACAATTGGTTGGCTTGCTCGTCACCGATCACTTTTTCCTTCTCGCCATCCCACACCAGGCTGCGCCCCAGTTTGAGAGAGAGCATACCCAGCAGGCTCATGTTGGTCGAACGGTGGCCGATTTCAATGTCGCAAACCGGCCGTTTGGCGTTTTTGATGCTATCCAGGAAATCGGCCCACAACTCCCGGATGTTTTCCTTGTCGGCATTGTCGAAGACGCAATCTTCATGAATGAGGGGATCCCGGTCTGAGTTGGGATAAAACGTCCAGCCGTCCAGCCATCCCAAATGAAACGTGCCGTTGGTGCCGTAGAAATAGATCCCGATGTTGTGCTTCTCCGCGTGGTTGGCGCCGTATTGCCGGTGTTCCCAAGTCGCCGTAAAGGAATCAAACTCAAAGGTCACCACCTGCGTGTCGGGCGCATCGGTGTTGTCTTGCTTGATCCGGCGGCCGCCCGCGGACGAGATTTTTTTGGGATATTTCTCCTCCGTCCACCATAGAATCTGGTCCATCCAGTGAATGCCCCAATCGCCGAGCTGCCCATTGGCATAATCGAGGAATTGCCGGAATCCCTCGGGATGCATCCGGGGATTGAACGGCCGCAATGGGGCCGGTCCGCACCACATATCCCAATCCAGCCCCTGGGGCGGTTCTGAATCCGGCGCCGGCTCGCCCGGCCCTCCGGCGTAATGGACAAAAGCCCGGCACATGCCGATCTTGCCTGCCTTGCCGGAACGCAGGAATTCCAGAGCGGTTTTGTTATGGACGCCCACCCGCCGGTGGGTTCCCACCTGGACCACCCGGTCCGCCTCCCGGGCAGCCTTCACCATGGCCACGCCTTCGTTGATCGTATGGCTGACGGGTTTTTCCACATACACATGCGCTCCCGCCTGGACCGCCGCGATGGTGGCCAGGGCGTGCCAGTGGTCCGGCGCGCCGACGATGACGATCTCCGGTTTTTCTTTCTCGAGCATCTCGCGGAAATCGGTATAGAGGGTGGGTTGATCGCCGCTGAGTTTCTCCACCAGATCCCGGGCTTGCTCCAAATACGGTTTCGTTCCATCAAAACTCGATCCCATCGCGTCCTGGTGGACTTTATCCAATTTCCGGTCACTCCAGTCGACGTCGCAGAGGGCCACGATTCGCGTTTCGCCGGATTGCATGGCGTACCGGGTGATGTTCAGGCCCCACCAGCCCGCGCCGATGGTAGCAGTCCGGAATTTTTGGCCTTGCGCCCGCGCCAGAATTCCCGGCGCGGATAAAAACGCTCCGGCGGCCGCGGCACTCTTCAAAAAGCTCCGCCGTTCGAGACGATAATTCATAGCCAACTCCTCCTCGCGATAAAAAATAGGGCCTTATTATACCCGATTCCGCCGCAGGATCGTGAAAAATGAGCGGCAGGTCCTCCCGACATCTTTCATCGCATGAATCCTGGTTCATTGCGCGTCGATGAAGCCCTTGGTATTGAGCACATGAATCCGCGTGCAGAGCGAATAATCGTCCCCTAGCGGCCCGGGGAAGAAGACCTGCAAATAAACCGCCGCGTATCCTTTTTTGGGGAGGTCGCCCTGGACCACAAAGGCGGTGCCTTCCCGGTCCCGGCAATTGCGGCTGAGCCACAGGTTGTTGCGGAAATCCAGATCGCCGGACGTGGTCCACCAGAAGGTGGCGCGCTTGGCGCTTTCGCCTCCGTCGGCTTTCAGCACGATTTTTCCGTCCTGCATCCCATAGGACCAAGTCAATTGGGGACGTTGTTCGCCTTTCACGAAGGTGCCGAAAAATTGCGCCAGGTTATTGACCGCTTGTTTCCCGTCGCCCAGGCCATGCCCCACGTTCGGAACGTAATGGATGCTTTTCTCGCCAAGCAGATCGTCCCAATAAAGTTTGACTGCGTCCACCGACCAGTAGGGATCGTTGGTTCCCATGAACAGCATCTTGGGAAGAGTCAATTGAGAAATATACGAATAAGGATCCACGATTTTGCGTAGATCGATGCCTTCCGGATCGTTCATGCGCTGTTGGATCCCCTTGCGGGTGTAATCATCGATCTGCTCGCTGTATTCGCCCCAGTTTTGCAGTTGGTAATCCATTTGTTTGCTCATATTCAGAATGTCGATCACCATGGGGGCGATGCCGGCCACGCGCTGGTCGCCGGCCCCGGTCAGCCAAGTGGTCCACCCCCGTTTGGAACCGCCGGAGACCACAAATTGCCGGATGCTCCAATTCAACTCCCGCTGACAAAACTCCTGGACGGCGTTCATGGCCTTCACCGCGCTCTTTACCATGGGGAGCAGCAGAGGCCAGGTCTCGTCACGCGTTTCGAAATATTGGAGGAAAGTATGGGAAATCAGATCGTCTTCCACCTTGCCATCGTAGAGCGGCTGATTGGGCACTTGGTGCAGAACGGCCACCGGCGAACCGCTCCGCGAGGCGATTTGGCCGATCAATCCGGCTTCGTCATCCAACTTCGTGTTCCAATTCGGCTCGCCATCCTTATTGGATCCCCCAGTGATAAACAGCAGCGCCAGGCCGGAATCACCGCGTTTTCCGGGAACCACAATCCGCAGTTGATGCGTCCACACGATGTTCTGCCAAGTCTGCGAAACCAACCGCAAGTCGTACACTTTGGCGTCCTTGGTTTCCTGTTCCGCGTGAAGCGACCACTGATAGACGTTCTCCTCCCGGTCCAGATACCGGCGCAAGGCCCCTTCGGGATCCCCCGCCAGGACCGCCGGCGTCAAGACGCATGCCAGCACCGCCATGCCCGCACAAGCCGATTTCCACCCGAGTCTCCAGAAAAACCCCATTTGCCTGCCTCCTTGGATTGAATTGGTGAGTTCTTATCATACCGCGATTTATCCATTTGTCTGGACAAGATGACGATGGTTTGGGATTTTCCAGCACGTTTTCAAGCCGTATGCCCCAAATGGGGGCCATGGAATTGGGAGCCATGGGTAATCGCTTCGCTTTCCTTATACCCGATGGCCGAGAAAGGCCCTATTTCACCCTCGCAGGGCTTCCCGCACCCTCTCTCTCCCTCCAGGAAGGAGAGGGAATGGATTCGCCTCCCCTCTTTGCTCATACGAAGAATGAAAAAAAGGGCATGTCTTTCAACATACCCCTAATCTTCATACGAATTCAATCCGGGTGAAAAGTTACGCGGCCTCCCGGCTGAGCTGGCGCATCACCTGCTGTACGGGAATTTCGGGCTGTTCCGCGTGGATGGCCTCGATGATGAACTTGGGCGGATGCCAGACCGAAGGCAGGCCCACGTTGCCCTTTTTGATCAACTCCTGCTTGATCCGCACCAGCCAATCCATATACATCAACTGCAGGCGGTAACTGGGCAAGACTTTCAGCAGCCACTTCGTAAACCAGAAGATCCGGGGATAACTCACGAACAAGTGCGCGCATTGCCCGATCTTTTCGATCAGTTCCTTTTTCTCCAGTTTGATGCTGGGCGCGAGCCGTTCCTGGAATTCCCGCGGGATCTCCTTCAAATCACCGCTGAAGCCGTAATCCTGCTCACACATTTCGCCTAATTTCGTGCCCGGAAACGGCGCGAAGAAGGAGAAGGTATTGATGTGCGTGCGGCAACGGATATTCAATTCCACTGTGGAGAGGGCCGTTTCCACCGTCTCCCCCGGCACACCGAACATGTTCTGGCCGATCACCCGGATGCCGTGCTCGTAATACAGCCGGCAGGCTTCTAAAATCTTCTCGGTCGAGATGTTCTTGGCCAGGATGGTGCGGCGCAGTTCGTCGCTGCCGCTTTCGATGCCCGTGGCCACGCGGATGCATCCGTTTTCGGCCAGCAGACGCGCCTCTTCTTCGTCGGTCAGGTCGCACCGCACATTGCAAATGAACGGAAGGCCGATCTCTTTCCCGTACCGGGGCAAAAACTCCCGCAACCACCGCCGGTTCAAGATGAACGTGTCATCCTGGAATGCCACGTAGACGATTTTGTATTTGTCTTTCAGCCAATGCAACTCGGCCAGAACGTTGTCCACGCTGCGCTGCCGGGTCCATCGGCCTTCCTGCGACTCGCGCGAGGCGTGGTTGAAACAAAAGGTACAATCATAGGGGCACCCCCGGCCGGCCATGACGTACCCGGTCCGCTGCTTCCAAACCGCGAAATGGCGAATCAATTCCCGGTCGGGAAATGGAACGTCATCGAGTGCTTGTTTGCTGATGAACGGCCGGTTGGGATTTTTGATGATTTTTTCCCCCACCTTGAATGCCATCGTGTCGATTTTGGTGAAATCTTTCCCTTCCTCCAAGGCGGTGACCAGTTCGAGCGTGGGATACTCGCCCTCGCCGGTGCAAATCGCGTCTACACCTTCTTCCTCGATCATCTTGGGGAAAAAAGTAGGGTGTGGCCCGCCGAACAGCGCAAAACAGTCATGGGCCCGCTTGATCTCCCGGTTCACTTCAAAAAACCGCGGCGCCTGGCTGGTGGCCACCGAATACGCCACCAGGCCCGGATTGAGCCGCTTGATCCTCTCAACATAATCCGGCCCATCGTCAATATTGATTGCAGTAACCGTATGCCCCGCTTCTTTCAGCACAGCCGCGATGTACGACGCTCCCAAAGGCTGATGGCTCAGGATAATGTCATCGAACACGAACGTAACGTGCATCGTTTGGTCACCTCGCCTTATCGTTGACCCGGCCCTGTCATTAACCGGACGCGGATATCCTACAACGAAAGGGGCGGGAATGGCAAGGGAATGTTTACTAAATTGATCATATTTATTAAGATCAAAAGAGATTTTGCGATCTAGATTTTTTAACGATATGGGAGGGTGAATCGCAAAAATTCTATCGCTTGTTGAGAAAGTTATAGATTTCCCCTTTTTAGAGGCCTCCCCTTACCCGTGCCCTTTTCCAAAGAGAACGGGATAGTTTGAAGCCTCCTTGTCTTAATAGATAAATCCGTCTTTGTCCCTGTTCAGACCGCATGGTTGATTCTGAAAAGGCAAGGACCGCCTATCTATTTTTTGACAAAGACTCAAAGGGGCGTGCGCCGGTTCAGTTGATTTCGATGGAAGAAGACAAGAACAAATGAAAAAATTCTTGCGTTAATCCGGCATCGCAGAAGGGGGGCTGTTTCCATTCAACGATTGAGGAATGATTTCCCAGCGGTCTCCAGAGAACGGGATCGCCGGCGGTAAACACCGCCAAGGTGGGGCAACCGACGGCGGCGGCCATGTGGGTGATCCCACTGTCGTTCCCGATGAAGAGACTGGCATGACTCAGAATCGCGGCCAGTTCGCGCAAAGGGCGATTGTTTACCACCAGGACAGTGTGATTGGGTGGCAGCCGGTGAAGCAACTGCCGGACAGGTGATTCATCGGCAGGGCCTTGAGTCAATAACAAAGCCATGGATTGCCGATGAAGAAAATACCGAGCCACGCTTTCAAAAAAGGTCAAGGAGGCCTGTTTGCGTGGACTTCCCGCTCCCACATGCATACCCAGGATAAAAACCTGGGAAGGATCGAGGCTCTGTGTCAAGTAATACCGCTTGGCGGAATCCAATTCATCCGGGGATAACACCAGGCGTGGTTTGGGCGGAGTTTGGATATCCAGAAAGTCCTGCAGGGAATCCAGATAGAAGCACACGGCATGCCGCGCGTAACCGGCAGGAGGCAATGCGGGGTAAATCCGTACTTCGAGGTCCGCTTTTACGCGCATCCGGTCCGCCAACCAAGGATATACGGCGGCGGTGTAATATACTATGATGTCGAACCGGCTGAATAAATCAGCCAGAGGGGGCGGTAGATGGGCATCTTTCTGATGCAGGCTCTCCAAGGGGAATCGCTCAACGGAAAGCGCCCGATCCGCCAATCCCTCACCCACGAGAAGTTCCACCCGTTCTTGAATCCCCATGACCTCGATCCAAGACGTGGGAATCCGCGCACGGATGGCCTGAATCACACTGGATAAGAGAATCGTATCCCCGATGGCCCCTTGGCGGATCAGCAGCCAGCGGCGGGGAAGCTTAGACACAGCCAGCATGGCATAAGGTCAACCAGAACCTGAGAGTTTATAAAGAGTCAATCCACGATGGATGAAGACCTGTTGTAGATATTTTTCTTCAAGTTTCGAAAAATCAATCCCTTTTTTTAGCACGGGATAAGGTTTGAGGAGATGCGTGACTCCTGCCTCCCGTAATCGCGCCGCCAGGCCGCCGGGGGATATATCCTCCGGCAGGTCCTCCAAAAAAGGGATGTAGCCACATTTATTTTTGGCGATGTGGCGCAAGCGGAGAGGATACCCCAAACCGAGAATCATCGAATCGGGCGGCAAGTTCTTTTCGGCCCACTGAATGACCGGATAACTAACAGACCGCTGGGACAGCCATTCTTCC
>JABLXU010000031.1 GCA_013177805.1 Candidatus Omnitrophota bacterium
GACGAAATCCACGCCGCGGAAAAATCCCTGGCCGAGCGCCAACGCCTATTGGAAGAAGACGCGCACCAGTTTCTGGACAAAATGCAAGAACTGCGGGAAAAATTGAAAAAGCAATCTCCTGACCTCGCCCAAAAACTCGAACAATTGCGTCAGGAAGCGTTGGAGCAAGGCCTGCCCAATGAACTCTCTCAGGCCGCCCAACAATTAGAACAACAAAACACCCAACTCGCCCAGCCGCATCAGCAAAACGCGCGGAGACAACTGCAGTCGCTCTCCGAGCAGTTGCAAGAGAGCATCGCCGCCATGCAAGGCATGAATATGGCCATGAACACCGAGGCCCTCACCGGACTCATGCGGCGGGGATTGTTTCTCTCCACCCAGATGGAATCTCTCACCGAATCGCCCCTGGGCCAAAGCGAGGGGCTATTGGCCTTGCGCCGGGCGCAGGCCTTTGAACGCGAAGCCGGCCGGATCCTGGCGGGCTGGCGGGATATCGCGCAAACCAATCCCTTCATGAACCGCATGGTCGAAATCCTGTTGCGCCAAAGCGCGGAACGCCTCCAGCGTGCCATCGCCGCGGGTCAGGGAACCAAGTGGGTCGGTCTCCATGAGACCCGGCAATCCATGATCGCCCTCAACCGCGCCATCCACCAAATGATGCTGGATATGCAGAACATGATGCAGCAAATGGCCCAATCCCAAGCCCAGGGCCTGCAACAACAGATGCAGCAACTCATTTCCCAGCAGCAATCCGTCCAGCAAATGCTGCAGCAGCTGCAGCAAATGGGCCAGCAAGGGGAGGAAGCGCTGCGGCAACTCCAGGAAATGGCCCGGCAACAAGCTCAGATCCGCAGGGAAATCGAGAAGATGATGCAGCAATACCGCCACGCCCAGCAACTGCGCAATCAACTGGAGGGCATCTACCAGGAAATGAAGGAAGCCGAAAAACTCCTGGAGGAAGGAATCAACGACCAGCGCATGGACGAAAAGCAGCGGCGCATCATGACCCGCATGCTGGAAGCGGGAACCATGCAGGAACAAGACGAATTGGGCGAGGAACGACAGGAAGAAGTTGCCAAGACCGGCCAAGATGCCCAATCCCCCGAAGGCCCCTTCCCGGTCTCCCTGCCCGATAAAGTCCGGCGCATGGTCGAGCGCCCGCCCGCAGAATCGATCCCCCTGCAATATCAGGAAGCGGTCAAAAATTATTACATCCGCCTCTCCGAGACATTTGGACGGTAATCATTCATAATGTTTTATTTTTGGCCAAATCTCCTGCAACGTGGTTTTCGGCAGGCGGCAAATAAAGACGGGCAGATCGTTCTCGTAAGGCATCACATATGGATGCACGAAGCGGGCTGCTTCTTGGATTTCTTCAAATTGAGCTTCCAGGTTTTTTTGATTGACGCCATACGCGATGACCACATTCCCCCGCTTTTCGCCTGGACCCCAAAGGTAGTAACTGTTGTGCGCTGAAATCGCGCGCGGCAAGCCATACGGTTTCCCCAGCAGGTTGATGGCACCCGCCTGCCCATACATCCCTGTGAAAATCACGCATTCCGCTTTGTCTTCCGGCGGGAGTGAATCATACGCCCGGGCGATGGTCTCCACCATTTCCGGCCAGCCATGCCGGTCCGCGAAAAACTGCGGCAGCTTCCCGACGGCTTTGCGCTCGCCGGTCGAAGGGTGGATACCCAACCATTCGGCGTAACGGATATAGGTTTCCGTTGGCAAGATGGGAATCGCGAAGGGTGTCATAATCGCTATCCCGACAATGACATACACGCAAACCATTACGCCGGCGGCGCGCCTGGCCGGCGTCCAGGAGCCGCGAGCGAGTCCTTGTTCCACCGCCACCGCGCCGGGAATCAAGATCAGGCTCAGGGCCGGGGCCGCGTAATAGGTCTTGCCTTTTTGCGCGATCATCAACGCTAGCACTACAATGTAAATCCAACTTAGAATTCGGCCGGATTTCCCCGTGGATGTACCAAAACACCATACCAGGCCGGCCAAGGCCAGGGGGAGGAGTAAGTAATTCATTTCGAGGAAATGGCCCACGAGGAATTCAAGAGGAGTCAGCGGAAGGTTTTTATAGGTGCTGGCATTCTGGATAAATTCCAGCGTGGGCCAGCCGTGGGCGATCTGCCAGAGGATATGAGGCAGGAAAATCGTGAACGCGAGGGCCGCCGCGATCCAGATCCACGATTCCCGCAGCCAGCGGCGTTGCGGTGTCAGCAGAATCCCCACTGCCAGGCCCAGGCCGAAAAAGAAGATCGAGATCTTGTTCATCAACCCGATTCCCATCAGCAAACCGAAAAGTATCCAATCCCTCGGCCGGCCATGGTGAATGATCAACATCAAAAGATAAGCCCCCAACAGCCAGAATAATTGGTCGAAGGCGTTCATGGAATAATATCCGTGCACGGCAGTAAACACGGGAACCGCGAACACCGCCAGCGCCGCCAGAATCTGCGCGAACCGTCCGCCTCCCAGCTCCCGCGCCAGCCGCCCGGCGAAAAAGACCATTGCGGATCCGGCCAGCGCGGCGGGAATCCGCAACGCGAATACACTATCGCCCAGCAGAAACCGGGTGGCTGCCGCGATCACCGCCACCAGCGGCGGATGATCCACGTAGCCCCAGTCCAGGCGTTCCCCGCACGCGAGATAGTAAAACTCGTCGATGAAATACCCGTCGCGCAGGTTCACCCAACAATGAAGCAACATTTTAACGATCGCTAAGAGCAACAAAGGTATGTCATCTGGGGGAAGCCGGGAGCAACGCATGAGGAAGACCTGAATTAGCAAGGGATGTGGAAAACGAATGAGAACCATTAAACCGTGCCGGCCCGCCGAAATAAAGTGCTCTTCCAAGGCGTCAACTATGTGGACTGCGCAGGACTTAGGATTGTACCTTAGGCGATTCAATCTGAAAAAACGGTGTTTCTATATACCTACTCAATCCCGGGCGGGCGTCACACTTTCTCCGGAAATCGACTTGAGTTTATAATGGGATTTGAACCAAATTCCATACCACACACGAAGGAGTGGAATATGACACGGTCAGGATGGCTGATGGTATTCATCCTAGGATCGGTGATTCTGGCGGCGGGACAGGAAGAACCGTCCTTAGAGAAAGTCCTGGGGGATCTGGGAATCCATGTGACGCCGGATGACGAAATCAAGGCCAGCGGGCCGTTGCAGGGATGGTTTATCAAAACGCAGACTCCCGCCGAGATCGTGCTCGTGGCCAAGTATTCGTTTGCCAAGGAAGAAACGGTTTCCCATGTCCGGGTGGGATATTACATTTCCACCAGTCCGCTGAAGACCTATCTGTTATTTGAATGCGGCCCGGACGCGGGAGACAGCCATAACATTCTGGGGCTTCCCACCACTCCCAAAGTGAAACACTGGTTCGATCCCGGGAAAGCCCCGTTCGGCTTCTATGTGCAGAGCGCCAATTTCAATCCGTCCTTCACGCCGGAGGGGGAAACGGTTTTTACGAGCGATGCCCTCAACCAGCGGATCGAGCGGTTCGGAGATGATCATCACAAAGTTAAAATATTCCCCTATCGAACCCAGTATGGGGTAACGCCGGACTGGTTCGTGCTATGCTGGGAATTTTCCACGAACAACGATTACCAGGATCTGATCACCGTGGTGCGGGGAGTGCAACCGGTCGTGCCGCCTCAGCCGGAAGATTTAGTTGCGAAACCCCTGGAAGATTTGCTGGCGGCGCCGATGGAATGACTCCCGCCTCCCTGCCGGAGCATATCGGGGATAACCGGTACACTCCAAATGAAAAGGGGGCGCTCAAGCGAACGCCCCCTTTTGGGAATGCCTCTCGATAGACCTATGGTCACGCGGCCAGTTTCAAAATCGCCTCTTTTACGAGGGCCTTGGTCAACGGGATCTTGTACCCGTTGTCGCTGAGGGCCACCGCGCCATCCACCGACGCTTCCGCCGCTTCGGCCGCGAGGGCTTCAGTGATGGCCTTCCCATTCAGTACTTCTTCAGCTTTCTTCGCCCGCCAGGGACGCGGCGCAACACCGCCGAGGATGATGTTGGCCTTCCGGCAGGTTCCGCCGTCCATCTCCAGCGCGACCGCCGCGGCGGATAGCGCCCAATCGAACCCTTCCCGCTGACGGAATTTGACATAGGTGCTTTTCAGGGAATGCGCGGGAATCTCGACCTCGGTGATGATCTCATTGGGCTGGAGCTTGTTCTCCCGGGTGAGGATTTCAGTGGGCAGCACGAAGAAATCCTCCAAGGGCATTTCGCGCGGGCCATCCGGACCGGCCAGATGCACTTTGGCGTTCAAGGCGATCAGGGCGGGCGCGCAATCGGAAGGATGCACGATGTAGCTAGGGCCTCCGCCGAGAATGGCATTGTAGTAATTGCGGCCGGAGAGCGCGTAGCAGATCGCCCCGCCTTTTCGTAAGCATGGGAAGAATTCTCCCCGGTAGTACCAACAACGCGGCCGCTGGCACAGGTTGCCCCCCAGGGTACCGATATTGCGGATCTGAGGCGAGCCCACCACCAACGCGGCTTCGGCGAACGCGGCGTGCGCCTTTTGGAGATCCGGATGGGCGGCGATTTCGGCCAGCGTGGTGGTCGCGCCGATTTTCGTTGCGTTCCCTTCGATCCGGATGTAATTCAGATCGCCAATTCCCCCGATGCTGACCAGCCGTTCCGGCTCGATGAGGTGCTCCTTCAACTCGCCGATCAGATCCAATCCTCCGGCGAGCACCTTGGATTCGTTGTATTCATCGCCCAGGAAGGAAACGGCTTCCTGAGCGGATTTGGCTTGTACGAATTCGAACGGTTTCATGAATCAGCCCTCCTTTTTCTGGAGCGCGGCCAGGATCATGTCGGCGGTGAAGGGAATCCGGCGGACCGGGGTTCCCAGGGCGTTGGCCACCGCGCAACCGATAGCGGCGGCGGTGGGAATGTATGGAGGTTCGCCCAATCCCTTGGCGCTGGCGTTGTTAATGGGATCGAAAACATCCACCATTACCGGTTCGATTTCCGGTGTATCCATGGCGGTGAGGATCTTGTAATCCTCGAGATTGGCGTTGAGCTGGCGGCCGGTCATATTGTCCATGATCCGGTCTTCCAGCAAGGCGGAGGTGACGCCTTGGATCACCGCGCCGCACATCTGGCTTTCGGCCTGGGCCTTGGCGATGGTTTTGCCGACGTCCTGCACGGCCACGATCTTGATGACGCGGACTTTACCGGTTTCGGTATCCACTTCGACTTCGGCGAACTGGGCGCCGTAAGCCCCCGTGCCGGCTTCGGGCACTTCGCCGCGGATATGCTCACCCAAGGTGATGATGGTGTCCTTGCGAATGAGGGCGGCCGCCTCTTTCCAGGCCATCTTGCGGCTCGAATCCGACTTGGAGAAGACGGTTCCATCTTGGCAATCGATGTCGTCCGCCGTGGTTTTCCACTTTTCGGCCACTTTTTCGAAGAGTTTCTGCTTGGCCTTATACACGGCGCTGCGCACGGCCGGAGCGACAGTAGGCGTTGTAGTGCTGCCACCGCTGGCCGGACCTTTCAGACCCAGGCTGGAATCCCCGATCGAGACTTTGACATGCTCCGGGCTAATTCCCAATTCCTCCGCCGCCACAATGGCCATCATGGTGCGGTGGCCGGTGCCGAGATCTTGCGAGCAGTTGGCCACTTCCACGCTGCCGTCGGAGAAGAGCGAGCAGCGCACCACCGCGCCGCCGGGACTCCCCGTTGAGGCCCAAAAAGTCACGGCGCACCCCACGCCGCGGCGGAAGCGGCCGGTTTGCGTGCCGGGTTTCTGATATTTTTCCTTCCAGCCGAACCGCTCCGCGCCGAGTTTGAGTTCATACGGCACGGCTTTGTATAAACTGCCGGAAACATTCTTGGCGCGCAATTCATAAGGATCCATGTCAAGTTTTTTGGCCAATTCATCCAAGGCCATCTCGATGCCGAAAGAGCCTTGGGGACGTCCGGGAGCGCGGAAGGCGCGGGCATTGCCCGCGTTGATATAGACGTTTTGTTCCTCGACCTTGATGTTGGGGCAGTCGTAGTGCTCGAAGAATGGCACGTTGACGCTCGCCCCGCCCGAGTGGCCGGGGATATTCAGACATTTTGCGTATATGGCGGTCAAGGTCCCGTCCCGTTTCGCGCCCAGTTTGACATACATCCGGGAGGCGGGTTTGTTGCCGGCCATCACGGAGTCTTCATACCGGTTGAGCATCAATTTGACCGGGCGGCCGGTGATCTTGGCCAAGCGGGCGGCCATGATGCCGAATTCCTCGGGTCCGAACTTGCTGCCGAATCCCCCGCCCATGTGCTGCGTGATGCAGCGGGATTTGGTCTCATCGAGGCCTTCACTGCTGAACGCTTTGGCCATCGCCTGAGCGACCGAGAGCACCCCTTGGGTGGAATGCCAGACGGTTAATTCGCCGTTATTCCATTCGGCCACGCACCCATGCGTTTCGAGGCAGGAATGCGTCTGGACTTGGGTCTCATACTCGCCTTCGATGATCACCTCGGCTTCTTGAAAACCCCGGTCGATGTCGCCTTTATCGCGGGACCGGGCTTCGGTGACATTGCCGCCGCTGCGGATGGAAGGCGCTGCCTCGCTCATCGCGGATTCATAATCGTACACAAAGGGTAGCTCTTTGTATTCGACCTTGACCTGCCGGGCGGCGTCGCGGGCCTGTTGAATGGTTTCCGCGGCCACGGCGGCGATCAGCCAGCCGGCATAATTGGCTTTTTGCCCCTCCACGTTTGGGAATTTTTCCACCGCTTTTACCCCGGGCATTTTCTCGGCCGCGCTGGTATCGACCTTCACGATGCGGGCGTGCGCGTAGGGGCAGGTCACCAGGGCGGCCTCCAGCATATTCGGGCGGTTGATATCGTACGAGTATTTAGCCCGGCCGGTTACCTTGTCGATGGCATCCAGGCGGGGGATATCTTTCACGCCGGCGATGTCGAAGCCATAGTCCGCTCCCCAGACACCCGGCTCTCCGGCAGGAACCTCGTATTCGATGGTTTGAGTGTTGCCTTCATACCCTACGAGGGCGGTGACTTTCTTCATTTCGGCCATGGTCTCACCCTCCATTCCGTTTGCGCAGGAGCTCGGCCGCTTCAAAGATCTGCGAGTAGGTACCGCAGCGGCAAATGTTGCCCGCAATACCCTGTTTCACCTCTTCGAGGGACGCTTTGGGATTATGCGCGAAGACCGCCGCCATGGACATGACGAATCCCGGCGTGCAGAAACCGCACTGCATGGCGTCGGTGTCCACGAAGGCCTGCTGGACGGGATGCAACTGATCTCCTTGGGCCAAGCCCTCGACTGTGGTGATTTTTTTCCCCTGGACCTGGATAGCGAGCAGCATGCAGCTGTAGGCGGGTTTCCCGTCCACATGCACGGTGCAGGCGCCGCAACTGCCCATGTCGCATACCAGTTTCGGCCCCGTGAGATCCAACCGGTTGCGCATCACTTCGAGGAGGGTTTCGCGCGGTTCCACCTTGAGGGAATGCTCCACGCCATTGATTTGAAGCCGGACGGGAACGGGACCGGGGCCCAGAACCTCACTTCCGGACGAGGCGGCCGCGGCGGATTGTTCCAGGGCGGGAAGCACGGTGGTTACCGCCGAAGCGCTTACCACGCCGCTTCCGACACCTTTCAGGAACAGGCGGCGGGAAAAGCCCCGTTTCTCTGTACCCACGTTATGTTCGGACATGGGGTTCTCCTTTCATTGATTCCTATCGATAAATTGGCCGTACCATCGTGAGAATGCGGCAAGCACCCCGTTCAAAATCCAAAAGGGCGTCTTCCCGGCTCTTGGTCCCATGGGAACCAGCCGGACTATCCTTCAGAATCCATCTGGGTTCCTCCGGAGTTTTGACAATCGGCAACGAAAAATTATCTGGCTTGGCAGGATTCCAGCGTACGCGCGGTGAAAAAAAACAGGCAAGTTGGTATTCAACCAGGATGGAGTGAAACGATCTGGCCGTCCCTGCCGGATATACAAGAGACGTTTTACCGCTTAACGATCGTTTTTTCAAGAGAATTTTTAGGGATGAGAATTCGGGAGTGAGAACCGGATGCCGTGCGCCAGTCCCTCTCGGGAATTTATTTCTTCCGGAAAGAGTCCCCAAGCCGGGCCAGCGTTCCCTGATCTTCGGGTTCCCTGGTCTTCGGAACGGTAGCAGAAAGTAGAAAATCCCACTCGAATCCATGACAAGGCTTTTCGGGAAGGCGGAGGAGATGATAGGTGAGAGATAGGTGAAGAAAAACCGCAAATGCGGTTAAACCGGTTGCATTCGGCCACTTTTTCCATAAACCGGAGGGAAATGATTCAAGACGGTATGCGCGAATCCGGTGGAATCGATACGGCCCCAAGGGGATTCGAACCCCTGTTTCCAAGATGAGAGCCTGGCGTCCTCACCCCTAGACGATGGGGCCTTCCATGCTGGGGAATCGTATCCCGGGACGGATCGAGTGTCAACCGGTCCGCTTGTTCTTCTAGACGTTTAAAACCCGAAGGCCGCCCGGGGCGGGCGGCCTTCCTTCGGCCGTTGGGAGGGGGAGGGAGTTCATTGTCCAGGAGAGGATGGTTGGGATTCTTCCGGTTCCAAGGTAATCGTCGGGGCGACCCATTTGTCGGGATACCGGCGGTCCGCCCGGTACACATGCAACAGGATGACGCGTTCAGTCAATTTCTTTTCCTTCATTTCTTTAACGATATCGGCCAAGGCTTTTTCAAACTGGTCCCGGGACGATACTGGATTGTCGTTGATTTCGGTGATCACATCATTGATTTGGATATCCACCCGTTGCGCGCTGCTGCCGGGAATGACCCGCGTCACAAGGATCCCTTTCAGTTTTTCGTCATACCCCTTCTCCTTGGCCAGTTCCGGAGTCAGGGCAGTGACGGTGACGCCGAGGAGTTTTTCGGCATCTGAGCGGATCATGGCCAGGGGATCCTCCTCGGGCCGTTCAGCCAAGACCAGGGATTTCGTCATTTTTTTCCCTTTGCGCAGAATGGTCAATTCGACGGTTTCGCCAATAGGCCTGGCGGTGACCATATTAATAAGGTGGCCGTTGTTGAGCACTTTCTCCCCGTTGAAAAGGATGATCAAGTC
The DNA here is from genome assembly GCA_013177805.1 of Candidatus Omnitrophota bacterium. Taxonomy (GTDB): domain Bacteria; phylum Hinthialibacterota; class Hinthialibacteria; order Hinthialibacterales; family Hinthialibacteraceae; genus JABLXU01. The sequence goes on from JABLXU010000031.1 coordinate 9,130, forward strand.
GCCTTTCTCGATGCCGGCCTGTTCGGCGGGAGTGCCGGGAATGACTTCGGTGACCAGCGCGCCGTGATTGATGCCGTATTCCTGCTTGTACCACTGGGACAGATTGGAGGAATCCAGGTTCTCCAGCATGACGCCGATGTAGGCCCGCTTCACTTTGCCGTATTGCTTCAAACTGTCGATGACCGATTTGGCCAAGTTGGAAGGAATGGCAAATCCGATTCCCAGGTTCCCGGGTATGCCGGCGGTTTGGATGGCGTTATTGATGCCGATGATCTCACCCCGCAAATTGATCAGGGGGCCTCCGCTGTTCCCAGGATTGATGGCTGCTGTCGTTTGAATGTAGTCCTTGACGTAAAAATCCCGGCCGCCGACGGGCACGTCCGAACTGGTGCGGCCTTTGGCGCTAATGATCCCCTGGCTTACCGATTGACTTAATCCGAAGGGGCTGCCGATGGCGAGAACCCAATCGCCGATTTGCATGGCGTCGGAATCTCCCAGCACGGCATAGGGATACGTGCCATCCTCTTTGAGTTTGATCAAGGCGATGTCCGAACCGGGATCAGTCAGGATTTGGTTGAGATCCGCCTCGATTTCCCGCCCGTCATCCAGTGTCACGGTCAATTTGTCGGCGTCTTTCACCACGTGGTAGTTGGTCAGCACATGGCCTTCCGGAGAGATGATCGCCCCTGAACCTTGCCAGTCCCGTTGGGGATCGATTTGCTGGTCGAAAAATCCTTCCGGGAAAAATTGCTTGAACATTTCGGGAATGTTCTCGATTCCCGGCATTTTGACGGGTTTGGACTTTTTCTCCGCGCTGATGCTGACCACCGCCGGTTTGACTTTGGCGATGGCCGCCCGGAACGCCTCGGAGAGTTGATCTCCCGGATTGGGGGATTGGGCCCCCACCGGCAGGGATAAAGCCAAGAACAGCGCCAACGACAGGGTAGGCACCCAAAAGCGGACGGCTGAAATTCGCTTGCGTATCATGAAAGGAACCTCCATTCCAATTGAACTCGCCACGAATGACAATCCGGTATTTTAATACGAGTTTCGCAGGTAAAACGTAACCATAAAACCTGCCGGTTGGTTGTTCCCCGGTTTTGTCTATCCGGGAATCCCGAAATCCCCCGGCGGGTCTTGACTCCGGAAGTCCCGCGGAATGTGCTTTATTATTGTACTCCCCATTATTGTACCCGCCGGTTCGCGGATTTCCCATTTTTCTTTTTAAGGAGGCGGGTCGGAGCGGGTACGCCGTTCTTTTTCTTGGTAGGAGACAAAAGTGGCCGTATCATGCTGATTTTTAATACTTCGTCGATATTTTTGACGAAGATGAAATTCATTTCTTTCCGAATGGCGGCATCGATCTCTTCCAGATCGTTGCGGTTCCGTTCAGGGAGAATCACGTTACGGATGCCGATGCGGTGAGCGGCCAACACTTTTTCCTTGATCCCTCCCACAGGCAACACCAAGCCCGACAGGGTGATTTCACCGGTCATGGCGATGTCATGGCGCACGGGGATATCCGTGGCGGCGGAAGCCAGGGCGACGGTCATAGTCACACCGGCGGAAGGTCCGTCCTTAGGCACCGCCCCGGCGGGCACATGGAGGTGCAGTTCGTGTTCCTTGAAAAAATCGGGCGGGATCCCCAGTTGTTTCTGGCGGGACCGGACCAGGGAGAGTGCGGCGCGGGCGGATTCTTTCATCACGTCGCCCAGTTTGCCCGTGAGCATCAATCCTTTGCTGCCGGTCATGGACAGGGCTTCAACGAAGAGAATTTCGCCGCCCGCCGAGGTCCAGGCTAGGCCGGTGGCCACGCCGGGGGTAGCGGTGCGGCGTTTCACTTCGTCCATGAACCGCTCGGCACCCAGCAGGTGGGTGATCAGGGCCGGGGTGATCTTCCGCCGCCGCCATTTGCCCTTGGTTTTGCTGACGGCGATTTTGCGGCAGATTGACTGAATTTCGCGTTCAAGATTGCGCACGCCGGCTTCGCGGGTGTATCCGCGGATAAGAAATTCCAAGGCGCCCTGGCCGAAAGCGATGTCCTTGGCCTCCAACCCGTTATTCTGGACCGCCCGGGGTATCAAGTAGCGGTTGGCGATCTGGATTTTTTCCTGAGTGGAATAGCCGGCGAGGCGGATTTCCTCCATCCGGTCACGCAACGGTGGTTGAATGCGGTCGGGCACATTGGCGGTCGCGATAAACAGCACCTTGGAGAGATCAATGTCCAGTTCCATGTAGTGGTCGCGAAAGGCCTTGTTCTGGGCGGGATCCAGCACCTCCAGGAGGGCGGAGGAGGGATCTCCGCGGAAATCGCTCCCCACTTTGTCGATTTCGTCCAACATGAAGACGGGATTGATGGAGCCGGCGCGTCGGATTTGCTGGACGATGGAGCCGGGCAGTGCGCCGATATAGGTGCGGCGGTGACCGCGGATTTCGGCTTCGTCATGCACCCCGCCCAGGGAGAGACGGACGAATTTCCGCCCCAGGGCGCGGGCGATGGATTGGCCCAGCGAGGTTTTCCCCACGCCCGGCGGACCGACGAAGCAGAGGATCGGCCCCTGGATATGGGGATTGAGTTTCCGCACCGCGAGAAATTCGAGGATACGGTCCTTGACCTGTTTGAGGTCGTAGTGGTCCTGGTTGAGAATCCGCTCAGCGGAGGCGATGTTGAGTTTGTCCTCGGTCTCCTCCAGCCAGGGAAACTCCAGCAGCCAGTCCAGGTAGTTCCGGGTCATGGGATACTCGGGTGAATTAGGCGACATGCGGGAGAGGCGCTTGAGTTCGGCCTCGCCTTTTTCGCGGACCGCGTCGGGCAGGGCTTTCTTACTCCATTTTTCGCGCAGATCGTCCAGCTCAACGTTTTCATCTTCAGTCTCGCCTAGTTCCTTGCGGATCGCCTGCAATTGTTCGCGGAGATAATATTCGCGTTCGGACTTGGAGAGTTTGGACTGAATCTCGTTCTGGATTTTGCCGCCCAGGTTGATGATTTCGAGTTCGTGGGCGATTTCCTTCAGCGTCATGCGCAGTTTTTTCTCCAAGGAAGGGGTTTCGTAGATTTCCTGGAGGCGGTGCATATCGGCGCGGGTCAAGCTGAGCACCATGTAGGCCAACCGGTGTGGGCTTTGCATGGAGGAGGGCAATCCCTGGAGTTCCTCGGGAATCAGGGGGGCCTTTTGGATCAGGAGTTCGGCCTGTTCGGCGACCTGCCGGGTGAGCGCCTCGATCGCCGTGCTCTTTTCATTTTTTTCTTCGACGACTTCGATCTGCGCCCAGGGGATGCCGTTCTGAATTTTGAAGTCCAATATCCGGATTTTGTGCAATCCCCGCACGACCAGTTGTGTCGCTTGTTCGGCCCCGCGCATCATACGCAGGATCAATGCCACGGTGCCTATCCGGTATAAGTGGTCGAAGGTTTTCCGGTCTTTTTTGGACGGCTCGTGCCGGATACTGGAGGTGGCGAACAGCCGGTTACCCTTGGCGGCCAGCTCCACGGCCCGGACGGCTTCTTCGCTGGTGATGGCGATGGGAGCCGTCGCGCCGGGGAATAACACGGCGTTGTTCAGGGGCACGATCGGCAACCATTCGGGAATCTGAATCTCCTCACTGCGCTCTTGAATGATGTCCACCATTTCGGACTCACCTTGCGGGATTACCGTTTTAAGGATGCCTTGGGAATCAGGATGGTCAACAAGCCATCGCGGTACTGCGCCTGGACACTGTCTACATCCAAGGAGCCGGGCAGGATGATGGTCTTTTGAAACGGCATGAACTGGATTTCCAACTGATGGTAGCGGATGACGGGTTCATCAAACACCTGTTTGCGTTCTCCGCTGAGCACCAAGCGGTTATCGACGGCGTGCAGATGCAGGGAATCCTCGTTGAGGCCGGCCGCTTCGATCAGAATGTAGATATGCTCTTCGGTCTCGAAGATATCGGTGTTGGGATTCCACGCGGTTTGCACCCCCGGCGTATCCTGGTATTGAAACTCAAACACGCCTTTCGTTCGGCCAAAAGAATCCTCCGTGACAAAAAAGGTCTGTTTGGATTTGCGAATCATTCGGACCATCTTCCCGCTCCTCCTGGCGCACCGCTTGACTCTAAGTCTAAACGCTAGCGGCTGTCCCTCGGCTTGGCAATCCTAATGGCATACAATGAAATGAGGATCACCAAGCCTCGGGGTGTATGGATTTTATTTTACTCGAGAAATCTTTGTATTCATGGCGTGCGATAAGGAGACGACCGGGATGAGTAAGTCTATTCGGCATTGGGTGGGTCTAGCCGTGTTTCTAGGAATGTCCGCGATGGCGGGGCCGGCGGCGGAATTGATCCCCATGGCGCTGCCCTGGGATGACGGGGGGATGGAAGGAAAAACGGTGCTCCGGGGAGACGGGCGTGAGATTCCCGCGGGCGGCTCCGGTTTCATCCGAATCGAGGATGGCCATTTTGTGGACGGCCAGGGGAAACGCGTCCGCTTGTTGGGGGTCAACTTATCGTTTTCCGGGAATTTTCCCACACACGCGCAAGCGGAAAGTGTAGCCGGACGGATGGCCAAGTATGGGATCAACGCGGTGCGTTTTCACCACACAGACACGCTCCGCGCCCCCAACGGCATCTGGAAGGAAGGGCCGGCCGCCAAGCAGGAGTTGGACCCGGAAAACCTGGACCGCCTGGATTATTTCCTCCACGCGTTGAAACAGCATGGCATTTACGCGGATCTGAACTTGAAGATTGGGCGGAAGGTGGTGGAGGCGGACGGATTTCCCCAAGCCAATCTTTTGCCGACGTATGACAAGGGCATCGATCATTATTATCCCCGCCATATTGAACTGCAAAAGCAATACGCCCGGGATCTGCTGACGCATAGGAATCCCTACACGGGCAACCGGTACGTGGATGAACCAGCCATCGCCATTGTGGAACTCAACAATGAGAGCGGACTGGTCTCGCAATGGAGCAACGGCGAACTGGACGATCTGCCTGATTGGTATGTCCAGCCGTTGCGTGAATATTGGAACGATTTTCTCCGGGCCAAATACCAAACGACATCGGCCTTGCGGGAAGCCTGGGAGCCGCAAAATCCGGGAACCGGAACAGAGATGCTGTCCGCCGGCCTGCGGGGCTGGTCCTTGCAACAAACCGGGACGGGTCAAGGAACTTTGCGGATCGCGCCGGAAGGGCCGGAAGGAGAATCCGCGTTAAAAATTTCTGTGACCGGCCTGGGGGCGGAGAGTTGGCATGTGCAGGCGATTTACCGCCCGCTCCAAGTGAAGGAAGGGGGATTTTACCGGTTTTCGTTTTGGATTCGGGGTGATTCCGCGCGCTCCGTCACCGTGGCATTGAAAGAAGACTACAGCCCTTGGTCGGACCTGGACAACGGCCGGACCGTGGAGGTGACCCGGGAGTGGAAGCAGGTGGAATTGGTGTTTGCCGCGAACCAAACCGATCCGCAAGCGAGGCTGGATATCACCGGGCTGGGCGGCGCGCTGGGCACGGTGTGGATCGCGCGGCCCAGCCTGATCGACAGCAGCCCGGCCGGTTTGCCGGAGCCTCAAAGCTTGGAAAACGGTTCCGTGGACTGGCTTCCCAAGAACGCCTTCGGCGGCCGCACGATGGCCTGCCGGCGGGATTGGATCGATTTCTTGGTTCAGCAAGAGACCCGGTACTATCAGGAGATGCACCGGTATTTGAAAGAGGACCTGGGCGTGCAATCGCTCGTCGCGGGAACGCAGCTGATGTTCGGCACGATCACATCGCAGCTGGTGATGGATTTCGTCGACAACCATGCTTATTGGCAGCATCCCAGTTTTCCCGGACGGCCGTGGGATGCCGAAAACTGGGTGGTCAACAACATCTCGATGGTGGGAGCGCAACGGAACGCGCTGGAACGCCTGATGATGGCGCGGATCGCCGGCCGCCCGTACACGGTCACGGAATACAACCACCCCGCGCCGGTCACCTTTTCGTCTGAGGCTATTCCCCTCATTGCGGCTTATGGCGCGTTGCAGGACTGGGACGGGATATTTATTTACTCGTACAGCCATGGGAACAACTACCACGAGAAATCAATCAACAACTTTTTCGACATTGCCGGACATTCCCCAAAGATGATGACCTTCCCCGCGGCCGCTCATATGTTTTTGCGGGGTGACGTGGCGGCGGCGAAACAAATTGTCCAAGGTTCGATCTCCAAGGCCGGTTACCTGGAGCGGCTGATCTCCCGGAATGGGAGCACCTGGTTTGTTCCCCTCATGGATCCGCCCACGAGCCAAAGCGGGGTCATTGATACATCGCCTTATCAACACCAGGTGGCGTTGGAGATCGGAGAGGTTTCCTCTCCACGAGAAAATCCGCCTGTGAATTCTTCCCGCCGGATGATGACGGCCGATACCGGCGAATTGATCTGGAACCAGAGCCCGGCCGAACAAGCCTTTGTTCTATTCAAATCTCAGAAAACCAAGGGATTCATCGGATTTCCGGGAGATACCGATTACGATCTAGGTCATGGCGTGACCTTGCGGATCGGAGAAACCCGGCAAAACTGGGCCAACGTGCTGTTCACATACTTGGGAGCGCGTGAATCGGGTGAGCAATGGCTGCTGACCGCCACGGGGTATCATGAGAACACCGGCATGATCTGGAAGGACGAAACGATGAGTTCCGTGGGTAGAAACTGGGGATCCGGCCCCCCGCTGGTGGAGCCTGTGCCATTGCGGCTCACGTTTGCTTTACCGGATACGACGCAAGAGAAAAATATTTCGATTGCAATGATTAAACTGTTTTCTTTGAACGAAAAGGCTGAACCAGAAATCGATCTGATGGATGGGATTCGTTCCGTCGAGGGCGGCGTGGTTATCGACCTAATGGAGAAACAACCAGGATTGTGGTATCTAGTCGAGTTTGCTCAAAACGCTGGAGTTATGAAATTTTGGGGGTATTGAAAATTATATATATTCCGCGGAACAAACTTGCGGCCAGGAGGTGTTCCTGATACATGAGATTATTAGCCCGTTACCTCTTTGGAGCGATTATTGGAGGGGCATGGATAGCGGCGGCTCAGGCCCAGACATACCGGTATGGTTATATCGAGTACCAGCCCGAAATCATCCAAAACCTGAGCGCGGAAAAATTGGTAGAGAATCTTCGTGCGGACGCAGTCCGGGGCAACGCGGTGGCGGCTCTGAATGAACTCTGGAAACGGCGGGAATCGGGCGCTGATCGCCCGGCAGGTCAGCCGGTCACAGACCATATCGTGGAGGATCTGTGGAAACGGAATTCCGGCCTTACGGCGGCGTTGGAAGCGGCGCTCGACTCGACGGACTGGCAACAACGGCAAATGGCGGCGGAAATTTTGCGCGGCATCGAGACCTTCATGCCAACCAATCGTTTACTGGAAGTCACCGTGGAAGGATTGCGGGATGATGCCCTTCCCTTCGACGAGAATGGCGCCGGCGTGTTCGTTTTCAATGCCTTTTCCGGAACTCAGTATCTTCTCCAGCATCCACGGGAAGGCACGGAGATCTTGATTACGGCGCTGGAATCGGATGACAGCCAGCAGCGGTTTCTGGCCGCGTACGTGCTGGGTGCGACCGGACGAGGCAACGCCACACAACGAATCACCGAAATCCTCCTCCCGCATCTGCAAGACGATGACGTATGGGGCAACGCGTGCATGGCAGTGTACGCACTGTATCATCTGGGTCCGGACGTGTTACCGTTTCTAGAACCGTATCGGGATTCCAAGGATGAACAACAGCGGCAAGCGGTCCAGCTGGTGCGGATGGACCTCGAGAATCCCCCGCGGACGGAAGAGGAACGCCTCGTCCGCCGGAAAGTCCACACCCTCTCGGAATTGCATCCGGATCCCTGCGTGGAACAAGGACTGGAACGGTATGTTTTGTCCTGGCACAACCCGAAGCGCAACGCGCGGTTTTTATTGAATAAACGATGAATGATCGAGCGATTGATGGTATCGAGAGTAGCTAAGGGTCCATAAAGGAGTGGTGGCCCGATGAAAATCCCGCTGTTTTTGATCATGGCCCTGCTGATTGTCTGCAAGATTGCGGCTCGTGTTCATGCCCGGTGGAATGCCCCTGGCCGGGAGGCCTCTCTTAACCTGGATGAATTGATTCAAGAAATGCGCGCGGATGACCTGCGGGCGGCCGCGCAATGGGTCCAAACGGCAAAGCCGGCCGATAGAGAGAACGATACTCCTGATTCGAATCCGGTCTGGAATCCTACTCTCCATTCGGAGTCATTCCATTCCTGATCTTTCCACCGTACCAACTCAACGGTGGTGAAAGGCAGGGAGAATAAAGCGCAGCGGAGTCCATTAACCATTCCCTTAGCGTATCGCATCCTTTTCCCCAGGGAGAGGATCAGGGTGAGAGAATGCCCTTCCTTAAGGTGAACTCCTCCCGCGGGAATCATCCGCCCTCCGCCTGCAACCTTATCGTGAAATCACCAAACATCCTACGCCATGGGGCGGCACCGCGCCTTCAATCACCGTGGTTTGATCCAAGGCCTGATACGTATAATCCTCCATTCCCCACAAATCTATCACCTTGGCCTCTATGGCTGGCCAATGCAACAGCACCCCGCGCAGCGTGTGCCAGGTGGCGTTATAGAGGGTGATGAGGTCTTCTTTCTCGGAAGAAAAACGGTTGGCGAACAGGCCGTTCATCGTAGTGGGGATGAAGGGTTCCACGTCGCGGGACGTGAAAGCCTCCTGGTGCTCGTGAAAAATGCGGTTGGCCTTCTGGATGAACGCCCGGCACTCCTCACTGTACCACGACGCCGCCCGGCCCTTCAGCCATAACGCTTCGCCGTGGAAAAAGGCGATCTTGGCGTCTTCTTCGCTGGCGGCGCGGGGATCGATGCCTGGGTGGAACAATTGGATTACCTTGAAATCCGGAAACGTGAACCGGAACAAGTGCAACTTGGCGGGGCTGGCGTAATCCCGCGTGCCCCACAGGCTGTAATCGAACGCCGCGTCGGTGTACTGGGAGGTGATGTCGTTGGGTACTTGCTCCGTATATAGCGCCACGGGACGGCCGGCTTCATCCAATGCGTGCCGGACCCGTTGGATCATGGCATGTTCGGCCAACACCGGATGCGCGCCGATTTCGTGCCCGTGTTCTGTGGAATAACACGCCTTTCCCGGGTCGGCGATGCCGAATTGATCCAGGTACATCGCGTCCGCGCCGGTTTGTTGGGCTACACGCGCAACCGTGCCAGCCATCCAATCCTGCCAGGCAGGAACGAAGGGACAGAAGAACATTTCTTCATTGCCCGTCCATTTCATGGGTTCCATTTTCCGGTTGAGAATGGACCACTCCGTTCCGTGGGCCTGGCCGATTCCGGAACGGGGATCCACCAGGTAGCCTTCCAGGTACAAACCCGTTGCCACCTTTTGCTCCCGGGCTTCCGCGGCATTTCGTTGGATTTCATCGCTTCCCCCCAGTTCGAAGCGTTCGTATTCACCCACGCGGCCGTATCGTTCGGAATAAGCCCAGCCGGAAATATCGATCATATCGATCCCGCCCAGGTATTTCCGTGATTCGGCGATCAACCGGGGAAAGGTATAGCGGTTGCTGGAGGGATCGAACAGATAGCCGGTCCCTCCGATGGGATAATCGCGCCGGCAAATGAAGACGTTTTTGAGAATCTCCCGGGTGGCGGGATTGGGACGATACCATTTCCCGCACCAGTCCCGGTATGTCCGCCATGGGACGCGCCAATCGCCCCGGTGGAATTCCAACACCGTTAGCGGAGTCTCGAAGGCTTGCTGAGGACGAAGTTCGAGAGGCCGGAACGCGCCATACTCCACCCCCAGTTTGGATTCCGTTTCGGTCTTCTCATAGCGAAAGCGCTTAGGAACCAACCGGGTGTCGCGTGTATGCACCGCCAACCCGGTTTGCGCGCTGGGCGAGAAGACATCCATAAATTGAAGCGGGAAATCGCCGGAATGGCCGCCGTTCAACCGGACCGGTTTGTTACCCAAAGCGGCGCGTTTGAGGGGGAAGAGGTAAAATTCGTTTTCAGGGGATTCAGATATCTGGATCCCCTGCAGGTTCGGAAACAGCACGCGCACCGACTGCGGCGTCACACCGGGATTTTCCACCCGCAGCGAAAGCGCGCAGGTGGAAGCGCCGTAAGCCTCGAGCGTTACGGACGCGCGTAGCAAGGTATCTTCTCCCCAGATCTCATACGACAAAACCAACTGCTCTCCGCTGGTTTTGTATCCTGTGAAATGGATGTTTTCCGGCGCAATCAAGGCCCCTCCCCAGATTACTGAGAAGAGCGGCGAGGGGCGGAGCAGGATAAACCGCTGGGCGGCTTTGTGCAACATGGATTCGATCATACCGCCTTGGCGTGCGTCGATACGGATCTGGTATTGGCTGTTCTCGACGATGACGCGCCTGTTCTCCTCGATGGTCAGTATCGGGCGCCCGGATTCCTCGAGCGGCACGGGTATCGGCAAGCTGGGTGCAAATTTCTCCTCCGGCAAGGGTACGGCAGGCGTCCGTTCCGGATTGATTGTCACCGCGATCAAAACCACTTGGCCATACGACATGTGGTCTTCGATGGTAATCTGGTCCAGGATTTTATCAGCCTGCGCCGGTATCTTGTAACAACATACCGGCGTGGCGTCCACCACGTACGCGCTCCGGTTGACATTGTAAGGAAACGATTGCTCCACCGTGCCGTCTTGATAATGCTTCGTGACGATCAGGCGATCCGGCAGAGCGGTTTCCCGCCGGGGCTCGTACCGGAACGCGCCGTCCGATCCCGCCAGCGGCGCGGCCATCAACAGGAAAATCTCACTGCAGGATTTCCCCACGGGAACAATCACTCCGTCCCGTTCCCGGTGCGGGGTCATCGCTACAGTGTTTGATTCGCTTAGTTGGAAGGGGATACCCGCGCATTGGATCCGCCGGGGCAACGCGGCATCGATTCCGGGAATATCGGATAATGAGACATTCCCGGAAGATAGGGAAAGATATTCGAATGAGGATACGAATTCATCCTCCTCTAGGGGAGACAGTTTTTCAAACGATAGCAACGGCCGCCGGTCCGCCTGGGGATCCACGAAACGGAATTCAAAAATCTCCAGCACGCCCGGCAGGTTTCCGGTTTGCAAGGTCAACACGATTTGATCGATCTGCTCCGTCTTGACGGCGGGAAAAACCGGGCAGCGGATTTCGTGTATCTGGCTGTCACGCAGCTGACCGGCTGGAATGGGAATGGCAAACGATCCCGCCCGGGCGAAGGGATTCTCCACATTAGTCGCGCTCGGCGTGACCGGGCCGGTCGATCCGGGATTGAGTTGCAATAAAGGCCGCCCGGGGGGATTGATCAGTCCCGTGGCGCGGAACCGGAACCGGACTTCGGAAAAGCGGTCGATCCAAATCGGTTCCGTGGTCAGCACCCACGTGGCCGAGGCGTTGGCGATCAGAAAAGCGGTGAATTGCTCTGCCGTCTGGGTTAACGATCCGTGACCCGCCTCCGCCTCCCAATCCGCGGCACGGGTGTTCAGGATGCTCCACCCTTCCGCCCAGGGGACTACCGCCTCCGCCATCCCGCGGTCTGGAAATCCGAACAAGGTGAAGAACCAGTACGCCGTGATGATCGGGAATTGTTTTTGAATAATTTGCCGCCATCTCCGCATGGAATTCAGATTCCTTTTTTATAGAGTGCGGTTTCTTTATACCGCAATCAGGAATAATTTCAATCAAGCAATAAACCCAGGACGAGTTTCTGGAATTGATCCCCCGAATGCAGAACTTTTTCGCGGTATGATTAAGGGTATGCCTATAGAAGAGGTGAGCATAAAACGATACCCTCTCCCCTCAGGCGCAATCCCACTTGGGGCGATTCAATCCCTGGTTAACCTCGCATGCCCTGCGCTAATCCACTCCCTCTCCCTCCGGGAAAGAGCAGGGGTGAGGGTAAAAAAATCTACCATTAAGCTTTCTCTACTCGAATTACGGATTCCTCCTTCTCCCCCCCGCGAACCTTTCAAGAGGCCGCAATAAAGCAATCCAGGTTTTTCACCCCTAGGCCGCTCACCCCTGGACAACCTGACACGAAAACGATACCCGCCCTTCTCTTCCCCTTGAACGAAGGCCAGAGCAAGAAAAAGCCCTAAAAGGATGAAATTTATATCCTTTCTGTATTATATTAAATAACTACGAATGAGATTATAGCAATTTTAATATTAATAAAATGATTCGCTATTTCTATATTCAGGTTTTAGAGAAGGGAGTTTTTTGAAAAGGGATAGATCGATCTTTCTGAAGGATCTAAAAACGTACTTTGCATGATTTTTTCCGGGAGAGTAACAAAATAGTTCGCAACGTATGGATTGGATATCGGTTAATCCATTTCGATTAGCATCTACTCTTTATAATCTCTTTTAAGGAATTCACTTGCCCATCTTGTCGAAGGATTTTTGATTTCTTTTGTCATGCGGCACCCCCCCAGGATTTTGGCCGCGATGCTATCCATGGCCTTTTGTTTGGATTCGGCCAGGCTGGTTAAATAGCGTTGGGTGGTGACGATGGAGGTATGCCCCAGGAGTTCCTGGACGGTTTTGCTTTCCATTCCGCTCTCGACCTATCACGAAACGGCCACGTGCCGCAGGTCGTGGAACCGGCATCCCTCGATCCGGGCTTCCCGCATCAGGGCGCGGAACGATTTCTTGATATCACCGACCGGCTGGATTGTTCTTCGGGGGATATTGAGGGGGATTTTGAGAGTGGGCCCACCTGGACTCGAACCAGGGACCGACCGGTTATGAGCCGGTGGCTCTAACCAACTGAGCTATGGGCCCTCGCCTGGCCTAAAGAGAATTTGACACCTTATACTATAGCCCTTTCTCCGAATTTTCGTAGGTTCCATCCGATGGATTTTCTCCCGGCGCGCGAGCCTCCGGCTTGGCGTGGCGGCGAATTCACGGTTGAATGGAATCCATGAAACTCAGACGGTAAAGGAAGATCCTCCATGCTTCGTAGCAACGAGAAAGTCGTCTTGGCGTATGTCGAGGCGTTCAACCGCTGGGATATCGAGGGACTGTGCCGCTTGTTCACGCCGGATGCTTTAATTTACGGGGTTTTTGGATGGGGACCGCTGAAGAAGATCCAGCCGATTTGGGCAGAGCTCTTCGAGTCGTTCCAGATTCAACTGGAAGTGGAGTCGATCCTCGAGGAAGGAGACGCGGTGGCCATGCGGTACGTGGAGAGGGGTACCTCCGTGAAGCCATTCCGGGGCAAACCGGCCACCGGCCGGCCGTATGAAATCATCGCGATGGAGTGGTTCGAACTGAAGGGGGGACTCATCCACCGGCGGTGGGGCGCGCGGGACATGGCCTCGCAATTCAAGCAGATGGGCTTACCCCTCGATTTGTAAGGATTGGATCTCTCACGGATTCCATACACTCTGCGTTGGAGTTCCCCCACGCGGTGTCCGCCGCGGAAGAGAAATGGCAATTCTTCCACTACCCAAGGAATACCTCTTCCAGACGATATCCTTCTTCACTGATCAGCGTATCGGACGCCCCGGGTATCCGGTTCGGATTCGAAGCCCGGCTCCATCTCGCCGGTCACCGACCAACCGGTTTTGAGCCCCGCCACAAACCAGCCCAGGGCCACCATGCCCACGGCGAAGACGGTATCGCCGATGACCCGCAACCAACGCAGAAGGTCCATGATTCCAGTCTGCATGAACTCGGCGGAGCGGGCATACCACATACCATGTTCGACACTGGCCCAGGTTTGGAGCAATCCGCGGGGCAGGTCGGAGAGCAGCACCATGAGGGCCAGGCCGATATTGATCGACCAGAAGGCGAACGACAACACCCCGGTGCGCCACACGTTGCGGGCGGCCAGTCCCTTGAGGCAGAAGAGGGTCAGGCCGATACCCAGCATGCCATACACACCGAAGAGGGCGGTGTGGCCGTGTACCGGCGTGGTGTTGAGCCCTTGCATGTAATAGAGGGCGATGGGCGGATTGATGAGAAATCCGAAAAGGCCCGCGCCCACCAGGTTCCAAAAAGCCACGGCGATAAAGCAGTAGATGGGCCACTTGTAGGCCTGGATCCACTGGCGCGCACGGCTGAGTTCCAGATTCTCGTACGCCTCGAAGCCGATGAGAACGAGGGGGACGACCTCCAGGGCGCTGAAGGTGGCTCCCAGGGCCAGAATGGGCGTGGGTGTTCCCGTGAAATAGAGATGATGGAAGGTTCCGATGATGCCGCCCGCCAGGAAAATGGAGCACGAGAACAGCACGGCGGAAGTAGCGGTGGCGACCCGCAGCAATCCCATGCGGGTGAAGAGAAAGGCGATGACCACGGTGGCAAAGACCTCGAAGAATCCTTCCACCCAGAGATGAATGACCCACCAGCGCCAGTACTCAATGATCGCGAGGTGCGTCTGGCGGCCCCACATCAATCCGGCGGTGTAGAAGAGGGCGATGGCCGCGCTGGCGATGAAGAACAACACCAGCAGATGGCGGTGTTCGCCGGGCTTTTTGAGGGCCGGCCACAAGGCACGGCCCATGAGTCCCAGCCAGAGGAAAAGGCCGATGGTCAAGAAGATTTGCCAGAAGCGGCCGAGATCCACGTATTCTAATCCCTGATGACCGAACCAGTAGTTGGCGGTCAAGCCCAGCCGCTGGCGGGTACCGAGCCAGGTGCCGAAGAGCGTCCCGGCGACGATAATCACCAGGCAGACGAAGAGAAAATTGACGCCTTGCTTCTGATATTTGGGTTCATATCCGGAAACCGCGGGCGCCATGAAGAGTCCAGTGGCCAGCCAGGCGGTGGCGATCCAGAAAATGGCCAATTGCACATGCCAGGTCCGGCTAACGGCATAGGGCAGGAATTCCGCGAGGGGAAACCCGTAGAAACCGGAACCTTCGACTCCGTAATGCGCGGTGATCGCGCCCATCGACACTTGGACCAGGATCAGGGCGATCACTACCCAGAAATATTTCAGCGTGGCATTCATGGACGGCGTGGGCCGCCACGCCAACAGGGGATCACGGTCCGGCAGGGGAGGCTCTTCGCCGGCCTTGTGTTTGATCACGGCGTAATACCAGGCGAGGGCGCTGATGCCGGCCAGCAGCAGCACGAAACTAATCACCGACCAGACCACGATGGGGCCGGTGGGCTGATTGTCGATCCAAGGCTCAGGAGGCCAATTCTGCGTATAGGTGACTTCCTGCCCGGGACGGTTGGTGGCGCAGGCCCAGGCAGTCCAGAAGAAGAAGGCGTTCATCAACCGCTGCCGTTCGGGATCGCGCAGCACCCGTGCGGGAATGGCATAGGCCTCGCGCAGTCCGTCCAAGGCGGGATCCTCGCCGAACAAGGCGGCGTAGTGCTGCCCTGCCGCCTCGATGGCCTGAGCGCGGAGGTTCGACACCGTGAGGACTCTTGTTTGCGGATCATAGGTGTTAGTCCGCAATTCGTTCTTCAGCCGGGCCTTGAGAACGGCCTGTTGTTCCACGCCCAATGTTCCGTATGAATCCGCGTTGTAGTCTTGCTTCGCCCAGTGGTTCAGCAGCCATTCGCATTCGCGGTGCAGCCAGTCGGCAGACCAATCGGGCGCGACATACGAACCATGGCCCCAGATGCTTCCCATCTGGTGGCCTCCGGCCGATTGCCAGACATTCTGGCCGTCGCGGATCTCCTGCCCGGTGAACAAGGTCCGGCCGTCCGTGGTGGCCACGCGGTCCGGAATGGGAGGGGCTTCCCGGTAAATGACCCATCCGTAGTAGCCCAGAACCGCGAACGACAAGCCGATCACCAGAACCAGGGATACCCAAAGTTTCCAAAAATTCATCCTATTCTCCTTTCGGTGGCGTTCAACTTTATAAGCGGGATTATTTCAAGACAAAATTTCGCGACGCTTATCCAGCCCATTCGGGAGAGAAACATGGCCTGAACATGAAGATGGATCTCCCGCCGGCCGAAGGGGCCCTGCGCGCGGGTTGAGAAGCTCCTGGTGGATCCATAGAATCCAAGATACTGTTGAACTTCAGGGTGGTGAAGTAAATTACCGAAGGCCGGGAGGATCGCTTGCGGTCGAGGCAGGCCAATTCAAGGGACAGAATCCAAGTCTTCTTCCGAATCGGAGTTTCCCGTTCGGCTTTACCGGTTGGGAAAAGCCCGTATCGGCGCGGAGGTCTGCCGTGCGGGGAGAGGTTTACCGGCGGATTTTAATGGGTTTGGGTTTGTCCAGGAGTTGGGCGATGGTGGTCTGGCCGAGCATCTCCAGGTAGGCGTCCCGGACGGTTTTCCAGCGGTCGTGCAAGGCGCAGGGATTTTGTTCAGAACAAGTGTCCCGGCCCAAAATGCAGCCATTCCAACGGCTGATGTGCTCGATCGGCTCCACCACGTCGAGCAAGGTGATATTTTGCGGATCGCGAGCCAGGCGGAAGCCGCCGCCCAGTCCTTTTTGCGATTCGAGCAGGCCGTCCCGGGCGAGCAGCTGCAGCAGCTTTCCCAGGTAATTCTTAGGCGCCTTAATCGCCAGAGCAATGCCCGTGGCCCCCGCGTAGGCGCCCTCGGGAAGTTCAGCCAAGGCGATCACGGCCCGGATGGCGTGGATACCGGTTTTGGAAAGCATGGCGGCCTTCTAGGATCTCGCTAAATTTATATCTGCATGTCATTGTAGAGTTTTGCCGGAAACCGTCAAGCAGCGAGGGAATGGAGGGGAGATCCCCGTATTCCCATGGATTAAACCTGGATTGATGAGGAATATACGGCTGGAGGATCGTAGTGGTCCATTGGTAATTGTGCCCTTGTTATTGGGGGCTGTCTGCCACGGTCCTCAACCATCCTCCATTTTACATCCTGCCCAGAGTAGGATATACCGGTTCCATGATTCAGGCGGCTGAGAATTTCATGAATTCACGCCGCCGGAAGGGGAGGGTGATTTCGTGAAAATTGAACACATCGAGGCGTATCCTGTCTATTACCCAACGCGGGGGCGGTTCAAGTTTTTGGAGACTCCAGGCGGCGCGCGGACCGGCCGGGCGGCGGTGCTGGTGAAAATTACGGCAGATGACGGCACCGCGGGCTGGGGTGAAAGCGTGCCCATCCCCACTTGGACCTACGAAACGCTGGAATCGGTCACCAGCACCATCGACCGTTACCTGAAGCCTGGGCTGCTCGGTCGGGATCCGCGGGACTTGGGGGGGATTCACAAGTCGTTGGATGCGGCGATCAAGCCCGGCTTCACGGCCGGGATGCCCCTCTGCAAGGCGGGGATCGACATCGCCCTGCATGACCTGTGGGGCAAGGCGCTGGGCGCTCCGCTGGCGCGGCTCTGGGGCCGGACCGGAAATCCGGAAATCACCTTGAGCTGGACGCTGAATCCCGCCACGCTCGATCAACTCGATCCGATGATGGAAGAAGGGTGGGAAAAAGGATTCCGGAATTTCAACGTGAAGGTCGCGCCCGATCTGGCGTACGACTTTGAACTATGCAAACGGGTGCGCGAGCGGATCCCCAACGGTTTTCTGTGGGCGGACGCGAACGGAGGCTACGACCTGGCCACCGCGCTGCGGGCCGCGCCCCGGCTGGCGGACATCGGGGTGGACGTGTTGGAAGCGCCGCTGCGGCCCAACGAGATTTCCGGCTACCAGCGTCTCAAGCGGCAGGGGGCACTGCCCATCCTCATGGACGAGGGTGTGATCACCCCCCGCGATTTGATGGAGTTCATCCGGCTGGATATGCTGGACGGCGTGGCCATGAAACCGGCGCGCTGCGGCGGATTGTGGTCCGCCCGGCGGCAGGTGGAGATTTTGGAAGACGCAGGGCTGATGTTCTTGGGCAGTGGATTGACCGATCCGGATGTCGCGCTGGCGGCGTCGCTGGCCTTGTTTGGCGCGTATGGCTTGGCGTATCCCGCGGCGCTCAACGGCCCGCAGTTTTTGGCGTACAGCGTGCTGGCCGCGCCGTTCGCGCCGGTCCAGGGACGTTTGGCGGTTCCTACCCGTCCCGGCCTGGGTGTGGATGTGGACGAGGCGTTGATTCAGGAGATCCAGGTGAAACTGTAAAGGATTGCAGGGCGCATCCTAATCTCCGCGGAAGGAGTATGTAAAGATGGCGGCGGCCAGTAAGATAGCGCCCACAAAACCGTCACGACGTTGCTACTCTTCACTCAATCCGATGCCTTTCGCGGCGAATGGAAGTAAGAACCGTTCGAATCCGGCTGGGCAGTGCCTGGCTGGGATTGGCATGAAGCCCCACTAGATCACTTCTTCTCCCCGCGGGGGTGAAAGCGGCGGTGCATTTCGCGCATCTGACGCTGGTCGAGGTGGGTATAGATCTCGGTGGTGGTGATACTGGCGTGGCCGAGCAGTTCCTGCAGCACGCGCAGGTCCATCCCGTTTTCGAGCAAATGCGTGGCGAACGAATGGCGCAGGGTATGAGGCGAGAGTTCGGCCTGAATCCCCGCCAGAAGGGCGTATTTCTTCAGGATTTTCCAAAATCCCATACGGGAGAGCGGCCGGCCCGCGCGGTTCAGAAACACGCGGTCGGAGGTCTGGGCACCGCATAGGGCGGGGCGGCCTTCTTCCAGATATTCCATCACGCAGCGCGCCGCCTGGCCGTGGAAGGGAACCAGCCGTTCCTTGCCGCCCTTGCCGAGAGTCCGCAAGAACTGAAATTGAAAGTTGAAATCCCCCGGCCGCAGATTGAGCAGTTCGGAGACCCGCAATCCTGTGGCATAGAGCAGTTCCAACATGGCCCGGTCGCGTAGGCGGTAAGCGGGTTTCTTCTCCAGGCTGGTGGCTTCGATCAACCGGTCCACTTCCTCCCGCCGCAAGGCTCCCTTGAATCGCTGGGGAGGCAGCGCCGTGCGGGTCAGGCGGGTGGGATCTTCGGGGAGATACCCTTCCCCCGCCAAGTAACGGTAGAAGCGGCGGAGGGAGGAGGTTTTCCGGGCGATCGATTTCGGACGCATCGATTCCCGCCGCAGCCAGGACAAATAATCGGCTATGGTGGGATCCCCGACGCCGTGGGGGAATGGAATTTGTTTCGCTTCCAGCCAGGCCAGATGCTGGACGATATCGCGGCGGTATGCCTCCCGGGTGGCATAGGCCGCTCCGCGTTCCAGGGTCAGGTGGTCCAGGAACTCGCGCAGAAAGGGATGCAGGGGTTTTCCCATGTCTTTTCCGCTCATGGCGCTCTGGCCCCTCAGGCCATTCCTTGCAAAAACGGATTGTACCGGCGTTCCTCTCCCACCGTGGTGGAGGGGCCGTGGCCGGGGTAGATGATCACGTCATCCGGCAGGGAGAGGATATGCCTCCGGATGCCTTCCAACAATTGCGCCTGTGACGATCCCGGCAAATCGGTACGGCCGATGCTGCCCTTGAACAGGGCGTCGCCGGTCAGGAGATGATGGCCGATCCGCAACGTAATGCCGCCCGGGCTGTGGCCCGGCGTATGGAAGACTTCCACCATGTTCCCTTCGAAGGGAATAGCGGCTCCATCACAAAGAATCTGGTCCGCGGGCGGGGAGACAATGGGCAAACCCATCCACGCGGAGAGGTTGGCTGCCGGATCGGTCAGCAGGGGAGCGTCGCCGGCGTGGATGGCAATGGGGATCTGGAATCGTTCCTTGATAAAGCCGTTGGCCCCGATGTGGTCGCCATGCCCGTGGGTGTTGATGATCATGACGGGCACGAGGCGGAGTTGTTGGATTGCCCGCAGGATTTTATCCCCTTCATCTCCCGGATCCACCACCAGAGCCTTGCGGTTTTCGGTACAGTAAATCAGGTAACAATTGGACTGCAAGGGACCCACAGGCAGGATATCTACCCGGATCTCTCCACAAGGCGTGTTTTCCATGCTTTCCTCAACCTTTCATAAAAAAACACCGCTTTTTGGAAACCGGCGGTGTTCTGGGCATCTCATCAAAATACCCTGAAAGGGCTTTTTTTATTGCAGATTGGCGAATTTCACGATCTCTCCGAGGCTGAACACCCCATTGGTGGGATCGTATTCCACCAATCCCAATTCGTTGTGCTTGTTGTAAGTGCGCGCCCCGCCTTCGTCCCGGAAGTCGGTCTGGTCCGGACCGATGCTTTTAATGTAGTAATAACTCATATCGGAAGAAAACGGATTGCTATTATAGGCGGCTTTGGCTTTCAGGCGGGCCAGCGTCAGTTGGTATACGGGGATCTTCGAATTGATGTAGTCATAACCTAAATAGGGATCGGCGTATTTGTCTCCATAATCCCGGACGTTTTCTTTGAACCGGTCCACCGGTTCGAACGTGATCAGTTGGGTATTAAGCAACCGCCGGAGGGGATTGGGCCCGTAAGGTGCCGGGGCTTCGGGATATTTGTTGTAATCGATCTTGTATTGGATGATCCCGTGATACACTTGCAGTACGGTATTCTTCGCGTCCGCCACTTCCGCCCGGGTTTTGGCCTCCATATACCCAGGCACGGCGATGGCTACCAGAATGGCGCAGATCCCGGCGACCAGCAACAACTCAACCGCGGAAAAAGAGGGTTTAATTGGCATGCCTCCCTCCCCAGAGTGACATTACCACACGCAACTTTCCACAATTCTTATCATCCAATCGAAGAGCTTGACAGAAATTGAATCCATTGTCAAGAGCGAAATTAGGTGTCACGCTCAACCGAATGATACTTGATTAGATTGGTCAAGTACCATGATCAATCACCGCATCCCCGGTGAAGAAATCGAAATTAATTAAATATACTCCGCGAACAGTTCCTGCCGGGGACCGGGAATGACCACCGGAGCGACGAGGACTCCCCTTTCCCGGGCGATCGCGGAAGCCGCTTCCACGGCCGCGCGCACTGCCGCTACCTCGCCAGTCAGGAGGAGGAATCCCTTGCCGCCGACGGCCATGGCGATGTGAATGCGGAACAGCACGACGTCCGCGGCTTTGGCCGCCGCGTCCGCCGCTTCCAGGATGCTGGAAACCGTGAAAGTTTCCACGATACCCAAAGCCTGGATTTGCCCGGGGGCCAGCGTGACCGAGCTGCTCAAGGCGGGGAAGAGGGATTCGTGGACGTTGGGGATGACCATGTGATCGATGATAGAATCCAGGGCTGCCCCCAGCCCCGCTTCCACGCTGCTGTTGACGTCGGCCACCTCGCCGCCGACGATCACGATGTATTTCCCCGAGCAGATCGTGCGGGCCACCAGGAGATCCACGGCGGCGGCCTTGAGCATGGCGTCCTCCACCTGGTATCCCAAGGCGATGCTGGACAGTTCTATCATTCCAATGGCCTTCGGCATCGGTATCTTATCCTCGCTCGATTTCAATGGCTTTATCGGTTATCTGGCTGACTACTCCATCCATGCTGGCATGGATGGACGCCCCCAACTGCGTTTCGTCCACCCGGGCCAATACATCGCCCTCGCGCACGCGGGTTCCCACGCTCACTACCGGTGTGGCCGGGGCGCCGGCGTGTTGTTTCAAGGGAATGACCAGGCGGGCGGGATTCCAGTTCATCTCCGTGTACGGGCCTTTGTTTTCGTAAATATGCAATCCCAGGATGCGGATCAGCCGGGAGAGCGGGGTTTGCCTTCCCTCGCGCATGGAATGTACCGGGCGGTGCAGGCCGGATTCCGGATAGACGGCCTTTTGGCTCCGCAGCTCGGCCTTGTTCATGGCGCAGACGTTTTTGGGATCGAGCGCTTCGGGGCAGGCGATCATCGTGCACAGGTTGCATTCGCAACAGAACAGCGTACCTAAAACATGCGCCGTCCGGTCGACGCTGAAGCCCAACGAGCGCATGGCCCGGTGAGGTTCGATGGGGTGTCCTAATAGATAGCGAGGACACAATTCCGTACAGAACGAGCACTGATCACAGGCCGACCGGCCAATCCGATTGATCTCGTCCGGCGTTTTTCTGTACCGCTCGATCACCGGATGACCGGGAGGAAACACCAGGATGCCGCCCGTCGTCTTGGTCACGGGATCGTCCAGGTTTTGTATATACCGGCCCATCATCACGCCGCCGGTGATCACCTCATACGGATCCACGGCCGCCCCGCCGCACGCCTCGATCACCTCACGAAGGGAGATGCCGATGGGGACGCGCACGGTTTGCGGATCGTTCACGGCACCGGCCACGGTCAAGTATTTATGAGTCACGGGACGGTTCCAGACCAAGTTCAGAACCGTCTCCACGTTCATCACCAGGGCCCCCACCTGGAAGGGAAGGCCGCCGGGCGGGACCACGCGTCCAATGGTTTCATAGATAAGGACGAATTCATCACCGGTTGGGTAAAAATCGCCGAGAGGATGAATCCGCATTCCAGGCTCGAGAAGGGGAGTCAAAGCATCGATGATGTCGTGATATTTTCCCTTAATGCCCAGGATGGCTTCGCCGGCCCCGAGAAACGAACGAACCTGTTTCATCCCCTCGAGGACTTCGGCCCCGTACCGTTTCAATAATTCCTTGTCCTTATGGAGCAGGGGTTCGCATTCCGCCGCGTTGATGATCAAATATTCAATCGGCGGTTTGAGTTTGGCGTAGGTGGGAAAGCCGGCGCCGCCCGCGCCGACCACACCATTTTCGCGGAGTGATGGGATTAGATTATCGATCGATGGCATCACCATAGTGGATCCTTATTCACTTACCAATCGGAGCATTGTCCCGGACTTGCCACAATCGGTCAAGCAGTCCAGGGGCGAAACGGCTCTTGACCATCGGGTGGCAGAGGCTTTTCCTTGCTGGGCATCAGCCCATCTTGATCCGGGCGTGCAAAAGCAATCCCGCGCCGGGAATGGTCTCGATCAAACCTTCGGCCGGGATTTGGATGGATTCCTGAATCTTGCCGAGAATCCATTTTTTTTGCCTGGAAATTTGTTTCCGGTCGCCCACGCTCTCCGGCCAGACTTCCCGAAGGATGGTTTCGTAGTCCACGCACGAACCCGCCCGCCGCGCGAGGCAGCGGATCAGGCGGAATTGCGTGAGCGTCAAGGGGACCGGCGCGCCATTCACCACCATCCGGTTGGGCCGGCCGACGTCCAGTTCCACGATGAATTCCGGTGTTTCAGGCTCGATCAGGACCGGGGAAGTCCCCGCCCCGTTCTTTTCAATTGGGGCGGGAAACAGGGATGGAAAAAGACCAGGCGGTAAGAGATCTTGAACCGAACCGGCCTCGGCGGCGGTGATTTTCGCGGGAGCATCGTAACCTCGTTCCACCAACGCCAGCACAGAACCGCGCGCTATCCGCCGGTCCTGAAGGTAAGGCAGCCAATTCAGGGCTGCATTGGGAAGGCCGTACAGGATGCGGTTTTTCAAGATCAGCAGTTGCTTCACCCATTCGGCTCTCATGGCATGCGCGCCGGCGGTTTCCGCGAGGCAACCGGTCAGCCACGACGCCTCTTCCGCCAGGCGCTGCACCGCCCCGGCGTACACATGGTACCGGTTCTCGATCTCTTGGATCGGCCGTCCTTGGATCCAGTCATGCAAAAGCAAAGTTTTTTTGAACGCGGTATGGTGTTCCGGCCGGAGACGGGCTGGTTGCGTCAGCAGGCCGTTCAAGAACGCCGTTTCACTCGATCCCGATTCCTCCACCCGCGCGATCAGCGCCCGCGTCCAGACATGGGTGAGGATATCGTGTCGCGAGACAAAGAGATACTGCTCGCCCATTTCCGCCAGTTCGGAGAGCAGGGCGAGCATTTCCAGGATCGGAGGTTTCTCTTGAAGATGATGGATCACATACTCATTCAGCCGTTGGGCGGAGGATAACGACAGGCCGTGATTCATGACCAGGCTGCCGAGAGGCGTGGGATGGAGCCTCCCCTGTTCTTCCACCAGGCAGCCTTGTTGGATCAGCTCACCGAGCGCGCGATGAACTATTTCGTCCAGTGGCTGGGCAAACAAGCCCATCTTCCCGCTCAGCGTATTTTCCAGCGCCAGGCGGCAGGATTCGCGGGTGAATGGCGCCCGGCCGGCCATGGTTTTCAGTACGGTTTGCGCGTAATCCGTGCGGTTCAGCAGAGGTATCTGCGGGGGGGATTCTTCCTTCAGATAAAGGCGCATCAATCCCTGAACATCTCCCGGCGACGTGGTGACCAGGATGCCCCGGCCATACGCGCTCAATCCCAGGCGGCCCGCGCGGCCGATCATGTTCCACAACCGGTCCTGGGGGATGGGCCGGGCGGCGGGAGGCCGACGCGCGCCGGCGTCTTCGGGGCGGTGAGAGTACATCCGCCGGGTAGTCAGAACATTGACGACAGGAAAGTTGATCCCCACGGCGAGCGTGCTGGTGGCGCAAATCAAGAGGACATCGCCCCCGCGCGCCCGCTGTTCCACGAGGTCCCGTTCGGCAGGGGAAAGGTCGCTGGTGTGCACGGCGACACGGCGGGGCAACAAGCGGGCCAGAAAATCCCGCATGGCGGTAGGTTCCAGGCTGTCCAGGTCCGGAGAATCCGGTTTTCCGGGTGGATTGAACCGTTCCGCCAGTTTACGCGCTGCCGTATAGCATTGATCACGCCGCGGCCAGAAGAGGAGGGTGGTTTCTCCCCGCGCGGCGAAATGGCAGGCGGCCTCCAGCATGGCCTCGCCCTCGTCGGCCGTGTCGGAATGAAATAGATCCTCATGCCCTTCCTGCCCCGTGTTGAACTCTTTATAGACAAAGCGGCCCTGACACAACACGCCTTGCCGCAACTCCACCGGCCGGCGGATTTCCACGATCGGCCGCGCGCCCAGCCATTCGGCCACCTCCTTGCCGGCGGCCATGGCGGACAGGCCCAGGATCGGCAGCGTGGATTCTTCCCGCAGACGCGTCAGCAGGATCTCCAGATCCGGCCCCCGGCTGGGATCGAAAAGGTAATGAATCTCATCCACCACGCAGGCCCCCAGCGAAGAGAGAAAGGCGCCTCCTAGAGCAAGCAGGGATCGCATTTTTTCATAAATGATGACCGCCAAGTGAAAACGGCCTTCCAGAATATGGGAATCATCAAACGGATGATCCCGCGTGGAGAGCCGGATCTCGAAACCGTGGGGGCCGTACCGTTCCCGCCATTGCTGGTGCCGCTGATTGGCCAGGGCCTTGGTGGGAACCAGGAGGATGACATTCCTCCCCCGCAGGGCGTGGTATAAAAACAGGGTTTCAGCCAGAAACGTTTTGCCCGAGGAGGTCGGGGCGCGTACCAGCAGGCTGTTTCCTTCAAACATCCGGCCTTCCTGGATGACGCGTTCCTGCAAGGGCAACAGGGTGTCGCCATAGGCTCGGCGCAGGATTTCAATCAACGGGGGAGTGAATCCGTAATGACGCAAAAAATCAATTTCCATGAAACGTGAACTCTCGGTTGATTGTAAGGCGGTACAGCCGGTGGGATTCCAACCTGTCCATCGGGCGAAAGATCAAAGAGGCCAGAGGCTCCCTTTTCTTCATCAATTAAGGATCAATTCAGTTTTTCGGAGGGATCATCCTTGAACGTCCTGTTTCCTCCAAGTAAGCTGAACTACAACATGACATAAAATCACTGTTTTGTGAATTCCTCCATGAATACGGATGTGAAACCTATTGCGCTGACCGGCGCGACCGCCATTACTCCTTACCGCCGGCATGAAGACTGCACCCTCGTTCTTGAAAAAGGCAAAATCGCCCAAATGGGCCACGCCGAGGATGTGGATATCCCCTTTGACGCGGAAGTGATCGAACTGGACGGCCAGTATGTCCTGCCGGGATTTATCGACATCCATATCCACGGCGGGCGGGGGCATGATTTTTGTGATGAAGACCTCCGTGCGTTCGATGAAATCAGCGAATTCCACGCCAGCCATGGGACCACCTCGCTGATCGCCACGGTCTATCCCCAACCCCGGGATGCCCTGCTGGCCAGCATCCGCCGGCTGCGGGAATATTGCGAAATGGCCGGGCCGCGGCGGATCGTGGAAGGGATTCACCTCGAGGGCCCCTTTCTGAATCCCCTGCTGCATGGGGCCATCCGGGCGGATTATATGTGGCCGGCCACAATCGAGAATTTCCGCCTCCTGATGGAGGAAGGCGGCTCGTGGGTCCGGGTGATGACCATCGCCCCGGAGATCCCCGGCGGCATGGAAGTCTTGCACGAGGCGGCGATCTACCAGCGTTCCCCCGAGTTGGAAGGCGACGGCTGGCCGCAACGATTGTATCTCTCGGTCGGTCACTCCAACGCCAAGTACGAGCAATTGATGGAGGCCATTGACAACGGCCTGGAGGGCGTAACCCATATTTTCAACGCCATGCCGCCCATGCACCACCGCAAGCCGGGTGTCCTGACCGGGACCATGCTGCGGGACGAACTGTTCGTGGAAGTGATCGCCGATTCGGTGCATGTGCATCCCGCCATTTTGCAGTTGCTGATGAAGATCAAGAAGCATGACCGGATCCTGCTGATCAGCGACGCCATCCGGGCCGCCGGCCAGCCGGACGGATCGTATGTCTTCAGCGATCAGGAAGTGCAGGTGCGCAACGGGCGGGCGTACCTGGCCGATTCGCCGGATACCCTGGCAGGCAGCACGCTGACCATGGACCGGGCGGTGAAAACCATGGTCCAGCACGCCGGTGCGACTCTCCAGCAGGCGGCTCAAATGGCCAGCCTCAACGCCGCCCGGGTGCTAGCTTGGAAATACCGGCGCGGCATTCTGGCCGTGGGCAAGGACGCCGATCTGGCCATCCTGGATGAAAATTTTCAAACCCGCATGACCATCAAGGCCGGCCATGTGATCTGGTCCGCCCATCCGGTTTACCACTAATCCTTCCATCTTTCAGGAGATTCAGACGCATGTTTCACCCCAACGACCTAGTCTGTGATGTCCTCAGCCGTTATCCCGCCGCCTGGGCGGTTTTCGAGCGCCATGGCATGTGCGAAGACTGCCGGCAGTCTCCCCCGCCGGTTCCTCTTCATCATTTCGCCGGCAAGCATTGCCAGGGCCGGATCGATGAATTCCTCGAGGAATTGCGGGAAGCCGTAAAGTAGTCTTTATCCCATCCAAAATCCCTTGCGGTGGGACACACTCAACACCTTCCGGCAAAAGGGGCAGAAATAGACGTAGCGTTTCCCGAGCATCGATGCCATAGGTTTGATGTAGATCGTATCCAATTCCTTGGAACAATGGGGGCAGAGCGGATCCAGATCGCTGCGGTGTTCTTCGCGGATTTGTGAGATGGATGAAGTCATGGATTGCCTCCGTTGCTTGTAGGGTGGGAATCGGATCGCACGCTTCCTTGCTCCCCCGCGGGCTGGTATGTCTCTTGATCGAGGCTACCAGGAATTAGATGTTGAGGATCGCCATGAAGGCTTCCTGGGGAATTTCGATGTTGCCCACGTTTTTCATGCGCCGCTTGCCTTCCCGCTGCTTTTCCAGAAGTTTCCGTTTCCGGGTGATGTCTCCGCCATAACACTTGGCCAGCACGTTTTTGCGCAGGGCTTTGACCGTTTCGCGGGCGATGATCTTGGAGCCGATGGCCGCCTGGATGGCCACATCGTACTGCTGGCGTGGAACCACTTCGCGCAGTTTTTCGGCCAGGGATTTGCCTTTTTGATAGGCTTTGTCGCGGTGCACGATCACCGACAGGGCGTCCACGGGCGAACCGTTGAGCAACATGTCCAGTTTGACGAGGTCGCCGGGCCGGAAATCCATCATTTCATAATCGAACGAGGCATAACCCCGCGAGATGGATTTCAATTTGTCGTAAAAATCCATGATCACTTCGCCCAAGGGGAATTCGTATTTCATCAACGCCCGGTCGGGGCTGAGGTATTCCAATCCCTTGTCAATCCCGCGCCGCTCCATGGATAACTTCATGATGCCCCCGATGTAGTCGGGATGGGTGATAATGGTGGCGGCGATATACGGTTCGCGGATTTCGCGGATGAGGCCGGGCGACGGCAGCTCGGAAGGATTTTCAACGATCACCACCTCGCCGTTGGTTTTTTCCACCTCGTACGAGACGTTGGGGGCGGTGGTGATGAGGGCCAGGTCGAATTCCCGCTCCAACCGTTCCTGGATCACTTCCATGTGCAGCATGCCCAAAAAACCGCAGCGGAACCCGAAGCCGAGGGCGGCCGAGGTTTCGGGGACATAGTGGAACGCCGCGTCGTTCAGCCGCAGTTTTTCCAGGCTTTTGCGCAGTTCCTCGAACTGATCGGGATTGATGGGGTACAAGCCGCAAAAGACCATGCTTTTAGGCGACTGGTAACCGGGGAAGGGCTGGGTGGCGGGATTACGCTGATGGGTGAAAGTATCCCCGATGTGGACGTCCGACACTTCCTTGATCCCGGCGATGATGTACCCCACCTCGCCGGTTTCCAGGTGGTCTACCTTCACCATCTTGGGCGTGAAAATGCCCAGTTCTTCAATTTCATAGCATCCGCCGGTTCCCATCAACATCACAGGATCGCCCACGGCGAACGAACCGTCCAGCACCCGGACGTAGGCAATGGTTCCCCGGTACATATTGAATTCGCTGTCGAAGACCAACGCCCGGGGGGGATCATGAGGATGGCCGCCCGGGGGCGGGACGCGTTTGACGATGGCTTCCAGGATTTCGGGTACCCCGATGCCCACCTTGGCGCTAGCCTGGATCACCTCATCATCCTGGCTGCCAATGAGTTCATGGATCTGGCGCATGACCATCCCGGGATCGGCGTTGGGCAGATCGATTTTGTTGATCACGGGGATGATTTCGACATTGACATCCAGGGCCTTGTACAAATTGGCGACGGTTTGCGCCTCGATGCCCTGGGCGGCGTCCACCACCAGCACCGCGCCCTCGCAGGCAGCCAGCGCGCGCGACACTTCGTAGGTGAAATCCACGTGCCCCGGGGTATCGATCAGGTTCAGTTGATAGGTGTGGCCATCCCGCGCGGTGTACTTGATCCGGACCGCCTTGGCCTTGATCGTGATGCCCCGCTCCCGTTCCAGGTCCATGCTGTCCAAAAATTGGGCGCGCATTTCCCGGCCGGGCACGCTGGCCGTGAGTTCCAGAATCCGGTCAGCGAGGGTGCTTTTGCCGTGATCGATATGGGCGATAATCGAAAAATTGCGTATGAATTGTTGGTTCATAGATTTGTAATGGGAGAAGTATATTGGTTCTTCCCCGATGGGACAATCCCAAGACGGAGAAAATAGGATGTTTTTAAAACTAAATCACCGGGATAAATCTTCCCGGATTTTTCAGCCACAGGTCGAGGAATTCCAGTCGGCGCGGGGGCGCTGCCGGTCCGGGAGGCGGCCTCGGGAAGGCGCCTTGGGAGTGCCTGGACACAGTCCCCGGCAAAATCGTTTTTTTCCCGTACTTTTGTTAGACAGATGGCGCGCCATTGACTATACTGCAAAATCGGGTTTGTTTGGGCGAATCCAGTTGGTTTTACAATGAGCAAATCAACCGGTTTTGCGAGTCGAGAGCGGTTGAGGGATTTATACGTGGGGCGGGTAGAAAAACTCCGCATGGTAGATGAATTGTTTTGCAATTGGGGATTGATGGAATTTGGCCGTATATCCCATTATCCCGCTAACGGTTATGCTTTCTCCTTTCTGGCTTGTTTAATCCAACCCGGCCACGAGATTTCTACAAAAAAGGGAAACGATCGGCAAATTCAGGCAGGCATAACTTCCTGAGGAAAAGAAATCTGATGGTCTGAATGGGCCGTCATTCTGGCTATTGGGAAGGAGGGATCCCATTAGAAACAACTGTATCGCAAGGTATTGAGTAATGGCCGCACGATGGCCACACGTGAGGATGAGGATTTGTCATGTGCCAGTGGAACATTTGTTGAAAAGGAAGGGTGTTGATGTCAGCAAAAAGGGGATTCATGAAAATTGGTTGGTTTGTGTGTCTTGTGTGTCTGACCGGATTTCTTTCCGAGGGCTGGGCGGCCACGTATTACGTGGATTCCGTGGATGGCAATGATTCCCGCGATGGGCAAACGCAATCCACGGCTTGGCGTTCGATCGAAAAAGTCAATGCCACGCGGTTCAATCCGGGAGATACCATTTTGTTCCGGCGGGGACGGGTCTGGCGCAGTTACCTCCGGGTCTCTTCGCCCGGTTCCAGCTCCGCCCGGATCACCTACGGCGCGTACGGCAGCGGCAACAAGCCGGTGATCAACGTGATGGAGGATATCGCGGGATGGAAGACCAGCGGCAATTGGACCGGGATCGGCGGCGGGGAGACTGTCACCTCGGTGCGGGATGTGTTCGAGTCGTATTTCGAGTCTGGGAATTTTTCCGAATGGGATCTGAAAGTGGATTCAGGCAACGATCTGTTCATCACCTCCAATCCGAAATACAGCGGCAATTACGCTGCCTATTTCCGCTATGACGACCAGACGCCGGAGTATTTGCAGAAAAGTTTCGATCCGGTGATGGAAGGCAGTGTGAGCTTGTGGATTTTAGTGGACGTCTACGACACGTGGAGCACGATGTCCAGCACGATCTTGCGGTTGCTGTCGCCCGGCGGCGTGGAATGGATGAACGGCGCCATCCGGAAATCCGGCAGCGAAATCCAATTCTTCAACCGGTTCCGTGTGTGGGGCGATTGGAACATGAGCCCTTGGATCAAATTGACCTCCGATACCCAATGGCACAAAATCGAAATTCAGTTCAAAATTCACAGCCAGGAGGGATATCATAAAATTTATATCGACGGCAAACTGGTGCACAGTTCGTATGGCTTGGATACCAACGCGGTGAACGGGCAAGGCGTGTCCCAATTGCAGGCCGGCCCCAGCGCCAGTCTGCGTTCCGGCACGTCAGGAGACATTTTCCTGGACAATGTGCGGGTTTCCGGGGCGGTCACCACCACCATCACCACCGGCCCCAAAGTCTGGTCCATGAGCCTAAATTACAATCCCGTCCGGGTGTTGCTATCGGGCACCGAATACCCGCGCGCGCGCACCCGGGACGAGGTGAACGCCACCGCCCGCTGGTATTACGACAGCGCCGCCAAGCGGTTCTATGTGTACGCGCTCTCCAATCCCGCCACCTATTACTCCAGCATCCAGTTTCCCGGTCACAGCCCGTACGCGGTGTTTGTGCCGCCGTACAACTATGTCACAATCCAGAATTTGGATATTGTGGGCGGGTATGTCATGGGGGTTTCAGTCAATGGCGCGGATCATTTGATCATCGAAAATTGCGACTTTGGCCGGTACGCAGGGCGGTATGGGATCATGACCTTGCATAACTCGCCCAACACAAAAACCTCCAACCGGGGCATTATCCGAAATTGCGTGGTGGATTCCGGCAAAAAATTCAAAATGGATTTCTACCCCAACTATCCCGAAGACGGCATCAAACTGTACAACGGGTCCAATTATTGGGAAGTGTATGGGAACACAGTCCGGGATTGGGGTCATGCGGGGATTTCCATTCAGGCGGACAATACCCAATTCACCTCTTCTTATAACAAGGTGTACCGCAACACCATTACCGCGGCCAACGTGGATTATTGCCGGGGACTGAACATCGAAGGATTGCCCGGCATCTGCCGCTACAACGAAATCACCCGCAACCTGATCCGGTTTACGACTGTGCGCAATCAGATCAACGGCGAGTACAACATTTTCGCTTATAACATAATTGATACGGTGAAGAATACGGCTCACCGGATCCATGGAACCGGCCAGGGCATCAGCCTCGAGGGATATGACGGGTATGCCTGCAATAACAACGGTATTTATAACAATGTAGTGTTGAATTGCGATGAACCGGGGATCCAGGTGTGGGGATACAGCGGCACCACCAATAAGTATGGAAACCGGTTCATCAACAACATTGTGTTCGATTGCGGTAAAAACTCTATCGAGAATTACGCGGGGATGGGAATTGTCATCGAAGATCACAGCACCGTGCAGGGGAATACGTACATGAACAACCTGGTCTTCAATCCCGGCTACACTAACACCATTTTTTACCGGGGCGAACGGATACCGGTTTCTACTTTCAATTCAAGAAACGGACGAAATTCCGACGCCATCGGGAGCAACCTGGCCGCCAATCCGTTGTTTGTCAACGTCAATGTGGGGGATTACCGGCTGCAATCCGGATCGCCCTGCATCAACGCGGGGCGCAATGTTGGATTGAGTGTGGACTATAACGGCACCACGGTGCCACGCGGTTCCGCGCCCGATATCGGCGCGTTTGAGTACTGAAAGCGGAACGGGGGAGTCGGCTGATCAATGCGGGATGACCGCCCCGACGGTTTGCCCCTGTTCCACGGAGATGGCCTAATGATCCAGCAATCCGGGAAATATCCAGGGAAAATCCGGGAAACCGGGAAGGAGTATCGCATGCTGTATCGAAGAAGCTTTTTTGGGGCCCTTGCGGGATTGGCGGCTGCTTGGCTGCTATGGTATTCCGGCTTCGAGGGACGGGTGAAAGCGGGTGAAACACCACCGGCCGGCCCCAACCGCACGGGGATCGTCTCCTGGGAGGAGGCCCGCTCCCATACCGGCGATTGGGGCGAGATGCGTTTTTATTTTGAAGGCGAAACCTTCGGCACCACCCAAAACCTGGCGGCGATGGCAGTGATCAAGCCGGGCCAATCCTTGCATCCCGCGCACCGCCACGCGGAGGAAGAATACCTGATCATCACCGAAGGTTCCGGAGTGTGGATTCTGAATGGCAAGGAGCATCCCGCGAAGAAAGGTGATGTGCTGTACACGGAGCCCTGGGCCTGGCACGGCCTGGTCAATACGGGCCAGGACCCCCTGACCTTTTTCGTTGTGCGCTGGAACAGCAAGGGCGTGACCCCGCCTTCCGAGCCAGCGGGGGATCATGGGAAATAATCATCCCGTCCTCGGCCACGAGTGCCTTCCACTACCGCCCTTTCACTCCCTCGCCCAGCGCCGCGTTATGGAGCGACACTTCCACCTTTTCCTCCAGGTTTTGGTAATAATCCCGCAGGATGGCCAGCACTTCGGGGCGGCTGAATTCAGCCGGGAGGTCCCCTCCCTCGGATAGCGTTTTGCGCAGCAGGGTGCCGCTCAGGATCAAGCGGTCTTCCTTGCCATGCGGGCAGGTCCGGGCCGAGGCCATCCCGCCGCATCGGTAGCAATGGAAGGTCCAGTCGATGGGCAGGGGCTTGAGCTCCAGGGAGCCTTCGGGAATTTCGTGGAAGATTTTCTGCGCGTCAAAGGGGCCGTAGTAATTTCCCACGCCCGCGTGATCGCGCCCGACGATCAGGTGGCTGCATCCGTAGTTTTGGCGGAACACGGCATGCAGCAAGGCCTCGCGCGGCCCCGCATAGCGCATCTCCAAAGGATAGCCGCCACACACCACGGTATCCTTTACGAAATAATTCTTCACTAAGGCGTCGATGCATTTGATTCGGACTTCGGCGGGGATGTCCCCCGCTTTCAACTTCCCGACCAGCTGGTGGATGTACAGCCCATCACAGACTTCGATGGCAATCTTGGCCAGGTATTCATGCGAGCGGTGCATCGGATTGCGCAACTGCAGGGCGGCCACCGTGCGCCACCCTTTTTCCTCAAAAATCCGGCGGCTTTCGTCCGGGCGCTGATATACGCCCGCGAAATCCTGGGGATAGTAGCTCTCGCTCAACACCTTCACCGGACCAGCCAGATTCCATTCGCCCTGTTCCATGACTTTTTGGACACCGGGGTGCTTGGGATCCACCGTGCGGAACACCTGGCGGCATTCGTGGGCTTTATCGATGCGGTATTTCTCCCGCACGGTCATTGTGCCCATGAGTTCGTTGGTTTCCTCGTCGATCAGCGCGACATCCGACCCTTCCCGGATTCCCGCCGCCACCTCCACCGGCGCCGAAAGCGTGATGGGGATGGGCCAGAAGATCCCGTTGGCAAGGCGCATCTCATCGCAGACGCCCTGCCAATCCGCCCGGTTCATGAATCCTTCCAGCGGTGTGAAGGCGCCGATGCCCAGCATGATCAGGTCTGAGGTTTCGCGGCTTGTGATCGTGACCTGAGGCAGCGTCCGCGCCCGCTGGATTTCTTCTTCACGTTCTTGCCCATGCAACAAAAGCGGTTTGAGAACAGGTGAGCCATGGGGAGAGACTAAATGCGACACAATGACCTCCTAAGCGATACGGTAAAAAACAAGTTTTGGCGATCGTGTGGAACGTTATGTGAATGCGGGCTGCTGGATATCGGCGCCAGTGGAAATTATAATTTCTATATAGAATATATACATTACCAAACCAGTCAAGGTTGCTGGGGAAATTTTGGAAATCTCCACTCTCAGGGGAGAGAGGGGGCTTTGGACAATTCCTTATAATCCGTCGAATTGAAACGAGGCCACGCTTGCGGAAAAAGGGATGCGCTAAATGAGCGCGCTTCTCGAATAACCCAAAAAATCATTCAGAACTTAGCCGCGCGAAGCGATGCCAAAGCGTTGCTGGAGGTTGTTGAAGCGGCTGCGGACTTTCTCAACATAGCGTTTGCCGGCGGGAGGGATGCCTTCCCGCTCGATGCGGCCGGGTCCGACATTGTAGGCGGCGAGTGCGGTATCAATGTCTTTGAACATTTGGATCAGAAAATTCATGTATTGGGTTCCGCCCTTGATGTTTTCCTCGGGGTCGAAGGGATTGCGCACTTCCAGATCTTTGGCGGTCATGGGCATCAGTTGCATGAGTCCCTGCGCGCCCTTAGAGGAGACCGCGTTTTTGTCCCAGGCGGATTCGGTATCGATCAGCGCCCAGACCAGGAAGGGATCCAGATTATTCTCCTTAGCGTATTGATCGACTAGTTCGAGGAATTCCAAGGGGGGGATTTTTTCGCCCCGGGCATGGGCGGTTTGAATCACTTTAAGGAATTGGGTGGCTCGCAGATCGATCATTTTGGGAGAGGCTTTTTTCTGATATTGATGCTGGGCTAAGGCGGAGGAGCCTTTCAGAAGACTTTGCTTGCGCATGGAAAGAAGCTCCTGCTGGGCTTTTTTCCATTCCTCGGGATCTACCCCGTATTTTTCGGCCAGCAGCAAATGGTGTTCGGCCCGGGTGAGGTCGAGATGATTGATCCGGTCCCGGGCGAGGGCGAGATGAAACTTGCCCCGCAGGCTGCCCCAATATTCATTTTCGTCCTTGTAGCGCCGCGCGAGTTCGTCGATTCCCGCCTGCAGCCCCTGGCGTTGAATCATCCGTTCAATTTCTGCTTGTTCCTGCGCCAGGCGCTGTTGTTCTTTTTGATCGTACAGGTCTTGGATTTGCTGGAGGGCTTCCTCGCTTTCCGCCCGCCAGGCCGAGTATTGCGCGGCTTGTTGGAGGAAATATTGGGCGCGGTCCAATTTGTTGCGCTGCAGAAGCTTCTTCCCCAGGATCAGTTCGCTTTCCCCGGGGGAAGAATGGATGACCTTGCGAATCGCTTGACGGGTCACGGAAATCGTGCCGCCCACGTTTTCGATGTTGACAGATTCCCGGGTCTCCAGGGTGATACACCCTTCGAGCACCTGCCCCGAATTCAAACACACGGCATCCTCAATTTCCGCGGGTTTGGACCAGGTGAACACCGGAAAAACCAACAGCACCAAGATCAGCAGAAATGAATGAAAAACGGCCATAATCCTCTTCATCGATGGGGATGAATTTTCAATCTTCGTTGAAGGTATTCACGCAACACCGCTTCCAGGGGCTGGCGGGTGGTGACGGGATTGTAGTCAATTCCATGTTCCAGGCATCCGTCCCGGTATTGACGCAGGAATTGCTCTACCCGTTCCCGGTATATTTTCTGCAAACGCCGGGGAGCGGTCAACAGGGGGCCGGTTTCCCCTTCCAGGGGGTGGAACTCGACCGAACCTGAATAGGGCAGTTCGATCTCCTCGGGTGTCAAAATATGAAACACCAATACTTCCTGGTGCCGTTTTTGGAGCAAAGCCAAGCCGTGAAGCACCCGGGCAGGATCTTCGATCAGATCCGATATCAAGATGACCATACCCCGTTTTTTTAGATATTCACCTAAGTTGGCCAGCACCTGCCCAGTGGAGGACAACTCATTAGTGGTTTTCGCGTTGACCAGGGTTTCCAGCAAGGCACCCCAATGGTCCGTGCGCAACCGGGGAGGGACGTAAGCCCGGATCTGGCTGTCGTACACGACCAAACCCACACTGTCCCCTTGAGAAATAATGAGATACGAAAGCGCGGCGGTCAGTTGTTGCGCGTAGGCCGACTTGGAGAGAGTAGATTCCCCGAACCGCATGGAGCCGCTCAGGTCAGTGAGGAGAGTAGCGCGCAGGTTGGTGTCCTCTTCGAACAATTTGACATGAAACCGGTCGGTTTTGGCATAGGCGCGCCAGTCGACATGCCGGAGTTCATCGCCCGGATGGTAAGGCCGGTGTTCGCTGAACTCCACGTTCCGTCCCATGAAGTGGCTGTGATGCAATCCGGCGACCGCGCCTTCCACCGCTTGGCGGGCGATCAATTCCAGATGGGCAATGGAAGATAAGACGACTGGATCAACGAGTTGTTCTGTCATTCGATCCCAAAGGAAAATAAAAAGTCAGGACATTATACTATATTATATCGGCAAGGATAAACCGTCCAATGAGGGGGGATTCCCCGGTTGTCTGGCCATGCCGGCCGTCCACTGGATTTAACGGGGAAATTCGGGTGCCATGAATCCGCGCAAGAATTTGACTTCATCCCGGATTTCGCGCAGGATTTCGATCTCGCGTTCGGAAAATCCCCGCGCGCCGAAGGGAGTTTTCCCTATTCCTGGGATTCCCTCATGACCGTCCACGCCACTGACCTGAGGCATTGATTTCAAATAATTTACGATCAGGTCCCGGATTTCCTGGGCGTTGTCGAGTCCGGCCATGATGGCCCGGTGATGGTTTTTCACGGCCATCCCTTGTTGCGGCTGGGCTACGATTCCTCCCCCGGCGGTATCGATCACAATCCGGGCGATGCCGAAGAACCGTTCCAAAGGCCCTTGTTCCACGGTGATATTTTGGATGTTGATAAAGCTGAGGGTTTGCTCGACGATCGTCCACACACCCCGGCGGATCCGCAAGCTGCGGTCCGTAACGATGTAATATCGCATGTCATATTCGAGCCGGATCAGGAACCATCCGGCCATGAGCAATAGAATCCAGAAACAAATCAGCCAAAACGCAGTGAGGCCGGCCAGCGTAGCGCTCCGGGTGAAGACCAAGCCCGTGCCGGCCAGAAAGGCGGCGGCCACCACCATCAGGGCCAGAATCAAAAAAACCAGCTGGTAATCCAAAAACCGGCGGGATGCTCGAAAGATCCTCAGACTGCTGTGTGTTCCCGCGGGAGGGGCGGGTGGTTCGGCCGGCGCGCAAAAGAGGTAGAGAAAGAATTCTTTGAACGCGTCATACATGGTCAGAATTCTCCCCCGTGTGACTCCGCCGGATGGCCCGCAATTCGTCCCGGATTTCTTGCAAAAGCCGCATGACTTCGGATTCTTCAGGAGGAGTGGATTCTTCCGCAAGGGGCTGCCCCCGGATACCCCGCATTTTGATGTAGAGAAAATCCCGTATGGCTTCAAAATCCTCCAGTCCGACGATCGACAATTCGGCGGAAGCGCTGCCGGACGCCGTTTGGATGTCCACCGTGCCCAGGCCCAGCCAGCGTTCGAGCAGTCCGCGGGTGACGTGAATGTCCTGGATGCGGGCGTAGGTCAAAAAGACCTGTTTTTTAAAGAAAATGCCCCAGGACGCTCCCACGCCTTCCTGGTCGAAATGGTACCGGAGCGAGAGGTACTTGCAATACAACGGAGCGAAGACGAAGGGGAACATAAAAAGCGCCGCCAGACTGCGGACGAAATACAAAATCACCAATTTTGAAC
The DNA here is from genome assembly GCA_013177805.1 of Candidatus Omnitrophota bacterium. GTDB lineage: Bacteria > Hinthialibacterota > Hinthialibacteria > Hinthialibacterales > Hinthialibacteraceae > JABLXU01. The sequence goes on from JABLXU010000031.1 coordinate 46,911, forward strand.
TGGGCCGTTCCAGGGAGAGGATTTTCTGTTCCAGTTGGGCATCCATCGAAAGTTCTCAAATCTGTTGAGGAGTCGTATTAGGAAATGGGCTGATGCCTGCCTTGCCGTTAGTTAAAATGAAAATAGTCAAATTCGAGGTGGTTGTCAATTTGTGTGCGGGGAAAGCGGGCGTGCCCGGGTGGATTGTCATCTTCTTCGCTCCTCTTCCGGCGGGGTGGGCGGGGCCGCCAGTTCTTTCCCGGCCCGCAAAAAAAGCTCCAGCACCAGGAAAATCACTCCATACACCACGAGGAGATAGGCCACCGCGTAATCCATGAACAACTCCTGCTGTTCCGGAGTCAGGGCGGTGAGCAACAAAGGGCTGACGGCCATGGCCACGTACAGGAGCCGGCGGAGTTGGGCGGTGTCGGCTAACTTGAGGTTGGACCGTTCCTTCGCCAGTTCCATGATTCCACCAAGGATCTGCCAGACCAGGATCAGATCGAAAATCATCAGAAAAAAGTGAATTGAATCATAGCCTTTGAAAAAATCGGTGCCGGAAGGAGTCTCGTACAACGTAATCAAGGAAAAGCCGGCCAGACCGGTGGCCAAAACCAACGCGGAGTGAAAGATAGGACGGTGCGCCAATCCCCGTAGACCGATCGCGAACAAGGCATACCCAATGAAATCCGGGAAGAGAACATCCCATCCTTCGACGCGGAAATCCAGTTGCGTGCATAGCAATCCCCCGAATAGATAATGGAAATGCCGGTTGGCTATGGGAAGAGGTTCGGAGTTTTGAGTGCCGGCAGGGAAGGGCATGATGGAAATCCTAGAAACCCAAGGGGGAAAACCCCATTGCATGATATGCGGCTATTTTCTCGATGACAAAATAAGGGATAAGTTTCGCCCTAGCAGGACTACTCTAACCTAACCTTCGCCAAACGGAAAAGGGTATGTTTAATCGCTCCCTCGTGCGCATCCCACGAAATTAAATATGGAAAAAGTTCTGTATTTGGGCATATAGTTACCATCATAAATATGCATTCCCCCCCAATTCATCTATCCATGGCAATCGGATCAATCCAAAATCAGCCGGGCGCGCCGGAAACGGTGCATGGCCAGCCTTAAAAACATGGCCAACAAGACCAGCAAACCGGCGGTCACAATGGCCAGGAGGTTGCTCAACCGCAGGTGCTGAAACGATTGGGTTACGGCTTCTTTCCAGGACCGTGGGAGTACCAGGATCAGGAAAAAGGGAGCGAACCAGATCATCATGACCATGAGGCTGATCGTCTGCTGCGCTTGGCGGACGGTGGGAGAACGGAGGGAAATCAGCACCCCCAGGCTGGCGGAAGTGGCGGCTACCAAGAGGCCGATCCCCGCCGCCGCGATCAGAAGATAGGCAGGAGGCAGCACCGGTCTCTGGTTCCATTCCATCACGTTGATCGAGATCAGGTTCATCAACAGGATGCACAAAGTCAGACCCCAGCCGTACAGGACCGCCGTGGCGATTTTGCCAAACAAAATCGCCCGGTCCGGCAGGCGGGTGGCTAATAGGGTTTCCAGGGTGTGGCGTTCGCGCTCTCCCGCGAAAGAATCCGCCACCACCATGGTAACCAGAAACAGGGGCAACCATCCCCAGATAAGAAAAGCCATGGGTGTTTCGATCATCTCCCGGCCGCCCTGCAACGGGAAAAAAAGTCCAAAGACGGCGAAGAACACCAACAGCCCAAACCGGCTGCCCTTCGTGCCGCCAAGGAACTGTTTCAATTCCCGCCATTCCTTCCACATGACCACGAGAATGTCCTGGATCATTCCTCTCCTTCCTCCATGAGGGTCATATAGATGTCTTCGAGGCTGGAATGACCTTTGCGTACCTCTTCGATCTCCACTCCCGCCTCCACCAGCATCCGGACCAAGGGCGCGGTCCGGGAGGCGCCGTTCAGATTCAGAATCAACTTTTCCGGCAGCCGGGTAAGGGACTGGATTTCCGGCCGGTTTCGCAACGCGCCGAGCACCGCGTCTGTAAATTCCCGCCCGATGATTTCCACCTGGGCGGAGCCCATCGAATTGCGCAAATCGCCGGGCGAGCCGCAAACGAGCAGTTTCCCTTGCCGGATCACTCCCACCTGATGACACAATTTTTCGGCCTCGGCCAAGTTGTGGGTCGTCAAAAAAACCGTTGTGCCATCCTGGGCGGCGAGGGATTGGATATCCGCGCGCAGGGCCGATGCCGCCTCCGGATCAAGCCCGGCGGTCGGTTCGTCGAGAAAGAGGAGGGAAGGGCGGTGGAAAAGAGCCCGGGCCATGGCCAATTTCTGTTTCATCCCCCGGCTCCAGTTCCCAATGCGGTCTTTGCGCCGCTCCCAGAGGCCGAGGTGCGTCAATAATTCTTGCTGGCGCGCCTTGCGTTTCGAGTAAGGCATATGCCAAATCCGCCCCACTAGATCCAGATTCTCCTCGGCTGTCAGCCGTTCGTACAATCCCGGATGCTCCAAAAGCGCGCCGGTCCGGCGGCGGATTTCATGCGCGTGGGTCCGCGTGTTGAAACCCAACACTTCCGCCTCGCCCAGGCTGGGTTCCAACAAACCTAGCAGAAGACGGATCGTCGTGGTTTTGCCGGCGCCGTTGGGACCCAAGTAGCCGAATACGATTCCCGGCGGGATTTCCAGCGAGAGCTGGTCCAAAGCCCGGACGCGTTGGAAATCGCAAGTCAATCCGTGAGTCCAGATCGCGGGTGAGGTCATGGATTCCTTTTCCTGGGAATTCCGCCTGCCGAACCGTCCCCCACCGGTGTGGACAGGGGAAAACCGCCTTGTGGATCTGAGGGCGATATCGTTAAGCCACTAAAACGGAACGGTCTGTTTTCCGTGAGATAATCGACAAAATGGCCTTACAATCTTGAAGGGTCAGGAGTATCATAATTTCTGGTTTTTTTTACATCTGATGCTACGATTGCAGGATTCTTCGGTACTGGATTGAAGGGCTGACAAGGGCATTGACGATCCGAGGAATCCAATCTTTGTCTGTAAAATTATCCGTAAAAATCCGGAAAAAGAAATTAGATGCATTTTACTGTTTCCCGATGGATGATTTCAATCCCAAGTGAATTTCACCATGCGCAAAAGACGTTCTCCGTGAATCCTATCGGGAAAGGGAGAGGGGATTAACCGGCCATTCTGGCCGAATGGTCTTGTCGGCGTCCTGCCAGAAAATAGAATGGATGGCGTGTTTTTTTTAGAATTGATCTGATTGATATGATGGGATGTTAGAGAAAAGGAGAGTTCACGAACGAAATGGTATCCGACGCCCACCATCCGGTTCCGTTGAATTGTGTTGGAACAGTTTTTTCTTCGTTGATTGAACGCGTGGACAAGGCCATCGAAGCCACCCAGAACTATTTTCTCCGAAACCAAAAATCGGCCGGCTATTGGGTATTTCCCCTGGAAAACGACGCGACCATCGGGGCGGACTACGTGATGCTGATGCACTATATCGGCCGGGTTGATCCGGTGCGCCAACAGAAGGCCATCCGGTGGATCGTGGACATGCAGTTGGAAGATGGCGGTTGGAACATTTATTACGGCGGCCCGAGTGAATTGAATGCCACCGTGAAATGCGCCTTTGCCATGCAACTGGCCGGCTATGACAATCGGTTTGAACCTCTGCGGCGGGCGGAAGAATGCCTGATCCGCCTGGGGGGATTGGACGAGGTCAACAGTTACACGCGCTTCTATCTAGGACTATTCGGTCAATATCCCTGGAACCGGCTGGTGTCGATGCCGCCGGAGTTGATGTTCCTGCCCACTTCGTTTTATTTCAATATTTACGAAATTTCCTCTTGGTCGCGGGCCATCGTAGTGCCCATGTGCATCATCTGGTCGCACAAACCCATCAAGACGCCCCCGCCCACGGTGGATTGCCGGCGTTGGTGGGTTACCGATAAGTCGCGCCGGGGCCGCCGGAATCTACGCCGCACTTTCTCCTGGCGGACGTTTTTTATGACCTTAGACGCCATTTTGAAACGCTCGGACCGTCTCTATGCGCCTTTTACCCGCCGGGAGGCCCTGCGGCGGGCGGAATCATGGATGCTGGAGCACATGTCCCGGGGCGGCGGACTGGCAGCGGTGTATCCTTCCATGTTGAATTCGATTATTGCCCTGGATTGCCTGGGGTATGACTTTGAGCATCCCGTATATCAAGAAGCCTATAACGAATATATGAAGTTGATGATGGAAGAAGAGGACCGGTTGTGGTTTCAGCCGTGCTTTTCTCCTACCTGGGATTCGGCGATGGTCATGGCCGCGTTGCAGCGCTCGGGGATTCCAGGCGACCATCCCGCCATTCAGCGTTCGGCGGAGTGGCTGGTCAATCAGGAGATCCAGATCCGGGGTGATTGGCAGGTGAAAAATCCATACGGTCCGGCTGGCGGGTGGGCGTTTGAATACAACAACGATTTCTACGCGGACACCGACGACACTGCCATGGTGCTTATGGCGTTGCGCACCGCCCGCATGCCCCGGGACGCCCGGCGCGAAGCGGCGATCCAGCGGGGGATCGAATGGCTCCTCTCCATGCAGAGTTCGGATGGCGGCTGGGGGGCGTTCGATGTCGATAACAACAAGGAATTCCTCAATTTAATTCCCTTCGCGGATCACAACGCCCTCCTGGATCCCAGCACCGCGGACGTGACCGCGCGCATCCTCGAAATGCTGGGCGAGTTCGGATACAACACGCACTTTTCCCCGGCTTCCCGCGCCATTCAATTTTTGCGGAACCAGCAGGAAAAGGATGGATCATGGTACGGGCGCTGGGGAGTCAATTACATCTACGGGACGTGGCAGGTGATCACCGGTTTGCGGAAGATCGGCATTCCCCCGGCGGATCCCGCCATTCAACGGGGTGTGGAGTGGCTGCTGCGTTACCAGCATGAAGACGGCGGCTGGGGTGAAAGTTGCGCGACATACCATGATCCCAGTTTGCGGGGCCAAGGAAATTCTACCCCCTCGCAAACCGCGTGGGCGCTCATGGGATTGATGCATGGCGGGCTAGTTCATCATCCGGCTGTGGAACGGGGATTGCGATATCTATTGGACACGCAGAAGCCCGAAGGCAGTTGGGATGAAGAGGAGTTTACCGGCACGGGCTTTCCGCGGGTTTATTACTTACGCTATACTGGGTATCGTAATTATTTTCCCCTGATGGCTTTTGGCCTGTTTCGATCGCTCGCCCGGGAATAACCGGCCGGCGGCTGGCAAACTTCCGGGGCGGCTGGCGAGGAGAAGGATCGGCCGCGGCCGATTCCCCTATTGTTACCGATTCGTCAGGACCGGTCTTGTCCAGTGCCGGGAACGCTGGGCAGGGATGAGATTGGGATGGCAGCCAAGACTCTGCGGAGCCGGATGGACAGGCTCGCGCGCGGTCTTCGGCCGATTTGTGCCCCTGGAGGGATGAAAGTGAGATTTCCGGTCGCGCTGTATACCACCACATTGAAATATCTGCTCAAACAATACTTGGCCGGCAACAAACGTTTTCCTCTCGTGTTGATGCTTGAACCGACACTGCGGTGCAATCTCGACTGCATCGGCTGCGGGCGGATCGCCGAATACCACCGCCATCCCATTCCCGACCTGACCGTGGAGGAATGCCTGGCATCGGTGGACGAATGCGGCGCGCCCATCGTTTCAGTTTGCGGGGGGGAACCGCTGGTGTACAAACCCATCGATATCCTGATCCGCGAACTCCTGGCCCGTAAGAAATATGTCTATTTATGCACCAATGCCATGTTTCTGGACCGCTACTGGGACCGCATCCCGCCCCACAAACGGTTCGCCCTCAACATTCACCTGGACGGCATGGAAAAAGGCCATGACTGGGCCGTTGCCCGGCCGGGCACCTTCCACCAGGTCATCCGGATGATCGACGAAGCCAAGGCCCGCGGCTACCGCGTCAACACGAACACCACCGTTTTCCACGGTTCCAATCCCGATGAAATCAAGGAAATGCTCGAGTTTTTGCACCGCAAGGGCGTGGACGGCATTCTCCTCTCCGGCGCCTATCCCCAAGAGGGCGAGAAAGGCAAAGCCAGTCTGGAAAAGCAGGAACTGGAGGACCTATTCAAGCGGATTCTCGGATCCAATGGGACAGCCAATAAGTACAAACTGACCAATTCGCCCCTCTACATCGATTTTCTGCGCGGATTGCGCGAAATCCCCTGTTCTCCCTGGGCCAGCCCCAACCGCACCGTGAAGGGCTGGAAAGGCCCCTGCTATGTACTGACCGATGGGTATTACAAAACCTTCCAGGAATTGATGGAATCCACCGACTGGGACTCCCTCGGGCCGGGCCGCGATCCCCGGTGCACCCACTGCAAAATTCACTCCGGTTTCGAGCCTACGATCGCCTTCGGCCGCAACTGCAATTGGAAAGACCATCTCCAGATGATCAAGTGGAATCTATTGAAATAATCGCTACGGCCGCTCAAACCCCCCGCTCGCCCGGTTCCCAAATGAACTTGTGGATCTGCAGATTCAACCGGACGGGAATTTTCTCCAGCAGGATCCATTGGGCCAATTGCACCGGTGGCAGAACCGCGAAACTGGGCGAAAACAGAACGGAATGATGATGAAATAATCCTTGTTCCTGGCAGACGGCTACGGACCACTCGAAATCTTCCCGGTCCGCGATCACGAATTTCACCTCATCCCGCGGGGAGAGGACCGCCAGGTTGGCCCAATGATTCCGGTGGGCCATGCGGCTGGAGGGGGTCTTGATGTCCATGATCTTAATGACGCCAGCGGGCAGGACATTGACCGGAAACGCTCCGCTGGTTTCGGCCAGCACCACGGCTCCCAGGTCCAGCAGCCGCTGGCAGAGTTCGGGGGTTTCGGGTTGCTCCAGGGGTTCGCCGCCCGTGATTTCCACCAAGTCCACTCCCAGCGCGCATGCCCGTTCCAGGACGGCCGTCAGGCTCATCTCTTCTCCGGAACGTTTGTCCAGCGCGTAACCGGTATCGCAATAGGCGCAGCGCAGCGAGCATCCGGCGGTCCGCACGAAGGTGCAGGGAAGGCCCGCGAAGCTCGATTCGCCCTGGATGCTGCGGAAGATTTCCGAGATCCTCATGGTTCTTCTTCCCAGTACGAGGCGCAGGCGTCTGGTGTTTCCCACACGCGCACACGGTACGGTTTCGGACAGCCCGCCGGCATTCGTTCCTTGATTTGCTCGAACAGCCACCGGCAGAGGTTTTCGGATGTCGGATTCACTGTATCGAATGGCGGGATCTCATTCATCACATGATGGTCCAGCATTTCGAGTAAGCTGTCGAGCGCCTTTCCGATGTCCACGAAATCCACCAGGATGCCGTTCTTTTCCAATTCCGGCCGGCGGTAGCTGATTTCCACCTTCCAGTTATGCCCGTGCAGTTGGGCGCATTTTCCCTCGTAATCCCGGAGGTAATGGGCGGAACTCCATTCACGCGTCACACTGACTTCATACATAATGATTGGGTATAAAAATCGGGATTAAGATTATGTACCGCAACTATTAAGCAACTATTTACGCGAATATAAAGAAATGATACCGGTTGCCCTTTCAGGGCATCCCTCACCCTGGACTGCTTCCAGAGAGAAAGGGGTTCATTTCCGAATGGGTTATCCCGTCCCGGGCTTCCCCCCGGGCGGGATACGGCATAGTGGAACCAACTTAGTATACGTCATTTTCTATTATATCTTCTTGATTGTAGCACTACGGCCGCTGGCTGATGATCCGCCTGCGCGAGGCGTGGGGATGGGTATCCATCGGTTGCGCTTGACCCAGGGGGGGTGGACATAGAACAATGGTTCAAACTTTCTGTTCGGCCCATGGTTCAATTCCGCGCGCGGCCAGTTCTGTGGCGCGAACGAAAAGGGGGTCAATCGGCCTCATGATCCACAACAGCCCGAATGTATGTCGCATCCTCGCCATCCTGCTTTGGACCGCGGCCGTGTCTCTTCCGGCCGCCGGGGAAATTCTGGATCCGCTGGAAAATGTGATCCATTTCAGCCCCGCCTCCACGAAGATATATTTAGGCAGTCCGAGCCTGATCCGGCTGGAAAACGGCGATTTGTTGGCGGCGATGGATATGTTCGGCCCCAACGCGCCCAAGCCGCCGGTTTCGATGATCTTCCGGTCCACGGATAACGGGAAGAAATGGCGTTTCGTCACGGAAATCGAAGGCAGTTTCTGGGCCAATCTCTTCACCCACCGCGGCGCGTTGTATTTTCTCGGCTGCTCGGAGGCGAATGGATCTATCGTAATCCGCCGCAGTCTGGACGGCGGCGTCACCTGGACTACGCCCCGCGATGAGCAGAGCGGCCTGTTATTCCCCAAAGGGCCGGAGGCCGGCTATCATTGCGCGCCCATGCCGGTAGTCGAACACCAGGGCCGGCTGTACCGGGCGTTCGAGAACAACGCCACCCACAGCTGGCCGGACGGATTCCGCGCGTTCGTTATCTCGGCGGACGCGGACGCGGATTTGTTGTTGGCCTCGTCGTGGACCATGAGCAACCAGTTGGAGTACGATCAAGAGAGCGATCCCCCCGGGTTCGCCCAGGGCGCCGGCCACCTCCCCGGCGGGAAAGCGGCGGGATGGCTGGAAGGCAACGTGGTGGTGACGCCGGAGGGGAACCTGGTGAACATTCTCCGCGTAAACTCACTGCCGGTGGTGGACCGGGCGGCAGTGGTGCAAATTTCCGACGGCGGCCGGCGCGTCAGTTTCGATCCGCGTACCGGCTTTATCGAATTCCCCGGCGGAATGACCAAATTCGCCATCCGGCGCGATCCGGTGACGGGGATCTATTGGACCCTCGCCAACAAAAACACCAATCCCCGCAATCCCAACCAGCGCAACAGCCTGCAGGTCCATTCTTCGAAGGATCTGCGGGACTGGGTCCAGCACGAAGTGGTCTTGGAGGACCTATCCGATTTCGAACGGATCGGCAACGAGTCCAAGGTGGGATTTCAGTACGTTGATTTTCAATTCGATGGGGACGATCTTATCTTTCAGTCCCGCACAGCGTACCAGGGCGCGCACAATTATCACGACGCCAACTATATGACCTTCCACCGCATCCCCCATTTCCGGACGCGGTACAACGCCGAATCGCGCTGAGGTTGTTGGGAAGGATTATGAGGCCCAGGAGGCGTGGATGGATTACGTAGGGTGTGCCAAGGCATCCTACGCGATTCACTTTCCGAACGAACCCAAAAATTCAAGGACAGGTTAAACCGAGATGAGCAAGAAGCGATTCAATCAGTTGGCATTGGGGATTCTGCTTGGGGGGATTTTGATGGCAAATACCGTGCCTGCCGCCGGGGCGGTATCCGTGACGCCCGTGGTTCCATTCAAGGCCGTGCCCTTCAATCTGCAGGATGTGCGCTTGTTGAAAGGTCCGTTCCGTGCCGCCATGGAGCTCGACGCGGCATACCTGATCCGGATCAACCGTGACCGCCTATTGGCCTGGTTCCGCAAGGAAGCGGGACTGGAGCCAAAAGCGGAGGTGTACGGCGGATGGGAATCGCAGGGCGTGGCGGGACACACGCTGGGGCATTATCTGTCTGCCTGTTCGCTGCTGTATGCCTCGACCGGACTCTTGATGATGAAAGATCAGGTGGACTATATCGTGGACGAACTGGAAGTCTGTCAGAACGCCAATGGCAACGGGTACGTGGCTGCGATCCCGGAAGGGAAACGGATTTTTCAGGAAATCGCGGCGGGGGATATCCGTGCCCAAGGTTTCGACCTGAATGGCGGTTGGGTGCCGTTTTACACCTTGCATAAGCTCTTGGCGGGCCTGCGGGACGCGTACCATTATTGTGAGAATCCCAAAGCCCTGGCCATCGCGGTCCGGCTGGCGGATTTCGTGGAGAAAACCCTCTCGGGGCTGAACGAAGAGCAAATGCAGGCCATCCTGAAATGCGAGCACGGAGGGATGAACGAAGTCCTCGCCGACCTCTACGCCGACACCGGCGAGACGCGTTACCTGGCGCTTTCCCGGCGGTTCCACCACAAGGCGGTGTTGGATCCGCTGGTCCAAGGCGAAGACCGCCTGCAAGGCTTGCACGGCAACACGCAAATCCCCAAACTGATCGGCCTGGCGCGGCGCTATGAACTCACAGGCGATCCAAATGACCGCCAGGCGGCCGAATTCTTCTGGGACCGGGTGGTGCATCATCATTCGTATGTTATCGGCGGGCACAGCGATCGGGAGCATTTCGGCCCGCCGGACCAGTTGAGCAACCGCCTCAGCGCCAACACCGCGGAAACATGCAATACCTACAATATGCTCAAACTGACCCGCCACTTGTTTACCTGGAAGGCCGCGGCGGAGCTGGCCGATTACTACGAGCGCGCGCTTTACAACCACATCCTGGCCTCGCAAAATCCCGGGGACGGCATGCTGTGCTATTTCATCCCCCTGAAGTCCGGCGCGTACAAAACTTATTCGACGCCCTTTGACAGTTTTTGGTGCTGCGTGGGCACGGGCATCGAAAACCACGCGAAATATGGGGATAGTATTTATTTCCACGATGAGGACGGGATATATGTTAACCTCTTCATCGCCTCCGACCTTTTCTGGCGGGACAAAAAACTGAAATTGCGGCAGGAGACCGGGTATCCCGAACAAGATACGTCCACCCTGACGATCACCTGCGAGGAACCGGCCGAGTGGGCGTTGCGGATTCGTTACCCCGCCTGGGCGCAAGCGGGAATCCAGATCAAGGTTAATGACGAACCGCAGGCCCTCCAGGCTCGGCCGGGGAGTTACGTGGCTATCAAGCGGGTGTGGAAAAGCGGGGATCGCGTGGAGATTCAAATCCCCATGACCCTGCGGCTGGAAGCCATGCCCGACAATCCCCGCCGTGTGGCGATTCTTTACGGCCCCTTGGTGCTGGCAGGAGATCTGGGACCTATCGAGAATCCCGAGGCGGAATCCCCCTATTTCGCGCCTGTGTTCATCACCGGAAATAAACCGGTGAGTGAGTGGGTGCAAGCGGTGGAGAACCTGCCCTGCACATTCAAAACCGTGAACGTGGGCCGGCCGCGCGACGTGGTGCTTTATCCCTTTTACCGCATGCACCACAAGCGCTACGCGGTCTATTGGGATCTGTTCACACCGGAACAGTGGACCGAGCGCGAAGCGGCCTCCAAGGCGGAGCAGGAACGGATCCGGAAACTCGAGGCCGTCACGGTGGACGCGCTGCGTCCCGGCGAAACGCCATCCGAGCGCGATCACGCCCTGCAGGAAGAAAAAAGCGGCGCGGGGGAATTCAACGGACGCGCTTTCCGCCATTCCCTCGGCGGCTGGTTTTCGTATGAACTGAAAGTCTTGCCGGATACGCCCATGGATCTGCTCTGCACGTACTGGGGCAGCGACAGCGGCAACCGGACCTTTGCTGTGCTGGTGGAGGGAACCCGGATCGCCACGCAAACACTCAACAACGATAAACCCGGTGAATTTTTTGACATGACGTATCCCCTCCCCCAGGAACTCACCCAGGGAAAGGATAAGGTGACTGTGCGCTTCGAAGCGCATCCCGGGAATTACGCGGGCGGTGTGTTTGGAATCCGGATGATCAAGCGGGATGAATGATTTCGCTTACTCCACCGACTTTTGTGGTTAGAGAATTTAGCAGGGAGAGATCTCGGTGTCAGCCCGGGTATTGGAATTTTAAAAAGTTTGATGGATTATACTTTATCACATTATCTTATCCTTATTGTGAGAATGCTTCGGGGTGATCAAAAAACATGCATCAATTCAGAAGTACCATGACACAATCCCGATTCCGCGCATCGATCGTAATTCCCTGCGGAATGTTTTTGCTGCTGGCCTCCGGATTGGCACGCTCAGTCGATTCCCTTACCGAAACAGCCATCGACCGCGAGACGCTGGACCGCTGGGCCGCTCCGTACCGTGGATGGCATTACTACCCGGAGCATGTGATCTCCGCGAAACCCAACATCCCCGGGTATGAGCAATTCCAATCCACGGATGTGCCCACGGTTTACCAGATTCCCGGGGATGACAAATGGTACATGAGCTTTATCGGCTTCGATGGCCATGGCTACCAGTCGTTCGTGGCGGAAAGCGAGGATTTGATCCACTGGCGGCACAAAGGCCTGGCCATGGGCTTCGGCCCCGAGGGCGAGTTTGATTTCGGCGGACGGGTGATCGGCGCATTTTTGTATGAATCGTACGACATCCAAGCCCCCCGGCTCCTCAAGAAAAAGGATGGTAAATTTTGGACGCTGTACGGCGCGTATCCCCGGCAGGGCGGTTATGAATTGCGCCCGGGTTATGAAGGTGTGGCGTGCAGTGAAGATGGCCTGACCTGGCAACGGGCGAAGGATCAGCCCATCCTCTCTGTGCATGACGTGGATTGCGGAACGTGGGAGAAGGATTGCATCTATCAGCCTTGGCTGGTAGAGCACGAGGGAAGCTATTTCAATTTCTACAACGCCGCCAACGGCAGCGTGGAGCAGATGGGCCTGGCGCTGTCCAGCGATTTGCTCAATTGGAAGCGGTTCCCGGAGAATCCGGTCCTCCGCAATACGCCGGGCGGGTATGACGCCCAATTTTGCTCGGACGGAAAGGTGTTCCGGGACGGCGATCACTGGGTGATGTTCTATTTCGGCGTGGGGCGGGGCGGCGCGCATATCATGGCCGCCTTTTCGCGGGACTTGCACCGTTGGACGGTGCATCCCGAACCGCTGTACAAGGCCGGCGGCCATCCCGGCGGCTTGGACAAGCAATACGCGCACAAAATCTCGCTGGTGTTCAATCCGCAGAATCAAACCTATTACATGTACTATTGCGCGGTGGGCGGCCAAGGCCGAGGCATTGGCTTGATTACCAGCAAGCCGGTAGGGGTGTCCTCGAGTCCCCCGGCTATAGAAAAAGAGTGAATTTCTTAGCTGTTTAACGTTCTATCCATTCGCGCAGCGGATGCTCCCGGTCCCGCAAGGGAAACGGCACGCGCGCCTTGGCCTTGTGGGCGTGATACACCGCGCAGACCATCTCCACCGCCCAGCGGGCATCCTCGCCGCTGCACTGGGGGGGCGTGCCGGTCTCGATGGCATGAATCAAATTGCGGATGGGGTGATTGAGAACCGCGGGTTTGGTATATTTCCGCACCGATTCCAGCGGCCTCCACGTCATATCCGGATCTCCCAAGGTCAAGAACGGGCAGTCGAGAACAAACGCGCCCACGCTTTCCTGATACGTTAAAATCCGCTTCGTGCCGAAAATTTCGAATCCCCATTTGGATAGCCGTTTTTCTTTATAGTCGAACGGCCGGTTCCATTCCGCTGGTCCTTTCACGGATGACCAGCGGTAGAGGATATTGCCGGGGAATTGGTACTCGGCGCGCACCGTGTCTCCGGCCACGGTATAGGGTTCCTGGCCCCGGCGGACATCGGAGGGAGTAGCGTCCCGGCCGTCCACAGTGACTGACGCAAAACACCACAGGGGATCGGCGTGGAGGAAGAAGCGCATGATATCCATGTCGTGCGAACCGAGAACGATGAGGTCTTCTCCGCCCACGCGCGCGTCCTGCTTGCCTTGGAAACGGAACTCGAGGATCGGGCCGAAATATTCCTCCTGAATGAGTTGTTGGATGAGCAGGAACGGATCCATGAAACGGCGGGTGTGGGCCACGGCGATTTTGCAACCGTGCTTCTGGGCGGCGGCGAGAATCTCATCGGCTTCGCGGGGAAACTCGGTGATGGGTTTTTCGATATACAGATGCGCGCCGGCCTCAAGGGCGGCCAAGGCCATTTCCCGGTGGCCATCGGGCTGGCGGGACGCGATGCTGACCAAGTCGGGTTTTTCTTTTTCGAGCATTTCATGATAATCGAGATACGCCCGCGGCGCGCCGGTGCGCCGGGCGGCGGCCTCCAGGCCCACCGGATCCGCGTCGGCCACGGCGGCCAGGGTGACGTTCTCGAGGCCGTTGAAGATGGTATCGAGCCCGTGCCCGTAATCGCCTCCTCCCGTGCGGCCGATGACGGCGGCCTTGTAGGTAGGGGAGGACGCAGCGATCCCGAACCGTTTGGAACTCAGGAACGAAGCCCCAGCGAGCCATCCGCTGCGCTGGAGAAAGGAACGGCGGTTGGAATGAGTGGTCATGGATTTGGCCTCGCGCACAATGGGTTCAGAATACGGAAGCAGAGCACCTTTTTTTTATCACAACAATTTATTCGATGGCAGAGGAAGGATGAAATTCACCCTGAAGAGAGTATTCTGGCAGGAGTGGACCTGGGTCTCCGTCCTCATTCCGTTTACCCCATTCGGTGCGCCTTTCCGGGATGAACCGTGTTGATAAAGTGCCTGCCCCTGACTTCATGGAATTTGATAATTATGCAAAATGAAAGCCAAAGGAGTGTTGCCCATGAATCCCCAAACGATCCAACCGGTTGTCTGGTGCTTTGTAGTGTGCGCGATTCTAACCGCCGGTGGGGCCGGCGCGGCGAGTGATCTGGAATACACAGCCCCCTTCGTGGAGGGCAGCCAATACGATCCCACCGTTCCGGCGCCGGAGGTCACCCTGGGGTATCCCGTGGGATCGCGCCCGGCGGATTCACAGGAAATCCTGCGCTATTTTCAGACCTTGAGCAGCACAGTGAAGCATGTTCAACTCCGCACCTACGGCGAAACCCACGAAGGGCGCGATTTGTTTTACCTGGTGGTCTCGTCACCGGAAAACATGGCCCGGTTGGAAGAGATCCGGTGGCGGATTGGCAAATTGGCCGATCCGTCCAAACTCCGGGAAGGAGAGGACGCGCAAGTCCTCCTCCGCGAGACGCCCGCGGTGGCCTGGATGGCCTACAGCATTCACGGGGATGAACTTTCCAGCTCCGACGCGGCCCTCTGGGTGGCGTACCAGCTGGCGGCGGGGAATGATGAAACCAGCCGGAAGATCCGCGACAACGTGGTGGTCTGCATCGATCCCCTGCAGAATCCGGACGGGCGTGAGCGGGCTCTCGCGCAAACCCGGATGTTTGCCTCCAAGGTGGTCAATCCCGACGTCCAAAGCGCGCAACACAACGGCATGTGGCCCTGGGGGCGGGGGAATCACTATTTTTTCGATTTGAACCGAGATTTCTTTATCCTGTCGCAACCCGAGACCCGGGCGCGGGTCAGCGCCATGCGGGACTGGAATCCCCAGATGGGTGTGGATTCGCACGAAATGGGTTCCTTGGATACCTATCTCTTTTCGCCTCCGCGTGAACCCATCAATCCTTACCTGTCGCCCATCTATCTGAAGTGGATGCGTGTTTTCGCGGAAAACCAGGCGAAGGCCTTCGACCGGCATGGCTGGAGTTACTATACCCGCGAATGGCTGGACAACTGGTTTCCGGGCTACACGGATTGGATCGCCTACACGGGCGCCATCTGGATCTTGTATGAACAGGCGGGGACCTCAGGGACTGTGGTGCGCCGGGACGACGGCACCGCCATGACTTACCGGGAAACGGTCCATCACCACATCGTCAGTTCGTTATCCAACCTCAGCACCCTGGCGGAGAACCGGCAAGAGATCTTGAAAGATTATTATGAGGAAAAGCAAAAGGCCCTGCGGCCGCCAGGTGAGAATGAAATCCAGGCGTATCTCATCGAACCAGCCACCAACACCACGCGGGAGACGGTTTTTCTGGAGAATCTCCTGCGGCTGGGTATCGAAATCCATCGCTCGCATGAGCCGTTCCTGGCCACGGGACTGCGGACACCGCTGGGCGCGTACGTGGCCCGGCGGTCATTCCCTTCAGGAACCTGGATCATCCCCACGCGGCAGCCGTTGAAGAACCTGGTGAACGCCATCCTGGAATTCGACACGCGCATGAAGGATGAATTCCTGGCCGAAGAGAGGTTTTACCTGGAGAAAAAGAACCAATCGCGTATGTACGACATCTCCGCTTGGTCGATGCCCATTGCCTACGGAGTGACCTGTTACCAAGCCACCGCGCCCGTGAATCCCTTCACTACCCGGGTGGCCCGTGTCCCCCTGCCCGAAGGAAAATGCCCGGAAACACGGCCCGCATACGGATACGGATTGTCCACGGCGGATGACGCCTCGACTCTGGCGGTCACCCGCTTGTTGGAGAAGGGATTCGCGGTGCGGGCCAGCGATAAGGAATTCCGTTTGGGTTACCGGACCTTTCCCAGAGGCAGTTTTTTGCTGCGGAATGTCGAAAACCGGGACCGCGCGCATGAGGAGATCGTCCGGATCAGCCAGGAAACCGGCGCGGCGTTTTACGGAGCCGACACCGCGTTGGATCTGAACGGTATCGACCTCGGCGGACAGCATTTCAAACTGCTGGCCGCTCCCCGCGTGGCGGTGATGATGGGCCGCCCGGTCAGCACTACGTCGTATGGAGCCATATGGCATCTCCTGGATGAGCGGTACCGCTACCGCGTATCGTCCCTCGATATCGATTCGTTGATGGAATGGGATTTGAGGAATTACAACGTGATTCTCATTCCTTCCGGTGAAATCCGCTCCGGCGTGCGGGAAAGCGGCCTGGAGAAGTTGAAATTGTGGGTAGAAAACGGCGGAACCTTGATCGCGCTGGGCTCAGCGGTCTCAATGGTAACCGATGCCAAAACCGGCCTGTCCACGGTACGTGAGCGGGGGGACGTTTTGGATAAACTGGAAGAATACGAAGAAGCGGTGGAACGGGAGGAGCGGGCGCTTACTGCCACCGCCAGCCAAGCGGACGTGTGGGAATACCATCCGGCGGTCCACTCGGCGACGAAGGAAGAAAAAGCGAAGCCGGAAAACGTAGAAAAACTCAAAAGGCAGGAGGAATGGGAACGGCGGTTCAGTCCCCAAGGTGCGTTGTTACTCGCCCGGACCGATCCTTACCACTGGCTGGCGTATGGCGTGAGCAATCCGGTGGTGGTGATGACCGGCGGCCGCGGGGTTTTTTATTCCAAACCGCCGGTGGAAACGGCAGTCCGCTTCGCGGATGAAGCCTCTCTCCGCGTCAGCGGCCTGCTCTGGCCGGAAGCGCGGAAACGCCTGGCCAAGACAGCTTACGCCACCCGCGAAGGCCGGGGCAAAGGGCAGATTATCCTCTTCCCCTTCCAGCCGAACGAACGCGGGTATTATTCCGAAACCACGCGCCTGCTGTGGAACGCCATCTTCCTGGGACCCGGCCTGGGCGCGGAAGCCCCGCTGCCGTGGTGACATGTTTGACGTCGAAAGAGAGAAAATCTTCCGAGGTGGACCTAGGCGTCTACCTGGCCAATTCAATTCATTTCACTCAAAAGAAACATTTCACCCAAAAGAAAACTGTCTAAACTCCACATGTTATTTCACCAAAAATAATTGTACCAGGTCACCCATCTGAAGTAAAACCGCTTTCCACCCCTCTTTCCCTTAAAGAATCTGCCTCGCAAAAAATAAATTACACTATGTGTAACTTCCCGGCCGGTTTTGAAATTTAAACGGACATGGACACGAACCGGCCTGCCATCGTCGAGCCAATTCGGCGCGAGTTGCACCTTGCCCGTCCTGCACTGGGGGAAGCACTGGCCCGCCTCTTATCGCAACGATTCCTGACCGGAGACAAAGAAGCCCTTCTGTTTCATTTTTCTAGAAAATCGCCCGGCAGGTCCGATCTGCAGCGACTTCCCCCACCAAACCGTTCAGGATGAAACCCCCGCACCGTGAAACGGCGCAGCTGCAATCCCATTGCGCTCCTCGTGGCTGCCCTGCGGGAGTACGTCCGATCCGGGCACCGGCTCCCTTTCCCGCCGGTTAGCACTTCAGAAGAGTGACCTGTTACAAAATATTTCCTTTCTCGGAATAATATTGAATAACTTTATTATTACGATAAATTTTATATATAGATGTAAACAGATTTATTTAGTATGGGCGAGTACAGCAGGAGTATTCCTCCCTCACATAAACACCGAGAGATGGCACAACGCGTCCTCATACCAGACACCCGTGCCGGTGAGCTCGTGGCCCTTGATCATGAATTCGTTGCCCAGTCCCAGGGAGGGCTCGCACAGTTCGATCGCGCGGCTGACCTTCTCGAAGAAATCGTACGCAACCCGCTTGTCGGTTATCGGTGCGTCTCGGACATCGGCGAGGGCCTGCGTGAAATACGAGCCGGCCAGGCGGTCCCAGACCTGGCGGAAGATTTCCGGATAGCCGAAATAATCCAGCCCGGCAATGAGGTTCCCGAATCCCACCAGCACGCCCGCCGCGTTTTCGGGAAGAACAAACTTGTCCTGGTAATCCCGGATTTGCGCTTCCGACTTCTCATACCCATCCGTGACCGACGCGGTGGGGGACGAAGCACACAGCTTGTGCAGATGCTCGTCCACCTCCTGCCACACCTTGCCCTGGTCGCTGTAGGCTTTCCCCGTGGCCTTGCGGGACAGGTACACACTGCGGGTCTTTTCGCTCCGCAACTTGGGATGCGCGAAGAAAGCCGATTGGAACCGGGGCGAGGCGTAGCGCCACCGCCCCCGCTCCACGCAGCTGACCGGGATGCGCTGGGAATGATGGGCCGCCACCAGGATGGAAATGTTGATCACCCGGTTCTGCTTGGCCCCCACCAGGATCTCGCCCTCGGGGACCAGGACCGGCTGCGCCCCCCGGTTGTGGATCATTAGTTCGCTCACCCGGCCTCCCTCGGACACCTCCTGAATCTCCACCACACCTGTTACCAAGGCCGATCGCAACAACACATAAGGAGCCTTGGAACCGTTCCGCGAATAAAGGGGAAACACCGTCAGGTTCCGGTGATAAAGAGGCTCTCCGATCCGGATCGAGCGGATACGTGATTGGATTTTTTCCAGCAGGGAGCCCGATGGGATTTCATCTGCCGCTTGCCCCTTGGCTTGGAGAAGTGCGAGCAGCAGATGGGTCTCCGGCGCGAGATCCCCCTCCGCGAATTTTTCCAGCCGGTTGACCATGCCGGCCATCAGCGGGGGATCGGCTTGGCCGGCCAGGCTCCCATAGATCTGGCGGATGGTTTCATGCAGGATCTCGAGTTCCGTGCGGGGATGGGTGTTCGGCTCCAGAATGGAAAATCCGGCAGGGGCCAGATACACCCGGAGCGTGAGCGGATACCCTTCTCCCGGCTTGGGGCGGCCCGGATTCCACTCGGAGGCAATCCGGGCTTCGAGGCGGATGGCGCCCCGGTCGAGGAGCGGGGCCAGCCAGGCTGACTTGTTTTTAGCCACGGTCCCGGCCTTCTCGTGGCCGGCGGTCATGGCCCGGATGGCATGCGGATTCGCGGGATGATGAAAATCCCGTTCCAGGTAAAGAGCCTCCCCGGGATGAATGGCCTCCGCCGGAAAGGGGCAGTTATACAATTTCGTTTGGATTTCACCTAAAAATTGGGTTTGTTCTTCATAATGGGATGGCATGACGGCTCTCCTCTCCAGGTGAAATGGAAACTCGCTACGGTCTGCCAAGGGGTTCAGGAAAAACTGGTTTCGGATTGTTTACCCCAGCGTCAACGTGTGTTTCTGATTCGAAAAACACACCGGGCCGTGTTCGAAGAGGGCGGAGCCAATGATGCCCTCAACCCGGGACCGTTCACACTTTTCTTCCAGCGGGCGGGGAAGGAGGCCTACCCGCATGCGGTATTCCCGGCTGCCAATGGATACCGAACGCTCAAACACTTCTGCCCGTAATTCACCCAAACCTGGAAAATAAACCGTTTCCATCCCCCGAGAACGGCCCACCGCCGCATGCTCCGCTTTCAAAAACGTGAGGGGCGAGCCGGTCTGGAGAAAGCAACGAATCTCCGCGGAATCCACGCGGCAATCAATAATGGGGATCCTTTGACCATGCCGTAATGAAATCCCTTGGCCTGGAATCTGCAAAGGCTTGGATGAGAAAGTGATTTTCCCTTGCTTCAAGTCAACGATGAAATCAAACTTCCCTAAGATATCCATCCCCAACCAAACATTAATACGCGAATGAATCAGCCGGCTGATGTCATCCGAGGTTTGTCCAGATTGGCTCGCTGAAAGGGCGAATTTTCGATTTCCCAATCGAAACTCACTCCTCTCTCCTATACTCATTTGGGATCCGGTATCAATCAACACCCGGTCCGTCTCCGTCTCCGCCAATAGGAATCCATTAATCTGATAGCATCGGCAATCCAAAGGTGTTTGCGGTGCTACGACCTCACTTTCTTGCTGTCTCGTTTGTTCCCTAAACGTTCCCCGCCGCTGCCGCATCATATCTTCCTTGGCATACTGGCCTTTCCTGCTCAGTTCGGATTCGAAATAAGTCACTTTTCTTTGTTGCGGCGTATAGTATTCTGCTCCCCGGTGGCGCAACTGCCGGGCGCTGGAGAACAACTCCTGAATGAGCCGGTCGAGGCGCTCATCGTGTAATTGCATTTCGCTTAACTTCTTCGCGCAGTTTTCCAACACTGCCGCAGCCTCGATGAACTGCCCCTGATCCGATAACCGGATCGATTCCGCCTTGACCGCCCCCACCGTTAAATACGCCGCCTGCAGGGTCACCTCCCGGTCAGGCGTCACCGTCGCGAACTCATCGAGCGAAACCACTTCCAACTCCACGGGTATCTCCACCCGCCGGTCTTCGAATCCGGTCTCGGCGGCCTCCCGGAACGTGATCTCCAGCCGCCCGATCTCCACACGGCCCTCTTGCGGAACCGGCGGCAGTTGCACCTCCAGGACCAGGTATTTCGCGATCCCCTCGAGGATATCGCCCAGGAAATACACGCCGGGCGCGGGCTGGTCGTAGTTGTTCAGTTGCGCCGCCTGGACTCCCGGGAGCGATGGCGTGAAGCGGATGTGAAAATCCGTCGCGGCCACCGCTTTCAAATCACCCAGTTCCTCCAGAAACACGCTCTGTGCTTCCTCAGGACGGTCGATGAAATAGGTCGAGCCGCCCCCCTGTTCCGCCATCTTCCCCATCAGTTCCTCGTTGAAATCGCTCCCCACGCCGATCGTGCTGGTGGTGATGTTCTCCCGCCGGTGCGCCAGCGCCAGCCGGGCCAATTCATGGGGGTGGGTGATGCCCACGTTCGCCAGTCCGTCGGACAGCAGAATCACCCGGTTGATCCGCTCCTCCGAGACATACTGGCGGGCAAAATCACACCCCTGCTGATACCCGCCGCTCAGATTGGTCGTGGCTCCCGCATCGATACGATCGATTGTCCGCGCGATGGTCTGGCCTCCGTCCCGCACCGGCATCGGCGGCACCAGGGGCGTGACCACGGTGTCGAACACCGTCAGCGAAAAGATGTCCTCGGGGCTAAGTTGTTCCACCAGGATCTTGGTGGCCTCCTTCACCCGTTGCAACTTGGCGCCGCTCATGGAACCCGACCGGTCCAGCACCACCGCCACGTTCAACGGCCGCCGGGGCCCGT
>JABLXU010000032.1 GCA_013177805.1 Candidatus Omnitrophota bacterium
ATGCGGAGCGCCTCGCGGGCCTGGCGGTTCAGTTTGCGGCCGTCCAGTTTTATCATGCGCTTACATTCTCCCAGGAAGTTTTTTTATAGTATAGCGCATGTCGTGATATTTTTGAAGGTCTCAATAACCGCGGTACCATCACCCCAATGGGCAGAGAGAATGATAATAGAATCAGTAAAAGTAGTATTTGGCTGATTGGGATTTATTTCAGTAAAAGAAACTATGGGAGGATTTGTGACCGAAGTCTTGAAATCAGTACTTATGTATGTATTCCGATTCGATTGTTTGCTCCCATCATTTATTGCTCCAAAAATTGAATTAAGATCATTTGATGAGCCAGATAAATATTGGTAAGGAATTTTATGAGAAGGGTTCCCATCAAAGTCATAAGGTTCCGGTGGATTCAAACAATTCGTAACTGGTGTAATATACGGTGTATTCGCCATAGCAAAATATTCAATCTTCAATTTTCTCCACACTTCCATGGTGGGGGAGTTCATGGCTGAACCGCTCACGCTTGCTTCGACTACATAATTGTTACCCCCATATTTGTTGTTAGCCGTGAATACCGTCTGCGCCTGGCCCGAAGCATTGGTCTGCGCTGATGCTACAGATAAACTATAGCTGTCATTGTAATTATCCCCTCCCAAAGATCCATTCGGATCAATTGTCAAATAATTGGCAGGGTCATCTACATCAATAACCCGGAAATTCACGGTGACGCCCGCCACAGGAGGATTGATCGTGGCCGTGACGGTTCTTTGCCTGGGAGCATACAATTTTCCATCCGAAGGATTTATCGTTACATTTTGCACAACCGCATAGGTTATTTCCATTTTCCAACGTAACGCTGTATTGGAATATTCCTTACTATAATAATTTATGTATCCGCCTGGAGTGTTCTCGAGCAGAATCAAAAAGCCTTTACCCGTAATGTCCGACAGGCCTGATGGATAACGGGCCTTAAAGGGTGCGGTTAAATCAATTTCATGCGTGCCTGTCAATCCCGCGGGAATGGTTGTCAACGCGGAGTTCGCGGTTGTATAATCTCCGCCCGCCGTGTTCCAGCTAATTCCACAATCCCGTTCAAACCAATTTACACACGCTTCCCACCATGTAGAGGTGATATTGCAGACTCTAAACTGCGCACTGCTTGTCGTAGTATTTGTGGCCGAATAAATATTTAATTTAGCACTGATAATTTCACGGCTGGCGCCCAATGAGGATACATCGCATGTGAAAACTGCCCGATAAGGCTGTCCTGAATAAAAATAAATATTCGATGAACCGCCAAATTTTGCATAACTATTCCCCAATAAATATGAATCCATGGTGGCCACATTGAAGGATCCAAATAATAGGCTAGGGTCTATTACAACGTCTCCATCGGGAGCTTCGGCGAGACTGCTCAATTGCGCGGACATCTCCGCAATTCCTGATTGACCTTCCTTCAAATACCAAGTTTGTTCGGAAAGGATCAATGAGTCGAGTGAAAGAGGATCGCCTTGATCATCCAATACACAGGTTTCTACAAGACGCAGCTTATGTATAGTTTTACCGCTTTTCTTGAATTCCAATGGTTGCTGGTTCAGGTTAAGTTTCTCCGCATACAGATCAACCTCTTGTTCACCTTGATGGATTTGGCTCGTGATTAAGATACTAGGTATCTCGAAACGTGCGGTCAGAAAATCATTCTGATCAAGATACCCTGCAACGATATCCGCCCGTAGTTTCCGCATAAATTCCTTTTTAATCAACACATCTACTTTGAGGATATCATGGATATATCGTACGGATATGTCAACGTCATCAAAAACGTCACTCCAGCGGATCGTGTCTCCCAACACGCTGATTTGACTAAAATCGGGATGACCCTGTACAAAAGGGCGATACTGTTTTCCCCTGCCTATTCCCAGAGACTGAAAACGGTACGTAAAGGTATCTCCTTCATGATGGGCTTGAAATGTGCCATCCTGTTTCACCTTCAATTGCCAAATTCCAGTCAGGACCTCATAATCCCAGTCAGGATCATTTGAAGAAACAAAATGGGTATTCACTTCGGAGAATCCACCCATATTATTTCGATAAAATTTTGGATACGAGTACAAAACCACATGACCAGG
The DNA here is from genome assembly GCA_013177805.1 of Candidatus Omnitrophota bacterium. Taxonomy (GTDB): domain Bacteria; phylum Hinthialibacterota; class Hinthialibacteria; order Hinthialibacterales; family Hinthialibacteraceae; genus JABLXU01. The sequence goes on from JABLXU010000032.1 coordinate 2,124, forward strand.
ACTTGTTGTTTCGAGATATTCGTGTATTGGACCGATAAGTTCTGATGGATTAGGGTATTCAATCCACCCCTCGGGAGGCCATGGCGCAGGGATAAAAGATTCGGCCACTACATGATCACCATCATCGGGTGTTCCACAAAAAAAAGGATTTCCATCCTGACCAAACGAAAACAATGAACTAATCATGACGACTGAGCAATACATGAAGAATGAAGCAATAGTCCTCATTTTATTCCTCCGCATTCAATTATATTGCAAACACTGTTCACACAATAATTATACAACAACATATAACACGTGTCAACATAAAAATAAAACTAATTCATACATAATACACGCAATTGGCTTAAATTGCGGCTCAATGGGAGGAAAAGTGAATTATAGAGTGGGTAATAACGCAGCATCTAAACCATGCGGGCTCCTTATGTTACAGAGAGACGAAGAGAGGGGGCATCGAAATCGGATTTTAATTGTCTGGATGAAACTACTTCCCCCCTCACGAGCACCCGTTGGTCGCGCCGCAGTTGAGGCACTTGTAGCACGCCCCGTTGCGCACCATGATCGTTCCACACTCGTGGCAGGGCGGCGCGTCGTTCTGGGTCTCGAAGGCGAAAGGCGAGGGCGAAGACGCATTACTCTTTTCTCCGGAGACGGGCGCGGGCGCGGCGGATTCCTCGTCTAACCAGACCGCTTTGCCTTGCGCGTCGCGCTTGATGATCCCCAGGGCCTTCTGGTCTTCCAGGGGCAGGAACTTGGAGGCCAGCCAGCGGAAGATGTAGTCGGTGATCGACTTGGCGATGGGGATCTCGGGGTTGCCGGTGAAGCCCGCCGGTTCGAAGCGCGTGTGGGCGAACTTGTTGACCAGCACCTCGAGCGGCACGCCATACTGCAGGGCCAGCGAAATGGCGGTGGCGAAGGCGTCCACCATGCCCGAGACCACCGAACCTTCCTTGGCCATGGTCAAGAAGATCTCGCCGGGCTTGCCGTCGGGGTAGAGGCCCACCGTGATGTAGCCCTCGTGGCCGCCGACGCTGAACTTGTGGGTGATGGCCTGGCGTTCGTCGGGCAGACGCCAGCGGTGCGGCCGGGGACCGCCCTCGCCGTTGGGGGAGGTGGATTCGCCGATTTCTTTCTTCTGCCCGCGGCGGGTGTTGAGCGGCTGGGTGCGCTTGCAGCCGTCGCGGTAGATGGCCACGGCCTTGAGGCCCATCTTCCACGATTCGATGTAAACCTTTTCGATCTCCTGGGCCGTGGCCTCGCAGGGGAGGTTGACGGTTTTGGAGATCGCTCCGGATATGAAGGGCTGCACGGCGGCCATCATGGCGATGTGGCCCATGTAGTGGATCGAGCGGGTCCCGTTGTGGGGCTTGAAGGCGCAATCGAAGACGGGCAGGTGCTCGTCCCGGAGATGGGGCGCGCCCTCGATGGTGTCATGCTCGTCGATGTGGCGGACGATCTCCTCCACTTGTTCCGGCGTGTAGCCCAGGCGTTTCAGGGCGGGCGGAACGGTCTGGTTGACGATCTTGAGCACGCCGCCGCCCACCAGGTTCTTGTACTTGACCAGGGCGATATCCGGTTCGATGCCGGTGGTGTCGCAATCCATCATGAAGCCGATGGTTCCCGTGGGAGCCAGTACGGTCACCTGGGCGTTGCGGAAGCCGTGTTTCCCGCCCAGCTCATAAGCCAGATCCCAAACGCGCAAGGCCTCGGCGTGTAATCCGGCAGGCGCGAGTTCAGGGCTAATCTGCCGGGCGGCCTGGCGGTGCATGCCGATGACGTTCAACATCGGCTCGCGGTTCTGGGGGAACGCCTCGAAGGGCCCCATGGCCTCGGCCATGCGGGCGCTTTGGCAGTAGGCCTCGCCACAGAGGAGGGCGGTTACGGCGGACGCGTACGCCCGCCCCGCGTCGCTGTCGTAGGGCAGGCCGTTGGCCATGAGCAAGGCTCCCAGATTGGCGTAACCCAGACCCAGCGTGCGGTAGACGTGGCTTTTTTGATCGATCTTGGGGGTCGGATAGCTGGCGTTGTCGACGATGATTTCCTGCGCGGTGATGATGATATCCACGGAATGCTTGAATTTTTCTACGTCGAACGCGCCGTCCTCCCGCAGGTATTTGAGCAGGTTCAGCGAGGCAAGGTTGCACGCCGTGTCATCGAGGAACATGTATTCGGAACAAGGATTGGAGGCGTTGATCCGGCCGGAGTTTGGGCAGGTGTGCCAGCGGTTGATGGTGGTGTCGAACTGCAGGCCGGGATCGCCGCAGATGTGGGTGCTCTCGGCGATCATGCGCAGCAGTTCGCGGGCCTTGAACGTCCCGCACACCTCGCCGGAGGTGACGTACCGGGTATGCCACTCCTTGCCGTTGATGGCCGCCTCCATAAACTCGTCGGTGACGCGGACGCTGTGGTTGGCGTTTTGGAAGAACACCGAACTATAAGCCTCTCCGTTGAACGAGCCGTCATAACCGGCGTCGATCAGCGCCCACGCTTTCTTCTCTTCGTTGGCCTTGCACGTGATGAATTCGACGATATCAGGATGATCGGCATTGAGGATGACCATCTTGGCCGCCCGCCGGGTTTTGCCGCCCGATTTGATTACTCCCGCGAAGGCGTCGTAGCCCTTCATGAACGACACCGGGCCGGATGCCGTCCCGCCGCCGTGCAGCATTTCCTTCGAGGAACGCAAGGGGGATAAGTTTGTACCGGTGCCGGAACCGTACTTGAATAGCATCCCCTCGGTCTTGGCCAAGTCGAGGATCGATTCCATCGTGTCCTCGACCGAGTTAATGAAACAGGCCGAACATTGGGGATTCTTCTCCACGCCCACGTTGAACCACACAGGGCTGTTGAACGAGGCGTGCTGGTGGAGGAGGAGATAGGTCAATTCATCCGCGAAAGTCTGGCGGTCTTCATCCGTGGCGAAATAGGCCTGGCGCTCTCCCCAGGCGGTGAGGGTGTTCACCACGCGGCTGATAAGCTGCCGCACGCTGCTCTCACGCTGGGGAGTGCCTAACACGCCCCGGAAATACTTGGAAACCACCACGTTGACAGCCAGCTGTGACCAGGATGCGGGGCACTCAACACCCTTCTGTTCGAACACCACCTCCCCGCCTTCGCCCGTGATGACCGCGTCGCGCAGCTGCCATTCCACCGTGGAGTAGGGATCAACGCCGGGTTGAGTGTACACGCGGCGGAACCGCAAACCCTTGGGGGCCCGTTTGGGATTGTCGCCCGGCTTCCCTTCCATTCGGGATTCCGGAGAATGAGAGACGCGGTTGCTGTCGAGAACGGCCATGGCCAAAGCTCCTTATCATCAAATATAGTATAGCCTCATTTCGTGCTGTTGATTACTACCGGTTGAGGGGAATGACATCATAATACCCAATATGTAGTGGTGTCAAGCGGTTTTTTAAAGCAAATGAGCCTGCCCGGAAATCAGATTGATTGAAGGCTCTGAATTTGAAGAAGTTGGGGAGGAAAAAAAATTTTGAAGGGAACGGGAAGAACCAGAATGGGGATTGTCTGATCCACCCAGAGGAAGAGGAAATCGCGAAATTCGGGTGCGTTCCGCAAGGTTCCAACGGGGTGATAATGGCTATCCTCCCCCCGTCTTTCTCCCAAGGGATGAGGGAGGAACAGAACAAGGCCCCGAAGGAGAGTCCGGGGCCTGGTGTTATTGAATCCAACTCATGTGGCAGGAGAGTGGGGATTATTGCTCGGGTGTTTTGCTCAGGACCTTTTGGATTTGTCCCAGTTGGATCTGAATTTGATACAATGCCTCGTTAATGGCCAGCGAGAGGCTGGATTGCATCTGTTGCAGTTCCCCTGCCGATACTCCTGCCGCGGGTGGTTGAGTTGTGCTCAACCGCGCCTGTAAATCGGCCAAGGTATGGCCTTGCGCGTCGAGTTTTTCCACGATGGAGGATCCCAGGAAAGCAAACTGGGAAGTGTTTTCGTTTTGTTTCTCCAAAAGTTGGCTGGTGGCAGCCTTAAATTGCTCAAACAGCCTAGCGATTTCTTGCAGCTGGCCGGTGATCTCTTCCGACGCAATGGTTGCCGGAGCCGCTGATTTTTGCTGCAAAGCTTCCAGGGCAGATTGGGTGGAATCGATCTTGGTGCTCAGCACAGCCAAACTTTCCTGGATGGGAGAGGTCAACGACTCGGCTTTGGAATGAATTTCCTGCGTGAGTTGATCGATTTTCCCATCGGTCTGCTGACTGGCGGCCTGGATCGTTTTTTGCAATTCGGGAAGGAGGGTTTCGTTGGGATTCGCCTTGGTTTGCTGACTGATCTCCTGAATCGCGGCCTTCAGATCTGATACCTGACTCAAGACCTCTTGCTTCGTATTCTGAATTTCCTGGTATCCGGCGTACCCCAGAGCGGCCACGGCGGCGAGCACCAGGACAAAGCCGAGGCTTATCCAACCCAGGAATGGGCTAACGGCCGCGGATGTGTTCGAACGGAGAACGGCAGGTTCCCGGCTGGTCTGATTTTTGTGAGGGGCGGATTGCGCTGTTTCCTCAATGGGGGAGGAAACCTCTTCCATGGATTCATCCGAAGCGGTTTCCGGGCTGGTGGGTTTTGGAACGTGAGGAGATCCGGCAGGGTGTCTGCGTTCGTTTTTACGGCGACGGCTCATGAGAAATGTACCTCCGTAAGAAAAAGGTGATGGTTTCTGACTCAGGGTCAGAATAGAATGACTAAGGTTCGAAAGGTGCACTATAGCAGGGAGTACCCCTTTCCTTAAACCCATATGGAATCCGTATGGCTAAGGCGGTCGAGAATCAGAAGGGAAAAAGCGCGGGATAACGGGCGGTTCCAGGGGAAGCCTCCCGGGAATCGGTGTTGTATCCTAATTCAGAAGCCGTAGACGCTTCGAATGAATTTGCTGTCAGAAAGGAAGGTTGGGGGACATGCCGGACGCGATGGAGTGGCGGGAGGCTATTTCCCATTTGCCTGGACTTTATATACGGGATCAGCATCCAGAAGGTTCCGGAATCGCGGTTAGCGTTGAAAAACGGGGCGATGAGCAGTGGGTGGTCCATGCCCTGCAAGAGAGCCAGGGCCGCATAAAAATCACGGAGTCACCGCCTCTGCCGGCTGCCGAGGTGTACCGGGCCATTCAAAAATTCTATACGAAAGCCGGATACACACCCGTATTGGCGGACGACGAATTGGTAATCCTGGGTTTGCCGCGTTGGGAAGAGATTTATCAACAATTCTTATCCCGTCGTTTACCGGGGATCTGGCTGGGCGCGCCCCGCGAGGAACGGGAATCCGGGCAGGAGTGGCTGTGCCATTATTCGGTTGTTAGAAATCCCAAGGGAACTTACACCCTGTACTCGTGCGCGATCACGGACGCGGATGATCCTTTGGCCGAACCGGAAATCGACAAAGCCGGCGACTTCAATTTATCCGATTTGCTGGATGAATTGCGGATTCTGGGATTCAAGAAAGCGGATTACGCGTCATTGCTAGACCTGGATGCTCTTTCAGTGGCCGAAGTGGCGCCCTGGATGCCGGGGAAACTGCTTCCGGCCGATATATCGCCGGAGAAATCCCGGATCGTCTCTATTTGCCGGGATTCGCGGGATTTCTGGAAGGTATTCGTAGCAGAGAAAAGCCAAGAAACCCGCGTATCAATCACGGAAATCGCGAACCTGGACGCCCGGCAGATTTATAAGAAGGTTCATGAGTTGTTAGGCATTGGAGTACCGCCGGAGCTCCGGACCGCCTTGCGCCTTCCGCCGCTGGAAAAACTCTATGCCGAATCACTAGAAAAAAAATTGAAAGGACATTGGGTAGGGAGTGTACTGGGGAAAGACGAGAGCGGGAAGCCGCAGGAGCGGTTCGTGTCCTTGATCGGCGCAGGGGAGGATAGGTGGGAAATCCATTACGTGAAATCCGAGGAGTTGATCTCAGGCAACCGGAAATTTCCCGTGCACCGGGCGGAGCCGTTCGCGGCGGATGATGTGTTGGATGCGTTGGAAAAATTGGATCCGGTATTGGATCCCTTGGATTTACAGATGCGCATGAGCGAAAGCAAGTTTCCCGAAATCATCCGCTTGGCCAAGCGGTTCATGGAGAAGATGGAGGAGTGAAACCGGAATCCAGAACCTGGCCTCTAAGGGGGGACCCAGGCAGGGAAAACAAAAAAACGCGGACTTGAATTCACTGACTCCAGGCAAAAAAAAATGCCCCCTGGGATGAGGCATTAAAGAGAAGAAGAGTAGGATGTGAAAAGTGGTGGTTGTGGTAGGGAGTTGATCCTTCCTTTCCACGGTTCCTACCAGCCCGTGGAACTCTTGAATCAACCATTGTTCGTTAAGGAAGACACCTTCTTTCAAGAAAAGAGCTCAAAGTTCAAGAAAAAATTGGAGAGGAAGATGATTAAGTGGCAGGGTTGTCCAGAGTACCGTTTTCAGAACGAAAATACAAACTTTCTGAGATTCATACTCCTTGACGGGCAGGGATTGTGAAATACGATGAAGTCAAGTATTCTATCTTTACAGGCAGTCTACATTTCCAGGTTAACGTGTTGAGAAGGTTCCGATGGAGACCTTGGAAGACAAACAACGGATGGGCGCCTTGTTGGATGTATATGGCGGGTTGTTGACTGAAAGACAACGGGATTTCCTGGATTTGTATTACAACGAGGATTTGTCGTATGGGGAAATCGCGGAAGCCGAGTCGATTTCCCGTCAGGCGGTTCATGACACGATCCAGCATGGCAAAAAAGCCTTGTTGCATTTCGAGGAACATTTAGGATTACTGGCCCGGAACCAGAACACAGGGGCCGCGGAGCCTGCCCAGTCCGATTCATTTGACATGGCAAAGTTCCGGGAAGAAGTTCAATCCCTTTCCGCGATGGTGAATGAAGACATCATCTATGACACGGAGCCGTTGCGCCGGAAGGTGAAAACCCTGCGGAAACTGGCCGGGTTGGAATAGATGGAATGAAGAGACGTTTCGAAAAGGCGGATTGTTTTGTTCGCTTGGATGACGCAATAAGGAATCGTTATCCGGATCGATCCGATTTTTTGATTTGAGGCTGAGAAGAAGGCGCCGAGGAGCAAAAACTCATGTTTGAAAACTTGACTGGCCGTTTTCAGGCGATTTTCAGCCGTTTGACTGGCAAGAGCCGGCTCGACGAAAAATCCATCCGGGAAGCTTTGCGCGAAGTGCGTTTGGCGTTTCTGGAAGCGGATGTCAATATCAAAGCGACCAAGGAATTCTGCCAGAAGGTAGAAGACCGGGCGCTTGGCGCGGAAATTCTCAAGGGGCTGAATCCCGCCCAGCAGGTCATCAAAATCGTGCACGAAGCGATGATTGAATTGCTGGGGGGAAAAGAAGGGCAGTTGGATTTGCCCCCAGGCGAAGCGCGCATCATGTTAGTAGGATTACAAGGTTCCGGCAAAACCACTACCGCGGCCAAGCTGGCCAAGAAACTGATTGCCCAGGGACGCAAGCCATTGCTTTGCGCGGGTGATATTTACCGCCCGGCGGCTATCAAACAGCTGGAAGTCGTAGGCGAAAAAGCCGGCGTTCCTGTATTCCAGATGGGGACCGACGTGGATCCCGTGGAGATCGCCCGGCAAGGATCGAAAAAGGCCTACAAGGAAGGGCTGGACACAATCATCCTGGATACGGCGGGCCGATTGCATATCGATGATGAAATGATGGCCGAAGTCCAGCGGATCAAGCAGAGTTGGAAGCCTACGCATATCATCCTGGTAGTGGACTCCATGGTGGGGCAGGATGCCATCAATCAGGCTCAGCATTTCCATGAGGGATTGGGGATCACGGGAACCATCCTGACCAAATTGGACAGTGACACGCGGGGTGGTGCGGCCTTGTCTATCCGTTATGTCACAGGCCGGCCTATCCTTTTTGCCGGCATGGGAGAAAAGCTGGATGACTTGGAGCCTTTTTTCCCGGACCGCATGGCCTCCCGCATTTTAGGGATGGGCGATGTGCTTACCCTCATCGAGAAGGCGAAGCAGGCCTACAACGAAGAAGAGGCCATGAATCTGCAGAAGAAACTGCTGGATCAGACCTTCACCCTCGATGATTTCTTAAATCAAATATCGCAAGTCAAAAAAATGGGGGGGATTGGGAATATTCTTACTCTGCTGCCTGGCATGGGTGGAACCGAGGCAGTCAAGAACATCAGTATGAGTGAAGACGAAATGAAATACGTGGAGGCCATGATCCTTTCCATGACTCCAGAGGAGCGCAGTCTGCCGCATCTGATCAATGGGAGCCGTAAACGGCGGATCGCCATGGGCAGCGGGACTACAGTCCAAGACGTGAACCGGTTGTTAAAGCAATTCGTCCAAACCCGCCAGATGATGAGCATGATGGCAGGCGCGGGGAAGAAAAAGGGCAAGAAGCCGAAGATGTCCAAGAAGTTGATGAAAAAGATGATGAACATGCGCGGCATGTTTCCTGGTGTGTAATTCAATTTCAAGAATCGAAGGCAAGTTATCTATCATAAGTTATCTAAATCAAGGAGGTTATGCATGTCTGTAAAAATCCGCTTGAAAAGAATGGGAAAGCGTAATTTGCCTTTTTACCGGCTGGTGGTGATGGATTCCCGTTGGCGGCGGGATGGAAAGGCGATCGCGAATATTGGATGGTACGATCCAGTAAAAAAGCCTGCCCAGATGTCGTTTCAGGAAGCAGAAATTTACAAGTGGCTGGAAAAGGGCGCGCAATTAAGTGAAACCGCCCGTTCCTTACTAAAGAAACAAGGGATTCTCGATCGTTTCCGGTCCGGTGAATATAAGGAAATTCTTGCGCGGCAGACGGAATCTTCAGTCCGCGCGGCGTCATCCGCCTCGGCGCCGGCTACGCCGGCTCCGCCATCCCCCGGGCCTTCCGCGGAACCTCTGGAACCTACGGTTTCTTGAACCAAAGGATAAAGGAAAAGATAACCCGGCTGGGAAACGAGCGGGGTGTTGACAGGGCAGCCGGGCCGAAAAGGTCTGCCGGCCGGTCCGGGGATACCCCGATGAGCCATAGAGAATACCATGGAAAAAAAGAGCGTGAAAGATTTCTTGATTTATCTTAGCAAATCGTTGGTCAGTTGTCCGGATGAGGTTTTGGTGACCGAACGGACGTTGGAAGACGGCACGGAAGAATACACAATCAAAGTCAGCCCAAATGATATGGGACGGATCATCGGCCGGAATGGCAAGACCGCCCGCGCCCTGCGGCTGTTGGTATCCGCCAAGGCATCGTTGGAAAACAAGCGAACCTTAGTGGAAATCGCCGAAGAGAAAAAATTAAAAAATAATTAACAAACGCAAGCGACCGGAGGCCGGTATCTCCTCATGGGGCTTCGCCGCCGCAACCGAACCATACATAAAGACCGGGTTTACCTGGGACGTTTGATTAAACCCCACGCTTTAAGCGGGGAGATAAAATTCAATCCGTTCGGGTGTGATCCCGGGATGTTGGAAAATGTCAGTCCCCTGCGCCTGGAATCGCCAGACCGCGAGGTGGAGGTGGAGTACGTGCGGGGATCGGATAACGCGCCCATTGTCAAGTTCCGGGGCGTGGACAACCGCGAGGAATCACAAAAACTCAGCGGGGCGTTGGTGTGGACCTCCGAAGCGGGCCTGCCCGCGCTTGAGGAAGAGAATGCCTATTACGAAGCGGATTTTCTCTTCAGCCGCGTGGTCACCGTCGCGGGGGTGGAGTTAGGCGAGGTGGTGGAAGTCATCGAGACGGGAGCGAGTGATGTCTTGGTGGTGCGTGGGCCGGGGGGGCGCGAAAGCCTGTTGCCCGCCAATTTGGAAGTGGTCAAAGAAGTCCGGAGGGCTGAACAAACCATCGTGGTAGACCCGCCTTTGCTGGAGGACGAGCTGCTCCCCGATTGACGATCCGAAAGCCGCCGGCCGGTGGTCAGGCGTGGCTCACCATGCGAATCGATATCCTGACGACATTCGTGGAGATGTTTGCCGGTCCCTTCGATGAGAGCATCATCAAACGGGCGCGGGAATCCGGTGTGGTGGATTTGCGGGTGCACAATCTCCGCGATTGGACGCACGACCGTCACCACAAAACGGATGACGAGCAGTATGGGGGAGGGGACGGGATGGTCATGCTGGCCGCACCGCTGATCGAGGCAGTGGAGGATTTGCAACGGCAGGCGGCAACCGTCACCCACATCATTCTGACCACTCCCCAGGGAAGGATATACAACCAGTCCGTGGCGGAAGAATTGTCACGGAAAAGCCATCTCATTCTAATCTGCGGCCATTATAAGGGAGTGGACCAGAGGGTAATTGAGTATCTGAAGCCGGATGAAATATCGATCGGGGACTATATCCTGACTGGAGGGGAGTTGGCGTCCATGGTGATCGTGGATTCGGTGGTGCGGCTGCTTCCTGGGGCGGTGAATTCCATGGGATCGGTGGAGGAAGATTCATTTACGAGTGGATTGTTGGATTGTCCCCGGTACACGCGCCCGCGGGAGTGGCGGGGGATGAAAGTTCCGGAGGTGTTGCTCAGCGGCAACCACGCGGAAATTGGGAAGTGGCGGTTCAATCAGGCTGTGGAACGGACCCGGGAACGGAGGCCGGAATTGTACCGGCTATATGAGTCAACGTTCCCTCTCCGGAAAGAAGGGAAAGGGGCCCGTTGATGAGCGAGGCCGCCAAGGAACCCATTCCCATGAAAGCGCCCCTGTATCTGGCGCTATTGCACTATCCCGTGTACAAGAAGACCGGCGAGGTTATCACTACCTCGATTACTCCGATGGATTTGCATGATATTGCCCGGTCCGCGCTGACATTCGGTGTGCGGCGGTATTACGTAGTCAATCCGATGCCCACCATGCAGTACCTGGCCCGGCGGGTAGAGGAGTTTTGGCGCAGTGAGTACGGCGCGCGGTTCAACCAAACCCGCACGGAAGCGCTGTCTATCCTGAAAATATGTGCGCATCTGGAAGATGGCGTGGCGGAGATCGAGGCCCAGCATGGAGAACGGCCCGTATTGGTGGCGACTTCCGCCCGGCGTTATGAAGACTGCCGGCTCATCGGGTACGAAAGGTTAGCCGGGATGTTGCGGGTGGAAAACCGGCCGTATTTGTTACTGCTGGGCACAGGATGGGGTTTGATTCACGAATTCTTGCGGCGGTGCGACTGGCTGTTGGAGCCGATCCAAGGAACCGGCGGTTACAATCATTTGTCTGTCCGGGGCGCGGCAGCCATTATTCTTGACAGGCTTTGCGGGAATCGAAAAGAAGGCTAAACTTTCTTTTTTGTGTGTCCAGGAAGGGTAAGGAGATTGAAAAATGGAACATCCGGGTTTGAAAGAATTTGAAGAGCAGCAAATGCGTTCCAGTTATCCCTATTTCCAGCCGGGTGATACCGTCCGCGTGAACACCCGGGTTATTGAAGGGGAAAAGGAGCGGATCCAGGCATTTGAAGGCGTAGTGATCTCGCGCCGGGGCGGAGGATTGGGTGAAACCTTCACGGTCCGCAAGATTTCTTACGGAACCGGCGTGGAACGGGTTTTTCCCTTGCATTCCCCCCGTATCGAATCCATCAAGCTGATCCGGCGGGGCCGGGTCCGCCGCGCGAAGTTGTATTATCTGCGTGAGCGGGTCGGGAAGGCGACGCGCATCAAGGCCCGCCGCCGCCAGGTGGGGGATTTCCATCTGCGGGACATGGGACAAGCGGTTTCCGAGACGGCCGCCGGCGGAGTGAGTCCGGATACTGGGGATAAACCAGAATCGTAAGACGGGAATCCACGAAATCTCCCGCCTCTCATGGTTCTCCCCGGTGGGAGGCGGAACCAATCGCTGCCGAACAGAGCCCTCCAGGAAGAAGGGGCACAAGACGCCGGTTCACCACGCGTCGAACTGCCGTTTTTCTTGGAGGGCTTTTCTTTTGGTGTATTTGTTTCCAAACCGGAATGGAAAATGGTATTGATCCCAAAATGAAATGCTGGGGCCAGAAGATTCGAAACCTGGCAACGTGGAGCGAAAGGCAGGGAGACTTTCATATTGATAATGATTCACTCGAAGCTTTATGATATGGTTACCCGTCCGCCGGAATGCGGATGTTATCCCTGATGATTTCTGCCGCCAGGGGGGCAAAAAATGTCCGATGCCAAAGCCACCGTTCAAGCACTCTTGAGACCGGCTGATATCGAAATCGATGGCGGGCGGCCTTGGGATATCCAAGTGCACAACGAGGGTTTTTATCCACGGGTGTTGCGGTACGGTTCCTTGGGATTGGGGGAATCCTATATGGAGGGCTGGTGGGATGCCGGTCAGCTGGATGAATTGTTTTACCGGTTGCTGTGTTTTGACGTGCGTCCGCCGTTGTCTCTCAGTTGGAGAATCCTCTCGCACAATGTGATGTATCTCCTGTTCAATCCGCAACGCCGGTCCAAAGCGTTTGAAATCGGCGAGCGCCACTACGACCGGGGCGACGATCTGTACCGGGCGATGCTCGGCCACACCATGGTGTATAGCTGCGCGTATTGGCAGGAGGCCGGCGGTCTGGACGCCGCCCAGGAGGCGAAACTGCGCTTGGTATGCCGGAAATTGGGTTTAAAGCCGGGGATGCGGCTGTTGGATATCGGCTGTGGCTGGGGCAGCCTGGCCCAATACGCGGCTGAACATTACGAGTCCGAGGTCGTGGGCATAACCGTTTCGCGGAACCAGGTGGAAGAGGGGCTGAGGCGGTGCCAGGGCTTGCCCGTGGAAATCCGGCTGCAGGATTACCGCAGTGTGGAGGGAACCTTTGACCGGGTGGTTTCGATCGGGATGTTCGAGCACGTGGGCCGCAAGAATTACCGGGGTTTCATGGAAACCGTGGAACGAGTGTTGCGGGATGATGGCCTGTTTTTGTTGCACACCATTGGTTTAGCTTACACGGGATGGACGACGGATCCCTGGATCGCGAAATACATCTTTCCGAACTCGATGCTGCCATCCTTGGCTCAGATTACCCGGGCGTCGGAGGGATTGTTCGTCATCGAGGACATCCAGAACATCGGCGCGCATTACGACAAAACCCTGATGGCGTGGTTTCACAATTTCGACCGCCATTGGGAAGATTTGCGGCCTCAGTATGGGGATACCTTCTACCGGATGTGGAAATATTATTTGCTGGCCTGCGCGGGAGCGTTCCGCGCCCGGCGCAACCAGGTCTGGCAGATTGTGTTCTCCAAGCGGGGGGTGCCGGGAGGGTATGTCCCCGCGCGGTGAAATTCGCGGCGGCTTGCCGTTCCGGGCAGGATCCCCGGCAGGTAAATCGGAACTGGATTTGCCTGGGTTGCAAACGGATCTATAATGATCCTGTTTTCCATCTCACCCACAGCATGCTTTTCTCCATTTGACCGTTACGAATGGCCGTGAGGGGAGAACCAATCCGGTTCTCCAGGCGCGGTATGAGTTGATTTGACTCCATCCGGGATTTTTGATTCCGGGCCCGGGGAGCGATTCTTACCGGAAACGAGGGAAATTGGTGTTCATTCGGCGCGTCAAGAACTATCTCATGGATGTGAAGCATTTGCGGAAGGATGATGTCATCCTGGCGGCCTATCCGAAAACGGGCAGCACCTGGGTGCGGTTTATGCTGTGCAACTTGATCAGCCTGAACGAATGGAATGGCAAGATCGTCGATTTTGAAACTTTGAATGACACGCTCATCTCGTTCGGGCAGGGCCGCCTCACTCAGGAGTGGCCATACCGGAGCCTGCCCCGCGTGGTGGTCACCCACCGGCATTACCACTGGCCTTTGTTCCGGGACCGGAAAGCGGTACTGCTGCTCCGGGATCCGCGGGACGCCATGATTTCCCGGTATCATTACGAACAGAACAAACGGCCGGAGCAAAACCCGTTCAACGGGACATTGCTGGAGTTCATGCGGCATCCCCGCCTGGGGCTGGTCAGTTATTTCCGGCATTACCAAAGCTGGAAAGATCATGTGAGAACGGTGGTGAAATACGAAGAATTGAAACGCGATCCAGAGCGGGAACTCCAGAAAATTCTCGACGTTCTGGAAATCCACCCCGATCCAGCGGCCGTCCGGGAAAGTATCCAGCGGTCCAGCATCGAAAAAGTCCGCCTCATCGAGGACCGGATCGGCCACAAACGGCGGGAACAGTCGCACGTGGAGGATTTCAAATTCACACGCAACGGCCGGGCCGGCCAGTGGAAAGAGGTGTTCACCGAAGAGGAGTTGAAATTGTACGAAACCTGCCGGCGCCGGTACGCATTCCGTCTGTACGGCGGGGAGTGAGGGTGCGGGGAAGCGTGTTCGAGGCAGCGGGGGAAGGGAACAACACCCCTAGAAAAGCAGAGGCGGTTCGGCGGGATTCTGTTGTACGCGCATGAAATGATGTCCAATTCTGGCACGGCCGAGCAACCGGCAAGTGGAAGTTCATTACAGCCCATCAACTTGACTAACCAACCCGAATGAGTGTTCGTGTTACTCAACCTGTGCGGATTCCAACCATTTTATTATAAAAAAGAGTGATGAATCATGGATATGCATTGGCATGACATTCATAAAGCGGAGATTCCGTATGCACGGGAGAGCCGGATGTCCTTGCGGGATGTCTTGAATGTGTTGTTCCGGCATAAATGGAAAATCGCCGGATTTTTTACGGTTACGGTTCTGGCGGCGGCCCTGTATGTCGCATTGACTCCCTCGCTTTTCCAATCGGAAAGCAAGTTGCTGATCAAAGTGGGGCGCAACGCCGCGTTGGATCCGTCCGTGACGGGGCCGGTTTTTCCGATCGCCCAGCAACGGGTGAACGAAGTCAACTCGGAGATGGCGATTCTGAAAAGCCGGATTATCGCCGAGCGGGTCGTGGATGAGATCGGTCCCGCTTACTACGCGTCGGAAGAATCGGTTGGAAACGATTCGGTTTTAACCCGCCCGGTAGATGCCTTGCGCGCGGGGATGGCTGTCTTGAAGAACACCGTGAAAAACGGATTGGCCGTTGCCGGGCTGATTACGCCGATGTCCGCGCGGGAAAAAGCAGTCACGCGCATCCTGGAAAACTTGAACGTGGAGCCGATCGAAGACAGCAATATCCTCCGGGTTTCGTTGAAGGAAATCGATCCTGAAACCGCCCGGAGGGTGTTGGAGAAAATTCTCCAAGTGTACCAAGAACATCACATCGAAGTGCATCGCTCGCAAGCGCCGCCGGGATTTTTTGAAGCCCAAACGGAACGGATGCTGAGATCAATCACTCAAAAAGAGAGAGAATTGGAAGAGTACCGGCTCGAGCATGGCATCGGCTCGGTGGCGGAACAGAAAAACGAAGTGATCGCCCAAATCGGCAACCTGCAGCGGGAGTTGGACACGCTCGGCAGCCGGATGCGCGGCGCGCAAGCCCGGATCGAGGTGTTTAACCGGATTTTGCGTCAGAAACCCGTGGCACCGGTGGAATTAAACCGCACGGAGGGCAAAACCAATTACTATGCCGACACCCTGCGGGAAGAATTGATGAAACTGCAAATCCAGGAGAAGCAGCTAGCCAGCCGGTATTCGGACAAAAACAAGGAACTGAAAGACGTGCGGGAACAGATCAAACTCCTGCAATCGCTGGTGAAGCAGGCGGACGCGACGCATACGGAAATCACCGTGGGAATCGACACGAATCAGAAAAACATTCAGCAATGGCTGGATTTGGAACAATCCGAGTTGGAAGCGATGAAAGACCAGGAGACATATTTGAAAGGGGTTCTGGCCGCGCGTCAGGAGGAATTGAAAACATGGACGCGGCATGAGTTTGTCCTCAAGCAGATGGAACGCGAGGTGGACGCGCTGAACACGGAATACAACGAGTTTCTCAACCAATACCAGCGGGCGAAGGCCAACGCGGCGTTGGATGAGGGCAAGGTGTCCAATGTCTCCATCGTGCAGCCGCCGACGCTGCCCTACGAAGCCGCCGCGCCTAAAAAATTGCTGATTCTTTTGATCTCGCTGGTGGCGGGCTGCCTCGGCGGCGTTACCCTGGCCATGGCGAAGCATTATTTCGACGATTCACTTCAGACCCACGAAGACATTCAGCAGCGGTTGGGATTGCCAGTCCTCTCCTCCCTGTCGTACAAGGCCGCGGGAGCGACCGCGGAAGAACGTCTGATGGTGATGTACCACAACTTGAACCTGATGTTCCCCAGCGAGAATGGGCGGATTGTGCAATTCATCAGCGCCAACCGAGGCGAAGGAACCACGACTCTGGTGAAGGAATTGGCGCGGATCGCTTCCGAGAAATTCCAAAACAAGGTCTTGTGGATCACCATGGATCCGGGACCGGCGGCGGGATCGTCCCGGAATGGCCAGAAGACCGCATCGTTGCCGCCCTTGGGCGATCTGTTGCGCAAGGAGATTCGTCCGTTAGGGGAAAACGGCGTCCATGTCAGCTCACTCCGGGTGCACACGGCTCTCAGCTTGATTGATTCCCGGAAGTTCGCGGAGATCTTGTCCTCGTTGCGGGCCGAGTACGACTTGATTCTCATTGATTCCCCGGCGGCGTCTATCTCGGCCTATGGATTGACTTTGGCCCGCAATTTTGACGGCGTGGTGCTGGTGGTGGAGGCGGAAAAGACCCGTTGGCAGGCGACCGCTCATCTGCGGGACACCATTGTGCATAAAGGCGGGAACATTCTGGGTGTGATTTTGAACAAGCAGCGGTTTCACATTCCTCCTTTGATTTACGAGCGGTTGTTGTAAACCGGCCATTGCCAACCCATCCCTCAAGCGGGACGGGATCCGAGGAGAACCGGCTGGATCTATGGGCGGCCGGAAAGGGAAACGCATGCCAACCTTGCCGATCGAAGCGAGTCCGAATGCTGCCAGGATTCAGCCCTGGTGGGCCCGGCTGTGCCGGCCGTCCCTCAAGCAAGGGGCGATGGCCTTGACCAATCAGGGAATCTGCAGCGCGAACAATTTCTTGACCAGCATTCTCGTGGCACGGGCCTGCCCGGCCGAACAGTTCGCCATGTACATGCTGGGACAAACCGTTGTCAATTTCTTTAAGACGGCGCAGAACTCGCTGATCGCGACACCCTATACTTTTCAAAGCCAAAAGCTAAGCGGCGGGGCCTTGCGCCGGTATACGGGCAGCACGCTCGCGCATCTGGCGGCCCTTTCGGTTGTGGCCTGGCTGGCCTGCCTGGCGGGTGCGGCGGGCGCCCGGCTGTGGTACGGACCGGATTTCGCGGTGGTGTTTTTGGCCTTGTCTGT
The DNA here is from genome assembly GCA_013177805.1 of Candidatus Omnitrophota bacterium. Classification (GTDB taxonomy): domain Bacteria; phylum Hinthialibacterota; class Hinthialibacteria; order Hinthialibacterales; family Hinthialibacteraceae; genus JABLXU01. Next base: position 19,346 of record JABLXU010000032.1, read on the forward strand.
CGCTCTGGGTTTCATCTTGATGCGGGAACTGATCCGGCGGATCTGTTTCGCCACGTTTCGCCTTCACGACGCGACGTGGTTCGACGCGCTCATCTTGGTGTTGCAAGTGGGTGCGATGGCCGGATTGGCTTGGGCCGGCCGGCTTTCCGCCGTATGGGCCTATTTGGCCGTCACCCTGGCCTGCGGCGTGGTCAACGCGTGGTGGCTGCGCCAGAACCGGCCGTTGTTCGCGTTCGACGCTTCCCGGATTTGGCAAGATTGGAAGAACAACTGGATTCTCGGCAAATGGATTTACGCCAGCCTGATTATCACCATGATCGGCGGGGCGGTGTATCCTTGGCTTTTGCTGGTATTCCACGGTCCCCGGGCCACGGGGATGTGGGCGGCTTGTTTTGGGATGGTGAATTTGGGCAATCCGTTTCAATTGGGCATCCAGAATTATCTGGCTCCCAAGATCGCCAATGCCTCGGCCCGGCGCCCGGGGAGGCGGTTTCACCTTTATTTGATTAAAATCACGGTTGTTTATGTGGGGTTGATGCTGCCCTATTGTTTGGTGTTCCTGCTGTGGGGGGATCCGCTGGTAGCGCTGATGTATGGGGAATTGTACGCGGGCCAGGGAGCAGTCATCGCGCCCTTGGCGTTGAATGTTCTTTTCGCGTCCACCTCGTACACGTTTTCGACGGGATTGATCGCGATTGACCGGGCAGATTTGAATTTCTACTCCAACATCGCCTCGTTAGTCTTTTTATTTACCGTGGGCATCGGGTTGGCGTATCAATTCGGAGTCGCAGGGGCCGCCTACGGATTTTTGGGGGGAAACGTGCTGATTACGGTCATGCGCTACGGGGTGTTTTGGAAACATGTAAAAGAAGGACAAGCCACCGCGGGCGGCCGGGCGGAACCATGAAAGGCAGATCGGATCCCCGGGTGTTTCATTTTTTTTACAGTCTGCCGGTGATCGCGGCGGTTTCACCGGTTTTGGCCAAATTCCAGATCCTGGGCCTGAACGGGACGGGATATGTTTGGCCGGCGGTGTTCCTGGCCTCGGTGGGAATCCTGTTGTTCTTGAAAAAACGCATCTATTTCCCTATGGGGATCTGGGGGCCGTGGACGTGTTATATCGTATTCGTCCTCTTGTGGTCCGATTTCAATGCCCGTTACGCGTTCCAGAATGTCTTCCAGATCACCACGCCTTTCCTGGTGGGCATGGCGGCCTCGGCGGCGTTTTATCATGAATATTATTTAAAAAAATACTTGGAAGCGTACCGGTATGGATTCGCGGTGCTGGTGGTGTTGTTTGTTTTATTTGTCTTGATGCCGAAAATCACCCGGCATCCATTTTTCGGCATCTGGCAACCCACCGGCTCGCGGACATATGCCTTGGTGATCGTGATCACCATGGTGTTTTTGGTCTGCGATTTTCAGAACGCCTTGTGGAAACGGACCCTGTACTGGGGCGCGTGCGTCTTCATGGCTTTCGTGTCCGGCGGGCGGATGGCCACATTCTCGACCCTGGTGGTCTGGCTGTTGTTTCCTTTCACCCATGCAAACTGGTCCAAGGAGTTGATGCACAAGGCGGTGGCGGTGTGCGTGATCGGGGTTGTCGGCATTGGATTGTTTTACACTCCCCACTTCCAGGCCCGCTTTTTTAAATCGGGTCATGGGACCTTGTCTGATCTGCTGCAAGGGAAGTTTCAAAGCGCGGGTCGTTTCGATTTGCAAGACAAAAGCGAAGTGGAGCCCTTGTGGAACACGGCGATGCGGAAGGCCCGGCCTTACTGGATCGCCGGGGGAGGCTCCGGGTACTTGCAAGACCAAATGCAGAAACCGGTGAATGATTATCTCCGCGTATTGGCGGATTACGGGTTGATTGGACTGACGTTTTTTCTGAGCGCCATGTTCCTGCAATTGATCGCGGCCTTCGTGCAGTACAACCGCGTGACGGAGCCTGTTTTGAAACAGGCCTTCGCCACGCTCCATGCGGGATTGTTGATCCTGTTGCTGGTTACATTGACCGAGAACAGCCTGACCTATTGCTTGTATCTGTTGAATCCTATCTTTGCCCTTACCGGCGCGGCGTACGGTGTCTTGCGGCGGCGGGTATTCCTTTCTCCCACGGAGGTTTTCAGCCATTAAGGTTTTGCAGGTTCATAACTATTACCGCATCCGAGGCGGCGAACGGATCGTCATGGAACAGACCGCGGCCTTGTTGCGGTCACACGGCCACGAGGTGGAATTGTTCACCCGGGACAGTCTTGACATTCCTCCGGGGTGGCGCGGTTCGTTGCGCGCGGCCGCCAGCGGTGTCTACAGCTTGGCCGGCCGGAAGGACATGCGGGAGCTGCTCCGGTCATTCCGGCCGGATTTGGTGCACGCGCATAACGTGCATCCGCTGATCTCGCCCGCGGCGTTATCCGCCTGCCGGGAAGAAGGGATTCCCGTGGTGATGACCTGCCACAATTTCCGCCTGGTCTGTCCCGCGGGGATTCTGTTCAGTCAAAACGAAAACTGTCACCGGTGCCTGGGCGGGCGCGAGTACTGGTGTGTTCTGCGAAACTGCAAGGGAAGCCGCGCCATCAGTTTCAGCTACGCGCTGCGCAATTGGGCGCACCGCCGGTTTCGAATGTTTCGCGGCAACGTAACCCACTACATCGCGCTGTCGCATTTCCAAAAAACCATCTTGGCCGGGGAAGGCTTCCCTGGGGAACGGATTTCCGTTCTCCCCAATATGATTTCCTTGCCGGAGCAGAATGGAGAACCGGAAAACCGGAAACCGTTCGCGTTGTTTGTGGGACGGCTGTCGGTTTCGAAAGGAATCCAGATCTTACTGGAAGCGTCGCGCCGGGTTCCTGAGATCCCGGTCCGGGTGGCGGCCGATACTTCCAACCTCGCGGAATTGAATCTTGAGATTCCGCCCCATGTCGATCTGCTAGGCCGGAAAGACAAGGCGGAGTTGGAGGCCTTGTATGCCCAGTCCCGGTTTGTGATCGTGCCCAGCCTGTGTTATGAAGCCTGTCCCATGGTCGTGTTGGAGGCCATGGCGCACGGCCGGCCGGTGGTGGCTTCCCGGACCGGCAGCATCCCCGAATTGGTGAGCGAGGGAGAGACGGGATTGTTGTTTGAAGCGGGAAACGCCGCCGATTGCGCGGAGAAAATGAAGAGGCTTTGGGATGATCCCGCCGCTTGCCGGATGTTTGGAATCCGCGCGCGGCAACGGGCGGAACGGAACCACAATCCCGAGCATTATTACCCCCGCTTGATGGCCATTTATGAAGCGGCGGTATTGCAGGCCCGTGAATCACAAATGGCCCATGCGGGCCGGCGTGGCGCGATTCAATCGATTGCGAGGTGATTTTTCATGAACGTCATGCGGATTGCCGCCAAAACCTGGTGGGATCTGAAACGGTTCGGTTTGACACCGGATAAAATCTGGCGGCGGGGGAATGCCGGTCTGCCCCGGATTTTTTGTGTCAGCGTCCCGAAATCCGGAACCCATCTGCTGGAGCGGGTGTTGTGCTTGCATCCGCCGCTGTACCGTAAGTTCATGTCCACCCTTTACAATTCGCATCTTGAAAAATATCAGGGGCTGAGCCCCCTTGTACGGAATCTTGATCCTGGGCAAATCGTGGTCAGCCATCTGCATTACACGGATAACCGGTTGGAGACCCTGGCCGAAGAGGGCGTCAAAATTTTATTCATGATCCGGGATCCGCGGGATGTGGTGGTTTCGGAATCGTTTTATATCCGCCGGAAAAAGAATCATTATCTTCATCCGCTCTTTGCGCGGGAGCCGGATTTGCGTCACGCCTTGATTTTGGGGATCCAGGGAGACGCGGCGGCGGGGTATCCCTCGTTCGGGGAACGTTTGGGATACTTCGCCGGGTGGATGCGGGATCCGGTCTATGTGGTGCGCTTTGAAGACTTGATCGGCGAGGAAGGGGGAGGGGGCCAGGAAACGCAAGTTGAAGTGATCCGCGGATTGTTTGATTTTCTTGGAATCAATCTGAGTGAAACGGAAATCCAGGCCATCCGGGGGAATTTGTTTTCCGATGTCAGTCCCACGTTCCGGAAGGGAAAGATCGGCGAATGGCGGAAACATTTCAATGAGGAGATCCAAGCGCTGTTCAAGGAAACCGCCGGGGAGATGATGGTGCGCTACGGTTATGAGAAGAATCTGGATTGGTAGTAGGCGAATCCAACCGTCAGGACTTCCTTTTTCCTGCCGGTTATCTTATGGTGGAATTACGTGGGAAATAATTCGCGGAAAGAAGTTTGGGAGAATCATCATGCGGTATTTCATTTTTGGAATGTTAACCTGTCTGCTTCCCACCCTGGCAGCCGTGGCTGAAAACCCGAAGCCGGTCCCGGTGATTCTCGACACGGACATCGGTTCGGATATCGACGACACCTGGGCGTTGTCGCTTCTCCTGGCCAGCCCCGAATTGGACCTGAAGCTGGTGGTGACCGACAGCCACAACACCGTGGGCCGCGCCAGAATCGTGGCGAAGTTCTTAGAAAGCGTGGGACGGGCCGATATTCCCGTGGGCATCGGGATCCAATTCGATGACAATGCCGGTCCCCAGGCGCAGTGGGCTGCCGACTATGATTTGAAATCGTACCCCGGCGGAGTGCACAAGGATGGCGTGCAGGCCATGATCGATCGCATCCGGGACGCAGCCGGCCCGATGTACCTGATTGTACTCGGTCCTTGCCCCAACATTCCGGAAATGCTTAAACGCGCGCCGGATGTAGTCAACAAGGTGAAGGTCTTCGCGATGAGCGGCAGCGTGCGTCTAGGGTACAATGGGCGGGCTACTCCCGATGCCGAGTACAACGTCCGGGATGACATCGCTGCTGCGCGGGCGCTGTATCAAGCCGAATGGGATTTGACCATCGCGCCTCTCGACACCGCCGGTCTCGTGTATCTGGCGGGGAACAAGTACCAGACGCTGAAACAAACCGCCAATCCGCTAATCCAAACCTTGCTCGAGAACTACCGTGTCTGGGCCAAGGAAGGCCGGCATTCCATCGATCCCGAAACACGCAGTTCGACCCTCTTCGATCCTGTCGCGGTGTATCTGGCCATTGATCAATCGTTGTGCGTCATGGAAGACCTCCGCCTCAAGGTGGATGACAAGGGCTACACCGTGGAGGATGCCTCCGCCCGGATCATCCATGCCGCCATGAGTTGGAAGGACAAGGAGAAATTCGAGGATTGGCTGGCGACGCGATTGATGAACGGCGTGGTGGTGAGGGAAGGGAATTAGGAACCCCAGCCACGAGAAATCAGGAACAAAGTTCGGAACATGAGGTGCCTAGGCATCCTGCCTGCCCGGATCTCCTTGGGATGTGGCATCAATTCACTTGCAAACCCCGCCAATACGCATTGCCCGGAACGTGATCCCGGACCAACACGTCTTGGTATAAACGCAGGACCACTTCCTGCCCGGCATATTCTTTGAGATCCACCCGGATCACCTCCCAGCGCCGCCGCTCCTTGAAACGTTGAAACTCTTCCTCGGTGGCGGGAAATTCCAGGGGAGTAATGCCTTTCCATTTCATTGGCTTGCCGCCGTCGATCAATTGGGTGATCACCCGGTCATTGTTCACGTACACTTCCAGCCGCCACGCCTTTCCGGGATCGGCCGCACATTCGAAGCGCAGGGAGGGATTCTCTCCCAGCTGAATACGACGCTTCAGCAGAACACTCCGGGATTCGTTTTGCGGGTACGTAGCCAGAACTTCGGCATCGAGGAAGGTTCCCCCCCGGACACCCCGTTTTCCCCAGCCCGGTGCGCCATGGCCGGCCCGTTCCAAACTCCAGCCCGGTGACCACCAAGCCGCGAATTGACAAAGATCGAAGGTTTCCGGTTGCATTTCTTCGGCTTCTTCGTAAGGAATCACCAGCATGCCTTCGGCGTTGCGGCCACCCCGCGCCAGGAGGATTTTCTCCCCCAGCGCCACGGTTTGTTTCGCCAGATCCAGGATGGGCACGTTCAGGTTCCCAATTTTCAGTTGGCCCTTGGCCAAATGAGCGGTGATCCGGCCGTTCAGCGGTTCCACGAGTCGCGCGGGCAACGCTTTCATCCCCTGCATGGCCGCGAGGACCTCACCCGCCACGGCCGCGGCGCAGGCGGAATCCGCGTAATCCACCGCCAAGGCCTGGTTGACTGTTTTGAGGAAATCCCCCTCGCCGAACCACAGCGCCACCGCAATCAGTCCGGCGTTGGTCAAAGCGCTATCGGCCGCGGGATAATCCGGACTCCAACGGTTCATCATCGCTTCCACAGTTTGCGTGGCGCTTTTTCCCTCCTCCGCGAGCGCCATGACTTGATCCAGGCATTGCCGCATCGGGGTGGAGGGATGGAGCAAGCGGGCCGCCTTGCGAGTGACTTCCCGTGGCTCCTGCTCGAAAAACGCGATACTCACCAGGGCGGCCGCGAACACGCCGCCATCCGCCCCTTCCGCGTACGAGCGGATATGTGCCATTTTTCGTGTTACGCGGCCGGCCAGGTTCGGCATTCCAGGCATGAGCAAGCCGTATAGTCCACCATGATTCAGGCTTTCAGTAGTATGCCAATAGCGGTTATAGCGGGGATGGCCGGTATCCGGCGGCGCGATGCCTTTCTGGAATACGGCCCGCGCCACGCCCGCCGCGCCGCTCTGCGCCGCTTGATGTTCGGACCAGTGGCTGAGGAGTTGTTCCGGCGTCAGATCGAGTCCATATTTTTCAAAAGCTTGAAGTGTGAGTATCCACTTGTATAACTCGTCATCAAGCAATGCGCCTTGGTTTTGCGTCAGCGCTTCATTACCGGCCGGATCGTAAGTATATTTATCGATCCATCCCACCGATCCCGGCCGGGAATCGAACGGCCGCCCGAGTTGCGCGCCAATGATCCGCACGGTCCATACCGCTTGCGCGCGGTCCAAATAGTCTTCCAAGGGAAGCATCGCCGCCGACTGGGATTGGGGAACACCTTCCCGCATCAGGCTGCGCGGTTCCGCCGCGAAACACCAGACCACCGCCCAATTCATCATGATCCCGGCCAGGACGGCCAGGTTCCATAATTTCATTCTTTTCATCACTCTCTCCTTTTAGGCCCGTCTTCTCATTGAAACGGAATTCTACTTGAATCAGTAACTGAACGAGGGGTGGAAGGGGGAAAAATGGGTTCATCTCGGAAGTGCGTACTTTAATGAGGCATCATGAATTTCATTCACGCCGGGATCAGGGCGAACTCCCAAGACTCTCCCTACAAAACTACTATCCTCACCCTGACCCTCTCCCAAAGGGAGAAGGAATTTGAGGATGGACTTCATCGATCAGTACAATGAAATATGCCCCGGCGATTTGAGAAAAATTCCTATTTGCCGGATGAGGCAAAATATTGGTTTTTTCCCTTATGGAACCACCGGCCGGGAACTGCTCCGGCCGATGCGATGACCGCCGAATGCCCCAGAGGGTCCGTTTAGGGTTCTCCGGCTGCTGAACCAAAGAACCGCGGCCTTGATCTCTCTCCCCCCTTCGGCTGACGCTGTCCTTTTCAATTCGCTTGTGCTACCTTCAATTCAGTATTCCGGGTTATCAACTTTTGGGCGCGGAGAGTGTAGCATGACCAGCCGAGAACTTGTGCAAAGCGCGTTGAACCATCAACCGGCCGGCCGGGTTCCCGTGGAATTTGGAGCGACCGCCGTTACGGGGATCCATGTCAATGCCGTGGCCGCCCTGCGGGATTATTACGGATTGGAAAAGCGGCCGGTCAAAGTGCATGAGCCTTATCAAATGTTGGGCTGGCTTGATGAAGACCTCCAGGAGGTTCTGGGAGTGGACGTGGAGGGTCTTTACGGGCGGAACACGTTGTTTGGATTTCCCAACGAGGATTGGAAGCCGTGGCGGATGCCCAACGGCCTCGAGGTGCTGGTTTCCCGGCATTTCCAGACGACGCGGGATAGTGAAGGGAATATCTACCTGTATCCGCAGGGCGACACCTCCGCGCCGCCCAGCGGCAAGATGCCGTATGATGGATTCTTTTTCGATACCATCGTCCGTCAGGAACCGATCGATGAGGCACGGCTCGATCCCGCCGGCAATCTGGAGGAATTCGGCCCGGTATCGGACGCGGATCTCGCTCACTTCGCTGCCGAAGCACGGCGCCTGTCATCCAGCCGCCGCGCGGTGATCGCCAGTTTCGGGGGAACCGCGTTCGGGGACATCGCTCTGGTGCCCGCGCCGTTTCTGAAACATCCCAAGGGGATCCGGGATATTGCCGAGTGGTACATCTCAACCGTCACGCGGCAGGATTACATCCATCAGGTATTTGAGAAACAATGCGAATTCGCGCTACAAAACCTGGCGAAAATTCATGCCGCGGTGGGAGACGTGGTGGACGCGGTATTCATCTGCGGAACCGATTTCGGTACGCAGAAATCCACATTCTGTTCCATTGATACCTTCCGTTCGCTGTATATGCCCTACTACAAACAAGTCAACGACTGGATTCACGCCAATACGCGGTGGAAGACTTTCAAGCATTCCTGCGGCGCGGTGGAATCTTTCATTGAAGGATTCATCGAGTCCGGATTCGATATTCTCAATCCAGTGCAATGCTCGGCGGCCGGCATGGATCCCCGTCATTTGAAGAAAACCTATGGAGACCGGATCGTTTTCTGGGGCGGAGGAGTGGATACGCAAAATACTTTGCCTTTTGGCACTCCTGGCGACGTGCGGGAAGAAGTCTTGCGCCGTTGTGAGATCTTTTCGGAAAACGGCGGCTTCATATTTAACACAGTGCATAACATTCAAGCCAACACGCCGGTGGAGAACATTGTGGCGATGATTGACGCGGTGCGGGAATTCAACGGGGAAGCCTGATTTCCTCCCGGCCCGCTAACCATTTCTTTTCCTTGGCCTTTTTCAGATCGAGCGATTCCAGGTAGTGAAGGATCCGCGGGGTGGCCTGGCCATCCCCATAGGGGCTTTTCGCGTTCCGGGCTTGTTGAAGGAACTCCGCGTCGCACAATGCCTGCCGCAGCGCTTGCGCGATGGCGTTCCGTTCGGGAGGGACATCGAGGACGTTATCTCCCCGCTCCCGCCCTTGCTGCCGGTCACCGATATTGACAACGGGAATTCCGAACACCGCCGAGTCGATCATCCCGGAACTGCTGTTGCCGGCCAAAACGGCCGCCCGGCGCAGGAGATTCGCGTAAACCGGCCGGGGAAGATGGAGAAATGTCCGTAGCCACGTTTCTTTTTCGTATTTCTGAATCACGCCGGCCATCTCCTGCCCCCCCGCGTCCGCGTTGGGGTAAAACAGCAGGGCCGGGAGTCCGCTTTCCCGCAAGGCTTCCAGTGTCTCGGTGATTTCCGCCGCGGCGGTTTCCGGGCAGGTGGAGACCGGGTGTTGAATCACCAGCGCATAGCGTTCCGGAAGCGGGAAACCTATCGCTTCCGATAAAGCCTCCTCGCTCATCCGGGGATAGCGCAACAGCGCGTCCAACCCCGGCGAACCGGTGCGAAATACAAAGCCGGGATGCTCACCTAAGTCCAGAATGCGTTGTTTGGCGCGTTCCGTGGCCGCAAAGTGGACATGGCTCAGTTTGGTGATCGCGTGGCGCATGTATTCGTCCAATCCGCCCCGCGTGATTTCCCCTCCGTGCAAGTGCGCCACCACCGCGTTGGTGAACAATCCCGCCACCGCGCCGGCGAAGGCCTCCACCCGGTCCCCCAGCACAAGCACGATATCCGGACGCAGCCGTTCCATCTCGCTGGTCAATCCGTAAATGCCAAGGCCAAGCCCTTTGCCCATCGAGGCCATGGTCCCCCCCCGCAGCAGCATCTCCACCCGCGCCGCGATGGGAACGCCATCGGCTTCGATCTCCCGCACGGTATAGCCATGCTCCGGCGCGAGGTGCATGCCCGTTACCAGGAGCTGCATCTCCAAGTGGGGCGAAGAGGCGGCCGCTTCGATCACCGGCTTCAGGATGCCATATTCGGCCCGGGTTCCTGTGACGATGGCCACGCGTCTCATGGTGTTTCTCCCATTAGGACAATTCCCCCGTTTCTTGCTTGAGCAGCCATTCCGCTTTTTGGAAATCGAGGTAATCGTTGATGTCCACCGAACTGGGCGCGTCCATTTCATACGCCGTCAGCGAATTCCAATCAAAAATCGCCGCGTCCGGCGGGAGGTTCTGGTAATACGCCCGGCGGGAGATATAAATCGCCCCGTTGATCCGGTAGATGGCGGGCAGATCTTGCCGGCGCAAAGGGCGTTTGTCCATCGCGTACAAAGGACGCAAGCGGTCCTGTTCATCTTTCGTGAACATAAAATAGGGATGAAACTCTTCCACGGAGGTCACCGAAATCAGCGACTCGGTTCCCGCCTGGAAATATTTCTCCAGCGCCTCGTCGATATGCCGCGCCGTGCGGAACGGGCAAGTCGGCTGTAAGAACACCACGTGATCCACCCGCGCGCCTTCTTCCTGTTCGAGATACTCCACGGCATGGATCAGCACCGACAGCGAAGTAGCCGTGTCTCCGGATAACTCCGGCGGACGGCGGAACGGAACGTCCGCCCCCCATTCCCGCGCCACCGCCATGATTTCCTCATCGTCCGTCGAGACGATCACCCGCTCGATTTGACTCCGCAACGCCGCGCGGATGGTATGCGCGATCAGGGGAATGCCACCCAGCCGGCGTACATTCTTGCGCGGCAATCCCTTGGACCCCCCCCGTGCCGGGATGAGGCCCACTGTGTGTGAAATCGGAGATTTGTTCAAGGGATGGTCCCCCTCCGTTCGGGTTCCTCTCTCATCCGGGAGATTATTTATGCTATCATAGTGATGGTACGATGTATGGCTGAAGTGGTCGGGGCGGATTTCACCATCCCGCCGTTTCTTGTCCCGAGAAAATTACGATCTAATCGCCGGTCTCTCTTCTCCTTTTCGTTACCCCCGGGGATAGGGCCGGGGGAGGGAAGCCGGGAAAGGGCGAAAGGTATCTGTTTTCTCCAATCGAGTACATAGTGAAACAATGTACGTTCGGACTTGATGCATCAAAGCAGAATTTAAAATGATTCATTATAATTCAAAAAGATAGCGGATCTATTCATGGATAATTTAGTCGAACTGATCATCATCCTTGCTTTTTTGATCCTGGGCGGCATGCAAGGTTTTTTTAAAAATCTGCGTGGACAGGACGAAGAGAGGGAAGGCCCGGGCGGCCAGGAGGAAATTCGGCCCGCGCCAACAACCCGGGAATCCACGACACCACTCTTCCCCACCCGCACCAAGGAGCCTCCCTCCCCGCCTCCTGTCCAGCCGGCGAGAAAAGCGCCTCAGTTTCCACCCCGGCGTTCACCCGTAGAATCCCCCCGGCCCGCCGCTTCCGGAACCTCCGCGCCACGGGAGGAATCCACGTTGATAAAAGTCCTGCGGGAACTGTTGGAAGTGGAAGAACCACCCATGCCTGTCGAGGAACCCCGTCCCCGCCGGCCCCGGAAACCGCAACCCGAAGCCCCCCGGCCGGCCCCTCCGGCCGCGCCGCCCCGGCCTTCCACGCCGCCCCGGATCGCGGCCCCGCCCGCGCCGAAGCCGGCCCCCCGCGTTTCACCGCTGGCCGCCATTCTCCGCCGGGTGGAAAAGGAACCTTTGCGAACCGCCGTGATTCTCTCAGAAATCCTTAAACCCCCACGCGGCGTTTCTCCTTACAAAGATCCCATGAGAAATCCCTTTTTAGGCCGATGATCCCTACCTTGCTCCTTGCCACCCGGAATCTGAAAAAACAGAAAGAACTGCAGGATTTGGCGGCCGGCTTGGATTGGCGGATTCTTACCCTGCGCGATTTTCCCGGTTGCCCCGAAATAATCGAGGACGGAAACACTTTTCTCCAAAACGCCACAAAAAAAGCCGTGGAAATCTCCCGCCATACCGGACAACTGACGCTCGCGGACGATTCCGGCCTTGAGGTTGAGGCCTTAGGCAACGCGCCCGGTGTGTATTCGGCCCGGTACGCCCGGGGCGAAGGTTCCACCGATGAGGAAAATCTCCGCCGGGTTCTCATGGAACTGGGGGATACCCCCGAGGTACGCCGCGCCGCCCGCTTTGTCTGTGCGGCCGTAATTGCCCGTGGCGGGGAAGTCTGTTTCTCCACCGTGCGTTCCGTCGAGGGACGAATCACTTCCGCACCCCGGGGAACCAACGGCTTTGGTTATGATCCGATTTTTTACTACCCCCCCTTCGGGCAAACCTTCGCCGAAATTGATACAGCCCGCAAACATTCCGTCAGCCATCGCGGCCAAGCCATGAAAGCCGTCATCGAATTTTTAACCGGGAACGGACAGCAGATTCTTGATTCGTGAGATTTCCGTTTTTCTCCGCGCTTTCGCGGGAAGGGATTTCCCGCGGAAGGAAGAATTCCAAAACCGTTTTGCCGTAGGAGCGCGTCCGGACATGCTCCAGAGACGTCCACTCCAAATTCAAGGATTCCTGGCGGGCCCGTTGCACGAAGACTACCGTTTCCGCGAGAAGCCAATGGGGGGATTGGTTCAGCAGCGCCAGTGTCTTGTCAGCCAATCCTTGCCCGTAGGGGGGAGTAATGCCGATGACGTCGAACGGTTTTTCCTGCTTGACCAGGCGTGGAATCCATTCCAGCACATCACCCCGGATCACGCGGTACGATTCGCCGGGGCAGATTTTCTGATGGTTCATCCGCGCCGCGTTCAAGGCTTTCGCGTCGGAGTCAATACTCAACACGCTGGCCGCTCCCCGGCTGAAAGCTTCCAAGGCAATGACTCCCGTTCCCGAAAATAAATCCAGCACCCGCGCGCCCTCCAAATACGGTTGCAGAATGTCAAATAAGGATTTCCGCACCCGGGACAGGATCGGCCGCGTGATGGTCCCCTCGGGCGCGGTCACCGCCCGGTTTTTGTACTTGCCCGCGATGATTCGCATGATTGGTTGTGTTTTCCGGTCATGAATAGGATGGAACACGGGAAGAGAATCCGATCAATCCCTTCCCCGAAAATGTCATTATACCTTCGGGTCGAACACTTGAGTATTGTGGGGAAGTCCGAGAGAGCGGAAATCCGTTTCAATAATCTTCCCCCTGCGGCAGACGTGGATTTTGGAGATCCATAGGTTTGTGAGGCGCACCGTGCCGCCCGCCTGAAACTGATTCCCACCATGGCCAAGGAATGCCGGAAATACGGCATCATACTGGTGTTGGCTTCCCAGGAAGCCAAGGATTTCCATGTATCCCTGTTTTCCGCCATCGCGAATTACCTTGTGCTGAAACTCACGGACCAAGACGCCAGGGCTCTCGTCCGCAATGTCAGTACTTAAATTCACGCGGATTCCAAATCCCCGGAGCAGCGATTGGTTTAGGCTAAGACCAGATAAAAGTCGTGATGCTCTCCTGCGTAACCATGGAATTCTTTATAAAATAAAATTTTTTCTCATGAACACGAAGGCCGGTGATTGGAGCTTGGATTGCTTGCCGGACCATTCTTCATCTGGTGGAAATTTGAGACCGCCAGAATAAAAGCGTAAGCCCCTGGTTTCCCAGGGGCTTGTTTTTTTCTGCGCCTGGCGCGATTCGAACGCGCGGCCTACGGATTAGGAATCCGTTGCTCTATCCGGCTGAGCTACAGGCGCATTCGTGAACCAAGTTGAAATGCCAACACTTCATCCGGCATTCATCTGGCGTATAGCATACTCTGAACGAAGTCTTTTTTCACCCTCTTTGCGTATTTTCCCATCTGGAAGGCGGTGATCCAATCAATGAATCATCAACCGGGGCGATAAAAAATGGCTGGTTACCGGGTTAACGAAAGTGAAAACACAAAATTGGAATGGGGCGCGTCGGGGTGGATGATGGCCCGGGAGTCGGTGACGAAGCAGGGTTGCACCACAACATGCCGGTCTTCTAATGCGCCCGTCATTTTCACGTCCATGACGCGTACGCCCACGAATCCGACAATTTCATAAATACAATTGTTGCCAGGGTTGGAGAGATTGTCATACACGGGTAACACCCGGGGTTTGCCTTTAATCGCCTCCAGGGCCTCTTTCACCGCGTTGCTCACACCGGTATCCCCTTGGAGTAATTTGCGGAATTTTCCATCTAGACCTTGTTCCATCACCATTCCGTCCAATGCCCGCAAATCCGCGTGATTCAATCCGTACCGGATCTGACGGCATAGATCGTCTGTGCTGTTGTTATTGAGGCCGATGTCCACGGTGCCGAAATTCCCCGGGGCATCGGGAAATTCGCAAATCCCGGCCTTGTTGGGGTACAATTTGACCTCTGGAATACGATCTCCTTGGTTTTTAATGACCTCTCCCCCGACATAGGCGTAATGGTCTTCGCCATTTTGAGCCGGGCATAATTCGGAGATTTGGACGTATGAGGGATTGTAAACACAATCCCAGGCGTGCTTGTACATGGTGAAGGGCAGTATGCCGACGGTTTCGCCTTCGGGAGCATCAAAACCGATGACGCGGTCATCCAGGGTCGCGCTGGCCCGGCTTTCGACGGAGACCTCCTGAAGACCCGTAAACGCTCCCAGCAGCATCTGAATGGGGCCGTTCACGGCGGTGGTCCGGCGGGTGGTTACTTGAACGGTGTTGTAATGCGTTTGATTTTGGGTTTCAAGGGTGTCTTGCAGATCCATAGGATTGTCGAGAAAGCCGATCACGATTCCCCCATTTTCTATGTTCTCTTCATTCCTCTCCAACACCAAGTTCTCCTTGATGACCGTGTTATAAGCAGCAAATTCTTCTGAATAATCACGGGCTGCCGTAAGGTCATTGGCCAGATTGGGGGTCCCCACAAGATAATCCTCGTCAGCCAACTGGGCGGCTCCCGCCAGCGCGGCCGAATCCGCCGCCGCCTGCAATTCGCTTTTAGCCAGAAAAATAAGCCCATAATCCACCGCCATGGCTAAAAACATGAAGAAGAGCGTTAAGCAGACCGCGAAAAGAACCAGAATTCCACCTTTTTCGTTTGGATGTGTTGGATACATTGTCTTCTCCCGTTTCAAAAATGGCACTGTTTCGTTTCACATTACAACCCTAAGACAACATTATTTTATACTAAGCTCCAAAAAAAAGTAATATATTTTTATTGAAATGTGAAAAAAAGTTATATAACGTTACATACGGATAGCAATCCGAGGCTTGAATCGCACGCACCGGGTATAATCTCCTTTTTTTGAGCCAATTCGGTGCAACCTTAAAAAGAAAAATAGTTTAATAAACTAGGTAAATTAACTTAATTTAAGTATCAAAAAATCAGGATATTATAAAATATTTAACCTTTGTGCGGATTTGTTTCGATTGGAGGATGAAAATGGAAATGTGATGGGCAGGAAAGAAGGTTTATGTAATAAATCATTGCATATCCAAGAGGGGATCGAGCCGACCCTCTTGACTGCGCAGCGATCTCGTGAACCGCGCGCTCACCATGATGTGTCCCGGTGGAATCGGCAGGTTATTTCAATTGGCGCAGGTAGCCGGCGACAAGTTCGGTCTGCGCCTGCCCTCGGGCGGTGGTCTCCACCCGCAGAGGCATCTCTTGGCCGGGATTGCCGTAACGGACCCCCAAAATACCTTTTTCCGCGTTGATGATCTTCACCCGGGGACCCCTGAAGGATTCCGCGCCGTAGCAGACCAGGGTCACGCAGTCGATTTCGCAAAGCCGATCTACGAACCGTTCCCAGCCGGGCGGCCGGTGGTGTTCCACCTGCGAGACGCGGTTCTTTTCTTGAGGTGGCCTGGGATCGGTTGGGGGCCAGAGCGCCCGCGGCCCCATGGCCAGCCGCTCGTTGGCTACCTTGTACAGAAGATCCCCCGCGGCGGAAAGATACGTACAGCCGTCTTCTCCGTCTTCCACCAACGGCCGGAGCTCGGGCCTCCCTTTCAGCCATGATTCCACTTCGGCGCTTTTACGGGGTTCTTCGTCAATCCATTGAAAGAAATCCCTGTGCTGAGCCACGAATTCGGCATTCCACGTGAGCGGCAGACGCGGAAGGCGGACCAGCTCACGGTGCAGTTCGTGGATATACACCACTTCGATTCCAAGGAGCGCGCCCATCAGGTTCAAAAAGGCGATTTCCGCCTTGAATCCGCCCGTGGCGCAAAATACCGTTTGCACATTTCGTTCCTGCGCTCGATGGACCCTCCGGATGGCTATATCCACCAAGGCTTTCAGACCGGCTGTGAACCGGTCGGCTCCATATCCGAGCCGGCCGATCTGTTCGAGTTCCACTTCGTGTACCCTAGAGTCAAAAAAAGTTTTCAACCGTTCCGCGCAGAAACGGCCTTCGGGAGTATCCGATTGCAGCAACACCAAGAGATCCGTATCGGCAAGGTCAAGACGGGACAAGGTGTTTGTCTCGGCGCTGGCGGCGGTGGTATCGGCGGTTTGGAGCCAGGTATCGATAACTTCAGCATCGGGCAAGGGAGTCGCGTTCCGGGGATTCCACCCGGCCCATGGCCGGCCGTCCTGATTAGTGAGCAGCGAAGTTCCAACGGTGCAGAGGATTTGGCGGGGCATTAATTGATCTCCAGTTCAAACAAGCTTTTCGAAACGGGCTTTAATTCCACCCTTTTTGCTTTGCTCGGTAATAAAGAACTCCGCAGTAGAACCTTCCTTCATCTCTGAGGGAATCTTGTCTTGGTTAATGATATACGCTTCGCGGGAGTCCCCTTCGAACAAAGCGATCCAATGATCGCTGCTGTGCTTCAATTTACCTTTTCGAATTTGCCCTTTTTCAATAGGTTTAGTGATATGATTGATCGGCTTAGTTTGCTCTTTGTCAGTGATTCTCTTTCTGAGTACATAATTGGTAGAATCTGTTTCATGATCGGCTGGCCGAGGTGGATCGACATGCCATGCAGGTTCTGGTTGCCCGATGACATTGTGCGGTGTAGGCAGAACTGGTCTTTCCTTGAAATTTTTCAGTTCCATGTATTCAGTTTTTGAATACAGTGGCTTTTCAGTCCACTGCAAAAGATGAAATAGAGCGTTGAGCCTACTAATTTTTTTTAGACCCGACAGATTTCCCTCCATTGTTTCCCCTGTGTTTCGAGCATGTTCAATCATTTCCATTTCAAATGTTTTGATATAGATGTCCCCATCGTTTTCAGCAATTCCACTATTGTCCCAACAATTATAGCGAACAGTCCGGTCAACAATATGAAGTTTCGAATCGATTTTGATAGTTCCAAGACCGAGGGGTTTTCCCATACCCAATTTATGGGCGCAGCCTTCCGGAAGCCGCAAAGCGGACAGTAAGGCTCCGAGTTCCATATCCGTGAGATTCTCGAATCTGATTCGGCTTGAAAAGGTACAGCCTGATTTAACGGGGCGTATGATAGTATGCTGAGTGTCTTCGGGATCGGCTGACAGCAAATCGCTTCGCATTTTATCGTGATTTTGCGACTCTTTGACTGCTGCAAGCCGCTGAGTGTCATCCCACCGGTGCCAATAGAGTTTATGTCCGCGGATCGATGTTTTATCACCGTACAAATAGGTGGTAAGATCCTTTTTATCTTTTGTACCATCCTGGGTTAAGTAGTGTTGGAAGCAGGTGACCTTCGGTGAGGAGAGTATGCGGGGCACGATAACCTCTTCATACCATTCAGGTCCACCAGCAATTGCCACAGCATCTTCAAAGAACACACGTCCTTTGATTGCATTGTCTTTCTCATTATTTACTTTACCGATAATTCCGAAAATGGCTTCGGCCATATCCAGACCCGCGTTTTTGATCTTGTCTGAGACCAAGTCTTTTGGACTCAGGTCATAAGGTAAACGGAACATTTGGGCGCGGCCGAAAAATATTAATTCAGCAAGATTATCCTGGCCTTTAGCAGAGTCGTCAGTAAGAAAAAACACAGGTTCATCATTGCGCAAATACCCGTTGTCTATGCGGCAACTTTTCGTAGGTTTATCCTTGGGGAAAGCCTTCTCCTGCCATTGGGTAAGCTGATCCTCGTCATGAAAACGGCGTAAAATTCTTTCGGGGATTTCCATGCTTTCATTTATTTCTTCTCCAGTAAAGACAAAATCATATTTTTTACGGGGCGCGCTACCTGTGAGAACCAAGATACCCTTTTCCCAGCCACCGGTTTGGTCGAGAGATATTTCTGAAACTAACCAGTTCCTTTTGCCATCTCTTTTAAACCAGCATGGTTGGTGTTGACCTTTCCAGTCGGGTAAGTAGTTTGATTTCCGGCTATCGCTAAATTTCAAATTTAGTTTTACCAATTTATTTTGATGAACCCTCAAAACATCTTTGGCAGGAACGATAATCCATTTATTTCCACTTCTTCTCACATAACCGCCCCTCGGTTTTTGATTGTTTTGAATAATCCGGTCACGATATGCCCTACCGATGCGGTCGGGCGCAACTGTTCGGAAAAATGGTTTTTCATTAGTTATTGGCGAAATTTTGCTAAAGGAAAGTATTTCAACAAGTGTCCTTATCATACCACGCAGGCTCGAGCCGGGAATCAACGGTCTGCCGTCATGCGTAGTGCAGGGTTCCGGCCGCAGACGTGAATCGCGCGTGTCCCACGTTTCATTTTTCTTGAGCACAGGTCCGCGAATGAACAATGGAGTTTTTGTTTTGATTGATAGATCGATCCATCCACTCATGGTCCCAGGAACGAACCGGTCTTGCATCTTCCATGGGAATAATTTTTCACCATTGACATCAATTCCGTCCACTACGGAATAAAAGCGCTTGGGCAAGGGTACAAAGTTATAGGGAGCAGTAGCGGTTCTTTCTGATTTCGTTGGATTGATATGACAAGGCATCATCCCACCTCCTTATCCCAGCAAACCTTCACCAAACGGCTGGCCGCCACGCGGACCGCGCCGGTATCCTTAACATGCTCGAAGTAGTGACGGACCTTCAGACGCAAGGGCCAGCGCTTGTTGGTGAAATCACTTTCCGTGCACTCCCAGGGCACGGCCTGTTGGGCGCCGCCGGCCGTGCCGACACGGGTAAAGCCGTCCTTCGGGCCATCCAGAAGCCGTTCCCCCAAGAGAATGCGGGTTTCATCATCCGGACGGCAGGGTAAATCCTTGTCCTGCAGCGGTTCATCGATCAGGCACCGACCGGAAGGTTCCTCGATCAGGCAACGGCCGGAAAATCCCTTGCCGGTCCGCCAGATCAGGGTTTCCTTTTCCGGTCCGAAAAGGCGGATTTCAAGGAGGTTGGATGTGGTGATATGGGGGCAGAGGTCTGGAAATGGTTTTGAAGACAAAACCCACGACCGGCTGGAGCCGTCCCATCGCCCCCAGGTCACGCCGTCATGGCAGTGAGCCAGCATCCACTTGAATTTGTCCCCTTCATGGGCCGGTTCTGCCTTGCCTGCCACCCATTCAAGAACAGCGTGGCAGGCTTCGCTATTCAGCGGTTCGATTCTGCATCCTGCAAACCGTATCATGATCGCACCTCCCGCTGTTTCAACGGTTTCGCCTCATGAAAAGCCTTGATACAAGCATTGAAGTGATCCCGGGTCTTTTCATCCACCGCCAGGCCGGAGTTGATTGCGTACTCGTTTCCATCCGGCAAACGAATCCGGGCCGTGCCCTCTAGAAATCCCCGGCCCACCGAAGACGCGCCCCCTACCGGAATGTTTCCCGAAAGCAAGTCTTTGAGCAGCAAGAGGAGCAGGCCGATTTCGGAATCCTCCGGCTTGCGCAGTTCGAACCGGACGTGGAGCCGGCCTCCCGCCTGCACTTCCTCGTCGAACAGCGCGCCCTGCACCACGCCGCCGGTGAAGCGGTCGATGGCAATGCGGGTTTGCCTCCGGGCGCTGCCATTTTCGATGAACGACTCGGAAATCCGCAACCTCGACGCCTCGGCTTGTTCTTTCTGAGAATCTTCTTTTTTCTTTTCGAGTCGGGGGCCGAAGAGCCGGTCAACCCATAACTCCCCGTCGTCGTGGCGCTCCCGGACAAGGCGGGCGATCCGCAGCGCCTGGGCGCGCATCACCCCCGCCAAGCTGGTGCCGGGAAGCACCGGTTTTCCGGCACTGTGGAGATGGACCACGTCGGGCGCTCCGGCATCCGATGCGGGGCTGCGCACCAGCAGGTCTCCCGCGAGCGCCAAATCGAGATCCACAAGCAAACGGTGGCGATGATCTACCGGAAGTTTGATTTCCAGCGTTGTATAGGCGGAACGGATCGCTTCGGCCGCTGAGGAATAACTCGAGACTTCGCTGGGGATCGGATTTTCGTGATCGCACGTTAACCAGCCAAGCCAGCCTTGGTTGTTTGTGAGATTATGGCGGATAGCCTTCCAATTCCGGGTTTTCAAGGCGCCGAGTCCGCGCGAACGCCGCATCCCCAAAGCGATGGCCCCTTCCGTAAGACCATCCAGAGCGGCGATAAGAAGACCGAGCAACCGGGCTTCCTGTTTCAGATCCTCGACAATCAGCTCCACCCGCAATGGAAAACATGTGCCGGCCGGCAGGACCTCGAAGTCGAACTTCTTATGGACCTCGGCCGTGCCGGTGGCCGGATCGATGCCTACCCCATCACGGATTTCCACCGCCAAGCCGCCGGGAAGGAAACCCAACGAATCGAAGACGATGAGAGGACTTTGCGAGCCGTTGTCATCGCCTCGCGCCACACCGAATAGCACGGTCACATCTCGATGTTCCGGGGAGCGGTACCCGCCGAGCACATCGGCCAGATGGCTGCGCAAGGCACCGGCCAGTGAGGTGCCGGGAAGCAGGGGACCGCCGTCCTTGGCATCGCGAAGGATTGTCATATCCACCGAACCGTCTCCTTCGCCTCCGAAATGGGCGGCAGTCTCGAGGAGGATTTCTCCAGTGATGATCCAGCGGGCAGCCATCGGCCGCACATTATCGGACGTGGTTAATTCAGACGTATGTTTGTTCATCACCGCCCTCCTGCGTTTTGTTGCGCGACGCCAGTCCGGCCAGTGTGGCGTCAATCAGCTGGATCGCCCATTCTTCCCATCTCTCTTTGAGGAAGTTCATCGCCGATTCCTCTGAAACGATATGGTGCTGTTTGGCCAAAACATCCAGATTGAGCCATTCCAAGACGTTTGCTTGCCGTATCGCTTCCAATATCCAAACCTTGAGATTCCCTTTGCCATCGATACGGCAACGCTCCAGCTGATCCATGGCAGGCTTTTTCAATTTCTCGGTTTTATCTTGAAATTGCTCCGCTTTTTCCTGGCCGTCGAGCCAGCGTTGGAGTGTGCGGATCGCCTCGCCTGGGCTTTTTCGCAGAGGAACCCGCAACCGGCCAGTCAGGCTGTTGGTCGGAAGTTGCCGCGCTTTGGATGCCCATTGTGCCGCCTTCTCCTCGATGTTTTTCACAACCTGCTTGGCGAGAATCCGTTTTTCTATCTCTAGAACCAGTTCGGGCGGCTCTCCATTCTTGTTATCGGAAGAAGTCTTTTCAGCGGGTTGGTATAAATAGATAGTCGTCAGGGGCGCGTCTAAAAACAGAAAACGCCCGTAACCTTCTTCTCTCCGCTCTCCAAGACCTTCATGTTCCAATCGCAAGAGTTCCGGAAAGGAAATAGTTTGGGTGGCCTGGAAGACGAAAACCGAGCCGGCCGCCACGGCGGGAACTTGGGGTGTTTCCAACCGCCACTTACGGTTAAAACCCCCAACGGTTTCAAAGGACCAGCGTTTTCGGATCAACCCGGCCCGATTGCCGAGAAGTTCTTTGAGATTATTCTCCAGGGCGGCCGGATCCACTTGACCCGTATGGGAATTCCGGGCAATGCATGCCGAGGTGAGGAGGAGACGGAATTGTTTTTCCACGGGAATATCTTCTGACACCGGCCGCCACCCCTCGCTTCCCGCTCCCATAACCTCGCGCTCGGCATGCTCTCTCCAACGAATGGCCGCCATGCCGCCATATCCTCCCCTGCGGGAGCGGCCCACCAGGATCGGGCCCGGAAGCAGTTCCTTGAGACGCGACTCGATATGATCGCATTCTTCCTCGGTTTCGGCCCCCACTTGGATCATTCCCTGGAATAATTGACCGGCATCCAGGAATTCGAAGGCGAAGATCGCCCCATGGGGAATTTCTTGACCTTTCTCGTTAACTTCTTTCCAAGCCCGGCCCTTCTGGCGGTCGCGCTGGTGGTGGAGGCGGGCGCTCATCGAGGGACGGACGAACATCGGCCGTCCCCCGCCAATGGTGACAAATCCTTCGCCAATGGCCGTGAGTTGTTTTTCGGGCCAGATTTCCGATAGGGCTTGCCCGTTCGCGCGTTGACCGGCGAAGGCGGCAAGGTCTATACAGCGAATTTGTTCTTCTGCTCGGCCTTTTTGACACCAATCCAGTTTGGCTTCATTCGGGCTGTTTTTTTCTCGCCGGAGAGACGTGGGCACGGGTAGCGCCCGCCGGTCAGCCACTTCTGGATACGCGTTCAAATAACGCACCTTCCCGCCCAAAATGAGATCGTGGAACTCTCGCTTCTTCCTTGCGTCTTCGCCTGGATCGCCCAGCGCCTTAGCCACCGCTCCACGCACAGCCGAACCGGGAATGAACAGCAAGGTTGAAGCGCTGTTGGGATCCCCTCCCAGCGCCGTAAGGATGGCTGGTGATTCCAGCATGAGGGTATAAGGGAGATACCGGTAGCAGTTCATGCGCCTCCTCCTATTGCCGCACGGCGGGTCTTCTCGATATCCCCATCCAGGCTCATCCGGATGTGGCCTCGTCCCCGGTTGCGGGCCAGCCCAGCGTGCCGGGTAGCCAGGAGCGCCAGAGACAGCGCGTGGATCTCCCCGGTCCCCGGTGGTTCCAACCAGTAGAGAGGGGCTTGGAGTTTCAATCCCCGAATCACTACCCGCACGGAACGAAGGGTTCTTTCGGCGGGCGCTCCCGTACTCCGCTCCTCGGAAGTCTGTTTCCGGATATCGGTCAATGCCTCCAAAACAGCCGCAGGATGCAAGTGACTTCCTTGCCGTTTCAGTGCCGCTTCAATCCAGGCGCGGACTTGGCCCTCCATCACGGCGTCTCCGATCCGCAAGATAGAACGTTCGTCGAAATCGGCTTCAGGACCGAACACGCGCTCTCCCGCTTTGGCCAGATCCGGAAAGCAGGGAGACAGCGAGAGCCAGGAATCGCGCAAGAGGCCGCGAATCGTTTTACCCCCCAAAAACGGCAAGCCCAGATCGTCATGTTCCACCTCGATATCCACCACCCCGGCCGTCCCCTCGCCCCGGCTGAAGGCGGCGTCGGAAAGCAACTCGATTTGTATGGTGTTGATTTGATTCTGGGTCATGGCTTCTCATTACCTCCTTGGCCTTGGCCGTCCGATTCCAGCACAAGATGCAAATCGAGCAATTCTAGAGCGTCCAATAAAGGTGTATGTTTTTCGTGAAAACCATTTTCGGCAATGGGTTCCGGCAAACACAATTCCTTAGCCACATTCCACTCCTTAGCCGTCACATTCCACGCTTCCAAAGCCGCTTTCACTCCACCGGGCCCTTCCCGTACCAGCTCGGCAAAGGCCTTGACCTTGTTGCGCCGCGTGGACCATTTTTTGCCCCGCAGACCAACCTCCGGATCATCCAGGAGTGTTTTGGACAGCCAGCGCCAGCTTAGTTCATCGTCATTCTCGGAGCTCAACCGATAGGGCCGGCAGGTCAACGTATAGGGGTTCACCTGATATTGCCTCTCCCGGATACTGGTCACCGCTTCCCCGGGGCGGCTGAGTCCGATATGCCAATCCAAAGCGCAACTGCTGATGTCCTTTTGCTTCACCAATGCCTTGGCGTTGTCACAGAGTTTTCCCGCCAATTCGTATGCCCGGGTAAATGGCGCATGGACGCGGGTGATGGTCACGCCGGCGCAGGCCGTGATCTTTCCCAGATGGGGGACATCGCTCCCTTCAAAAACAGCAAGGGCCGTCTCCGCCAGATCCAAGGCGATACGGCCATCACAGACGAAAGTCAGGTCGTCACCCCCGAGCAGGATGGGACGCAAGGGAAGCATCCACTTGCCTTCATGTCTTTTCAGTTCAAAGCTTAAATCAGTCTGTTTTCCCTTAACCGTGGCTTTTTCTTTACCCTCTGTGATTTCTTTCTTGATTGCCCGCCAGATCCGGTCTGTTACGGTTTGGAAAGCCTCTTTTCCCAGTTCATCGATGGCCCGCGACCATTCCCGATATTCCCGGCGCACCGTGTCATCGTCCGCCTGATCCTCTATTTTTCGTGATAACCAGCTCGCGATCTTTTTCCCCACGCCGTTTCCGTCCACATGGACCACCCCGATCTGGCTGGTATCTCTCATGGTCCGCCCGAGGTGATCCATCTCCATGGAGAAATCGAAGCCGTCCATGTTTATTAGATACTCGGACCAATGCGCGTTGGCTTCCTCCTTTACTCCTCGGCGATTCAACACATCCCTGGAAAGCGGAACCGGTGGCTCATTCGTATCCGTATCGAATTTCGTATCCGTATCGAATCCAGTGGCCGGCTGACCGGTTTCCTGGCAGGAAGCGGTCACGGAAAGCCCCAGCAGGGGAGCGGCGGGCACGCGTTCGACCTTCTGCCGCGCCAGTTCAGTCTGGATATTCTGAAGCGCCTGGGCCAATCCTCCGGGCTCAAACGATTGATGGGCTATCGCGGCTTCCAGGCCGTACGCGTTGTCATACAGGCTGCGGGAATAGTAAGCCGCGAATTTCCGTGCTTTCTCAGCGGAATCGAATTCGACGATTGCGTTGCCGCCGCCGGCCAGCAGGATTTTTTCTTTAGGAACCAGTCCTTCCAGCGCGCCATCGCGCGAGGTGCTCCAATGCACCAGATACGAACCGGCCACCGCGTCCCGTAAGCGGTTCGACGAAAAGATGAACCGCTGCACACCCAATACGTCTATGGCAGTCAAAACAGGCATCGTCGCGCCTCCTATGAATCGAGCCATTCCATGAGGGAAGAAATGTTCGGCTGGCCCTGTATTCCCGCCCATTCCTTCAGATCGTCCAAGCCAAATGCCCGTGGCGGATTAGGCGCCTCCCAAACCTCGGCCGCGTCGTTTCGCAACTGATCGATATAAGAGCCTTTCGCATTTCTGCCGTCCAGAAGGCTGACCAGGGCGGAGCGCGCCAAGTCCCCGCCGAGTTGCCGGGCGCGCATGGCCACCTCGAACAGTTTGGATTTGCACCTCTCGAGCGTCGTATCCGTGGTGCAGGAAATCACGTAGAGCCGATGGCCCCGGACGAGCGCCAGATCGATCTCGAACTCGCGGCCGCTGTCCCTTCGGCAATTGATTCCTTGATGGATTTCAGTGGTCAATGGAGCGATCAAATCCTGGCACCACATTTCCAGCCACTCCCCTCCCAGAAAATCGCACCAATCCTTGAAAGTTCTATTATTCCAGTCCTTACCCGGGACTTCCGGAACACTCAATTCGCATTCAATCAAATCCCTAATACGTTCAGGATTTTCTTTGGCTTTGCTGCAGGTGCATCGGTCACCATTCGACCGGTGGATTTTGTAGAGTTTTTTGGCACGGTCGGGTTGCTTCAGAACAGCCTTGGCGATAAGTTGAGTGTCCTCCATGGTGGGAGCCGGTTGCGGTGGGTCTTTCTCTGGGATAGTCTCAATTCCATGGAGCGCGAGGATATCGCTGAAGGTTAACTCCAGCCGTTCCTGCGACAGATCAATTTCATAGCCATCGTCGAACCGTAACACCCCTCTTCGCTCATCGAGGTAGGAGGCCTGCTTGTTGGTGCCCCTCTGAACGCCGAAAGCCATGCGGGCATGGGCGGCCATAACCTTCGTGCCCCCCGTATAGTTGAGATGAGCCCCTGGGGAAAACGAGGAAAACGCCGCACTCACCTCGCCCGCGTCGGCCGCGTCCTTAATGCACTTTTCTGAAAGAGAAAGTTTGGGCTGAGAACGCGCCGGCTTTCTCTTCAGTATTTCAGCAAGGCGTTTCTTTACCGGGGCTGTTTCCGGGGTATAGAAAAGGCAAACGGATTCGGGCTTCAGAATGAGGCTGACCAAATAGTTGGGCAGCGGATTGGACCCTACTAGAAGCAGAAGTTGCTTGCAATCTTTTCGTTGTTCTGACATCCGGCATCCTCCCTTCGTTCCTCGGGTTTAAAGCCGTCCCATGATTCCAACGGCTTCACATAGGGGGCATGGGTATGCGATATCCCTGCACAACCGGATTCTTTTGTATTTTGTTTTATAAAAAATTAAAAATTATTATCACTTTTTATTTACGAAACAGAATTATAGACTACAACATGCATTATGTCAATAAAAAAATTGGCTTATCCGGCAAGTGCGTACTTTTTTAATCATTTTCCCGATGCTTAAATTTTTTTGTTATGATTCGTGAAAACCACCACTTGAAATTCCCTCTCCTTCGGCGAGAGAACTCGGATGTGGGTAATTATGCAAATCGTAGATTTTAGGTAATACTTTTATATTACATCCTGTAGAATCATTTCGACTCATCCGGCGCGTACGTCTTCTGGGCACCAAAAATCTTTTCAGGAATGTAGAATTCTGGATCCCCATGTGCTAACTTCTTTCCATTCGAGCTTAGGTGGACGGCGGCCAAGTGATTCTCATGGCGTCCGCGGACGCTACCAACCTGGCAAAGCATGCTATCGGCGGCGTGCTCCTAATTCGGTCTTCTGAATCAGGCGGGATTATGGGTATCGATAACCTTTCCACCGGCCGCGGTCCGGACATGACCAATCCCGTTCGATGTTTGTTTAAACCGGATTTTTCTCGGCCGAAAGCCGGGTACTTATAACCCGGGTCCTAGTGGTATGTTCCCACGAAACTACCTCCAGGGAGGAGGAGATCACCAGGATCCATGCTGCCATCAATCGTTTAGAGGAAGTAAAACCGATGAACGAGGAAAATTCCACACATAAAACCGAAAAACCGGTCATCCTGGTGGTGGACAACGACGATGCGGGCCGGGACACGACGGTTAAGATGATCCGGAAAGCGGGATTTCCGGTCATGGAGGCGGCCAGTGGCATCGAAACCCTGGAAAAGGCGTGCGCTGGTCCGGGTCTGATGGTCCTGGAAGTGGACCTGCCTGATATGTCCGGATTCGAGATCTGCCGCAAGATCAAGGAGAATCCCGCCACTGCTCATATCCCGGTCTTGCACCTCTCGGCCACTTCTCTAGATGATCAGTCCAAGGTGAAAGGCTTGAACTGCGGCGCGGATGCCTACCTGACTCAGCCCGTTGAACTTTCGGTCCTGATAGCCACTATCAACGCTTTGCTCCGGATGAAACAAGCCGAGGAGAAAATGACTCGCTTGGCCCGTCAATGGCAGTCTACCTTTGACGCGGTGAAGGACGCCATTTTCATCTTGGATGCCGATCAGCGCGTGGTACGGACCAACCAGGCCGCCGATAAGCTCTTTCAGCGCCCGGTGGACGCAATGACCGGCCGGCATTGCTGGGAGATCGTTCACGGCACCACGGAACCGATCCCCGAGTGCCCGCTTTTGCGAGTCCGCCAAAGCCTGCAACGGGAAACCAGAGAGTTGCGGATGGGAGAGTTCTGGTTCGAAGTGACGGTGGACCCCATCCTGGATGCGGAAAACCGTCTCACCGGCGTGGTGCACATTATGAGCGACATTACGGAGCGCAAGCAAGCGGAAGAAAGAATCCGCCAAAGCGAGGAAAGCTACCGCAATATCTTTCAAAATGCCCAGGTGGGATTGTTTAGAACCCGGATATCGGATGGCAAAATTCTCGAAAGCAATGACCAACTGGCCCGCATGTTCGGCTACAATAACCGGGAAGAATTCATTGCCGAGTATGCAACCTGGAAAAATTATGTGGACCCCGGCACCCGGGAGAGAATGCTCGAACAAATCCACCAGAATGGATTTATAGAGAACTTTGAAGCCCGTTTTTATCGAAAGGATCGTTCGATTTTCTGGGCACGCTATTCAGCCCGCCTATATCCTGAACAGGGATGGATCGAGGGTGTGGCCCAGGATATCACCGAGCACAAGCGGGTGGAAGAAGAACGGGCCAAACTCCAGGAACAATTGCAACAGGCCCAGAAGTTGGAATCCATCGGCCGGCTGGCCGGAGGGGTTGCCCATGATTTCAACAACATGCTCAGCGTGGTACTTGGTTACGGAGAAATCATCCTCGGGGATCTGCACCAAGAAGATCCCCTGCGGGACAAAGTCCAAGAAATGGTGAATGCCGGTCAAAGGGCAAAGGCCCTGACCAGCCAGCTTCTGGCCTTCAGCAGAAAACAGACCCTTCAGCCGCAGGTTCTCGATTTAAACAATCAGATTCGCAACATTGAAAAGATGCTGCGTAGGTTGCTAGCCGAGGACATCGAGCTAAGCCTTATTCTGGCAAAGGATTTGCCCTGGGTGTTGTTTGATCCGGGACAACTTGACCAGGTGATCATCAACCTGGCCGTCAATGCCAGAGACGCCATGCCCAAGGGCGGCCGGTTGCTCATCGAGACCTCCGTTGTGGATCTTGACGAAGCCTATGCTGCTGCGCATCACGAGATTAATCCCGGAAAATACGTGATGCTGGCCTTCACCGATACGGGGTACGGCATGGACAAGGAGACGTCATCTCGAGTGTTTGAACCCTTTTTCACTACCAAGGAAAAAGGAAAAGGGACCGGCCTGGGGCTTTCCACGGTCTACGGCATCGTTAAACAGTCCGGCGGCCATATCTGGGTTTATTCGGAACCGGACAAAGGCACCACTTTTAAGATTTATTTTCCGCCAACGGAAGAGAAACCGAAAGCCCAAGAAGAAATCGTGATACCCCAAGCGCTTTCCAGCGGCGGACACATCCTGGTGGTGGAAGACGATATGAGTGTGCGGAATCTGGTAAAAATCCTTTTATCCTCGCTGGGCTACACCGTTACCATAGCCGCCAACGGAGACGAGGCGCTGCGGCTAGTGGAGAAAAAGGGAGTGAAACCGGACCTGGTAATCACCGACGTGGTTATGCCCAAAATGAGCGGTAAAGAATTGATCGATCGGCTGAGGAAAACCTATCCGCTTCTAAAAGCGCTTTTCATATCCGGTTACACAGATAATGCGATCGCGCATCACGGCGTGCTGGACCCGGGCACACCATTCATTCAAAAACCCTTTACCATTCATGACCTTAGCAGGAAGGTGCGTGAAATGCTTGGCAGCAACCGCCCTTGATCAGAATTCCCGGCAATTGCAGGCAACAAATGGCGCTGTGCGCCGCCGCTGATGGGGAACGTTCAACCTTCTGATCCTTTCTTTCTTGGCCTTTCCCGCTCCTGCTTGTCCATTTCCGCCAACTACTCACCGGTTATGCGCAATCAGCGGGAGGCATTGAATCTCCCTGTCTGCAACCTACATCATAACCGTTCTCGTTCTCTGGAGTTAACCGTTCTGCTTTCTAGCTTCTTTCCAGCATCCATCGAAATCGATCGTCCAGTCCACTGGCAGTTCCAGACATGAGCCGGGAACCCACGCAAGTGCCCCTTTCCGCAGGCTACCTTGGTCCCAACCGGCAAGAAGCTCTTTCACTCCTTGAATACCCTGGAATTGATGCTGGTCACCTTCCGAGGCATGTCCCCAAATGACGTCGCTCAGTATCTCGGGATGCTCTCCATCCAAATGAACTTGTTTCCCGAAGACGGACAAGTCACCGGCAACCTCGTGCCACCCCACACGGCGTATTTTCCCAAGACCGTATCTGATGTCGCCTCCGACAAAGAGAGTATCGATATCGTCCAACTGATTGCGAAAGTCATTGTCTCTCAAAAAGACGTACCCTAAGAGCAGCACGGCATTCGGTTCTCCCCGACAGTTGGAATCACGCCACCAGGGATTGATACATTCCGTCTCCCGGAGGGAGCCCTCCGATGCTGAGTCCGATTCAGGAGCGATGGCGGTACCGGGCCGGGAGTCCAACAGACGGCGTCTGAATTCACGATCCGACAGCCCTCCATCGCCGTTGCTGAACCATCGAAGGCCGCTGCTCTTTTCGAATTTCGGCATCCAAGCCAGGACCTTGTTGTTCCGTTCCTCGGCTGGGTAGAGATACGTGAAGCGGCAATTGGATGCAAATTCCTTTCCAAACTCGCAGTAATCCGGAAAATCCTTATCATTTTTTAACCGGGATAATTCGGCAGTCACAGATCCCCAAAGTGCTCGTGCTGGGACATAAAGGCGACAGCGGTTCAACGCCCCTGCCGGAGGCATGCCGACGAAAAGCGGCGCTTCCAGCCGCCAGACCCATCGAAACAGCGTCCAGGTCATGTTTGCACCTCACTCTCTTGTGGCACCCGCGCGTGATAGCGGGCATAGACGAGTGCCTGGCGGACCAGATCACGGGCCAGCAGCAGCCTGTCAAGGTCCTGGGCCATGTGCTGAAGCGAGGTAAAGACGTCGGCATTGTCAGAAAGTAAAGGTGCCTGCTGTGGCGTCACTTTCAGGAACTTATGAAGCTCTTGGCTGATACCCTTGGCCAACCCCTTCTTTTTTGCACCACTGACTGCCTTCTCAAGATAAAGAAAGATGGCGTAAAGACCTTGTTCTTCCAACACAGCCAGGGCATCCGTGGCAACTTTATGCAGATCATCCGACGGCGTCTCCGCGATGGTCTTGCCCACCTTGGCACAAGCGAGGTCCAGGTTTTCGAAGGTCGGAGCATTCATTACGAGTCCTCCTTTCCCGGCTTATCCGAATCGGCACACTCCTCCGGTGGCGGCAGCACCCGCAACCGTCCCATGCCCCGGCTTCCCATGCCGCCGATGCCGAGATGTTCAAGGTAATCGTGCGGGCTATGATTCGATTGACCGCCTTTGCCGGTAAGAACATTTATTACATCATCAGGAGTTCTTACGGCAGTAATTTTTTCGCCATCAATCCTAAAGTGCTTCGGATTCCGGCAGGTTACCTCCCAGAAAAGCACTGTGCCTCGAGGCAGGGCCTCATAGGTGAAAAGCGCCCCTTCCTCGGCCGCTCCAGTGGCCGGATCGATGGCGACCGAGGTCCGTACTTCGAGGTTGCTGTTCACGATGTGCGTAAACAGCTTGTCGGAGACGACCCCCATGCGGTTGAAGATGTAATTCGGTATATATAGTTTGTCGATCTTTTCAGCAATCTTGTCCAGTTGCGCCGGATACGGTTTGATCGGCAGAAAAAGCCAGCCGAGATTCAATGATGGCGGAGCTGCCGTCCCGTCCGCTTTGCGGTAAACGACCTGCTGCTCAGTCAGGTCACTCAGCTCTGAGAATTCCGCGATGTTGGCTTGCCACAATGCCATTGGACACGTGATCCACAGCGGCCCCAATTGCGACGCCACGGGAAAGAGCAGCACATGCATATCGCTGAATGCCGCCAGTCCTGCGAAACCGCCACTTGAGCCTATACCTTTGGCAAAACCGAACACGGTGCACACAGGACAATCGGTTTTCCCGCAGTGCCCGCCGGTCCCATCGCTCCCCGGCTGGCCAAGGCCGGCACAGTCGGGGTATTTCCCTTTTGCCATGGCCACATAGGCTCGCATGACTCCCGCCAGACTCGAACCCGGAATCTTCGGTATCCGCGTGACCGGGTCGCGGACGATGGTGTTGTCCACCCGGCCCAGACGAGTTCCACCCGTACCGACATGGATGGGATCAAGCGCCAGGCCAGCAAACGGAAATGTCTCAAAACTCTGATTGTTTGTTGTCATCAGTCACCTCCGGACACTTGCTTTTTTAATACGCTCATGTGCCAATCCAGGTTCCACTCCAGGAGTCCGTCTCCGGCGGCTGCCACCAAAGTCTCAAGGCAAGCGCCTCGAACATTCAGACGTTCATGGAACACCGCGCGGGCGAGATCGAGCCAGGCCGCTTTCCCTCCTGCAAGCCATGTCCCGTCCGGACCTTGCCAGGCCTCGCGCCGCTCGATAAGCTCCGACCATGCTCCGTGGAGCGCAGTAGTGCTTGGGGCCTGTTCTTCCAGCATCCGCCAGAGCTCACGCATCCGCACCCAATCTTCAAGCTGCATAGGGATCAAAGGTTCGAACCGCATAGCTGTGCTATCCATGAATATTGTTGCAATAAGCGAGGGATAAACGAGAACCCCGTCCCCGGTTCGCAAGTCCTTTGCGTGCCGGAAGACCCGGCCGTCGGGATGCTGAAAATCCAGAGGAAAGCGGACCTGCGTGTCTTCCACGGCAAGGTACGGATAAAACACGTCATCCAGTCCATCGGGGAGTCTGATGGGTATGGTTTGATGAAGCTCTTGCCGATGATCGAGCGACTTGATGCTGAGGGCGGTGACGCCCTCCCGCGTTTCGCATCCCGCCACCCGCCAGGTTTCGGATTTATTGATCCTGTCCAGATCATCTTCGATGGTCCGCGCCGCTTCTATCACGGCCTGAAACGGCGTCATCCTGGGGAAGGCCACGACACCAATCCGAAGCGGCAGCCGATCCCAAACACGGGCGAATTGTTCTTGCCACTTTTCAATCGCCCGGTCCACACAGGCCGATGCGGCTTCAAGCGGCAGAAGGACCCGAAAGCGCACCGGGGAAAGCTCAAGAGGGATCACCGGATGATAAACGCCCAGAGCGCCTGCATCGTCCGCTGCCGACTGCACCACAAGTCGTTTGGCATCCATGCTATCGTCCGCCTTCAACTCCAGAGTGACCCTGCGCCGCCAATCCTTGTCTCGCTCCGGTTTCAGAAGCCGGGCCAGGTTGCAGATGGTGAGGAAGTCCTTGGTCTTTTCCCGGTACAAGAGGCTTACGGGGGCATCTCCATGACGTCCGTTGTAGGTCTGCTGGTTTTCCCACTGACCAGAAGAACCGTTATCCGGCTTGATAACCAAACGGCGTACGCGCCAGCGTTTCTGGTCCGCGGCCGCTATCTCGCGGAATTCGGCAAGCAAGACGTTGAAGAAATCCTCGGCCTGCCGCCAGAAACGATAGATACGACCAGGCGAGGCGAGCTTGCAGAACAACTGATGGGCGAGCCATGCGGCGCGTTCTTCATCTCTTAGGGAATCCCATTGAGGCGAGTCGGTGCGATCCTCGACAATTTTGGAGAAGAACGACGGCCAACCTGTCTCGTACTTATACCCCTCCTGCAGGCCGCTCAGCACGGGGTCTTCCTTGTCAAAGGACTGGAGTTTTTCTTTGATATACTGAAGGAGGCTCTCGAAACAGGTGGATGGATCGATGGGGTTTGGTTGGTTTTTCAAGGTGGGATTGAACTTTCGCCATTCCGGAATGGCCTGGGTCCTGAGCGCATCCAGGCGGGTTCCATCAAGCCAGGGCTCGATGTCCAGGCTCATCGTGACGAGGGCAACACGGTCATTCGCGTCGGCCACCTCGCTGATCCAGATGGAGTCTGATCCGAACTTCGCCCCAAGCCACATGTCCAGGCGGTGAGTCCGCCGCGTTTTGCATGGATTGCAGGGCATTTGCTTATCAGCCCCAGAACTGTTTTTTCGCACAAGACATACCGGACAGACATGGCCATCCGAAGAATCCTGGTTAGGAATTTGCCAATTGCGATGCAGCGGCACGGCCATCGTCTCCCACGCCTTCCGGATTTCCGCCGTCATCCCGATAAGAGAGCGGGATGGCTCGCTGATTTGGCAATAGGGAGGCATCTCGAGGTTTACGTCACAAGCATAGCCGTCGATCTGTTCGGTCAGCCAGCTTTGCCAATTGGAGATCTGCAAATCACCACCTTGGTACCCTTGTTTGTCATGACCGAATCGCTCCCCAGGGAACGAAAAAACACAGGTCTCGCCGTCCCTGTACAGCAGGGAGCCTACAGCCAGATCGACCTCAACGAGCTTGCAGACTTTTGAAAAAAACTCATCCAGCGCGAGGCGCGCCCCGGTCCAGTCGCCGATCTTAACCGCCCGGGCCTCGTAGTGATCCGCGCCGATCCCGATGGTCAAGAGCCGCCAACGGGTCTGTTGTTTGAGTCCATCGCTGGACCAGGGGAACGAGCTGCCTTCCAGAATCGCACCGGCGGCGGCGCTTTTAAACAAGGCGGCCGCGACATAGGACTGGTCAAACAGGGTGACATCATTGTTCGGCAATCTCGTTTCGGCGAGGGTGCCGGTAAACGCCTTGCGTAGCCATCCTTCGGGACCCACCGTCCCATCGCGCCAACGCCACCAGCCATCGATGTCGTTTGGAGAATTGTTGCCAAGCTGTTTCAGCGCGGTTAGGAGTTGCTTAATCTGCTCAAGCAGGCGTTTCCAGCCAACATCGGTGAGCAATTCAGGCGGGTCGTCCAACAGATTGCGGACCGGATGGCCGAAGGCCGTGGACAACCACATGTGGGTGACATCCTGGCCCAGATACTTGGAAGTGGCCGCCGGCAGATTCTTCTCGATACCCGACGCCATGGCATGGCCGGCCTGGAGCAGACCAAGCAGCCCGCCATCTCTTTTGGTATGCTTCCTGATAAACTCCGCAAGATTATTGGGCCAGGCGTTTCCATTCAGCGCGAATTTGTCTTTCACCCACTTAAGCCGGTCATTCCATGGAAAAGGAGGTCTCTCCTTCTCATCCCATTTTTCATATTCGTAGTCATCCTTCTGGCCACCGTGCTCTCGCAGGAAATCGCTCTTGGCCTTGCCTGTCATGTGGAGCCAGCCGATTGCCTCACACGCCAGGAGCAAAGGGCGATGTTGCCGCAACGTGTCCGGAAGTTGAAATCCCGTCATTGGTCACCTCCATGCGGAGCAAACCGCCTCTTTATCTCCGTGACAATACCCTCCGCCGTCTTGATGTTGCTGCCGTTGTCGGGATGCAGTCTCCAACCGTTTTCGTCAATTCTCGCAGTCCCCCATCCGGCGGTGCGTTTGGCGGAAATGCCGTATGTTTCAAGAAGCTTCTTTATGCTGTCGATGAAGCCGTCGATGAAGTCAGCCGGAGTTACTTTGTCGCGTTCGATTTCTCCCGGCAGGGGCGCATAAAGCAGCCGTAGCCTACCTTTTGTCCCGGTTGGGACTACCTCGTAGTAAATAGGCTGAGTCCCGGCCCGGCGGCTGCGGCTGTGGGGATTGATCACCTCGAAGCCGACTTTGTTGAACCAAGTCGGGTAGAAAACCAGTGCGCCGGACTGGAAACTCTCTTGCTCCCCTTTCTCGTTGCCGAAGAGATGGACGATCCAGGACGGGTCCTTCCAGCCGTTCATTTTCATGTCGTGCTTTTTAAGATGATCTGAAAAGCCCTCCTGCATCCTACAGGCCCAGCGAAGAAGCCCCTTCCAGGAGGCCGCTGACATGAACGGCACACCAAAGACCCGATCCTTGCGAACCGGGTTATCCAGCACGTGAAAGGGGCGGTCGTCCTTGGAATACCAGGGTGATACCAGTGTGAAAGAAACGTCGATGCCGAACCAGGTCGAATCCGGCAGGGAAACATGATCCGGCTCAAGGTGAAGATCCGGTGGGAGATTGAACTCCAGTTCAGCCGCCCGTTTCATGTAGCATTGGCGGGCTTCGTTTTTGGGGTCAGTCCCTTTCCTGTCTTGCGGCTTATCCTGGCAGGACCAGACCGCGCATTCATCCACAAAGCCCGAAGCGAGACCAGTTTCGTTCACCCGTGTCGGGCACGTTTTGTTTTCGGCCAGGTAGGCGTAATAATCGAAACTCATGAGCGATCCTCCTTCCCGGCGAATAGTTGATCCTTGATCTTGTCTCCAGTAAGAAAATCCCAGCCGTTCTTTCCCCAAGCGTTCGTTAGACGCTCCTTCATAGTGTTGAAATCGATCAGTCCAGGTTTCACGAAGCCGAAGGTCCTCGCAGGGTCTTTGAAGCTGAATACCTTCTTGCTATCCTTCCTCTCCTTCCTCTCCTTCCTCTGCTGAGGTGAGCCGGCAAGCCATCCGGATGCTTTATTGTTGTGAGCCAACTGTTGTCCTTGTTTTTTTGCCTCCTGACGTTCAATCACGCGGTTGAACGTGCTCTGGTTGGAGTTCTGTCGCGCGAGGTAGCGGCCATTGACGCACCAGAAGTTCTGTAATGATGCCCAGGCAAACTCACGGTGATCTAGTTTCTGCCATTTCTCCTGAGTCACATATTCCTTGACTACAGTAATCGGAATATTTGCTTCCAATGGCTCAATGAACTCCACCAGGCCATAGTCTTGATGATGCTTTTCTTTCGTCCGATCCGCTTCGTCCGTTGGCTTTAGTACCGTCTTTCCGCCTAGGGCCCCATAGTCGGCAATCAGGCGAAGAGTGGCATCCAGGAGGGCCCATTCCTCATCTCGGATCGGACGGAGGGGTGTAAAGCGAAGGCTAAACTTGTCGTTTTCGTCTTTCTCTATTTGAGGTGAGATCTTGGTTTCGGCATTGTTTCTAGCCTCTCGGATATTGCCGTTCTCATCCAGGACTTCAAATCTGAACTTCCGCGCCCAGCCCGTGCAGCCGAATAGTTCGCAGACAACGCAATGGTCCCGATCTCCACATCTCCTATCGGTTGGGTCACAGGCGCTGCCGCCCAGACCGCGCACCAACACCTCGAACCACCAGCGGATGGAACCAAGCAGGCCTGTGGTAATCAGACGGTCCGATTTTCCAGCGAAGTCGCCGGTCCATAAATCTGTCAATGCCCTGAGTCGATAGGTTCGTTCACCTTTCGTGGGGATCATGTTTCACCTCTCTTTGTTCATTCCTCCGCGCTCCGCTCGATGTTTGCTTCGTCGAGCGGTTCGTCCACGGCATTGCGCAGCCAGGATGGATCGAAACCGGCAGCCGACGAACCCTCGATGCGGATTCGCGCTCTCGCTCCGTTGGATTTGTCGGCCAGGTATGCGATGGCCGGGAATACCTTGAAGACCTGTTCTCTGATCGCTTCGAATGTCAATGCAACCCTCTTCTTCCGACCGGCTGTATCCGTGCCCGTCGTTACTGGTCCAGTACCCGTTCCCCCACCAATTCCGGCCGGGCCCTCTTGGACGCTCGGTGGAGGAACCGCGCCTGTATCTCCGAGCCGGGCCGCCTGACGGCGATGACCTTGCCGATGATGCGCAGCCCATCGTCGGGCCCCACGGGGATCGGTCGATGCTTCCGGTTATCCGGTCTCGATTCTTTCCGGTCTCAATTCGATTTTCCCGCCTCGGATATAAATCCGCTTCACTGTTGCTTCGTCCTCCAACAACGCGACAACAATGTCACCGTTCTCCGCCACAGGCTGTTGGCGCACCGCCACCAGGTCACGCTCTCGGATTCCGGCGTCCACCATGCTGTCCCCGGTCACTTCCAGAGCGAAGCACCGGCCTGCCCGGGCGGCCCCGCCTTCGACCAGCACCGCTCCGATGATGTTCCCTTCGGCCGGCATCGGTTGGCCGGCCGCCACTCGGCCGATAATGGAGGCGGCCACAAGATCAGGGACGTCGTCTTCGGGTTCGCGGATCATCGCGATTCCACGAGCCTTCCGGGGTTCTCGCTTCAGGTAGCCCTTGCGGACAAGCGGGTTCGCCGGACCGTGGACGCCGGCATGCGATATTCCGAGGATGTCCGCGAGTTCCTTCATGGTCGGGGGGAACCCCCGCTGGTTCGTAAAGAGGCGGATCTCCTTCAATGTACGGCGCTGCGGCTCGGTTATTTCCTGAACGGGGCGTCTGCCTCGCGGTCTTTAACTCATGTGTATCTTCAACCATCCAAATGGATATTTATGAACACCAACGGCCTCCGGGCCCAGTCAGGGCAAACTACGGCCACATTGCAGGCTGATATTATACGGCCTGATAGGAATCAAATCACTAAAAATCTACATAAATTAAGAGGTTTGGGGAACTGCGGCAATGGGACGGATCTCTTTCTCTCGAATCCGGTAACGCCCTTTGACCGTCTGGGGCAGGAAGAGAATCGCCTCCTGGATGTCAGGAGCCAGGTTAAACAGGTTCATGATCTGGGTGATGCGTGCGCGTGTCACACAACCGAGCCGGGTCAGATCAGCGCAGTCCCGCACCTTGCCGCGCCGGACCAGTCCGTCGAAGCGGATCGCCAAAGCCATCAGATTCGAGATGCGGAGCAGATTCCCCGGCTCGATGGTTCGGTTTGCGTCGTGGGGATGGATGTCGCTCTTCCTGCCGTTCTTGGGTTTGAAACTGAAGGAGATCTCCAATCCGCTCAGTCCCGTTCCGTCGGATGCGGTATTTTTCATACGGACACCTCCCGATTGCGGATGTCGGCCTCGCTGCACAGCGCCTTGACTCCCGCTGAGCGGAAGTTAACAGTCACATCACCTCGTCGAGAGAGATTGGGACTTCTTCGTTGGCCGGCATCCGGTCCTCCTTTTGCAGGAGGCCGCGGAAGGTTTCCGTCATGGATACCGCGGGACTGGATAGGCCGGTCATCGAAAAGGCCGTTGGAGCCCGTTCGACACCGCCCGAGGGCGATATCGCCGGCACCCACAACGGTCTCCGATCTCACGGCTGTTTCCGCTGTCTGGTAATCCGCTTGCGCCGGACCACTTGATCCGGCTTTCGGCAGATACCTACCGGAGGGGAGTTCGAAATGTCGAAGCGGATGCCCGGATGCAAGCGGGCTGTTAAACAAGGCGGGTCGAAAAACGGAGAACGGGAGAATTCGGAAAGGACATTTTCGGTGAGCGCCCGTAATCCCCAGGGTTGCACCCGGCCCCCGGGCTGCGGGCTTCGAGACGGAGAATCAGAGTATATGTGCGGGCTGGCGTAAGTAGGAGTGGGCACGCCAGAAACGACGAAACCCCGTGAGGTCACCCCACGGGGTTTGGCGTTCAATATGAACCGCTGTAAGCAGCGGGATACATTCAAACTCCCCCGGTAGGACTCGAACCTACAACCCATCGGTTAACAGCCGATTGCTCTGCCGATTGAGCTACAGGGGATCAATAGGCTTTCTTTTTATTCGGGCGAGCGCGGACGCACGTCATTCCAATATCCGACGGGATAAAATACCCACTTCCTGAAAACAGTCAAGCCTCCAAACTCGCGCAACGCCGGAAATTTTTTCAAAATCCCTGAACGGCACGGATTTGCCGCCCGGCTATGCCCCTCATGCCGTTTTACCAAGGCCAGTCGGGGATAGGCGCCCGGCGCTGATATGGATTCTTTTTCTTCAAGATATTGATCGTGTCCTCGCCGATCCAGCGGATCAACGAACCGCCGGCGCTGGTGAAACCCCGGACATCCATATGAACGTACGGCGATTGCACATATTCACCCCGTTCCCAAAAATCGTGGTGGTAATACCAGCCTGCTCCCCCCACCAGGGCGCTGTTTTCTTCCTGGAGCGTCTGATCCAGCTCGTTGACATAATGCATCAACTTGATGGCGTCATGGAAATCGATCACGCCGTTTCCATCCAAATCATCCATCACGAGGTCGTCATCCTCATCGATCAAGAAATCCACGGCCCGGCCGTACATGTGCATGGAAAGGTCGGATTTCAAGGTTTTTCCCCCGTCTTCCGCCCGCGAACCAAGATTGTAGGCGGGAGAACGGAATCCGTAGAAAATCTTGAATTTCGAGAGAGGATTCCCATCCGCCCGGACCAATTCCTCCAACCGCCCCAATTTTTCCAATATGCCGGGATGGATGGCGATATACCGGGGATACGTTAATTTCAGAAATCGAGGATCGAGATCGAAATCTCCCAGAGTATATTCTTTAAAAATCCGCAACCGGTAGGTTTCAGGGGTAACCGGGTAAAACCAGCGGGGCGGGCGGTACGCTTCTGGATTATTTTTAATCCGCTCCCGCGTAGCGTTATCTTTGATCCTTTTTATAAAGGATGGATTGTCGGGATCGGGATAGAGTCCGATGGTGAATCCATTGACTTTTTTGTCTTTAATTAGATTGGCCGGGTAGGGTATCAGGCACGCAAGCGTCTGCTGAAAAGGAACCTGAATCTCCGGTTGCGCGCGGCTGAAAAAACCGCGGGCTTGAGGCGGCAAGTATCGGAATTTCCCCGTCACCTGAATGGTTTGCATACCGGGACTGGCTTGATGCCATTCCGCCTCGCGGTCCTGCGCCTGGATTTCGCCACTGGAGACCGCCCAATGATATTCAGCCGGGGCGGGAATATAGCCCTCCGGCAACTCTCCCAACACCTGCACCTCACAAACGAACCGCAAGGGTTGGTCCAGGCAAGTCACCAGCAGGATATCCCGCTGGTACGGATTATTCCCGCAGGTTAGATTCACCTGGGCGCTCATGGTGAGGGGCGCCGGTGGGCTTTGCGCGATCGGACGTTCGGTTTGGGTTGAATCATTGGACCAATTCGCGGTCTCCGTTACTGTTGCGGTTGATGAAACCGGCGAAACCGGCCCCTCTGTGTACTGGGAACAGCCAGTTACAACGAAAAAAATAGTCCCAATACCGATCGGATACCAGAAACTCATATCATATCCCGTTATGCGTGATTGCTTGACTTGCATTCCTGACCATCCATCATATCGTTTCGTGTAAGAATATCCAGAAAGCCGCCGATCAAACAAGGGTTTCCTGGTTGGTAACGATTGGATTATTGTCTCGCTGGAGAAACGGGGATGAGGGAAGGGAACCAACCTCTTAGGGAACCGCTACGGGAAATGATCATTCTGTGGATAAACGGCTGCCTTGGCCGTAAATTCAGCGTGCTAGTATTCCAAAAACCGGGAAGGAATGGCGTTTTTTATTTAATCTCCTCAAATTCCCCAGAAAGGAATCCCCCATGCCGTGGGATCAGGTCGACTGTCATGCGTCGGTTCGGGAAAACGTGGTCCGCGCTATCGCCAAGGGTTTGCTTGGCCATTCGGTCCTGATCCACGGTGAAGCGGGCGCCGGCCAGGTGGCGGTGGCCCGGGCCATCGCGCAAACCTACAACTGCAAGGAACTCGAACACGATTTCTGCGGGGCATGCCGTCCCTGCCGTTTGATCGCGGATCAAAAGTACAGCGATGTTCTGGAATTAGTGCCCGGGAAGGATTGGAGTAATCCCGACCGCAAAGGCAAGGAATATTCCGTCGGTCACATGCGTGAGATGCAACAGTTCGCGATGGCGTTGCCCATGGAAAGCGAATACAAAATCTTTTTGATCCATCACGCGGACTGCGCCAATGACAACGCCGCCAATAGTCTTCTCAAAATCCTGGAAGAACCCTATCCGCATACCATTTTTCTGCTGATCACCGAGAACGTGGCGGGAATCCTTCCGACCATCCGTTCCCGTTGTTGGTCCATCCGCCTGCCACCCTTGGATACGGCCGCGTTGGCCCGTCAACTGCAAACCTCAATTCCCGCCGAAGCCGCGTGGACCATCGCCCGGGCGGCGGGCGGCCTGCCGGAACTGGCCCGGCAGCTGATCGAAGAAAACTACTTGGATCGCCGGGATCAATTGCTCCACTCCCTGGAACGCGTTCGGGAACAAGAATCGGCGGTTTTGGAGGAAGCGGAACGGTTGGCCAAAGCAAAGGAGCATCTCCGTGAGAATTTGGCGATCTTGCTCCGAATCGTCCGGGATGGCCTCCTGGCCGCGAATCAAACTGGAGAGAACAGGTTCTTCAATCCCGACCGCGGGGAACAAATCCGCCGCCTGTGGGAAGGCGCCGCTTCGCGGATGCTGATCCAAACCGGCGAGGAAATATTGAAATCCCTCGATGAATTGGACCGCTACGTCAATCCCGGCCTCCTGATGGCCGGTCTGATGTTGACCATCCGCCGGTCGTTCACGGAAAAAGGGTAAATGCCGTGAAACCGTCTCCCGCGGGTAGCGGGGCAGCCCATTTTTTTTTATACTATGCCCCATCTTGAGATTTCATCCACAAAAAACTGTTTGTAAAAGGATAGTCCATGATGCCGGATTCCATCGGACCTCAGACGCCGGAAACCAATCCCTCCCGCGCGTCCCAGCGTAACAATGAAACTTTGGCGCTCATCAAGGAGTTTTTCCATTTTTTACGAGAACGCAAGAAATATTGGCTGCTGCCCATTGTATTCATCATGATTCTGCTGGGAGGATTGATCCTTTTGACGTCCAATCCTATCATCGCGCCGTTTATTTATACCATCTTCTAGGTTCTAAGAACTTTCATAACGCATGGTTCACCCAAAAGCAGCTTTAGGTCTGCGGCGTCAGCCCTGGGGCGAAATAAGAGTCCAACACGGATGTTTCGTTTTTCATAATCCACCTAAGCAAAGGAGAAGTCCATGAGTTCCGATCTGCGTTGGCGATTCAGCGTGATGATGTTTTTGGAATTTTTAGTCTGGGGCGGATGGTTCATCAACATCGGGCCTTATCTGCAACACCTGGAGATCACCAGTCCCATCCTGAGCGCCTTCTTCCTGGCGACATTGATCTCCCCCTTCATTGGAGGGCAGATTGCCGACCGCTACATGCCCACCCAGATTTTCATGGCGATCGCGCATCTGATCGGGGGTGTCTTGCTGATCTTCCTGGCCACCCTGTCGAATCCCCTCGGCATGTGGTGGACCCTCTTCATCTACTCGATGATTTACGCCCCGACGTTGGCTCTTTCCAATTCCATCTGTTTCCATCACTTGAGTGATAAAACCCAGGAATTCGGCGGCATTCGCGTTTGGGGCAGCATCGGATGGATTTTGGCGGGCCTGATTATGACCTTCATCTGGACCTATGTGTTTCCGTATCCGGGGGAATGGGCGCAGTTGCAAAAAATTGAGGACGAAGCCCTCCGCGCGGCCCAACAAGCCGAATATTTACGCGCCGAGAGTTGGTTGTTTATTATGCCGGGCATCGCCTCGCTGATCTTCGGCGTATTCTGCTTCTTCCTGCCCCATACGCCTCCCACAACGGAAAAAGCCAATCCGTGGGCGTTCGTGGAGGCCTTCAAAATGATGAAGGACGTGAACTTCACGATCTTTATGATCATATCCTTCGTTGTATCGACCCAATTGATGTTTGTTTTTGTCTCGGTTCCCACTTTGCTGGAGCACTTGGGCATGAACCGGCAATACATCCCCACCGCGCAGGTGACTCAGCAAATCATGGAGGTATTGTCGCTTTTCTTCTTCATGAAGTGGCTGTTGCCGAAAATCGGCATTCGCAATTGCCTCGCTTTGGCGGCCTTCTGCTGGGCGGTGTTGTACGCCGCCGCCGGTTTTGGCACCACCTGGCAAGTGGTGGTGCCCACCTTGCCGCTGCATGGCATCGGCTACGTATTTTTCTTCGTGGTGGGGCAAATGTACGTGGATACCGTCGCTCCGCCCCAAATCCGCGCCTCGGCGCAAGGATTGATCACGGTGGTAACCATCGGCTTGGGTATGTTTTTGAGCGATCATTTCCGCCTGTGGATTACCCGTCTGTTCACTACGGACGGCGTTATCAACTATACAGGAGTATTTTTAGTCCCCTGTGTATTGTTGTTGGCTTGCACCGCGGCCTTCCTTTTCTTCTTCCAAGAACCGAAGAAAGTGGACGAGACAAATCAATCCCAACAACAGGCATAATGGAAATTCCGCTTCTCCACCTTCGACCATGAAGAGGAGAAGCGAACCACCATGAAACGGCTCCTCAACCCACCGCCCTCCGCGGTGGGTTGTTTTTTGGGGGCGCATCCGGTCATTGCCCTATCGTCAAGCTTAGTGGATGTTCCAGGGGCTCTCCGCGATCACCGCTTGTCGTTTACTCCCGGGAAATACCGCGACGATTTGAATTTTCCCTCTGTTCATGGTATTTTTTGAAAAGTGGACCGGCGGTC
Source organism: Candidatus Omnitrophota bacterium (assembly GCA_013177805.1). Classification (GTDB taxonomy): domain Bacteria; phylum Hinthialibacterota; class Hinthialibacteria; order Hinthialibacterales; family Hinthialibacteraceae; genus JABLXU01. The sequence goes on from JABLXU010000032.1 coordinate 63,026, forward strand.
GTCTTTGGGGCCTCCCGGTAACCTTGGGAAGGTTTGATTCCTTGATCATGGGACGCAGGCGGTTTATGCGATGGAACACAGGTTGGGTCCTATCCAGGAATGGATCGGCGGCATAACACTCTACAGTATTCTTTTTTTTATTATGCTATGGCTGACCGCGTGCAGTCAGAATATTCTCAAACCCGCCGAATTTCTGAAACCTACCGATTTTTTATATCCCCCCAGCATCATCGATCCCGGACGGGAATTCGGCCACCTGGGCACCGTCAGCGTGGTGGTATCCGCCACTGCCAATATTTTTCTGGCAAGGGCTGAACCTGACGTCATTATTGAATCCCCCAAAGGCGATATGAGAGACCAGGTTCCCGCCAATTCCCCCGTCCAAACCCTCGATGGCCGGATCGTGGGCGGTGAGACGTTGGAAATCTACGCGAACGGCACAGCCCGCCACGAGCCGGCCCCCTCAGTCGAGTTTGGCCCCAAGGGACGGGACCGGACGTTGATCGAAGTGGGACCGGTTTTGGGCTACCACGAGTTCGAGGGGCCGATCGGCGCTTTGGTTGGACTTTTCAATAATCAACGCGTTCCCTTCGTCATCGGGCAGCGTAAACAAGTGATTGTCCCCCGGGGCGCGCGCGCGTTGTATCTCGGGATCTTGGATTTTCCCGGATCGTATTCCGATAACGAGGGGGAATTCCACGTCATGATCGATATCATCCGCCGGTAAACAGTTCTACCTGATACAACCTCCTTTCATCCAAACCGCCACACGAACGCCATGGTTTTGTTCATTTTCAATCGTATCAAGGCTTCGTTTTTTGGGGTGGAGTAAATCGTTTGATCACCGGAGACAATCCATCGCCATTCAATTCATAAAGGCAGGGCAAATACCCGACGCGTTTCCATTCCTGAGTTGGGGGATCGTATTTCTCCACAAAAATGATGTGATGCTCCTCATCCGGGACGGCTTTATAGCGGAGTCGCTGAGTTGGTTGGCCTTTTCGGGAAGAAGGCCCGGCGGTCCAATCCCGATCGGGATCGATTTTCTGGGCGGTGAGAATCCGCCATGTCGCACCACCATCGAGGCTTCGATAGGTATGCATGTCACCCATGGTCGAAACAAACGTAATCTCCCCCCGCAACGGCGTCTCGAAAAAGAAATCCGTTACGTACGACAGACTGGTCACGATTCCGGAAGGCATTGGTGTCTCGGTCCGCCGCCAGGTTTTTCCTCCATCGTCTGTCCGGAAAATAAAGTAGGGCGCTTGCGATCCCTCCACGGACCAGGCGGTGATAAACCAGACGCGTTGCTCATCCAGGATGAAGATCTCGCACACCTCGGAACCAGCCATCCATTCATCGATTTCTGACCAGCTTCTCCCTCCATCCAGGGATCGCCACACCAGGGAGCGGTAAGATTGCGCGGCCGTCCGGTACGATCCCCCCACCCAAATTACCTGGCCGTTCAGGGAGGCGATTCGATTCACGGAGACACGCAGCTCGGTCCCGGATTTGAGATTCTTCCGCATCTCTCTTAACGCATTCAATTCCTTGTATTTCCAGCCTGGCTGATCCGTCGCGGCCGTGGCCTGGGCGATCCAGAAAAGTACCAAAAACACCATGCGGCCCTTTGCCCAGTTGTTCTGAATTTTCATCTCATCTCCTGCGGGGGAAATATATTCCGGCTCCCTTGAATCAGGTGGAAATCGGGGCGAGGGAAAGCCGGCTCATAATCGCCTGGCCTTCCGTCATCCTTGGTCATTGTATCCCAGGCAAAGACTGAGTAAGCCGGGGAAAAGACGAGAAAAAGTATCTCATCGGGTTTTCAGCAGGGTGTTCATGCCCAGGGAAAAATAATCCCAATCCCGCTTATGTTCAATCAAAATTTTTCTCCCTTTCACGGTGAGAGAGTACACCCTCCGCGCTGGGCCTTTTTCCGGCTTCTCGACGATCGAGACAACCAATCCTTGGGCCTCCAGTTTGTGCAGGGCAGGGTAGAGGGTCCCCCGGGTCAAGGAAAAAATGTCCTGACTCCTCTCCCGGATGCGTTGGATCAATGCATACCCATGGCCGGGTCCGTCATCCAGAGCCGCCAGGATGATGGTCTTCAGATGGCCTTTCATTAATTCCCGGTCGAATTTCATGGATATAGCTTATATTACAATAGTATTTAATTCAAGCTATTAAATCGAATGCATCCGATAATTGATTTAATAGTTTGATTTGATTATACTTATATCTCTAGAACTCACACAAAAGCTGCATGACGTTCTCTTCATCACACATATTCCCCAAAAAACAGATAATAAGTCCTTCAGTCTCAGCAGGATATCATTCCCATCTCGACAAGAATCCCTGAGATCTTAGGATAGGCGGCTAAACCTGTCCCATAATGGTGGAGAAAAACCTTCCATTCCATCTTGTCCGTACCGCATTATGATGTTCAAGTCATTTCTCAAGATGATGGTTAATTATATATCCATTGACCCATAACTTTCGTCTGCATGTTGGAGATATTTATCACTATGCGCTTCGGGGTTCATGTTTCGGTAGCGGGTGGATTACACATGGGTCTGCGCCGGGCTGTGCAGTTGGGATGCGACACGGCTCAGTTGTTTTTAGTAAATCCGAGGGCGTGGCAATCACCACCACTCACGGACAAAGCGATCGAACTCTTTCAAAATACCCGTCAAACCGAGGCAAAATGGATTTCTCCCCTCATCGCGCACATGCCCTATTTGCCCAATTTGGCTGCCGCGGATGATGATATCTTCGAGAAAAGCATCGCGGCCTTGCGGGACAACCTGAAACGCTGTGATGCCCTCGGAATCGACTTTCTGGTCACCCATATGGGCCGGGGCGAAGGCCATGGCGGAACCGCACGGATGCGGGAAGGAATCGCTAGGGCTTATGGCGATGACCATTTTAACGTATGCCTCCTTCTAGAAAACACGGCCGGACAGGGCAGGGAAATGGGATCACAAGTTACTGATTTATGTGAATTTTATGGCATGCTCCCTGAAGGAATTTCCAAAGGGATTTGCATTGACACCTGCCACGCGTTCGCCGCCGGTTATGATATCAGCCAAAAAGAAAGTTTGCGGAAATTAATCCAAGAATTTCAGCAATATATTGGTTTTTTTGAAGTTAAAGTCATCCACGTCAACGATTCCTTGAAGCCTCTGGGCAGCCGGGTGGATCGGCACGCCAAAATCGGCCAAGGCATGATCGGAACAGAAGGTTTTCATGAATTTTTTGCTAATACCAAGATCCGCAAACTTCCGTGCATCCTCGAAGTTCCCCGGAAATCCGATGAGGAGGATATCGAACAGTTACAACTTGTCAGATCACTTGCGGCTCGCGGACCTAAGTGAGATTTCGGAGCTTTTGCTTATGCGTTCTTACCTTCTAAATGACCTGAAGGCCTAATGATTTTATGTAAAATCGAAATATTTAAAAATAATTATAAAATGTATAGATTATAATATTATAACTATTTTGCGGTATATCATCAGGTACCAGTCCAAGGGATACAGTCGGGTTTAGTGTTGAGTTTCTTCAATCAATCCATTTATCGAACCGGAACGCTACAGTGTAAGTATCTCGGCACAATTCAATTCAGTAAGTCTAATGCTATGAATAAACTATGAAAATAATAATGATATAATATTATAATATAATAACATTATTGTTTATGCGTTTGACCTGGAATTTATAAAAAATATTATAACATTAGATCATTATAGGATGAGAAGAGGCTATGAACTTCAACGTGATCTCACGAAGCAGTTCGCCTCAAGGAAGGAAATAGAAGAGACGCTTCCCGGCGCCTTTTCGAGGTTTTGCGCAAGCACAATAACTCTGATAACTGCAACTTCAGTTATGGCATCTCCAATTCCAATTGGTATATAACAAGAGATAACCTAGTGTTCCACATGGAACAATGAAAATGGTATAGCCTAGGATATGGAGAAGGGAGGGAAGGCCAGAGCGGTTTAAGTCATTTGTGAATCCAAAATCAGTGTAACAGGACCTTCGTTAATCAATTCT
>JABLXU010000033.1 GCA_013177805.1 Candidatus Omnitrophota bacterium
TCCGGGCGGTTCCCTTGATCGGAATGGACCGGCATCCCCTGGAGCGGTTGCGGGTTCAGGTGGCCTACCTGCTAGGGCCGATGACCTATTACGCGGCCCGCCGGCCCTACTTCGCGCAGATCGCCACGCGGTATTTGGAAGCGTTAATCGACCTGCCGGCCGGTTTCGCGTTGAACGCCGGGGGGTACACATTTTTGCTAGGTGCGCAATATCACGAACGGCCGTCAGAATTGAAGGAAATCCCTTACTCCCCCTATTTTCAAATCTGCTCGCGGCCGGATCATTCCCTGTACGTGCTGGCCGGGAAGAATTATCAGACCGCCGTGTATCTCCAGGGACCTTCATGGATCAAAGGCATGCAAGTCTGGACCTACCGGGGTGGCGCGCCGGTGATTTTTCCCACGCAGCGGCTGGCCTCGGGAATCGTGGGTTTGGGATTCGATTCGCGGCGGATGGACATCATAGCCAGTCCGGACGGGCAGTTGTTTCACGCGCGCTCCGTGGGAACCGGAGTGGACACGGTATTGGTCTCCTACGGCGAAACCGCCGCGGCGTATTTATTTACCCAAAATCACACGATTCTAATCTTCCGGCAACCGGCGGGATCTTCTTACGTGGATTGGATCCAAAACCCTGCCGTGTGCGCGGCCGCCGAACAAGTCGAAACCACGGGAATCCGGTTTCACCAAACCAGCGCCTCTTTGTGGTTTCCTCTCTCGCTGCCGGATATGACGGTGGTGAATGATGCGCTGCGGCTGCGCATCCCATTTAAAAATGAACTGATCTGGTTTACCTTTTCGGGACCGGACGCGGCGCCGGTCATCCAGCCGGTGCACGCGGGATTGGTCTTCGTCCATTTGAAGGAAGGACCACGCGTTCAGAATCTGTTGGTGAACCTGGCAGCCGAACCGTTTTCGCGGAAGGTGCATTTCCCGGGAACCACGATTCCGGTTCCCGCTATGGAACCTTGGTCGGTCCAAGTGATACGCACACCGTGAAGAGGAGCTGGCAGGCCGATAAAGAAACACGGATTATAGAGGGCTAAGAAACGCCGGTTATCGATTTCCTGGCGAGCCTCCATCTGACATCTCCGCCGGGGAGGTCAAGCATGAATTCACCGGAAACACCCTACACAAGGTATTATCATCTCTGCCTGGATATCACGGGGAAACCGGTCTTGGTGGCCGGCGGGGGAGAAGTGGCCCGGCGGAAAGCCGCGGCGCTTTGTGATTGCGGCGCCCGGGTAACTGTGGTCAGTCCCCGCTTGGAACCGGTCTTGGAATACATGGCCTTTCAAAAAGAGATCCAATGGCTGGAGCGGGAATTCGAACCGGCTGACTTGGAGGGAAAATTCCTGGCGGTGGCGGCCACCGATAACCGGGACGTGAATCGTCAGGTGGCCCAATTGGCCCGGGAAAAGGATATTCTCTGCAACGTGGCCGACGCTCCGGATGAAGGCTCCTTTATCGTCCCCAGCTTGGTCGAACGGGGACCGTTGACGATCGCCATTTCCACATCGGGAATCAGTCCAACCCTGGCCGCCTCAATCCGGCAGGAATTGGAGTTGGCCTATGGAGAGGAATATGGCGCCCTGCTGGAGTTGCTTTCATCGCTGCGCCACCAAGTGATTCAAGAATTCGCGTCGCCCCAGGCGAGGCAGCAGGTTTTCGACCGCATGATCGCCAGCCGGGCCTTGTCACTTCTGCGCAGCGGCCTGAAGGACCAGGCCCGCAAAGAGTTGGAAGATATCATGAACGACGCCCGGCAGGATCCGGGATTGAACGCCCCGGCCCGGTCCCTGCCTATTGTGCAGCCACCGCAATGAAATCCACAACCGCGATTCTTTTGGCATGCATCCTGTTCCCGGCGGCCTGCGGGGGTCCAGCGCCGGCGCAGAAAACATTGGACGATTATCGCATCGGGATCGGCGCCCAGGAATTTACCTTCGACCAGCAGATGTTGTATCTGGTGTTGGCCTTGGAGATCTACCGCCTGCATGTGGGAGCGTATCCCAGCGAGAAGAACAACCTGGAGGCGTTGATCAGCCAACCCGAAATCCTGGAAGCGACCGGCCGTTGGATGGGTCCCTACGTGGAAACCAGCCGGGTATTCCAGGATCCCTGGGGACGGCGGTTGCAATACCGGGTGGATGACCAGGGAAAAATGCACTTGAAAAGCCTGGGGGGAGACGGATCCCCCAGCGAAGACGACTTATCGGCCGAAGCCATGTTCCCCGATATCTACCGGGAAATCGACAAACTCCCGTCTCTCGGCCCGATTCCCGTGAATCCGAAGCCGTAAGCCGGGATGAACATTCAGGACCGGCCAGTCAAACTGATCCGAAGCAAGAGATCATCGGCAGTGATGTATAGGGTTTTCCCGTCACCGCTGAACGCGCAGTTGGACGTGGGTCTGCCAGTCATGATCGTCCCCAAATGCTCGCCTTCGGGTGAGATCACCAGCACGCCGCCCGGTCCGGTGGCAAACAGATTGCCCTGGCTATCCACTTTCAGGCCGTCTCCGCCTCCCCGGCGGTTGCCCTTGATTTTATCTCCGCTGAAGAAGACCCGGCCGGGACCGGGCGTGCCGTCCTCGGCAATAGGAAACGCCATCCAGACAGGCTGGCGGCCATCGGAATTGGAGACATACAAGGTTTTATAATCCGGCGAAAAAGCCACGCCGTTGGGGCGGGACATTTCGCGAGAGACGAGGGATAGTTCTCCTTGGGGTGTCAGCCGGTACACGCCTTGGAAATCGAGTTCTCGCGCGGGATCGTCGATATTCTTCTCCAATCCATAGGGAGGATCAGTGAAATAGAGATCCCCATTCTTGTGATAGGCCGCGTCGTTGGGACTGTTGAAACGCTTGCCATCCCAGCGGTCCGCGAGGGTAGTGAATTCCGGCCGCGGATCGGAAAGCGGAGCCTCCATGCGCGCCAGGCGGCGGTCGCCATGCTGGCAGAGCACCAGCCGGCCTTGGGGATCAAGCAACAGGCCGTTGGAACCGGACTCGCCACCCCGGGGTGCCGAACCGGTATAGCCGGAAGGTTTGAGATAAACGCTCAGTCCTTCGCCTTCTTTCCACTTATATACTGTGTTGAGGGGAATGTCTGAGAAGAGAAGATAGTTCCCGTCCCGCACCCAGACCGGGCCTTCCGACCAGTCGAAACCTTCCGCCAGGACCTCAATACGGGCATCGGCAGGGATGAGCGCGTCAAGCGCGCCGCTCAAGCGTTCGATCCGTCCGATCGTGGGATAGGCTTCGGAAACCCGCAAGGGCGGTTTTTGGGCCCGTTTCGCGAAATAGACATCGGCGAAATTGAGGATCTGGTTCCAATAGCCAAGATTCAGTGTGTGCTCGGTGTCGCGGCGGTACTGCAGTAGATCGCCCACGGTATCGGGTTGGATGGCTTCTTCCTCTTCTATGACACCGTCTCCCTTCATGCCCTCCGCTCCCAGGAATTTATACACCTTATCCGCTTCGTTCAGGGCGCGCAGGGCGCTGTCGTAGTTAGCCCACTTGTCTTGCAGGCCGGCGGTGTCAATCAGCGCGCGGGGAGAAACCAGAGCCATCAGCAGGTGTTGATCGATGGGCAGTTTGGCCTCGTTGTCGTTAAACCGGGTGAACATATCGTTGAACCAATGCGGAAACACATCATTGATCCGCTTGACAGTCTCCTGATCGTTATTACGGCTGAGGGCGCAGCCGCCGGTGCCGGATTGGTGAGGATCGACAAGGGCCACGCGTTCATCAAAGGCGGCGGCCAACAGGGCGGTCTTGCCCCGGCGCGAATGGCCGATCAGGCAGACACGGGTGTTGTCTATGTCCGGATCCTGGCAGAGATAATCCACACCGCGCTGCAAACCCCAAGCCCATGCGGCAATGGTTCCCCACCGGGTTTCGGGTGGACCAGGCAAATCAGGATAGAACGGATGGATGCCGTCGGTGAAATCGGGCTGGTCGGGATCAATGTCGCTTTCATGAAACGTGGCGAAGGCGTATCCCCGGTTGATGGAATTCTCCACGCACCAGAAATCGGTCTCGGAACCGCGCGAATCATCGGTTTTCGGGCAACCGGAATGAGTCCAGGTCTCTGGATAAATCGTGACTCCCGTGTGGTTTACCACCGTGTGATTGCCGCATTTGTTCAGGCCGAGAAACACAGGGAACGGACCGGTTTTGTGGTTTGGAACAAAAAGAGCGAGATGAATGCGCGGGGCGTTCTCCGGCAAGCCGTTGATGCGGATCTCGACTTCCTTCAGTGTCGCCTTGCCCTCGAATACCGTGGGATCCGTCTTGGTCACGGTGGCCTGGATTCCCGGAGGCGCGGGCATGAAGCCGTACATGTAATACTGAAACAATTGCTTGAGTTCGGGCCGGCGGTATCGGAACCATTGTTCCGGCGTCTTCACGGGTGTGCCGTCAAACATCGTGAAGGAATCGGGCAGTTCGGGACGGATGGGCAGGTCTTCCACCGCCGGAAAGGTGGTGAGGGGCGCCGGCTGTGCGAAGGCCGCGAAGGGATTCATCCATACGATGATGAAAATAAACGCTAGGAGATTGGAACGCATGGGGGTCTCCTTTCGGAACAATGTAATGGCTATTTTGTAATGGCTATTTTTGATTTTCTCATCATTTCTTCGAACACTGACAGAGGACGGTAATGACCCAAGCCATGAATTCTCTCTCCCTCCGGAAGAAGATTGGAGTGAGGGAAGCGTGGAAAGAGTGCCATATAGACTCTCCTCACCATCGATTCACCTGGTCCATTTTACGAGTTTCGGCTGCGTTAGAAAAACTCCCCGGCCCCTCCTAAATCGAGTCAGTAATCAAGCACCTATTCATGTCAATTCTTGATCAACCGCAAAAACTCCTGATAAGCCGCATCGAGAGAGGCGCGGTCCATCGGTATGGTATCATGGATCAATACCCCGAATGCCAGTTGGAACTCCGTTCCCGGCGCAACGGTTACCCGGCTCTTTTCCAGCCGCGTGAAGGCGTTGCGGCCGAAGGGATTGGCGGCCAGGAGGCCGTAATCGCGGGCATGAAACCAGCAGGGCCGGAAATTGCCGGGCGCTGGCATCAGGGTCACGCCCACGGAAACGCCATTCACCGTGCCGCTGTAATCGCACCACGCGGCGGTCCGGCCCCATACCTCCTTTTCATTTTTTAATCCCTCGCTGTTCAGAATTTGCCCTCCCTTTGGAACGGTCATGGCTGTATGCACACGAACACCTAGGCCCATCTCCTCCTGATCGCCGAAGGCAAACGCGTTCCCTGATGAAAAACGGGACCGGATGAGCCAATAATACCCGGCCGGGCGGACCAGCACAGTGTACTGACATATCTCTTGGCAGATCAACCGATCATCTTTGGCGCGATAGTAATTCTTGACCGCGAAATCTCCCCGTCCCGCCGAGCCTTGCGGCGGCTGGACAAACTCGATGAACTCCGTCCGGGCCTGATTGCGCCAAAAATCCGATCCGTTTAGATCACCGAACGACAACCACAGACCCGGGTGAAAATCAGCATGGTCAACGCTGTCTATGCCCTCGAGAGGGGGATGATTGCGGGTGACCTGTACACCGCGGGGAGAATAAAGAGAACAAAAATACGGCCGGTGGATTTGTTCATCCTTCCAAACATACGTGGCGAAGGGCCGTTGGCCGATGGCGATCTGCAGTTTCCCCTCTCTTCGCTCAAACGACACAGGGGGAAGTTCGTCGGCCCTGGATATCTCCCCGGCGGCCCAAAGCAGTGTAACACCAACCGAAAAACACAGGCGCAGAAAATTCATGGCATCCTCAATTGTGGCTAGGCCGTATCCAAGTAGTTTTCGTTAAAAAAACCTCCGGATTTACCCGGTGGCAGAGCAAGGACGATTTTCGCCCTATTCGGATTTCCCTCACCCTGATACTCCCGAAAGGGAGGAATCATTTCGCTTGACCATCCGTCCTCTTATCACGAATAGGGCCGAGAGAAAATACGGCGTTCAGGTAAATGTAACGTAAAAACAATTTACCATACTCCGGATTTCACGGATATATGCTTGAAGTTTTAGGACAAAAAAAGCCATGCGCAAACGGCCATGGCGTATTTTCTTCAGAGGGACGGCGTGGTTTCCAAACCAACCGGTTGGATTCATCAATCTCCTATTCCTTCTCCCCCTTTATGACTCATCTTCCCGGTTCACATTCACCCAGGCGTCTCGGAGGTGATATGGGATTTCAGGGGTGGCGGTCTTCGGATGGTTTTGAACGGCAGCCAGGGAATGATTGCCTTGCGCGAATAAGCTTTCGATTACGGCATGCGACCGGCAGTCATAATAGGCCAATAACGGTTCGACGGCCCGAGGCTTCCCGCCCCGGGGGAGAATGGCCCACACTCCAGGCCGCCGGTGTGAGATCAACCAATCCAGCGCGGGGAAACTCACTTGCGGCATATCGCAGGCCGCCATGATCCACGACGCGGACGGGGTCCAGCGCATGGCCGCCAAAACGCCGGCCATCGGCCCTGCCGCTCCCATGATATCCGGCAACTGGATGGGATTGACCATCCGCTCCGGTAATTCTCCCGCTCCCGCGATCACCACTCGCGAACAGACCCGTTTCAACGCCCGCAGGGTCCATTCCAGCCAAGTCAATCCCTCGGTCTCGATCAGGTGCTTAGGCCGCCCCATCCGGCGGCTTTCCCCCCCGATCAGCACACACCCGAATACCGGAGTTTTTTGCCATTGGTTGGGAAGCCAATCCGCCAGCCAAGCCAATAGGGCGTCCTCCCGGCCGGGATTCACCGCCAGGGTTTCCATCACCTCAACCGATTTCGGTGGCGGATCTTTTTTTGTGGGATGTTCCAGCCAAACGGCCGGCAGCGGAATGTCTTTGTGCCCTTCCACCAAAATCAGATCGTACCGGCGCGACAGGAAAGGCAAAATCGACACGATCGAATGCTCCGGGACGACATGCGTTCTCCAGCATCCTTGTTCTGCGTCCTGAACAAAAACGTCTCCGCCGCTTTGAAAAAGACGGTCGCTGTCCTTCCCCGCGCGGTCGATCTCGAAGCCATGCTGGCAATGCTTGCACACCAGCGTCCGCAGGCCTTGCTCCCGTAAGCGCGGCAGGATGTTTTCGATTAACGAGGTTTTCCCCGCTCCGCTCCAACCACCGATTCCAAGTATGGGAAGATCGTTGAGATCCATCATGGCATACCATCTTATCACAAAGAATGATAGACCAAAGTATGCCAATCCCATCACGAAACACGGCCGTTGCCTAGGCAAGGTGTGGAAAAATAGCTTACGAGAGGGCCGGAAGGCTAGAATCTTCCATGGCGCGTTCCAGCGCCAAGGCGAGCAGGGATATCCAGTGGGAAGGCCAGGTATTATCGCGCTTTTCTTTTAAAACCCGTGCCGCGGCCGGAATCCAATACCCCGGATGCCGCTCGAGAAAATCGCGCCGGGCTTGATGGATTTGCCGGATCGTCTCTCCGCCGCTCTCATCCCGCCAGGCACGGATCTCGAGACAATCCAGGTGATGCAGAAACTCCAACTGATACCGGAGATGATCCGCCATCTCCCCGGCCCCGGGGCGCAGTTCCAGACCAAATTGTTTGTAAAACAAAATGTTCTCGTGCAAGATTGCAGGCACAGGAAACCGCTTGTTCCAATGCGACTCGATCAAGGGGCATACCGGGTGTGGGATTCCAACCTCAAAGGTAGCCAGATACGTTTCTTCGTATGCTTGAACATCCGTGGGGACGGGGATTTCAGGAGGAACCCCGGCTTTGAGGTTTCGCCGCACAATCTCCCAGGCTGCCCGGGATCGTTCATCCTGCAACCTGATCCATTGTTTCAAACTGGGAAAGTCAAACAAATCGCGAAAAAATTGCCACATCGCCGCCGACTCCCGTAATTCCTCCAACGTTCGTCCGTTTGCCGTTTGGATCATTTTCCCACCTCGTACCAGAGACTGAAATATTTCACGCCATCGCGATGTTGCTTTTCTCCGTCCCAGATCGCGAAACAAAGAGGCGTCCCTTTCACCAAGCCCGGGACAACCACTGTCGCCGCCCAGCCAGCCGATATCCGCGACGCCTGCCCTTGAACTGTCCCCGGCGCGAATCCCGGCGCGAACTCGGTGGACGCCCGCCCATGCGCATTCATCCAAGCAAATCCCCGGCCTGCCATCCACGCGTAGATATCCACCGGTTGCGCCGCCTCGCCCATCATCAGCGACGGATACGACACCGCCGGCCCGCGTGCCTGCGGCACCATCACCGCCATCGCGTCTCCGAATGTGTCCGTATTTTCCGTATGCATAGGATAAATATGCGCCTCGCCCGTGTCCGGATACTTTTTCGCGGGGGCAAATTCGTTGACCGTCGCGTCCGCCCACTCGATCCGGATCACGGTGGTTTGATCCGCCAAACGCACCATCCGTACCGTAGTCTCGGGCCGTTCTCCATCGTCAAACGGCCCGTCCGCGTACAAGGGAGGTGTCCGGTTCAACCGTACGGAATACGCCCGCGCGCCCTTCCAGAGCGGATTGGCGGGATTCAGGACTTCCTCCAGGCTCCGTTCCGCCGGCATGGAAGCAGGACTCAGCGCTAACACGCCACTTTCCACTTGCGCGGCGGCTTCGAGTGAAGAAAAACCCAGCCCTCCGAAAATCAAAATCCACTGCCACATTCGCCACGCGCCCATAATCATCCTCGCTTGTCCTTTCGGAGATTGGCTTAACAACACAACGCAGCCCACCTGCCTCACCCGGCGTCTAGTATTCCTCCTCCTCGTCCCTCGGAGAGAGGGTCCGGGTGAGGAAAAACCTTCCAAAAGGCTTTCTCCTTCAAATGATCGTCTCTCCCCACGGCACGCAGAAACACCTCAGCACCCCTTCCCCGCCATTGCGCAGGAAGATCCCTGCCCACATCCTGCGCAGGCGTCCGCCGGCCCATGAACGATACGCAGCGTTTCCGCCTCGATCGGCGTGATCCCCACGGCCGCCCCCACCGCCCGCGGCGTGCCCAACTTGCTAAGCGGCGGACCCGGAGGCCGATCCGGGAGTTTTGATTCCGCGCCGGGTGGCACGGCGGCCTTCACGATGTCCGGCACGATGCGGAACCGCACGCCGGCGTCCCGTCCGATGAGCAACTGCAGCACCTCGCTGCGCCCCCCTGCCTGTGCTTTCTTCAACTCGCTTTCCAGAAAGACGATCACCTCCGTCACCTTGGGGCCGAACAGATATTGCAGATACTCCAGCGGCAGGCGCGGATCGTCCAGAATGCTCTGGCCCGCGTTTCCTTCCTTGGGTGGATTGAAGGGCGGCACGTAATAGACGTTGGGGTGCGTCCCTTTCTCCGGGAACAATCCCAACGCCACTTTATAAACCAGCACCAGTTTATGCACGGGCGACTCGGGATCATCTAGCAAGCCCACGAACCGGATCCGCCCCGGGCATTGCGCCGCGCAGGCGTTCACCTCCCCCTTCTCCAGCCGGGGATAACAAAACACGCACTTCTCGCTCTTGCCCGTCACTTCATTGAAGTAGATCTTCTTGTAGGGGCACGATTGAATGCAGTAGCGGTAGCCATTGCAGCGCTGCTGGTCGATCAACACGATGCCGTCTTCCTGCCGCTTGTAGATCGCCTTGCGCGGGCAGGCCTCCACGCAGGCCGGATGCGTGCAGTGATTGCAAATCCGCGGCAAATAGAAGAAGTACGGATTTTGGGTATCGAAGCCGCCCACGTCCTCGTCCCAGTTGGGCGTATACACGGGCGGCTTGTGAGGCATCACCGGTTTGCCGCTCCCCTGGTACAACCGCTGCGCGTAATCGTATTCGAACGCCTCGCCGTACGCTTCCTTGGCGGGCAGCGGCGAAGGCCGCAGGTTGCGCCGGACGTCGAATCCGCCTCCCTGCTTGTGCCAGTCGCGGGGATACCCCATGCCGGGATGGGTCTCCACGTTGTTCCAATACATGTAGTCCATGCCGTCCCGGTCGGTCCATTGTTTCTTGCAGGCCATCGAGCAGGTGTGGCATCCGATGCACTTGTTCAGATCCATCACCATCGCGTATTGATGCTGGGCCATCTTTTTTCTGCTCCTTCTCCACGCAAACGGGCGGGGGGATTCCGATCTTTGTTCGAATGCGATCGTCAATTGGTTTCTATACCATACCGACCTTACAGGGCTTCCCTCACCCCAACCTTCTCCCAGAGGGAGAGGGGACAGGTTTTTGGTCTCGGTCCGGTTCATCCGTGTGATGACGGGGCATCGAAAATCCAATTCCCGGAACAGCGGTTAAACCGAGGGCGTATAGCCGGCCACCGGACCAGTGTACTTTTCGATGTTTACCTTAATATCCCGGTTGTTGCCCGTCGGCCCCCAGTAGTTCAACTTGAAATGCAACTGCCCGTATTTCCCCACCAGTTGTGTCGGCTTGATCTTGATATACGTCAGCGACTGCCATCCGCCTTCCTGGAATCCCAGGAACTTCTCCCATCCGTGGTACATGGTCAGCCGCCGCGGCTTCTCGCCGGGCAGGATCTTGGCCTTCACCACCGCCTGACCCTGGTGGTTGAAAATCCGCACCCAGTCGTTGTCCGCGATCCCCCGTTCCCGCGCGTCATCCGGATGGATATACACAATCGGCAGCCCCCGTTGCAGCCGCAGCAGGTAACGGTTGTCCCGCCAGGTCGAGTGGATCGACCAGCGCCCGTGCGGCGTGTTCCAATAGAACGGAAACTCGGAATCGTCCTGCGGGTCCTTGTGAACCGGCAGTTGTTCATCAAGTTCGAGATACCAGGGATGATCGATGTAAAACTGCTGCCGCCCGGTCAGCGTCCGCCAGGGCCGTTTCTTCTCAACCTGATGCGTAAACGGCGTGTACGCCCGCCCCGCCTCGATGTCACTGTTCCACGCTTCCTCGTCGATCTCCACAAACCGTTGTGGCTGGTCTTGCAACCCGTAATACGACATACCTTGCGTTTCCGGTGAATGCGACAGGATGAAGTCGCACGCCTCCTCGTCCGTCCGGATACTCCCCTTCGAGGTCCAGTCATCGTGCAGACGGGAAAGATCCCGTGTCCAGCCGAATTCCTTGTCGTCGAACGGCGGCAGGTTCTTGGCCTTGACCACTTCTTCGATCTTTTGGGCCAGCGCGCCGAAAATGTCCCAATCAGTCTTCGATTCGAACATCGGATCCAGCACCTTGGAAAAGGGATGCATGTACGAATGGCAATCGCTGGAGTTGAGATCGGTTTTCTCGTAATAAGTCGAGGCTGGCAGCACCACGTCGCTGTACAACGCGGTGGTGTCCATGCGGTAGTTGATGTCCACGATCAGGTCCAGGTCCTGCCACAGCGAGCGCAGGATTGCCTCGTTGCCCTTGGCCTGATTGAGATAGTTCGCCCGCCACACGATCAGCGCCCGCGGCTTGCGGGGCAGATCGTGCATTTGCTCCGGCGTCAGCACCGCCCAGTCTTGTTTGGGCCAGATCGGCATCCAGCCGTTGCGCGCCGACTCGAGGATGTAATGCTCGACCGGTTTCCCGGCGATGAGATGGGGATCCTGCTGCTTGGAATGGCAATAGGTCCACAGCGTCATGTTCTGAAAGCGCTGCTTGCCCGCGCCCTCGGGAAACGCCAGCATCTTGAAGCCGTGCTCGGGCCAAATCCGCTCCTGTCCCACGTAGTGGTTGAATCCCCCGCCGTTCTTCCCGGTGTTACCCGTCAACGCTACCAGCAGGATCATCGCCCGGTTGAGCAGATCGTTGTGGTACCAGTGATTGACTCCCGCCCCATGGATGATCATCGCCGGTTTGCGCGTGGCGAAATCGCGAACGAATTGGGTAAGGTCGTTCAACGGAATACCGCAATGCCGCGCCGCCCCCTCCAGCGAATACAGGGGATCCGCCAACTTGTCCCGCAGTTGACACAGCACGGTGGTAACGGCGCAACACGTTCCATCCGCCAGTGTCACCGTCCACTCACCCTCCAATTGGGGATCGAGGTCCCCCAGCGCCAAGGTTTTCGCTTCGCTCCCCTGGCATCCAGGAACCGGGCGCGGCTGGTTGGTTTTGCCATCCCACACATAGAACACGGATTCGGGATCAGGCGCGTTCTGGTTCAAATCGCTCGCGCGGAGGAATCTGCTGGTGTCCCGGCGCACCAGCAGGGGCAGGTCGGTCTGCTCCTTGACATACGACTCGTCGAGCCATTTCTGATCGAGAATGTACCGGCAGGCGGTCAACGCCAGCACCGCGTCGGTTCCGGGATGCACGCGGAGATATTGATCGCAATGGATGGCGCTGCTGTTGTAGTCGGGCGACACGCAGACCACTTTCGCCCCGTTGTAGCGTGCCTCCCACGCGAAATGGGCGTCGGGGATGCGCGTCTGGTTGATGTTGCTGCCCCACAGCACAATAAATTTCGAATTGAACCAATCGGCGCACTCGCACGATTCGGTCTGCACACCCCAGGTGATCGGCTCGCCCGGCGGCAGGTCGCAATACCAGTCATAGAACGAGCAAACCACGCCGCCCAGGTAATGCGCCAGCCGCGTCCCCGCGCTGAACGACACCGGCGACATGGCGGGGATCACCGAGAAGAACGTGTTCGTGTCCGGCCCATGCCGATACACGTTCTCCACCAGTTTCTCCGCGATCAGCCCCAGCGCCTCGTCCCAGCTGGCCCGCCGCCATTTCCCTTCCCCGCGCGCGCCCGTCCGGATCAGCGGATATTTCAGCCGCTGCGCCCCATAGACGTATTCGACGAAGCACGCCCCCTTCTGGCAGCCCCGGGGATTGTAATCGGGGATCTCCTCGTTGATCCGGGGATAATCGGCCGCCTGCTCCTCGCGCAGCATCACCCCGTCCTTCACGTACACCTTCCACGAACACGAGCCGGTGCAGTTCGCCGAATGCGTGGAGCGCGCCACCCGGTCCCACGCGTACTGCGTCCGGTACAGGTCTTCCCATCCCCGGTAGGGATACAACTTCAAGGGATCGAGAGTGACGATATCGAACGCGTCCAGGGCGGCCTCCGCGGACAGGGGAAACAGCGAGGCCAGGCTCAGCCCCCCTGCCAGTTTCAACATTTCCCGCCGTGACAGATGGGCGTTGGTTTTCGGTTCTGGCTCACGCATCGGTTCGGTTCCTCTGGTTCATGGATTCAGGAATGCAATCAAACGCTCTCTTGCAATTCATGCCGAGTGATGGTGGGCTACGCTTCGCTTTGAGCCCACCCTATGAAACGGTCTCCTCCCTCTCCCCCTGGGAGAGGGCCGGGGTGAGGGAATGACTGCCATCGTGCCTTCCCCTCTCGAAATACATGCACCTCCTCAATCTCAATAACCACCTTCACTTCACGCTGACCGCCTGCCCGGGGGCGCCCACGTTGCCCCCGCCCACGGAACGCAAATACATCACTGCATCCGCGATATCCTGGGGACGGAATCCTCCCTGGTCCGGTCCCAAAAATCCGGGCATGGGGGTGTTCCGCCGCCCATGGGCGATGGTGGCGTATAGGAATCCGTCCGGAGCGTTCTTCAACAAGGCGGGATTGAACACGATGGGCGCGAGGCCGTTCAGATGGCAGCCCGCGCAATGGCGGGTGAAGACCGCCTTTCCCCGCGCCGGATCGCCCGCCACCGGCAACGCGTTGACCTGCGCCGCCTGAACCACTTCCGGGGAAATTTGCTCATTCGGCGCGATGGGCGTGGATTGCAGATACTCCCGGATCCGCTGAATCTCCGCGTCGCTCAAGCCACCTGCCGCCTCTCCCCAAGACGGCATCAGGGTTCCCGGTCTCCCCTGCCGGATGGTTTGTTCGATGAACTCGCTCGAGGCCAACTGGATGAAACTTACTCCGCGTACCGCCGGCATGAATTGATTGAAGAATTTGTCGTATCGCCCATGACGGCCCAAGTCATGGCATGCGGCGCAAAACCGGTTGTAGAGTTCCTCTCCGCTCAGAGGATCGGGATGCGTTTTCTTGTAGATTTCCAAATGCTTCGCCGGCGAGAGGTAGGTCTGGGGCAGGTCCCGGACTTGCAGGGACAACATATAGGTGGTGAGTTGCGTGATCTCTTCCTCGCTTAATTGCGGAGGTTTCATCTGGCTGCCCGCCACCACCGCCTGCGGATCGCGGAAATGCTCGATCAGCCACTGCGGCAGTGTCCGGGGGCCTTGCACGCCGGCCATGGGCAGCATCCCCCGCACCTTCAGGCCTTCGTTATCCAAGGCCGGGCCCAGATTGCCGCCGCGCCCTCCCAGCTTGTGACAAGCCTGGCAGCCCTTGGCCTCGAAGAGCGCCTTCCCCGCCGCCAGCCGCGCGCCGCCCTTGTCCGACACCTCCTCAGCCGTATGGCATACACCGCACGACGCCTGCGTCAGTTCCACCGGCAGCAGGGGATAATCCCAATGATGCCCCTCCGCCTTGGCCTCCTCGAACGCCAAAGCGCGCCCCTGGCCCCGGTGGCAGACCGTGCATCCGAATTGCTCCACCGGGTGGTTCTTCACGTAATCGCCGGGATGCGTCCGGAACGGCTGCTTCGCGTCCGCCATGCGCGGATCGTCGATGCCCGCGTGGCAGGTCACGCAGCGGTCCACCGTGCTCAGCGCGGGAATCACGGCTTGCGCGATCTCGACCTGAAACTGCCCGGCAAGTGCCCGCCCCCGCTCATCCGTGGCCTTCTCCCGCAGCAACGCGGCGTATTCCTTCCGGACCACGCGCCATTCCGCCCACACGTTTTCGCGCAACGCGGCGGCAGCCAGGAAACCCAAGGTTAGGATCCCCGTGATCACCAAACCCCACTTGATCCGCGCGTCGATCCGCTCGATACTCACCGGCCCCATGCTTCCACCTCACGAAGTCTTCGAGGATTCCAGCCCGATGGATGTTCCTATGGGCCGCGTTTCATAATTCATTCCTGGATGGAGTTCATAGATCCACTGCTCTGGCTTGCCGCATTTCGAGGACGGGCGGTCTTTCTCCACGAAAGCCATGAACCGGTACACCGAACCATCCGGCATTTGGGCTTCCCGCCGCAGATAGACTCCCTCTTCCCGGGGATCGTTCAGCACGGCCAGATCGGCGGGATTCAGGTGGATGAAGATCGCCGCCGGACTGATTTCACAACGCGATTCGCTCTCTGGCTTCAGCCGCGTGAGGCCGTATTGAAACCGCCCCTCCACCATGCCGGTCCGTGGATCACGAATCACCGTCTCCGCCACCGCTTTCCCATTCTGATTCAACTGCTCCAGTTCCTTCAGCGTGATCCGGAACCGGATGGAATTGTCTTGGATACGGATTTTCATAACGCTATCCTTGCATTCTTCACTCGGAGTTCTCCCTCTCCCTGCCTGGTTTTCTCCCTCTACCCCCGGGAACACCGTAGGATGAGTTAGCGCGTCGCGCGTAATCCACCATCACTCCCCTCGCTCTTCGCCTCCTTCTCCCCCCGGGAGAGGGCCGGGGTGAGGGAAAGCCTTTCCCATGTCACATCGAACCGGTTCCGCCTCAATGCACCGGCCATTGCGACGCGCTCCAATAGAACTCCCAGTTCGGGCCACGTAACTCGGTCCCGACATAGGTCAAGATGGCAAAACCGATCAAAAAACATGTGAACAACGCGATGGCCCCCATGCGGGTAGAGCGCGTTTGTTGCATGACCGCGAGGGACCAGGCCGCGTAGGCCGCCGTAAGCAGGCTGCCCGGATTGATCAGGATGATGACGATCTGCGGGATAGAGGGAAACCAATTGCGCAGCCAGCCGAATTGCACGGGGAACGCCACGGCCGCCACCGCCGTGATCCCGCCAAATAACAGGGAATATAAGGCAATTTGCTTTCCCTTTTTTCCGCTGAACCACACGCCGCTCTCCTCCGTTTCCCGGTCGATGAAGGGAATCAGTATCAATCCCAACAAAGCCAGCGTGGGAACCAGCATCCCTCCGACAAACGCCGAATAAGAAACCATTTCCTGGAGACCCAAAAAGTACCAGGGGGCCTTGGCGGGATTCTCGGGCACCGCGGGATTGGCCTGCTCCTTCAACGGCGCGTCGAAATAATACGCCAGGGCTACGAGCACCAGCATGTTAATCATGAAAACCAGCAGCTCAGCCCGCAGCAAATACGGCCAGGCGGGGACCGTCTCTTCCGGAAGCGCGCCGGTGTAAGGCGACCGGCCGCGGACGATGCCCATCAGGCCGTAGGTCTTCGTGGGCGCGTGTTCCGGATTGACGGGTTGGTTGTTCGCGGTCTCCACGCCCTTCCCCGCCGGTGTGTGGAATCCCCCGGGGCGGGACAAGCCACCGTCCTTGTGGATTCGCCAGATATGCGCGCCCATGCAGGCCGCCATCGCCAGGGGCAGCACCATGACGTGCAACAGGTAAAACCGCGTCAACGCTTCCTGCCCCACGGTGCGCGCCCCGATCATCAGTTCCTTGATCAGCCAGCCCACGCCGAATGCCGAAGGCAATCCCAGCGCATGGACCAGTTCGTCCGGCGAGGCGGCGATGTTGGTGGCGATGGTTACCGCCCAATACGCCAACTGATCCCAGGGCAACAGATACCCCGAGAACGACAAGGCCAGGGTCAGGATGAACAACACCATGCCTAGCACCCAGTTGAACTCGCGGGGCGGTTTGTACGACGCGGTGTAAAATACCCGCGCCATGTGCAGGATCACCGTCAGCACCATCAGGTGAGCGGCCCAGCGGTGGATATTGCGGATAAAACGCCCGGTGGGCACGACATAGTGGATGTCCTTGATCGTGTTGTAGGCCAGGTCGATCGACGGATTGTAATAGACCATCAGCAGGATTCCGGTCGCCGTCAAAATCAGGAACTGCGCCACCAGCGAAACACCGAGCCCCCACGAATACGTGGCCCGCAGCGAATGAGGATGCACCCGGGTGGAATGCACGTGCAGGAAGAAATTCGCGAAAACCGCCTGCGACCGTGTCCGGTCCGAATCCGGTTTCCCGTGGCGGAACACGGATGCCCAAAAATTCCCCGGCACGCCTTTCAAGCGTTCCCAAAAAAGGGTGTGGTTCATTTCAGCCATGTTGGGGACCTTTCCTTACACCACCGGATAGAAATGACCGGCCGGGGTTTCGGCGGCGGTATCTACGCACAAGGTGCCGTCGGCCGCCTGCGAAACCGCCAGCCAGGGCAGGTTGCGCGGCGCGGGGCCGCCGATGACCCGCCCCTCGGGATCAAAGCGCGATCCGTGGCAAGGGCACACGAATCCTTTTTCGCCCTCGCCCACGATGCAGCCCAGGTGGGTGCAGATCAGCGACAGGGCGGCGACGCCTTTTTCCGTGGAGATCACCCGGATCTTCAACTCGGGCAACGTGCGCGTGGTGCCCGGCGGGAATTCCAGCGGCGGGCCGATACGGACCACGCTCGAGGCTTCCGGCAGCACACGAGGTTTAGGCAACCGGGCCATGCCCAGCAGGGATCCAAAGATCGCGATCCCGGCGCTGCCCAGCCCCAGCAATCCCAGATAATCCCGCCGGGGCAAAGGTTTGGGTTCTAAACGGCCAGACATTCGGGTATCACCTCAAAGCAGAATCGTTCCATGGTGATCGCGCCGTTGGGACACCGTTCGGCGCAAAGACCACAGCGGATGCAGAGAGTTTCATCCTTGAGAATCGCGGACGCCTCGTCCGCGGGATATTCGCCCAGATAATTCGCGAGAACCTCGTGAAGCCGGGGCGGGCCGTCCACCCACTCCAGGGGAACGATGCGCAGGCATGACTCGGGGCACACTTCGACGCACCCCCCGCACAGGACGCAGC
Organism: Candidatus Omnitrophota bacterium; assembly: GCA_013177805.1. Classification (GTDB taxonomy): domain Bacteria; phylum Hinthialibacterota; class Hinthialibacteria; order Hinthialibacterales; family Hinthialibacteraceae; genus JABLXU01. The sequence continues at coordinate 17,798 of JABLXU010000033.1, forward strand.
GCTCCCCGTCGAAGATGGTGTTGATCCCGCAATCCAGGCAGCGTCCGGCCTCGCGCCGGGCTTCCTCCTCTGAAAGATTCATTTCAACGGGAGCCTGATGCGAAACGATGCGTTGATCCACATCGCATTTGGGGGGATCGATCCGCGGGATTTTTTCGTAATCCTTCTCGCGCGCGTACTGGACCTGAGGGAAATGCAACTCCACTTCGCGCGGAGTGATCGCCCGGCCCGTGAAATGTCGATAGAGGCTCCGCGCCACGGCCTTGCCGGACGCCACGGCGTGAATGAGCAACTTGGGGCCGTGCGCCAGGTCGCCGGCCACATAGACATCCGGGGCGCTGGTTTCACCTGTCGCGGGATCACACGCGATGGTTCCCCTTTCCGTCATCCGCAGCCCGTCCCGTTCCGCGTCGAGAAAGGACAAGTCATACGTCTGCCCCACCGCTAGCAGCACGTTATCACAAGGTATTTCGGTGATCCGGTTTTCGTCGAACAGCGGGCTGAAGCGGCGGTTTTCGTCATACACCCGCAGGCAGTGATGGAACCGGACGCCGCGGACCTTCCCGGACTCGTCCTTCAGGATTTCCTTAGGCCCCAGGCTGTTGCGGCGGATCACGCCTTCCTCGTCGCCTTCCAGGATTTCGATGTCATCGGCGGGCATTTCCTCGAGCGATTCCAGCGAGCAGAGATGCACTTCGCCCACGCCCTCACGGCGGAGGGCGGTGCGGGCCGCATCCAGGGAGATTTGACGCAAAACCGTGCGGCCCACGTCATAGGCCACGTTCCCGCCGCCGATGACCACCACCCGGCGGCCCAGCCGGGGAGGACGCCCGAGCGATACGTCCCGCAGGAACTCCACCCCGCCCAGCACCCCCTCAGCGTCCACGCCCGGAATAGGCAGGCGGCGCGAGCGCTTGGCTCCCACGGCGATCACCACCGCGTCGTGACGGCTTCGCAGTTCAGGGAACGATACGTCCCGTCCTACGCAACATCCCGTAACTGCCTTCACCCCCAAGGAAAGAATGACCTCGACTTCCCGCTGGATGACGGATCGAGGCAACCGGTATTCCGGCACGCCTACCGCCAGCATCCCGGCCAGAACCGGCTCCATTTCATAGATTGTCACCGCGAAGCCCAACAAGGCCAAATCGTGCGCGCAAGCCAAACCCGCCGGCCCGCTGCCGATGATTCCCACGCTTTTTCCAGAGACCGGGGTTACGCGCCTTTCCGTGAGGGAACGCAGCATGGGCAGCAGTTCCTCCCGGTCCTGGCATTCGCGCGGCGCGTAGCGGGCGGCACTCCTTTTCAAGTATTCCACCAGCGATTTTCCCCCCTCCGCCTGCGCCTCGGGGCCGAACTGCTCGCACACATACCGTTTCAAGGCGCGGATGGCCACCGGGGCGTCGTAATCGCCCCGGCGGCAGGCCGTTTCGCAGGGCGCGCCGCATACCCGCCCGCAAATGGACGCAAGGGGATTGGGACCCCGGGCAATGAGATAGGCCAGTTCGTCCCGTCCCAGCGCGATGGCCCGCACATACCCCCGGGCGTCCGTGTGGACCGGGCAAGCCTCCTGGCACTTGATCTGCGATTTCCAAAAGTGGATATCCGGGAGGATGGTGAAATGGGAGATCATCGCTTTTCCGATCGGTCCAGGATAAAAGATATCAATTGAAAGAAATCAATTGATTAAATCCATCATAAAATATAATTACATGTATGTATACTATTTTTAAGCCCTTCGGTCATAACACCTCGTAACCAACAAGGGCAATAGAGTATATTCGCATACGAATATATTTTGATAACTCATGGCTGTCAATAGGGAAGGAAAAAAATCGGCGAGAGCACTGGATGAGCGGGGAAGTGCCGGAGTATTGTTTTTACTTAATCGGACCGGGACGCGCGCTTGACAGGAGACAAGCGGCTTGGTGTAATTGCGGCTTGATGTAATTCCAAACACAATCAAACAAAATCGAACACCGAGGCAATACGCGCGCCGGAAAATCCCAGGAGGCAAGGTGAATACACGGAAAACCCGATTTCGGCGAGTACGATTAAGTTTGTATGATCTGGTGGGCCGCGAATTCATCGAGGCGGCCTGCGGCGCCCGCGCCGGCTTGACCGGTGAAGACAAAAAACACCTCAAGGCACTGGCGGCGGATAAAATCGACTTCTATCCCGCGGAGCAATACCGGCGGCTGGTGGAATGGCTGCCCCGGGTGGGTGAAGTCTGTTGCCGGCCGGTTCCTCTGTCGGTCCCGGGGGCCACCTCGCTGGAATTCCAAGCGCACAGCAAGCCGGCCATCGCGCCTCTCACGTGCCTGGGATTTTACCGGATCAGCGAGGACGGCCGGTTGTTTCTCATTTCCAAAAGCGAACACTATCACGTGGCGCTGGGGCATCATTTCCCCGGCTTCCAGCTGGTGGAACGAGCGCGGCGGCTGGGCATCAGCAACGCCACCCATAACGTTACCCGCGGGCAGATTACCCGCACGTTGGAGCAGGAGTTGGTCCGGGTAGCGGCTGGCGGAGAACCGCATCGCGGTCCGGAACTCCTCCCGGAGGCAGGATCGCGGCAGGGGGCGTTGTTGGACCGGGTGCTGAACCTGGAGACCGGCAGCCTGGCCATGGAAGCAGCGATCAAGATGATTCTGGCCCGGTTTTACCGCTCCCTGCCGGAATCGCCGCGGCCCAAGTATCACGGCCGGATTCCCGTGTTGGTGGTGCTGGGTGATCACAAAGGAAACCTGCAAGCCAATTACCATGGCACGACGATGGTGGCCCAGATGATGCGGGGCATGTGGCCGGAGATGCTGGCCGGTCTGGAAAAAATGGATTTGCTCCGTGTGCGCGGCGTGCGGCCCAATGATGAAAGAGAATTGGAATCCGTCCTCGCGGCCGGCAATCATGGGCAATACAAAGTGGCGGGATTTTTTCATGAATTCATCATGATGAATTACGGCGCTTCGCGGCTGACGGATTCGTATATCCGCCGGGCCTACGCGCTATGCCGGAAGTACGACATTCCCACGGTGGCCGACGAAATCCAGACTTGCGTATGGAGCCCGGAGATCTTCATGTTCCGGGAATACGGGGTACGGCCCTCCATCGTGGTGGTGGGCAAGGGATTCCCAGGCGGGGAATATCCCGCCTCGCGGATTTTATTCAACCGGACATTGGACACGCTTCCGCTTTTCGGGGCGCTGGTGACCAACGGGCAGGAAGAGTTGGCTTCGCTGTCGTACCTGGTCACCTTGCGCTGGGCGGAAGCCAACGCGGAGGTCACGCGGGCCATCGGTGACTATTACGAGGCCAGGTTGCGGGAGTTGGCGGAACGCCATTCCGGCCCCATTGCGTCGATTGAGGGACGCCGCCATTTGGCGGGGATTTACTTCCACGATCTGGGCACGGGCAAGCGTTTCGCCAAAATCCTCAACGATGGCGGATTGGACATCAGCGTGCAGACGTACAAGGAAGGCTGTCCGCCCTGCGCGTTGACCAAGTTGCCCTTGACGGCGGGTTATGAAGTGGTGGACATGGTGATCACGCGGTTCGAAGCCGCTTTGCGGCAAATCGATCCATCCGCGCCATTGACTTCCCCCCGCAACGGACGGACCGGCCGGCCGGCGGTCTCCCCACGGCCGGTCCCAAAACCGGCCAAGGCCAATCGATCATGACGAATCCCCGGCACGTGGCGATATTGGACCTGCTAGCAGAAAACGGCGAGGTCACCGTGCAACACCTGGCCCGCCGTTTCGCGGTCAGCGAAATGACCATCCGCCGCGACCTGGTGATGCTGGAGCGGGCGGGAGAGTTGATCCGCACCCATGGCGGCGCATTGCTGTCCAAGGCGGGCGTCATCGAGTTCTCATTTAAGAAAAAAGAGCGGGAATGCGCGGAGGAAAAGCAGGCCATCGCGCGCGAAGCAGCCGCCCTCGTCCGTCCCGGCATGGCCCTTACGCTGGATACGGGCACGACCACCCTGGAAGTGGCGCGGGCTATCACGCGGATCAAGCCGCTGACGGTGTTGACTTCGTCCTTGGCCATTGCCTCGGTGTTGCACGCGCACGATCACGTCGAACTGGTGCTCCTCGGCGGGACCGCCCGCAAGGGGAATCCGGATCTCACCGGTTGGATCACCGAAGAGAACCTGAAGCGGTTTTGTGTCGATCTGGCCTTCATCGGCGCGGACGGCGTCAGTCCGGAAGGGATTTACACAACGGAAATGAACATCGGCCGGGTGTCCCAAGCCATGATCGCCGGCGCGAAGCAAATCGTGCTGGTGGTTGATCACCGGAAATTCGAGCAGAAGTCGCTCGTGCGCTTCGCCTCCTGGGAGGCCATCCATCGGGTGATCACGGACAGCCAGGTATCCGCGAAGACACGAAAATGGTTGCGCAAACTTGGAAAACCAATCACCTTTGCGGCATGTGCGTAAGCGGCCGGTGGTTTTCCCTGGGGGATGCAAAGAATGGCCGGTAGCGTTCTGATCGGGATTGACTTGGGCACCACCGTGCTCAAGATCTGCGCGTTCGACGCCCAAAACGGCCGGCTGATATCCCAGGCCGGGCGGCGGTTACCGGTCCAATCGTTTCCCGATGGAGGACAAGAGCAGCAGATCAATTCTCTCCACCGGGCTTTTCAGGAAGCAGTGACCGAGGTTCAAAACCAACTGGGCACCCGATGGAAGAGCGTGGCCGGAATCGGCCTGGCGGCGCAAGGAGGCAGCACGATCATCGCCGATCGAACTTCGGGAAAGCCGCTGACCCCCATGATTTTATGGAACGACGGCCGCTCCTTCCGTTACGCCCGGCGCCTCGTGGAGCACTCCCCGGCCGGAACCTGGCGGCGATTCGTCCTCCGGGACACCCCGCCTTCGGGCTTGGGGCGGTTCGTGTGGTTGAAAGAAACGCGGCCCGAATTATTCCGGGAGGAACACATTCACGTCGGAGCAGGGGAGTATCTCTTCTTTCAGTTGACGGGCGTTTGGCGGCAGGACGCGGGCAACGCGATCCAAATCGGATCGTATGATGCGGGAAAAAAGCGGCTCGATTCTGCCTTGCTGGACCGCGTGGGCGTTCCGCTCTCCTTCGTGGCGCCTTTACGCCGCGGACATGAAACGTCACCTCTCAGCCCGCTGGGAGCGAAACGCTTAGGCTTGCCTGCGGGCATCCCCGTAGCCGGGCCCTATATCGACCAGGAAGCCGGATATCTCTCCGCGCTCGGGATTCTTTCCCATCCACTGCAATGCTCACTCGGGACAGCTTGGGTGGGCAATTTTGTTTTGCCAGACGACACCACCGGCTATTCCCCAACCCAGCTCGTGTTGCCCTCGCCGGTGGGCTGTGGCCGGCTGGTGGTGCAACCTCTGCTGACAGGTAATCCCGCGTGGGATTGGGGCTTGGAGCGGTTTGTGAATCCAGACCGCGTCACGACATGGGCCGAGGCAGAAGCCATCTTTAAGAAAAAAATATTCCCCCCCGCCGGGCTGGTTTGCCTGCCTTGGTTTTCGCAGATCAATCCCCTGAACGGGATGACTTACGGCGGAGGCGTGTTGGCCGGAATGAGCAGCCAAACCAGCGCCGGCGATCTGTTGCGCGCGCTGGCGGCGGGGCTGGTGTACGAACTGGCCAGGATGTTCCATGCCGTGCGGAATTCGGGGGACATTGACGGGGTGGCGCTGGGCGGCGGGGCCAGCAAAGGATTCTTTTTCCGCCGGATGATTGCCGGAGTGTTCGCGCCGTTGCCTGTCTTTTGGCAAGTGGATGAAGACCTCGCGGTGGCCCGGGGAGCGGTGTATGCCTTTCATCCCATGGCGGCGCAAAGCCGTTTGAAACGCGTGCCGCCTCAGGGGGGAAAGATCCAGGCGGAGTTGCGAAGCGGATTGGAGCACTATACGAGCGTTTTCAATCAATTCTACCATGCCTCGCCGGCCGGCGCGGCGTTTTTTTACCAGGAGAGGAAACGATGAAACGGCATCCCCGGATTGGCCTGTTACCGATGTATTTGAAATTGTATGACGATACGTTTCCTGACTTGCGGTACGAGTTCGACAATCCCCTGATTAAGATTGTTCTGGAAGGATTCGAACGGGCCGGTGTGGAAACTGTCATGTCGGGCATTTGCCGACAAGCGGCCGAATTCCGGAAGGCGATCCACCATTTCGAGCAGGAAGATGTGGATCTGATCGCCACCCTGCATCTGGCTTATTCGCTGTCGCTGGAGTCGATTGACGCGCTGGCGGAGGCCCGCCGCCCAATCCTGTTGCTCGATACGACTATGGATCAAGCATTCGGGTTAGACACCGACCCGTCGCGCATCATGTACAACCACGGCATTCATGGCGTGCAAGATTTGGCCTCCCTGCTGGTGCGGCGGCAGATTCCCTTCGAGATCGTGGCCGGACACCCCCGGCATTCGCGTTTCTTGCAGCGCGCGGTGGCGGCCGCCCGGGGGGCCAGAGCGGCGCGTTTTTTTCAAAACACACGGGTGTTGCGGGTGGGGGAATCGTTCGAGGGAATGGGTGACTTCGCTGTGGAGGAGGACCGCTTGTGGAACCGGTTCCGCATCACGGTGGACACGATGTCTCCCTCCATGCTGGCGGATAGCGTGCACTCCATTTCCGATAAGGAAATCAACCAGGAAATGCAATCCGACCGGGAGCGCTTCGTGTGCGCCGCGCCGGAAGAGGTCCACCGGCGGTCGGTCCGGGTGGGATTAGGGCTGCGCCGTTATTTGGAGAAGGGGAAATATCAGGCGTTCAGCCAGAATTTTCTGGCTTTCGATTCCGCGGACGGGCCCGTGGACACGGTTCCTTTTCTGGAATGTTCCAAAGCGATGGAACGAGGAGTGGGGTACGCCGGTGAAGGGGATGTGTTGACGGCCGCGCTGGTGCGCGCGTTGCAGAATGGGATTGGAAAAACCACGTTCACGGAAATGTTTTGTCCGGACTGGATCGGGGACACGATTTTCTTGTCGCATATGGGAGAAATCAATCCGGAAGTGGCGGCAGGCAAGGCTTGGCTGATCGAGAAGGATTTCCCGTGGACCCCAGCACGCAATCCGGCCGTGCTGGCCTGCGCTCCGGCGCCCGGACCGGCGGTGCTGGTAAACCTGGCGCCAGGGCCGGGCGGCGCCTTCCGGTTGATCATCGCGCCTGTGGAAGTGCAGCCGGACACTCGCAATCCGGCCATGCGCGATTCGGTGCGGGGGTGGATCAGACCGCAAATGGTGGTGGAACGATTCTTGGAGGACTATTCGCGCCTGGGCGGGACGCATCATTGCGCGTTGGTGCTGGGCGATCATCGGAGGGCGGTTGCGGCCATGGGCGTCTATTTGGGAATGGAAAGGACGATCCTGGAGTAATGAACTGGGGCGGAATTGGATTGGATGGGTGGGATTATTTCACCTTCGCGATGTATTTCGTGCTGGTCAGCGTGGTGGGGTACTGGGCTGGGCGCAAGGAGCGGGTCAACACCGGGGATTATTTTTTGGCCGGACGCACGCTGCCTTGGTACGTGGTGGGGAGTTCGTTCATCGCGTCGAACATCAGTTCCGAGCATTTCATCGGGATGATCGGCGGAGCGTTCGTGTACGGCATCTGCGTGGCCATGTCGGAATGGCTGAACGTGGGTTCCTTCACCCTGCTGATCTGGCTGTTCATTCCGTTTTTGCTGACCGCCAAGGTGTTCACGACACCGGAGTTCTTGGAGCGGCGCTTTAATCCCGCGCTGCGGTTCGTCTTCGCGGTGGTGACGGTGATCAGCAATGTGGTGGCCTTCTTGGCGGCGGTGCTGTACGGCGGGGGTCTCGCGGTGCAAACGCTGTTCGGCTGGAACTTGTGGTTTTCGATCATCCTGCTGGGCGTGGTGGCCGGGGGATGGGCGATTTACGGGGGATTAAAATCGGTCGCCTGGACCGATTTTTTTATGCTGATCGCCATGGTGGCCGGGGGAATCATGGTCACCGTTTTGGGACTCTACGCGCTGTCAGGCGACTCGCGTTCGCTGATCGAAGGAGTACGGGTGATGATCGAGCGCAACCAGGCTTACACCGGCGTCTGGGCCGAGGCGGCGCGGCATCACGCGCAGCAGATGGTGCATTTGGACACGTACAACCGCTTATCGGTCATTCAGCCGGTGACGCACGAAGTCTCACCCTGGCCCTCGCTGATCTTCGGGATCTTTTCGGTGAGCATCTGGTACAACGTGCTTAACCAGTTCATGATCCAGCGCGTGCTGGGCGCGCGGAACATGTACCACGCGCGGATGGGCATCGTGCTGGCGGGCTACATGAAAATCTTCATGCCGGTGATCGTGGTGTTTCCCGGGCTCATCTTGTTCGCCTTGCATCCCGAGGTGCTGACCCTGCCGTGGGAACAGGTTCGGCCTGAGGCGGACAGGGGATACATCAATATGCTGGGAACGTTGATTCCGGCGGGATGGCGCGGTTTGTTTCTGGCGGCGCTGTTTGGGGCCATCCAATCGACGGTGAACTCGGTGCTCAACTCAACGGCGACCATTTTCACGCTGGACATCTATAAGCGTTTGATCTGGAAACAAGCGGACGAGAAACACTTGGTGCGGATGGGCATGGCCTCGTCCGTGGTCATTCTGGCCACCGCGATCCTGCTGGGAGGATTCATCGGCCGGATTTCGGGCAGTTTGTTCGTCTATATCCAAACGTTGTACGCCTTCTTCGCTCCGCCCTTCGCGGCGGTGTTTTTGCTGGGGATTCTGTTTCGGCGGATCAATGGCACAGGCGCGGCCACGGCGGTGGGGCTGGGTTTCGCGCTGGGGATCTTCATGAAATATTACGTGACGCAGCCAGGACATCCCGTGTGGCTGGAGCCATACGCCAACCAAGCGATCGTCAGTTGGTGTTTCTGCATGGCGGTGTGCGCGGGTATTAGTTTGATCACCGCCCCCCCGCGGCCGGAGCAGGTGACAGATGATCTGACGTTTAACTGGCGGCGGATGAACATTTTCAGCGAGCTGGGCGAACACTGGTACACCAGTGTGGTGTTTTGGTGGGGCCTCTTCGCGGCGATCATCGGCTTTTTGGTGCTGCTGTTTTCGGGATTGTATTTGTGAAACGGGGGAACCTATGATTAAAAAACCAACAATGAATCCATCCTGGAAAGAAACCACCATCCACGAACGCAACCGGAAAATATTCGCGGAAGAACTGGACGCGTTTTTGCCGGATGCCATCCTGGATTTCCACGTCCATGTTTTCAACGCGGGAGTAGTGCCGGATGGCGAACCGTTTTCCTGCGCGGGCCATCCCATCGACCGCTACGACTTGCAGGAATTGGCGGGCGACCTGGACGCCGCCTATCCCGGACGCACAAGCAAGGCCGTGTGTTTCGGTTTTCCCGAAGTGGGTTACGACCGGCGGAAGAACAACGAATATCTCGCGGCAGCCTGCGATTCGCAACAATTCTTCGCTTTGCGGCTGTTTGATCCGGTGGAGGACGAACCGGCCGGAGTCAAGAAAGATCTCGAATCCGGACGGTTCCGGGGTATCAAGCCGTATCCGAATTATGTCCGGAAGGCCGATGTCAACGCGGTGGAAATCCCCGAGATGTTACCGGCCTGGGTGATGGAGATCGTGAACGCGCTGGGGCAAATCGTCATGCTGCACATCCCCCGCAAAGCGCGCCTGGCCGATCCCTTGAACCAGCGGCAGATCGTTGAACTGGGTAATCGCTATCCGAAGGCCCGGATCGTGCTGGCCCACATCGGCCGGGCATATTATCTCAAAAACGTAATGGGCAACCTGCAGGCGCTTAAGGCGGTTCCCAACCTGTATTACGATCTGGCAATGGTCAATCACTGGGAAGTAATGGAACATCTGTTTCAAACCGTCCCGGCGGACCGGATTCTGTACGGGACCGACATCCCCCTGGCCCTCGCGCCGGGAAAGTCGGTGGAGATCAACGATCAATACACCTACGTGACGCCGGTTCCGTGGGAACTGTCGATCTCGGACGACCATGGCCGGCTGCGCTTCACGTCGTTCCTCTATGAGGAACTTCGGGCTATCAAGAAAGCAGTGGAGCGGTTGGGCCTACCGCGGGATTTCGTGCAGGGATTGTTTTATGATAATGGGATGAAGTTGTTGAAGCGGGCTACTGGGTAAAAGAAGATTATGCGGGGTTATCAAACTAATACCACTCACCCCCGCCCTCTCCCAGGCGGGAGAGAGAAGGGAAGTGGTTCGAACCCGGATATCCTGAATTATTCAAGTCCGCCTTGAAGATCATCATGTTCTCAAACCATGATTCGGAGATCATATGGTAACATCCAATCCGGTGAAGAAAAATTAAAAGGTTATTCGATGTCATAGTATTTTCTGAGCCGTTATCAATCCAAGATCACCTGTCATGAAACAATTCCCTCTCCCTCCGGGAGAGGGATAGGGTGAGGGAAAGCCGGAGATCGGAGGATAGGATTTTCCTATACAAAGAAATCCTGAATAAGCCCGTATTCAAGCAAGGAGATCACCATGGCGTTACCGGAATTGCGGGTGGGAATCGTGGGATTTGGCTTCATGGGCAAAACTCAAAGCCACGCGTACCGCTCGCTGAATTATTATTACGATCCCGCGCCTGCGCGCATCACCCTGGCGGGCGTGGCGACGCACAGCCAGGCGAGCTGGCGGCGCGCGGTGGAGGAATGGGGCTTCACGTTCGGAACCACGGACTACCGGGAGCTTTGCGCCCGCGGGGATATCGACATCATCCATTGCTGCGCGCCGAATTCCTTACACAAAGATGTTCTGCTGGCCGCGCTTGACCACGGCAAGCATGTGTATATGGACAAGCCGCTGTGCCGCTCGCTGGAAGAAGCCCGGATCATGGGCGAAGCAGCGGCCCGCCATCCCGAAAGTGTCACCCAGATAGCGTTTCAATACCGGTTTATTCCGGCGATATTGCGCGCCAAGCAGCTGATCGAGGCGGGAGCGCTGGGGCGGATCTACAGCGCTCGGGTGTGCTACCTGCACGCGGGATACATTGATCCCCAGCGGCCGTTTTCGTGGCGGCTGGATGTGGAACAAAGCGGCCGGGGCGGCGCGTTGTTCGACCTGGGGGCGCATGTGGTGGATCTGACGCGGCACCTGCTGGGCGAATTCGCCGAAGTGCTGCATTTGGGCGAAACCATGATCAAGGAACGGCCGCTGAAGGACGATCCGGCGGTGAAAGTCCCCGTGCGGGTGGATGATGTATCCCTCATGCTTTTTCGTTTGAAAAACGGGGCGGTGGGCACCTTGGAATCGTCCCGGCTCTCCACGGGCGCGCAGGATGAAGTGCGGTTCGAGGCGCACGGCAGTCAGGGCGCGATCCGCTTCAACCTCATGCAGCCGAATTTTCTGGAGTATTATGACGCAAGACCGCCGGAAGCGGTGTACGGCGGGGACCGGGGATACCGGGCGATCGAATGCGTGGCCCGGTATCCAAAACCCTCCATCTACCCCGGCCCAAAGAACACGGTAGGCTGGGAGCGGTTTCATGTGCACAGCCTGTATCATTTCATAACCCATATTCTGGATGGGAAGCCATCGCAGCCGGACATCGCCGATGGCGTCAAAACCCAGAGCGTGCTCGAAGCGGCCCTGCGCTCTAATGAAAACAGACAATGGACAGCGGTGGAGGATGCGTAGAATGACTGCGGCAATCAGAATCAGATTCTAAAACAGGGGAGGTCAAATCCATGAACCAAACTCCGAAATCAAACCAAGGCCAAACCCCACGGCGGGCGTTTTTGAAATCCAGCGGCGTGTCGCTGGCGGCCCTGGCTTTCGCGCAACAATCGGCGTTCCCAGCAGACACGGCCCCGAAGAAAATCCGCATCGGGGTGGTGGGTGGCGGCTTCGGTTGCAGTTTTCAATGGCACGAACATCCGGATTGCGTGGTGGCCGCGGTCAGCGATCTGCGGCCCGAACGGCGTGAGCGGCTGCAGAAGACTTTCAACTGCTCCAAAACCTATAACTCATTGGAAGAATTGATCAAGGATCCAGACATCGACGCGGTCGCTGTCTTCACCGACGCGCCCCTGCATGTCCAGCACGCGGTGGCGGCCATGCGACATGGCAAACACGTTATCTCGGCGGTTCCCGCCAGCCTGGGCGGGGGCATCGAGGAAGCCGAACAACTGCTGGCCGCGGTCAAGGAAACCGGCTTGACGTACATGATGGCCGAAACCAGTTATTATCAGCAAAAGACCATCACCGCCCGGAAATTCCACGAGGAAGGCAAGTTCGGGGAGATCTATTATTGCGAATCGGAATACCAGCATCCCGGCCTGGAGGTTTTGTATTTCGAGAACGGGAAGCGTACCTGGCGGCATGGCATCGCCCCCATGCATTATCCCACGCACTGCACCGCGCATCTGCTCAGCGTGACCGGCGAGCGGCTGACGGAAGTGGTCTGCCACGGCTGGGGTGATGATGATCCGATCTGCAAGGACAATGTCTACAAGAATCCCTTCTGGAACGAATCGGCGATGTTCAAAACCGACCGCGGTCACGCGTTCCGGGTCAACGTGTGGTGGAAAGGCGCGCACCGGGGTTGCGAGCGGGCGCAATGGATCGGCAATCAGATGAGTTTTTATGATTCGCATCCCAACGGAATGGGGCCGGTGATCATCCGGTCGGGTAAGCAAACCGAAAAAGACGACGCGGGCTTTGAACGCGCGTTACCGGAATTCGAACGGTTCGAAGTGCCCCAATGGTGGAAAACCGACCTGCTGCCAGAGCCCCTGCGGCATGACAGCGGGCATGAAGGTTCGCATACGTTTTTGACGCATGAATTCATCGACGCGTTGACGCACAACCGGCGGCCGGCGGTGGATGTGTATGAAGCGCTTTCGTACACCGTCCCGGGGATCATCGCCCACGAATCAGCGCTCAAGGGCGGCGAATGGATGAAAATCCCCGTTTATCCCCGTCCGGCATGATCTTCGCGGTGAAATATCTTCGCCCTGAAAGGGCGGCATGCACTATGCCCAGGCTGCCTCTTCGGGGCTGAATAGAAGGAGCCATAACGATGGGCAAAACGCTTCTCGGGATAATCCTGTCGGTGATCGTGGCGGCGGGAGTGATCTTCCTATTCTTCATGAAACGGGATGTGGGCATGACCTCTACCGCGATCCCCGACACCCCGATCCCTCCGGTCACGGCGGCTGGTCCGGTGCCGGATGCCCGGACGGCGGAGCTGGCGGAAGAAGTCCGGAACAAGGGCTGGATCGCCTATTGCGCCCGGGGGGAAAACGGTACCTGGGATTTGTTTGTCTCGCGGCCGGACGGATCGGACAAAAAGAACCTCACCAATACCCCGGATTACGAGGAAGCCGCTCCCCGGTTCACCATAGACGGCAGTAAAATGCTGTACCGGCGGATGGCCAAGAGCGCGGTGATCGATCACGACTTGTGGGGTTTCCAGGGCGAGTTGATGATCGCCGAGGGCAGCGGCGCGAACGCTATCCCCTTTGGTGGAGACGGGGAATTCGCGTGGGCGTCGTGGTCGCCGGACGGCCGCCGGATTTTGTGCCTGACCAAGAAAGATATCGAGATCGTGGACGTAGCAACCAAACAGGTGGTTCGTTCCCTGTCCCGCCATGGAATCTATCAGCAGCTCTTCTGGTCGCCGGACGGCCTGTGGTTTACAGGGACGGCCAATCACGCGGGCCGGCAGTGGTGCGTGGTGCGGATGAACGCGGAGACCGGGGAGGTAAATCCCATCCTGACGTTTCAAAGCTGCACGCCGGACTGGTTCCCCGATTCGGAGCACATCATCTTCTCCTCCCGCCCGGCCAACCAGTCTCCCACGAATAGTTACGGCTGGTCGCAACTGTACATGGCTGACGGCGAAGGGAAGAACATGGAATTGATCTACGGCGAAGATGGTTATCATATCTACGGCGGCGCGCTTTCGCCGGACGGCCAGTATGTGGTATTCACCAAATGTCCTGAGGACGGTGGCGGATCGGAAAAATCCGGCGCGCCCATCGGCATCATGCGGCTCAGCGATGCCCCCACTATCGGCGGGGAAAGCCCCGATCTGCGGCGCGCGCATCCCCAGACCAAAGACGGGCCGGTGCTGATGCTGGAGGCAGGTTGGGAACCGGCGTGGACCTTCGCGGAGATCGGGGGGAATTAATGTATAAGCCATTCATACCGCAAAGAATGAATCCGGTCCGCGCGCTGTTCCTGCCGGCGGCAATCGCCCTGGTCATTCATGCTTGCGGCCCCGGAACGGACACGGGAGAAGATCCCCAGGTGACCACACTGGGCAGCGTGGAAGTGACGGCCCAGCTCGAGGAGATTCCCTCCGAACTGCCCGACATCCCACTGTACGATTACGCGTACGTGTTCAAATACAAGGTGCTGCAAGTCCACCGGGGGAAAGTGGACGGCGATACGATCTACGTGGGCCAGTACAATCCGCTCAAGCCGCGCTCGCAAGTGGCGGACGCGCGTTCCGGCCGGATCGGCGGCAATCTCAAGCAATTCAAATCCGGAGATATCCACCGGATGGCCCTGGAAGCGCCGATCGACGATTATTACATGGGCGGGATCATTAACAAATATTTCGAACAGAATCCGCCGCTGATTTACTGGGCCGTGTGGACCAACCGGGTTATCCAGTAATCCAATACGCTCATCCGGTACCATTCGCCCATGGCATTCACATCGCATATCTTTCTGTTCTATTTTCTGCCACTCGTTTTATTGATTTATTACTTGATACCCAAAGGCCGGAATCAGTTTCTACTGGCGGCGGGGTATGTCTTCTACGCCTGGTTTCAACCTTGGTTCGCCTTTTTGTTGCTTGCGGCCACGGTCATCGGCTACGCCGGGGGGACAGCCATCACGCGTTCGGCGGATGAGAACCGGAAACACAAGGTGTTCATTGCGGCCCTCTGCGCGAACCTGGCTCTGCTGGGATTCTTCAAATACTTTACGTTTCTGCAAACGAACCTCTACAGCCTGTTGGGATTGTGTGGATTCCATCCCGGGCCGGTGTGGGACATCCCGTTGCCGGTGGGGATTTCGTTCTTCACGTTTCTGAGCATCAGTTACCTGGTCTCGATGTATATCGGAGACGCCCCGCCGGCGCGTTCCTTCTCCGATTTCGCGTGCTACATCTCGCTGTTCCCCATGGTCACCGCGGGGCCGATCACGCGCTATCCCCTGATCGCCGAAGCGCTCCGGTCGCGGGAGCATACTATCGACAAATTCGCGTCGGGCGCGGCCCTGTTCATTTTAGGATTCGCCAAAAAAATTCTACTGGCCGATCCGATGGGAACCGTGGCCAATGCCGTGTTCGGGGCGGAAGCGCCGGGGACAATTGATGCCTGGTTCGGCTTGCTCGCCTACGCGTTTCAGATTTATTTCGATTTCGCGGGCTATTCGGAAATGGCCGTGGGGCTGGGGCGGATGGTGGGCTTCGAGCTGATCCGCAATTTCAACGCGCCGTACCGGGCGGACAGCATCACCGATTTCTGGCGGCGGTGGCATATTTCACTCTCCACCATGCTGCGCGATTATGTCTATGTCCCCCTGATCGCCGTGGGACGCAACCGGAGCACGAAGTACATCATCTACCGCAACTTGATCCTGACCTTTCTGATCTGCGGCTTGTGGCACGGGGCGGCATGGACGTTCATCCTGTGGGGCGGCTATCACGGCTTGTTTCTGGCCTTCGAGCAATGGCGCGGGAAGAAAGGCCGTTACGCGCGCCTGTCCCGGCCGGTCAAAATCGGCCTCACGTTCGTGGCTATCCTGCTATCGTGGGTTTTGTTCCGCAGCCCCACCCTGGGAGACGCAGGGCGGTATTATCTCACCCTGTTTGGAGGGCACGGTGCTTCCGGAGGATCCATCCTGCTGGCGGGTATAATCTACACACAGGGCAATTTTCTTTTGATGGCGTTGTGCGCCGCGCTGGTCTTTC
Organism: Candidatus Omnitrophota bacterium; assembly: GCA_013177805.1. Classification (GTDB taxonomy): domain Bacteria; phylum Hinthialibacterota; class Hinthialibacteria; order Hinthialibacterales; family Hinthialibacteraceae; genus JABLXU01. The sequence continues at coordinate 33,753 of JABLXU010000033.1, forward strand.
AACCGTACCAGGCCTTCGAGTGGGCGGAACGGATCACCCCGTGGAAAGCGGTTTGGTTGATCGCGCTGTTTGCCTTCTCCATCCTGGGCATGTTCGCCCAGACTTACAGCCCGTTTTTGTATTCGCAATTCTAGGAGGGATTTGGTGAGCGCCCTTTTCCAAGGCCCTTTTCTTTTGACCGTTCTCTTTTCCATGATGATCGGCAGTGTGGGGATCATCCAGGCCGCCATCGAAATTGCGCGGGGCGAACGGCCTGCCGTTGCGGATATATTCACACAAACGCCCACGGCGCGCCATCTGCGCTCGTTCGAGAAATCGATCGAAACCACCAGCTGGTTCGCGCAAACCTTGCAGCCCGCGTTCCGGTATCTGCAATTCGTCATTCTGAAGGACGCCGGTGAAAAAGCGGTGGCTGGGCGTGAGGGCTGTTTTTTTTACAAACCGGCCGTGGAGTATCTAATCCAGCCGCTGGATTTCAAGGCCCATTCCGGCAATCCGGATGATCCCCTTCCTGCCATCGTGGATTTCAAGGACCAGCTGGCCGCACGCGGGATCCACCTGCTGGTGATGATCGCGCCCAACAAGGCTTCCATATATCCCGAAAAATTGACCCGGCGGGCGGAAGGCCTCGCGGAACCGGTCAATCACCACACGCGGCGGCTGATGGAACGCCTGCGGGACGCGGACGTGGCGCTGGTGGACCTTTTCAATGCCTATGAAAAGGATAAAACCAGACCGGTGGTGAAGGCCGAGGCCTTGTACCTTATGCAAGACAGTCACTGGTCGCCGCGTGGCATGCAATTGGCCGCCTGGCTGACGGCCAAGCGGATGTTGGACGCGGGCTGGATACAACCGGGAACGGTTGAATATGACGTTAAGCCTGTCCCGCTAAACCGCTATGGTGACATCCTGAACATGATGCGGCTGCCATGGCTTGATACCCTGTACGCGCCGGAAACGATCCAATGCGAACAAGTGATCCACAGCGGCACGGGAGAAACCTGCACGGACGATCCCGCCGCGCCGGTGCTGGTGCTGGGTGATAGTTTCTTGCGGATTTACGAGCGGGACGAACCGGGATCGGGAGGTTTCACCGCGCACCTGGCGCGCGAGTTGCGCAGGCGGGTGGCCGCTATCATCAACGACGGCGGGGCGTCCACCCTGGTGCGGCAAGAACTGAGCCGCAAACATACGCTTCTGGCGGACAAGCGCGTGGTGGTGTGGGAATTCGCGGAACGGGAAATCCGGTTCGGCCTGGAAGGATGGAAGAAGATCTCATTGCCGGAGACTTGAACAGTTTCCTTTGCTTTTTTCCGTGAAATCCCCCTTTACTTCAATTCCCACGGGGCCCAGAAGTCGCCCTGGGCGCGGCGGCCGAATTTCAACGGTGGGCCGCCCAGCTCGAACGCCCCAAGATCGGGGGCCTTGCCCATGTAATCGTCATTGAAACCGGGAATCACCTCGCCCGCGTCGATGACCGGATTGGGGACCGTAACCACCGGGTCGGTGATCTCGATGGTCCTGCCACCCTTTTGGAACGGCACACGTCCCCATTGGATTTTCGTCGTGCTGGCGGCGGGATACCATTCCAACCCATAGGAGTGGATATAAGCCGGCTTGCCGCGCGCGCCATGCGGCTCACGGGCGGCGCCCCGGTCCATCCCGGTGAAGAGGTCGTAGTCATAATCGCCGGGGGGATCGGCGGGCGTGGAGGAGGTCAACCGGCCCGGGCAGTCGAATATGTTGTTGCGCGTGACCGTGTTGGGATTGATATGGCCGCTGAAGACATGAAAGGCGCCTTTCGGTTGGAGCGCGGTGTTGTGGAACACGAAACGCCGACCGCCGCCGAACTCATCCCGCTCGCCCACTTTGATCAGGCTGCCGCCCAGGGGATTCTGGTGCGTCCAGCGGCTCTTGCCGAAGACATTGCAGAAAATATAAAGTGGGCCTTTCGAGGTGCAGGCGGTGGCGATGTGCTGATACGTGAGAAACAAGTAGTTGCCCCAGATGCGCACATTCTGATTCGCGCCTTCGCTCTCGATGGCGTCATCCCAGACGTGGCTGATGATGTTGCCGTAAATGTCCGAATCGCGGTTGGGGCTGCCTTCGTAACTGAAATTGGAGCCGCCGCCGATGCCGTCGTTATAGCCATGGTCCTCCGTCGAACGGATTTCGTTGTACCGGATCACGTTCCCGCCGCAGGAGTTGATCAACGAGATGCCTTGCGGGCCCGAGGGATGGCCGGTTTCCCAATCGTTGGACGCGCCGCGCGGATCCTCGATCAGGTTGCGTTGCAGAGTCAGGCGGCCGGCCCCGCGTTCAGCGTAAATGGCGCTGTCCATGTTGCCTTCGTTGCCGTAGGAAACCGGCCCCCCGATCCGCCCCCAGAAGGTGATCCGGCAATCCTCGATGACGACGTCATGACGGCCGGCTTTGATGAGAATCCCATGCCGGGCGGCGTTGCGCGATTCAATGCCGCGCACGATGACATAATCGGCGTCGATCACCACCGACGCGTCTTCCGCGTTCATCATGTCGAGGGTGGCTTTCGCGCCGGCCGCGGGTTGGATCAAGTGGTAGGCGTCCGGTGTTCCTGACTGGGTGATCACCAGGGGCTCGCGCGAAACACCGTCCGCCAACGTTGTAATCCGGCCGATGGGATACTGGTCGCTCCGGGTTTTCGACAGAAGAGTGACGGTCTCGCCGCCACACGTCAATTCAATCTCATACGCCGTGTCGGGCTTCAGATTCACCAGGCTTCCCCGGTATTCCCGGTCGCGGGGATCGTAGACCAGGCCAAGCGCCTTGCGCCAGGCCTCCGCGCCGGCTGCCCGGAACCGGACCGCGCAGCCGCCGGGATCGTCATGCCGGTAGTATATTCCAATGCATTCATAGGTTGGAACCGCGTTGGGATTGGCCTCTTCGGGAATGGCCACGGGAATCAAACCGAATGCGATACCGGAAATCACGGACAACCAAAACAATTGCGTCCATTGAAAAATACGAAGGGATTGCGTTTGCGGCATGAATGATTACCCCTCTGCGATCTTGGTTGGTGACGGTAATGTGCTTTCCCTCGGTCCGGCCCTGGCGCATTTCCCCTGATGTTTTCAGAGTCACGCGGCCACCTGCTCCCGCAGTTCTCTGAAACAGCAAGCGCTCAATTGTTGATCCCTGACATATTGGAACGTCATTTCGAGCATTTTCATTTGGGGATCGAATGCGTGAAGCGACCAGGGATGCCAGATCAAGGTTACATGAGGCTTCTTGTCCGCCACGGCTTTGTCGATGAATATACGGTTGACGGCGAATTCTTCTTCGGGACGGGACAGAAAACCCGCGGGGATGGCTTCGGGCATCGCGGGAGGCCACAGAGTGAGACGGCGGGGCCCCATCTTGTTGTTGTTTTTCAGCAGGTTCTCATGCCAGCCGTGCCCGGGAAGTTCCCACAAGTCTGGAAATCCTTCTCTTTCATAACGAAACGGTTCGATGAGCAAAGCAGGAAGAGAAAAGTCCGGCCCCCACAGCCAGCTGCTGGTGTAGGTATATCCGGCTTCCTCGATCAGGCCCAACACCTCCGGCGCGTTGCGGAATCCATCCTCGAATCCGCAGGCGGGCCGCAATCCCAGGCAGGGCTTTTCGAATATGTTTTCAATGATCTCCTTGCTTTTGAAGATCTCCACCCGTTTTTCCGGCAAACTTATGGCCGGGCCGCAGATGGGATTATCCTTTAACATCCGGTGGGAATATGTATGCGAAGCCACTTCGAAGAGTGGATCATCCAACAATCCCCGGTATTCCTCCGCGTTCGCCTCCAGCGTTTTCCCAGTAATGAAAAACGTCGCGGGCATGGCAAATTTCTTGTGGACTTCAACGATTTTCCGGACCGCGGCCAGGCAATTCGGTGATTCCGTGTCATAGGCTGCCACATACCGGGTGGCCGCTACCGGGGTTGGCGTCTCCGCGGAGTCGCGCGTCCCGGAATACGCGCTCATGGCCATCGTGCTCAATCCAACGGAATGAAGAAACCTTCGGCGTGAAAGGGTGGACATAATAACTCCTTTGTCGTGATAACCTGCGCATGATCATTCAAACATCAACCAATCAACGATGCCCGTAATGAGAGACGGCCATCGTGGAGGCAAATCCAACTGCATGAGAAACATCTGGCTCTCGCCTGCGTTCAGGCCCCAGTTGTCGGCCCAAACGATTTTGCTGCCATCGCGGGTGATCGCCGCGTGAGTCTCTTCCCAATAGGATCCCGTGGTATTGTGTTGTTTGGCCATGTAATACACACTGGGTTCGGCCTGGTCCAGCCGGGCCAGGACCATCGACCGGTCCAGCCAATTTTGTTCCGGCAAGCCTGGCTCGATGGTCGTGGAAATCAATGCGTATCCCGGGTAGTTGCATGATATATGCACGCCGCTTTGCAATCCTTGGGGGGAATTACTGCTGTAAAAAAGCCGGATGATGGGGATAATACCCGAGGACGCGTAATCGCTGGCAACCAATACAGGTTGCGTGGTCCATTCAAGCGGGATCATATCCACGTAATCTGTGCGGCTGTTCTGCATCACGATCACTTCGCGGCCGTCCGCGCCCAAACCCACATCCGAATGCGCAGTGTCGTAAGCCAGCTGGTGGAAGCGGGTAAGTTCCCGGTTGGCCAGAGTCAGCCCCTTCGTATGGCCCGTGTTCCCTGGATCGCCCCCGATAATCACAAAGTTGCCCTGCCATGACATGCCCACCCAGTCGATCACCCGTTCCGTCTCGGGCAGAGGATACACTCCCGGTACGGTGTCGGTTTCCCGGTCCCAAGTGAATAAATACAATGGCAAATACTCAGCCCGGTCATCCCCTTGCAGCATGAAAACCCAATAACGGAAATCCTGAGAGGCTTCGCCTTCTTCCTGAGTGGTGATCCGGTAAACGGGTGAATCCCGGATAACCGGCCCGACAACCGGGTCGGACGTGAAATCTTTGATTACGGTTTGCTCTCCCGTGAGAACCTCCACGGTGACGATCCGATACTCCTGAATCCCCCACAAACGATGGGGATCGCTGGCATCCCACCGGGGTTCCTGAATATCCAGGTCCAGAACCCGGTTGGCTTCCTGGTTGTAGGGCACCGCACCGGTGCGGTAGACGAGGAAACCCCCGTCCTCATTGAGGAGAACGATCAGGGATTGATCGGCATTGAACGGATCGAAGCGGGAGTATTCATGCCGGCCGTTGATCCCGTCCGCGACAGTCACCCGGGTTTGGAGTGTACCGAAACGCGGATCCCAAAAGGGTTCGCCGATGCCGGGCAAAGGCGCGTCAACCAACGGGAAGGCGGGATTGATCTCCGCGAGGGGATTAGGAACCTGGATGAACGAAAATGAATCTGGATAAGGAAGCGGTTGCGCCAAAGTTACCAGCGGTGCCAGGAGTAACAACCAAATCCACACCCCGGTTGACAATCGCGAAAAGTGGGGCGGATCACAAAACGGTATCCGGAAAATATGAAGATGGGGTAACATGAGGTTGCTCCCGAAAAAAGGGATGTCAAATCCGTTCAGCCAAGTGCTCCCATTATATAAGGTTTCATAACGGAAGTATGTCCAGGGAAAAGAAATGTCGACTTCACCGCCTTCTGACGGTGGAGTATCCATCGGACCACTTGATTATAAGACCGTATTCAAAATCCCCCTGGGAATGGGCATCTTAACTGCGCGGTCTTAACTGCGCGGTAAGCATTCACACCTTGATCACTATCTCGAACGGCAATACGACTAACCGATTCTATTTTACAAGCGTCCATTAGTTATGCGGGCTTATGAGGAGGGCTTTATGAGGGATTAAAGGGCCTATCTGGCTCCCATTGAGGAGACAGTATTTCGCGGATGGTTCATTTGGCGAGGTTATTGTAGAGGATATGGAGCGCAAGGGATTCGAACCCTCGACCCCTACCTTGCGAAGGTAGTGCTCTCCCAGCTGAGCTAGCGCCCCGCTATACACCACAAAAGACGTTACAAGTATAAGCACGCTTTTCCAATTCGAGAAGTCCCCCAATCACCCGATCCCATAAAAATCCTTCCGTGCCGATGACATTCCCGCAAGGCCTTTAAAATCGGGTGGCTCAGTAGAAATCCGCCTGATGGCTTGTCTTCCAGGATCCTCACCTCTTATTCGAAGAGTTGTTTTCACTTTCCGGAGTAATCCCTTCGGAGGTGTTGGCACTCTAGTATAATGAAGTGAGTCAAGCCTTCAGGGAGATCAGAAACTTTCGATTTTTTGATACAATACACTTGAGCGGACAGGACGCGAGAGAGGACGAAACGCGTGCCGGGGACCACGTGCGGCACGTTGGATGAATGGCCAATGAGCGAAGAACCTATTGGAAATCCGAAAAAAATATTGGCGGAACAGATCGCGGGCATCGTATTGGCCAGTGAGTCCCCCCGGCGGAAAATGCTTTTGGAAAAATTGAATATTGCGTTTCAAGTAGTGCCCAGCCGGTTGGCAGAACTGCCCCCCATGGGGGAGCGGCCCAACAGCTACGCGGCCCGCATGGCGTTGGAGAAAGCCGTGAAAGTGGGACACTTTTATCCCGATCACTTAGTGATCGGAGCCGACACGGTGGTGGCCATCCATGACACGATTTTGGGTAAACCCAAGTCACACAGCGAAGCGGTCCTCATGCTCAGCCGCTTGTCCGGCCAAGTGCATGAGGTCTGGACGGGGATCTGTGTCTATCACGCGCGATCCGGGACGGAAATTGTCAAGGCGGTCTCCACGCAGGTCCGATTTCGCGAGTTGACCCAGGAGGAAATCGATTCCTATGTCCAATCCGGAGAACCGATGGACAAGGCCGGGGCGTATGCCATTCAAGGCCGGGGCAAATCTTTGGTGAGGGATTTGAAGGGATCGTATCATAATGTGATCGGGTTGCCGACGATGGAACTGGGCCGAATCTTGGAACAGATCGGTGTGCCCATCGATTCCAAATCGATCGACTCCCCTTGTGACTAACCACACCGGAATCCCGGGGAGTGAGAGGAAGCCGGAACGCAAAGGAACATTTCGAGAAGGACATGTCAATGATCGAGATGGAATTTTACGAATTGAGGCTGGACGAAACCGGAGCCGATCAGATCATCATTCTCAAAGAAAAACACGGCCATCGCATGATGCCGATCGTGATCGGATATTATGAAGCGCAATCGATCCATCTGGCCTTAAACGATATTCACATCCAACGACCACTAACTCATGATTTATCAGTGAATATCGTTGAAGCGTTAGGGGCCCGGATGGAACGTGTGGTGGTGAACGATTTGCGCGACTCGACCTTCTATGCCCGCATTTATTTCAAGCAAAACGGGGGCCAAGTGGATGTGGATTCCCGCCCCAGTGACGCGATTGCCCTCGCCATCCGGACCAATACGCCCATTTATGTCGCGAAAGAGGTCCTCGACCAGGTGGCCAAGTAGCGGCACGGTTTAAAAAAACCATCAAAGACGCCACAATTTTGTTACAATCTGTTGTCACCACCCGCGGTTATGATCCGTATAGGTTGATACCATACTTTCTATTGCGCGACTTTCTATTGTGCGGCTAGTGCACGGCTTGACCGGCCCCATCCATGGAGGATCCAAAAGCGGTTATTCTTGTATCCGGCCGCAAAATGGAATAAGCTATGGTTGGATTGACGACTTCTAGAGAAACTCGGTGAGCCTTATGCCCCAGAAAAGCCCTAATCAAAAACAAAGGGGGTGGTTCGAAATGAAGACCGAGAAAAACTATGAAGGACAAATCCAAGTCCAGGTGACCAAACGCCTCCCCAAGAAAGATCTCTACAGCATTGTCCAGCAATTTGTGAACCAGAAACTCACCTTCGCGGTATCCAAACACGCCACGGAGTATGAAATCTGGAGGCAGATCCTTCCTGGGGATCAACCGCGCGTCAAAAACCGCAAAGAAGGCATGACGCCCGCCGGTGTCATCTCCCAGGATGAGGATCTCGCCCGGCGCAACTTTGTCTGCATTTGGGACAAGGGAAAACCGGTTTACGGCAATCTGGACAAAATCTAAACGGCCCTTCAGATGGTATCGCCGGGCCGCACGGTGGAGTCACTTGTCAAGGCTTTGTACTTGCGAGGGGGGGAGGTAGTCATGCTGTGCAAGCATCATCCCAATCCCGAGAATCACCCCCAGATAAGCCGCGGTGCGCATTTGGGCAAACATGGGGGCGAACATCTGCGCCGCGCAGAAGGCAATGAAACTGCAATAAATTCCTTTCGAGAGCACCCGCAAAAAGGGATCGCGCAAAACCTCGTTCTGGCGATGCAACCGGCGCAGAAACGCAAAATGAACGAGCAGGTAAGGAAAGAGCCCGAAAGCGCCCATTTTCACCGCCACCCATAAAAACGTGTTATGCACCCCCAGCAGATTCGTCCGGGAAAGCCAGATTTCCATGGGCATCACGCCTCCCAGCCCGATCCCGAAAAGGGGATTCTTCCGTATGCAGATCAGCGCGTTTTGCCATTCCACCAACCGGTAATTGGCGCTGCTTTCCTTTGTCGGTTGCACGATGGATTGGACGCGCAGGGAAACCGCCGTCCACTGATCGGTAATCGTGATCAGGCCCATCAGCATCACCGCCGCCAATCCGCTGAACAAGATCAACCGGAAGCGCGATTTCCGTCCTTGAATCCAGAACAACGCCACGAATCCAGCCAGAATGGCGATATAGTATGCCCGTTTGTATGAGACCAACAGGCTGAAGAACACCACCGGCGAGAGTGCCGTGAAGATCCATTTCCCCGGAAAACGCACCCGCTCGACCAGAAACGCGGCGAGAATCAGGAGGTAGGTGACAAACATCAGCGAATCGGCCCAATCGGTGAATATGGCCCGGATTTTCCACTTGATTTGCAGCCCTTGCCCCGCCGTGAAGAGATACACGCCTTCCCCCGCTTTCAGCGCCACCGCGGCGAGCAGGATGGTCAGGAAGATCAGGAGGGATTCTTTCGTCCGAAGCAAATTGACTGTCAGGTAATAAGCCACGAACAAATGCATCAACCGCCGGGGTTCGAAAAGCAGCGCGGGATCTTTGTAGTAAATCAGGCAGGTGATATATCCCACCACGCAGGCCGCTCCAAACCAGGCCAGCGCGAAATCGAGCCGGGTGCCATATACCACTCCCCGCTGCTGCAAAAAGGTAATCAGGGCCAGGAGGAGCAGGGCCGCCTCGAAAATATTGAGACCCAGATAAGGCAAGGATATCTTGTAGATGGTTTGTTCCAACTGCTCGTTAACCAGCAAAACATCTTCCGTGAACAAAGATTCGATGCCGAAAATCAACGCGAAGGCAATATCCGGCCGGGCGACAAGAATCACTCCGGACACGACGCCGCCCGCCACCATCAAAGCGGAATCGGGTGGGCTGGCGATTCCCGCCACCGTCAACAACGCGGCGCCCCCGGCCATCAGCCAGAGGGGCGTTTTTTCGCTGCGTCCCCACGCTTCGGTGAATTCACGCATCCAAGGATTCCAAAAAGTCCTGCATTTCGGTTACCGCGTGCGAATCATTGCCGCGCCGCGCCGCCTCGATACCTTCGCGCAGCCGTACGGCGGCTTCGTCCCGCCGCCCTTCTTCATTCAGGTATTGCCCCGCCATGAAATAGGCGGCGGTGTAATCTGGATGCTTCCGGATCACTTCCTCCAATTCGTCCAGGGCCCGGTCCACAAGCCCCTGTTTCTTGTATTCCAAAGCCAGGGCATAGCGGGCGAAGGCGTCTTCCGGATCGTCCTGGACCAATTGGAGCAACGTATGCAAACGGGACGTGTCACTCATTGACCAAGCCTGCCATTCAGAATATTCCAGATGGAAAAAGCATGCCACGAAGCGCATGGCAATCAAGCCGGGACAACGATTCAATCCCCACCGGTTGAAAAATGATCGATTGTCTTCGTCTCCCCCTGTTAGTAGAATATCACCAGCGACGCAAGAGAGGGGATTCTCATGGCTGAGTATGACCTGAATGCTTTCCGCATGCCCGAAACCGAATCGGAATCCCTCTATGAGGAAGTGTTTAACCACGCGCCCATCGGTATCCTCATCACCGATCCCCACGCGCGGATCATTCAACACAATTCCGAGGCGGAACACATTCTGTTCAGCTCGGATCTCATCGGGAAAACGATCGAGGATTTCATCGCGCCGGACATGGACTCCAGCGTGTTCCGCTCCTCCTTGACCGCCCCCTCCAAATATCCCCTCTTTCTGACTTTGATCACCAACCGGGGAAGAGAAATCCGCGTGCATCTTCATCCCCTGCGCCGGGAAGGATTTTGCTGTTTGTTTCTCGAAGACAATACCGGCATCCTTACCCTGGAGCAGGAACTCCGGAATTTCAAGACGGCCATTGAAGCCGCCGATGATTCGATTCTGCTGTTTGACGAACAAGGCTTGATCTTTTACGTCAATCCGGCCTTCGAGAAGATGGTCGGCCTTCCCCCGGAAGGGATTCTGGGCCGGAAGATTCAAGAATTCTGGAGCGATCAAGATCCCCCCGTGGTGCACAAGGACATCTGGCAATGCGTGCTCAAAGGCCAAAATTGGGCCGGGGAAATGATCTGGCTGCAGGGGAACCGGCAACCGGTCAACGTAGAAGTCCGGATTACCCCCATCTTCTCGGAAACCAAGAAAATCCTGGGCTTCATTTGCGTGCAGCGGGATATCAGCCACCGCAAGCGGATCGAAAAGCAGTTGGCGGACTACTCCAACAATCTGGAAAAACTGGTGGAGGAACGCACCCGCGCCTTGGCCAACTTGCATGACATCACGCAATTGTTTCACCGTACCGAAACGCTCGACCAGCGCCTGCGCCTGATTTTGATCGCCGCCACAGCCGGCGAAACGTTCCGGTTCAACCGGGCTTTCTTACTCCTGGTCGATAAAGACCGGCAGATGCTCAAGGGCCGTGTCGCGTTGGGCCCATCCAGTCCCGAGGAAGCCAACCGGATCTGGAGCCAACTGGAGCAAACCATTCCCAAAGACACCCTGGCCAAACGGTTGCAGGCTTACCTGGATCATGTAGGCCAAGGGGACTACCACGTCAACCAGATCGTCCAACATCTGGCAGTCCCTTTGCACCACGAAACCTCTCTCCTGATACAATCCATCCGGCAGCGCCGTGCCTTCATCGTGAAAGACGGCCGCACGGATACGGAATTCGATCCCTCCATCCTGGCTCTCCTTGGCCAGGATCACTTTGCCGTGATCCCCCTCTTGGTGCAAGAAGATCCCATCGGGGTATTGATCGTGGACAAGGCCATCACCAAGCAACCGATCCTGCCCGAGGACATTCAAATGCTGGAAATCCTGGCGGCGCAGGCGGCGTTGGCCATCGCCCACGCGAACACTATGGAGGAGTTAGCCAAGAAGGTGAAGGAAACCGAGCACGCTTACTCGCAATTGCGGGAAAGTCAGGAAAAACTGTTCGAGGCCGGCAAGTTTGCCGCGCTCGGACAGATGGCGGCCACGGTGGCCCACGAAATCCGCACCCCCCTGGTGGCCATCGGCGGCTTTGTCAATCTCATGCTCAAAAACCGGGATTCGGGCGATCCCGAATACAGCCATCTGCGTATCGTCCGCGACGAAGCTCTCCGCCTGGAAGATGTCCTCAACCGCCTCCTGTTTTACGCCCGCCCTTCCAGCCCCATGGTGCAGACCCAGGATCTCAATTCCTTTATCCAGATGGTGCTGACCTTTTTGAGCTCTGAACTCGAGTTCCACGAGATCAAGGTGGACCTGCGCTTGCAGGCGGATCTGCCGCCGATTGATTTTGACCGCAACCTGATGCGTCAGGTGTTGCTGAACATTCTCCAAAATGCCATCCAATCCATGGAAAACGGTGGTACAATAACCATAACCACGAAGGAGGACAGCCAATGGGTGGATGTGCGGGTCCGGGATACCGGTGTCGGCATCGCGGAAGAAAATCTCCACCGGATCTTTGAAGCCTTCTTTTCGACAAAACACGCGGGGACGGGACTGGGCTTGCACGTTTCCCAGCGGATCATACAAAGCCATGGTGGAACCCTCCATGTTGAGAGCCGTTTAGGGGAAGGGACCACGGTGGTGATTCGGCTTCCGAAGCGTCAGGAGGTCTCACGTGAAAAAAATTTTAGTCATTGATGACGAAGTCTTCCTGCGCCAACTGTATCAGGCGGAGTTGAGGGACGAAGGGTACGACGTGGTGGTCGCCAAGGATGGTTTCGAGGGTCTTCTCTTATGTGAAAAAGAGAATCCGGACCTGGTGATTGTGGATATCCGCATGCCGGGCATGGATGGCTTGGAAACCATATCCCGCCTGCTGAATCAGGACCGCAAACGTCCGGTGATCATTCATTCCGCGTATCCGCATTATCAGGACAATTTCATGAGTTGGAACGCGGACGCGTTCGTTGTGAAATCGGGTGATTTGTCCGATCTGAAAGAGACGATCAACTCCTTTCTGGCCAAGGTTGGCGCGTAATTTGTCCGGGGTGCCTTGTCCGTGCGCGGCTTTAGCCCTGCGGTGAAGAAAGGTTAGGCCGCCGGCGCGGCGTCATACACGGCGGTGTGGAGGTAATCGATTGCCAAGGGCAGGCAATACCGGTCATCCAGCCAGGCGGGATTTAGCACGACGTTTTGCGTGAGCCCCGCCCGGTGCCGCGACAAGAGATCCCATTCTTCCATCACCCGGAATCCGAATGGATAAAAATATTGCGTTTTCCGGCTGGTGGTCCGGTAATCATATGTCCCATCCTTGCGGATTTTATCATCCAGAAACCGGAAACCGGCCCGGGCCGCCTCGCGCACAGCCATATCCCGCGTGTGCTGGTAATACTTGGCCAAACAGGATAATGTAATAGTCTGGTAGCCGATGTCATATCCTCCGTACTCTTCAAAATAGCCCGCCGGTTTTTGTCCCTCGAGCAAACGCTCCATTCGTTGAGCCGCGGCCCTTAAGAGCCCCTCGTCTTCCAGAACTTCTCCCGCAAGCCGCAGGGCGGTGGCTGACGCAGCCATTTGGTTCATGACCCGTGGATTCTCGTGGGTCATCACCCACCGCGCAGCCCGCATCACCGCGTCGTCCGGGGGATTTTCAGACAACAGGCGGCAGGTCTCGGCCGCGGCATATAGCGTGAACGCTGTGACGCAAAACGAACGCTCATACGGCCAATATTCATCGAAACTCCCGTCCCCCCGCTGAATCCGCGCCCAGAAGCGGACCGCCGCCATCGCCCATTCGCGGATCCGGGGAGCCCGATAAAAGCGGTTGTCCGCGCCCGGATACTCATACAGCAGAGCCAGAAAATGACCGGCCTCTTGAAACCGCGCGTTTACGAAATCCACCTGCCGGTAATGCCAATAATACCGGTCGAAACACCCGTACGTGGGCGATTGGGGATCCCGGTTACCCAATCCCAGAATCCGGCAGGCCTGGCCCAGGGCAATCTCCCCATACGGGGCACATGATACCGCATGCGGTTCAACCATGGTGAATTAAGGAAATTTTTCTCTTTTATATATATTAAAAGAATTAAATATTATGTTAATTCCAAAATTCTGGACTGGCGCGGAAAGCAATGGAGATTAGAATACTCTTCTCTTCCCTCTTCACCTAGAGGCGCTCCAGATGGAGAATCTCCTGAGGCGTATGGGCTGGGACGGACGAAAATCCCTTGGGAGGCTGGTTTTTCGGCGCAAACGGTTGTTCCATGATATAATGATTACTGAAGTGAAAGACCCGTGGGGTTGAGAGGTGTCCATGGTCGGTTTTTTTGAAAACGAATTGGGCCGGGTGCAGATTTCTCCTTCCATTGTGCGCCGGATCATCATGCGGGAAGTGGAAAACAGCCGCTGTTTCCGTTTTCCAGGCATGAAGGGGGGCGAATCCGCCAGCCGGAAAATCATGGAACGATACATCAAGGTCACTTTCGTTGATGGCAGTGTGGAAGCGACCCTGACTCTGACCGTTCTGTTTGGCACCAAGATCATCAAGGAAGCCCGGGAACTGCAGGGCAAGATCACCCGGGCGTTGGAGCTGACCGCCGGCTTGGTGGTCAGCCGGATTGCGCTTAACGTGGAAAATGTATACACGGTGGATGAACCCCAACCACTCCTGCTGGAGCATGACGCGATCCAGATCAACGCGGTGAACCAATAAGAGCCACTGAAAATGCGCTGATGAAATATTTGAGCCTCCTCCTCACGTTCGCCATCCTGTTTTGCTTGTGTCTTCTATCCTGGTATATCGTGTTTTGGGATGTCGCCGGGCTCAAGCAACTGAGTCTCACCTTGCTGGAACTTTCCACCCAACGGTGGGGAAAGCTTTTGTTCATTGCCCTGGGCCTGATTTCGATGGGATGTTGCATGGCGCTGATGGCCATGATGATGGGACTGGAACCAGGCATCCGGCCCCATATCACGATCGGCCATGAAAGCGGCGAAATCGGCATGTCGCTCACCGCAGTGGAAGAATTCATCAAACGCAAGGGACAAGCCATCAGCGGCGTGCGCGATATTTCCGTCCGGGCGGATTTGGAAAACGGCGGTCTGTCCTTAAAAACGAAGCTGGTTCTCGAATTGCAACAAAACATACCGGAATTCACCCGGCATTTTCAGGAAAAAATCCAGCATGAATTGACCGAAACGTTGGGAGTAAATCAGATCCAGAAGATCGAGGTCCTGATCAAGAAAATCCTTCCTCGGGATAATTCGATTGAAGGCCGTTTTTTGACTCCGCCGGCCACCGTGCTTCTCAAAGATCCGGATACCGAATCCGCGCCGGTTGAAAATCCGGACATCCTTGATAAAAATCCCCGCCACCCCGACGCGGTAACCGCCGTTTTTACTGAAACCACCAAATCACCCAAGGAGGAATCATGAGTATCACCCCCGAGGAAGTGAAACATATCGCGTTGCTCAGCCGCTTGGAACTCAAAGACGAAGAAGTGCCGATGTATACCGCCCATCTGGCTGAAATGCTGGAATACGTGCAAAAATTGAAGGAACTGAACGTGGACGGCGTGGAACCGATGTCTCACGCGTTGCCCATGTCCAATGTCATGCGGGATGATGTCGTCGAGCCTTCACTTCCCCGCGAAGAAGCGTTGAAAAACGCCCCCGACCGGTACGATCCGTACTTCCGGGTCCCCCGTGTCACCGAATAAGGCTGTATGTCCTCCCCCCGTTTCCCCCGCCGTTTCGGGTGGTTTGTGGTGTCAGCCGGGACAGCTGTTGCGCTTTCAGCGTTTCCGCATGGGGTGGATACCTACAACTTGATGTCCAAATTATTCGTGGAGGAATACCACGCCCGCTACGCGAAAACGGCGTCCGCTCCGGACACAGGATGGGCTGCGTATCCAGTCGAATCCCGCTACGCCGCTTTCGAGGATGTGTATTACCTTTACCTCCTGTCACAACTGGATCCCAACACCAACCAATTTCCACCCCCCCGGCCGGTTCCGGATGAAAACCGGATGGGTTTCATTGTTCTCCGGACTCCTTCGGCCGGCGAAGGGCGGGTGATCCCTCACCTGAAATCCTCCGCGTTCACTCTCCAACTGGATTCCCACCCCCCCGTGGAGGCCGAAACCATCGAGGACGATCCACTACGCCGGTTCCCGGTATTAGCGGACACCCGTTCCGATTCGTGCCTCGTTTGGTTTTCACGTATCCGGTGGGATAAAGACATCCCCCTGGCCCCGCATGAACTGCGGTTGGTGATCCACCGGCCCGCCCCCAAACCTCCTGTGGTTTTCACCTGGAAAATTCCAGATGGATTTCCCATTGGGAACGCCCGGTATGAATCGGACATTTGGACAGTGGTGCGGGAACGCTATGCTATAATGCCCATGCCTCCTCATCTACCAGGCGCTGCTTCCGGCGCTACGGCGAATCCACGAAATCCTTAAGGAAGGGGAGGTTCAGAATCCACTCCCCCGGTGCGTGAAGATGAAGAGATTGACAATCCCCTTCTTTGTCCTGTTGGGGGCCGCCGGCCTGTCCACCGCCCATTTGAACAGCATTTCCGATTCGGTCATCGAACTCCGGAACAATGAGATTCAAATGAAACTCCGGTTTACCCTGATTTGCACCCTGGAACTGTTTCAAATCGATCTGAACGGAGACTTGATCTTGTCCGAAGAAGAAATCCAGCCGGTCAAGCCCATGATGTATTATTATTTGTCCAACAAGATCAAGGTGTTGGCGGATGGACGCCAGTTGAAAATGGAGATGAGAAACGTAACCTTCAAAGTGGAAGAGGATGATTCATATGTCACTTTCGATTTGCGCTTTCCCTTCCAGAAAAAACCGGACGCCTTTCTGGTCCTTTGCAACGTGCTGGAAGAAACGGATCCGTATCACCGCAATTTGGCGGAAATCAAGATGAATGGAAACGAGTATCTCTTCATGTTCACCAACACCAATTATTTCAACAGCGCCGAGGCCCGCCCTCAACCCGCGGGAGAAATCGCTCCAGCCACACCGGCACCATCCGCCAACGGATAAGCGATCGGGGTGAGCCTCCTGTCCAGGGGCATTATTGCAACTCCGCGAAACGGATTAGGTCTTCTTTCCGGCCGATCACCAGCAACATTTCGTTTTCCGCGATGACATGCTCGGGAGTGGGGAAGGGATTTTCGGTGGCTTCTTCGTCTTCGGAATTATAAATAGCAGCGATATTGATGCCGTAGGTTTTCCGCAAGTGCAATTCGGCCAATGTTTTGCCGCAAATAGAGTGGGGAGGCCGGATTTTCGCCGCGGCCAGGTTCACGCCGAGGGAAAGCAAATCTTCGATGGAAACAGCCGTCAGCCGGACCGCCAGTTCCTTGGCCAGATCTTCTTCGGGATACACCAGTTCGTCCGCGCCGATCTCCTGCAGGATGCTGCGTTCGAGGGGATTGGAGGCGCGGGTGATAACGCGCTTCACACCCATTTTCTTGAGGAGCACCGTGGTCAACAAGTTGGCTTGAAAATTGTCCCCGATGCATACCACGGCAGCGTCCACATCGGAAATATCCAGGGCCGCCAGGGCCTTCTCATTCGTGGAATTTAACTGAACAGCCAATGTGACTTTGTCTTTGATTTCGTCCACCGGTTCCATGTTCGAGTCGATGGCAATCACCTCAGCGCCTCGTTCCGCCAAGAAAACCGCCAGGTTCCGGCCCAGAATCCCCAGTCCGATCACCGCGATTTTTTTCTTCATGGGTGTCTTCCTTTCCGCGCCCTGCTATCCGATCACGATGGTGCCGGATGGATACGTGTAAAGGGCCTCGTCTTTTTTCTTGATCAAACCCAGCACCAAGGTGAGCGGGCCCACCCGGCCCACGTACATGGTTAGAATGAGAATCATTTTTCCCAAAGGGCTTAGCTCGGGTGTCACCCCCAACGACAATCCCACCGTACCGAATGCCGACAACACTTCAAAGAGCAAAACCAAAAAATCCTGTTCCGGCTCCGCGTACACCAGGGCGATGGCCGATAACGCGACAAACGCCGTGGCCAGGCCGCTCACCACGAATGCCGTATGGACCGCCTGCTGAACGATTGTCCGGCCCATAATCTCGATGTGCGGACGCCCTTTGAGGAGTGAACGAGTGGAATAATACAACATGCCGGCTGTGGATACCTTAATCCCCCCGGCCGTTCCTCCCGGAGCCCCCCCGATAAACATTAGAATCATGAGAATCACGATCGTCCAGGGCGCGAGCCACGCCAGGGGAATCGTATTAAAACCCGCCGTGCGGGCGCTGACGGAATGAAAGAACGAGGCTAGCAACGTTTCCAGCCAGGTGGAACGGCTCCAGTCCCCTCCCCACCACACAGCGAGCATGCCGCCTGCAAGCAGCACGGCGGTGACCCGCAGGACTACCCGGGTATGCAGGCTGAGAGGGGAAGTTCGTTTTCCAAACACAAAGTGAAACACCCGCATGGTCAATTCATATTGAACCGTGAAACCGATCCCTCCCGCGATGATCAAGGACGAAACCGTCAAGACAATCAGAGGGGAGTCCCGGAACGATTCCAAGTTGTTGGAAAAGGTGGAGAAACCCGCGTTGCAGAACGCCGAGACAGAATGAAACACCGCGGCAAAAAAGGCGTCCGGCCAGGCATGCCACCGGGAATAAAATCCCACAGCCAAGAAGGCCGTGCCCACCAACTCGAACAAAAAGGTATTGAGCAGCATGATCCGCAAGAACGAAGCCACCTGTTGGCCTCCTTCGCGGACCAGGATGTCTTGCATCACCAAACGGCCCCGCAGGCTTGAACTTTGTCCAAATGTAAACATAAAAATGCCCACAAAGGTCATAATGCCGAACCCGCCCAACTGAATGAGCAATACGATAAAGATCTGGCCGAGTTGCGAAAACCGGGTGGCGGTGTCTACCACAGTCAAGCCGGTCACGCAAACCGCCGAGGTGGAGGTAAACAATGCGTCGAGAAAGGAAATATTCGGCACGAGCCCGCCATGCGTGGCGCGGGGCAGCATCAATAAAGCGGTGCCAATTAGAATCAATAAAATAAAGGACAACGAAACCGTGGCCGCGGGTGTAAATGATAAAAAGAACAACCGCCGTCCCGCCTCGTATCCCCGCCGGATCAACACCCAAATGAAATACGCTTGCAAAACGAGCAGGTAGATTTGAATAAGGATGACCGATGATCCCGGCCTCCAGGGTTCCCCCGAATACCGGCTGCGCAAAAACACGAATTCCCCAATCAAAAAGAGGATCAAAAATAGTTCAAAAATCAGGTAGCGGATCGGCCTGCGGGTCCGGATGGCCTGCGCGGTTTCCATAATGACCAGAATAAAAAACAGGCACACGACCAAAAAATTCACCCAAATCAACCCTGCATGGACCGCATCCGGGAAGGCAAATCCAATTTGCAGGATCAACGAACCGGTGGTCAACACGCAGGCAACCGCCAGAGCCCCACGATACAAGGAGGCCCGCCATTTTCCTCCCGGCCCAGGAGGGGAAACCAACCACGTGGATTTAGCCATCCCTTTTCTCTATCTTCCATCCCAAGCGATTTCTTATCATACAGTACACACAATTCCTCCTCTTCCGGCCGGTTCCAACGGCGCGGCAGAGACAGGAGCCGGGCACGAAGGATTGGGAAGCCACAAGGACCGGCAATATAGTTTACGCTGATGGGTAGCCTGTGTTTCAGCTTGAGGTCAGCCTGGGAAGAAATCAAGTGGTCGGCAGGATCTGGAGGACTTGACGTCCTTAACGGTCAGCGACTTTTTGTAGTCTGATGAACCCGGGAACCGCTTAGTTCCTGACCCGCCTTGGAGAACTGGAGAGCCCCATCGGATCACCACTCGATGTAGCCCAGTTCACGCAGTTTCGAGAGGATTTTTTCCGCGCTCTGTTCGGGAGTTTCGCGGTGGGTTTCGCAGATCACTTCCGGATTCAAGGGTTCCTCGTAAGGATCCGAAATCCCGGTGAATTCTTTGATTTCGCCCGCCCGCGCTTTTTTGTAGAGGCCTTTGACGTCCCGTTCTTCACAGACTTCCAGGGGTGCTTTGACAAACACTTCCACAAAATGGCCGATCATTTGCCGAACCTCATCCCGGACCGCCCGGTAGGGAGAAATGGCCGCGGCGATGGCTACAACGTGATTGCGGGTCAGAAGATGGCAAACAAATCCGATTCGGCGGATATTGATATCCCGGTCTTCTTTGGAGAAGCCCAATCCCTTGCTCAAATGGGTGCGCACTACATCGCCGTCCAGGATCTCATGCTTGATGCCCCGGCGTTGAAATTCGCGGGTAAGTATCTGGCTGATGGTGCTTTTCCCGGCTCCAGAAAGACCGGTGAACCAGACCGTAAAGCCGGTGTAGTTGCATTTCGGCTCGATTTCAGTCAAGCGGGCTTGCGGTTCGACGTGCATGGAATAATTCTGTTCCTTTCTTTTATGGTTTATCATACTGATCAACAAATTTCCTATATTCTACTTTCTGTATAGAAATTATCAAGGAAAAAAAACAACGCCGCAAGAAAAAATCGAAGATCCACCTACTCCGGTGTATGGCGGAACAAAATAGCCCCTATTCCATCAAAAAAAATGGGAGATCATAAAAAAGTTCAATTAAATATGGTACATGGGGGAATTCATGTGTTCCCGGCGGCGTGAAAGTTCTTCGAAATTGATTTCTTCAAGGACGATTTCAATCGCATTTCGAACATCGTGCCATACCGACGTCATGACGCATTTCCCTTGATGAGGGCACTCATTGG
Source organism: Candidatus Omnitrophota bacterium (assembly GCA_013177805.1). GTDB lineage: Bacteria > Hinthialibacterota > Hinthialibacteria > Hinthialibacterales > Hinthialibacteraceae > JABLXU01. The sequence goes on from JABLXU010000033.1 coordinate 54,045, forward strand.
TTTCTGCGGACGGCATTGTGCACTTGAAAGGCAGCAAGGGACCATCGATCAAACGGATGACTTCACCCAGGCTGATTTCGCGCGGATGGCGGGACAACCGGTAACCTCCGCCGGCACCCCGTTTGCTTTCCACAAGACCGGCGCGCTTTAATTCAAGCAAGATTTGGACCAGAAAAGGATGTGGGATCGATTCGTCGTTGGAGATTTCATCCAGCGTCCGCACATCATCCGATTCATACGCCTGCGATAAATCCAGCATCGCCAGTACGGCATACTCCCCTTTTGCGGATATTCTCATCGTCTTGACCGCCTTTAACCTAGGAGATTGAACATGGTGATTTTTTGATTTGTAAAATGATAATTTTAGTTAATTATATATTTTATAAATAGCTCGATGCGACAAAGATTTGTTATAGAATGATTCATGCTCCTCCTCTCGCAAATGCGAACCATTTTACAATAAATCATTTGTAGTGGAAATACAATTTTCTAATTTATACGAATATTTATAAACTATAATCCCTCTTTTCCATAAATAAAAAAACTCAACAAAGTTAAGTATCTTGATCAACATTCTAGCCTATCGGAGGGATTCGGGCAATTGGAAAGGTTGAATCAGCTCCCAAGGACCACGATGGCTCCGGGACCGAAACCAATGGTCATCGGACCGGACATACCAATACACGTCCTGAAAATAAATGTCATAGGCGGTGCTGGGCGACCAATATAATTTCAACGCGTCTGAATAAATCAAGGCAGGGGGCCGTCTCCCTAAATCCGGGGGAGTGATGACCTCGCGGGGCATGGCCGGCGCATCGGGCGGGAGTTGAAGGGAAGAAGGCGGCTGAACATCCGGTTGGATTGACGGCGGCTCCAATCCCGGAGGGTTTGGGGAAACCGGGGGGAAAGGCATGGGATGTTCCGTTTCTTTTTCCTGAGGCACAATCTCGTCCGCCGGATTGACCGGTTCATTCGTGGAGATAGGTTCCACCGGCGGTGGCACTTTTCGTTGTATGCCGCCACAAGCGGACAAAGCGTTGACGCATAGAGTGAGAATCAGCAGGCATTTCATAGATCGAACGTTATGATTCATTGGATTGTCTCGTATATTAGGGACGCGAATGAATACGGTTTGCTTTGTCATGCGATAAAATCCGGGTCTTCGTCCATTAAGGCGGTTTTCTAATAAATCTTTTGAAATCCGGAATCGGCGGACTCTATTTGTAGAACCAGCATAAACAGGACCAATCTCTCATGATGAGGAATTATACACGCCTCGGGAATCGAGCGAAACTTGCTAGCCGCAATGGGCCAGGAACAGGATGGATTTGATGATAGCGCCATTGAAGAAAATGAACGCGGCATTTCCATCCTCTTCTTCGCCAAGCAAAAATTCCAGCCGGAAGCGGATCTGGATGATCATTCTGCCTGCGTTCACCGGGGGGTGCCTGGTGACCTTCCTGGTCCTGTTGTATATAGGAAGCTATGTGCTCCGCAACTTATCTCTGATGGAGCGGGTGTTGAGCGATACGCCTTGGAATCTGCCCTCCCGCGTTTACGCGCAGCCGTTCGAAATCGCCGTGGGCGCGCCTATTGATGAATCGCAATTGAAAGACCGACTCGTCAGTCAAGGGTATTACCCCACCGTATCCGTTCAGGTCTCCGGAGAGTACAGCCGCGATGAACAGGGATGGGACTTCTTTTTACGGGACGCCGAAACCCCGGATGGCAAACGTCCGGGATTTCCTGTACGGTGCGAGATCCGAGAGGGGGTGGTGGCGGGTCTCTGGAACCGGGACACCGGCCAGCACCTCGCACGGGTGACGTTGGAGCCTGAAGTGCTGGGATCCATATATGATCCTTCGTATGAAGACCGGCGGCCCATTCCCCTGGACGATGTGCCTCCCCGGTTTATTCAATGCTTACTGGCCTCGGAAGACAAAAGTTATTTTGAACACCGGGGCGTGGATCCCGCGGGCATCCTGCGGGCGTTTTACGTCAATCTCAAACGGGGCCATTACGCGCAGGGGGGAAGCACCATAACCCAGCAACTGGTCCGGAACATGTTTCTGACCCGGAACAAGACTCTGCGTCGCAAAGTGGATGAAGCGCTGATGGCAGTCCTCTTGGAAATGACCCGTTCCAAGGAGCAAATCCTTCAATTATACATCAATGAATGTTATTTCGGGCAAGCGGGATCGGTCAGCATTGCCGGACTGCGGCAAGCGGCCCGCTATTATTTTGGGACCGAGCCACGCGATTTAAATCTGTCCCAATGCGCCTTGCTGGTCGCTTTGCTGCGCGGCCCGAATTATTACAACCCCTTTAAATATCCGGAACGGGTGAAACAACGGCGGGATCAAATCCTTTCCCGGATGACGGAAGAGGGAACGATCACGCCTGAAGAACGGGATCAAGCCGTGGCTGAACCTTTACCCTCAGCTCCCCGGTCGTTGGCGGGTTCGGCCCCCTTTGTGGTCGATGCCGTTCAACGCCGCTTGGCGGATATACTGTTGCCGGAAGAATTGCAGACCGAGGGGTATTCGATCTATACCACCATCGACATGCGCCTCCAAAACGCGGCACAGGAGGCCGTCCAGGATGGGCTGGAAGAGTTGGAAAAAGAAAAACCCGATCTGAAAGTAAAAGACCAGCTCTTGCAGGCCGCGCTGGTCAGCATCGATCCTTACAGCGGCGCGGTGCTCGCTTTGGTGGGAGGGCGGGATTTTCAAGTTAGTTCCTTCAATCGCGCTTTGTTGGGGAAACGCCCGATCGGCTCGATCATCAAGCCGTTCATCTATCTGAAGGCCATGCAAGGGGCCAAGGAGGGGCTGTACGATCTCTCCCCTAATTCGTACCTGGATGACAGCCCGGTTGCCATCCAGACTCCGTTCGGGGCATGGACTCCCCAAAATTTCAACAAACACTTTTTAGGGCCGGTAACCCTCCGGCGGGCGCTGGAAGAGAGTTTGAATGTGCCCACCGTTCGCCTTTCGCAAATGATCGGGATTGACGTCCTGGCCGATTTTCTTGAAGGACTTGGATTCCCCCCCCTCATGCGGGTTCCTTCTCTCGCTCTGGGAACCATCGACTTGACTCCCTTAGAGGTGGCGGGCCTCTATACGCTGTTCGTGAATCAAGGAATCCGCTCCACTCCGCATTTCATACGAACTGTCCGCTCCGGCAGCAATTCCCGTCTTCCGTTGGAGGCCCCGGACTCTGTGCCTCTGGTATCTCCGGAAGCCGCCTACCAAGTTCTTTCTATGATGCAAGGGGTCTTCGAGCGGGGAACGGCCAACGTGGCCTACCGGATGGGTTGGAAAGGAATCGCGGCGGGGAAAACGGGAACGTCGGATGACCGGCAGGATTCTTGGTTCGTAGGGGCCGTGCCGGACTTGATCACCGTAGTCTGGGTGGGATTCGACAGGCCTCAACCCACCGGCCTGACAGGCAGTAGTGGCGCATTGCCTATTTGGGTGAAGTTCATGACTAAAATTTATCCGCAGGGCAATTCGGAACCATTTCCGGCTCCCAAAGGACTGGAGGAGCGGAAAGTCGATAGATTGACCGGAAATGGGATTCAAGAAACGACTGACGGAGTGATCCAAGAAGTAATCCAAGATTATTTCCTGCCGGAAGACAGCCTGCCACGTTTTCCCAACCTGGAGCCGAACCGGATACCAATCCCCTTGAGCCAAATCGATAAAGCCACGGCAGCCCCGGAACCGGCAAGCGCCTCTGAGAACTTCACCGCCCCGGCTTTGCCCCGGATTGATATTCCCGTTTCTACCCTGCCTGATTGAGCGGGGGCATTCCATCCACCATCCGCGGCGCTTATAAAACAAACCTGTAAAACAAACCAGGCGCGGCCGTCGTCTGGTAAAGCCACCAACTGCCCATTCGTGGAAGAGACATTCCCGCGGAATCGAAGATTGAATCCAACAAAATCCATCGGTTGGGCCGAATGCCTTTGAAATAATCATTCATCTTAAAATTGAACAAAAAATTTATAGTGCTGGTCATGCTCAATATCGAGATGTGGTCATAGACAATTGAAGTGGCGTATAATATTGCGAATTATATATACCTATACATTATTAATATAAAAATTTTATATTAATGCATGATTATCTCTTCTTAGAGTAGCGGCGGCGTGTAAAAAAACGAGAAAACTAGTTGACATTATTTGCCTTCCTGTTGTATAACAAGATGGCTCAAAAGAATATCGATTGTATTCTTTCGAGCCTGGGGGGAATTGGAAGAGATATTCTACAAAATTTGATTCCCTGACAACAATCTAGAAAGCAGGTATGGGAAGATGAATAAAATGCGTTCTGCGGGTCTGTTATTCGGTTTGATGGTGTTTTCTTTGGTGGTGTTGGCGGGCCATGAACCCGGTGACCTGGATGATATGATCACCACACCGATCTATGGATATGAAATTTATTACACCAATGACTCGAACAACACCGCCGATTTCGTGTCCGACGCCTTAGCGAATGATGTGGCGGACACGATGGATCCCTTCGTGACCCGGATCACCGGGCTGGGATTCAAAACCCCGCATTTTTCCTACTCGCCGGGTGAGGTCCATATTTACGACTCGGCCAATGTCGGTTCCGCGCCGGAGGGAGTCATCACCCTGGATTCTCCCAGTATGCGGGGGCGGGACGAGCCTAGCCTGCGGGCCGTGACCGATCATGAACATTTCCATCATACCCAATTCGCGTATATCAATTTCAACGATTGGCCCAGCTGGGGGCGGTGGTCGATCGAAGGCACCGCCCGGATGATGCAAGACAAGTTGTGGAATGACCTAGACGCCAACGGCGGCATGCTTACCTTCTGGGGGGAAGTCAGCAACTACATGGCCCAGACCGACGTGCGGCTGGTGGACCAGTCGTACTCCGCCTGCTTGTTCTGGCAATACCTGTGCGAACAGTTAGGAACCGTGCACACCGAACCGGAATACGGGGTGGATGTGATCCGGCGGTTTTGGGAGGAGACCGACGGACGCAGTCCGGATAGCATGGGCGCGATCAAACGAATGATCAGCCATTTCTCCTCGCGCTCCTTGAACGACCTGTTCCGGGATTTCGTTCTCGCCAATTACACGAAAGATCTGGATTTGAGTTCCATCAACCAAGCCAGCCGCTACCGTTACATCGATGACGACACGGCGGCCTATCCCGATGTCCAAGTGCATCTGCGGAAGACCTTCCCGCCCACGATCGGTCCTACGGCGGCCCATGTAAACGACTACGCGGCCAAATATTACATCGGCCAACCCGCGGAAAATACCGTAGGGAAAGTAGTCGGCTTCAAATCCACCGGAAACCGCGCGGCTTATTCGGTCGTGGCCGTCCGCTCCGGGAAAGTGATCAGCCTGCACCGCGGAGTGGGCACCGAGTATGCCCGGTCCTTTTACAATTCCCGCAAAACCCCCCTGTCGGAAATCGCCGCCGTGGTGGCCGGTCTCGATAGCGGCGCGGATTACACGTACACCTTCGCGGCGGGTGACGTGAAAATGAGCATCGTGGAACCGACGTTCACGCGCTTGGCCTATGTCGGCGAGCCGGACAACCCGGATAAATTCATCGCCCGGCTGCAGATCACCGGTCCGGCGGAACTGGGCGGAGGATCGGTCTGGGGATTGCAGGCCGAGGACTTCACCGCGAAAGTCGGCAATCGGGATGCCACGGTCCTCAGCGGTTCGTATGTGCAAGGCGAATTCTGGCTGCTGATCCAGGCTCCCGTTCAAACCGTGGGGGGACCCTTCTACAGCCTCCAGGTGACGCTGGGCGATCTCACCGCCACACAAGAAAGCGCGGTAATATACGCCAAAATCCGCCGCGATGAAGTCATCGTGGTGGACGGCTCGGGCAGTATGCTCTATCCGGAAGACTATCCCAAAATCGAAGCGGCCAAAGCGGCGGCGTTGCTGTACGCCGATTCCGCCCCCGATTCGGACTACATGGCCGTAGTCTCCTTCGGCGGGGACAACACCGAGCCCAACGAGGACGCCACCACCCGCCTCACGTTGCGCGAGGTGGGCCCCAACCGGAACGCCATCCGCAACTCCATTTCCTCGATTTCCATCGCCGGTCCTTCCGTCATGACCTCGATCGGCGATGGCTTGAGCAACGCCCAGGATCAGCTGGACGCGTCCCCGGTTCCTGATGCCATCCCCTTCATCGTCTTGCTTAGCGATGGGATGGAAAATGAAGCCCGCTATTGGAAAAAAAGCCCGGGTGTCGAGAACCGGATCAAAACCGCCGGCACACACGTGATCGCCATCGCTTTGGGCCCTACCTCCGACCAGGCGCTGATGCAGGACATCGCCTTGACGACCGGCGGCTTCTACTATTATGTGGATTTAAATCTCGGCAGTGCTTCTGCCAAGAAAGCGGCTCCCGGCGCCCCCCCGCTCGCCGCTCAAGCCGTGGATTATACCCAGCTGGCATACCCTGTCCGGCTGGCGGATGTCTACAAGTTGTCCCATGAATTCGTCAATAACCAAAGCCGGATATGGGAAAATGCCGGGGCCTTGGGCGCGGGTGTCACCATTGAGATTCCTTTCTCCGTGGATGAGGATGGCATCACCCAGGCCGCGCTGGCCGTCTTTTGGTCCAATCCGAAGGCCAACGTCAAGGCGCAATTGTTCCGCCCCGATGGCTCCGATGTGGGATCCGGACAACCTGGGATCCAAGTGTACAGTTCCAAAAATCATATCGTATTTCACCTCGATCAATTAACGAAAGGCGATTGGAAATTGCGGTTGACCGCCGAGGCGGACACCGACTACATCGCCATGCTTTCGGGAACCGCTGGCAACGGCTTGCAAATCCGCCTGCGTTTCCCGGCTCATCAGGAAATCCCCAATTTGGGGGAATTGCTGCGCACCCTCACCGCCGTCTTCCTGCGCGGACTGCCCATGCCCATCGAAGTGACTCTCGCCGATGCCGGCGGATCCATCACCCGGGCGGAAGTCACCGCTGAAGTCCATGCGCCGGACGGGCGGGTGGAGCTCGTGCCTCTCTTCGATGACGGGCAGGGAGGCGACAGCCAGGCGGGTGACGGTATCTTTTACGGCGCATTCCGCCGTACCACGATGGCCAGTCAGTATGGAGTGGCTGATAATTTGTCAGTCAACGGACAAAACGGCAGTTACCTGGTCCGCGTGCACGCCACAGGCGAAGACTCAAAGGGGAACCGGTTCACTCGTATCACCAAGGGCGGATTCCAGGTCTATGAGTTCTTCGATTTCTTCGGCCGCAAGGATCTGGATCCCGATCCCGACAAGGACGGCATGCCCACCCGCTGGGAACTCCTGTACGGCCTCAATCCTTACGTGGACGACTCCAAAGAAGATTTGGACAATGATCAATTGTCCAACCTCGATGAATATCTGAACGGCACGCTGCCCAACGATCCTGACAGTGATCACGGCGGCGAGAACGACCGGTCCGAACTCGGGAGCAATCAAAGCAATTACGATCCCCGCGACGACCGGATGCCGCGGCCGCTCGATTGCGGCGTGGTGGATGTGGTGATCGACATCCCCAGCCAGATTCCCCAGCCCAATACCAACCTGATCTATTTCCCCGTGTCGGACTTATACAAGCGGATTCATATCTACCGCGGCGATACTCCGAACCAATTGGCGGAACTGAAGGTGTTGGACGTGGAAGACGTCAAGAACGGTGTCTGGCCTGACGAGGGGCTCTCCAACGGGAAGACCTATTACTACCAAATTGTGGCCGAAGGCGATTCCGGAGTGTTCAGCGCCCCCTCCCGGGTGTTCTCTGGAACGGCCAAGGACGATCCCGTGCCGCCCAAGGGCTGGATCAAAATCAACAACGGCGCGGGCCTGACCGATTCTTTGCAAGTCAAATTGGACCTGGACACCAGCGACGACGCGAAAGAGATGCGGATCAGCAACGACGCGTCACAAGCCGGGACTGTCTGGCAGTCTATTTCGCCCATGGTGAAGGACTGGATCATCCAACCCAGCTCCAAAGGCAATTTCGCTTACGTGTATGCCAAGTTCCGGGACGCGGCGGGGAACGAATCTGTGCTCTACAACGACTCCGTCCGGCTGGTTTTCGATGAAGATCCCGATGGCGACGGCATTAAGAACAGCGCGGATCCCGACAACGACGGCGACGGCCTCTCGGATCAGTTCGAGTTGTACAAATCCAACACCAATCCTTACCTCAAGGATTCGGACCATAACGGCATCGAGGACGGGAAAGAAGATCCAGACGGAGATACTCTCACCAATCTTGATGAACAAAAAGCCGGTACGGATCCTTGGAAGAAAGATACCGATGGAGACGGTTTCGACGATAACGTGGAAGTGGCGCAAAACACGAATCCAAACGATCCCGGCCATTATCCGGGCGGCCCGGCGGCGACTCCCACGCCCACCATCGGGATTACGAGACCCACGCCCACACCGACCGCCACGCGGCGGCCTTTCCTGCGGTATTTCGATAAACTCATTCTGGCGCAGGGATGGGGCGGCCGCACCCTCATCAACATCAAGAACTTCGATCCCGACGTAGCCCCTCTGACGTCCGTCCTCAAAGCGTTCAGTGGAGCGGCCGGAACATTTCTGGAAAAGATCGGCGGGGGAGAGGGACGGCCGGCGTTCCTTTCCAGCGGCGATCTAAACAACGACGGCTCCCCGGAAGTGGTGGTCACCCTCGGCCCCATTCTGGCGGACGCGGTCTATCCCAACATCCTAGTGGCGCGCAATGCGGAAACCCGGGAAGTGCTGGGCCATTCGTTCGTGGCGTTCCCCACCGGTTCGGAGACGGCGGTGCAATACAATGGGGGGGATGTCCGGACCGCGGTCGGCGACTTCATTGGCTCGGGTATTCCCCAAATCGCGGCAGCCCAGGGACGCGGGGGCAATGGCATCGTCCGGCTGTACCAATTCACCGGAAGACCCGCCCCCAATGCTTGGGCGGTCGTGGGGCAATTCAATGGATTGCCCGACAATTTGATTAATCAAGTAGACAACTCGGTTACCCCGCCCGCCCCTGTCAAAATCGGCCTGACCTTGGCGGCGGGCGATCTGGACAACGATGGCAAAGACGAACTGCTCGTCGGCCAGATGAACGGCCCCACCTCGAAGACAATCTTTCATGTGCTGGACATCAATGAGAAAGGCGGCATCGCCAAGCGTACGCCCTTTACCGGCTTCACGGCGAAATTCCAAGGCCACGGCGGCGTCAATCTGGCGGTGGCCGATCTGAACGGCGATGGCTGGAACGAAATCATCGCCGCCAGCATGGGCAATCTGAAGAACTTTGGCGATGACCGCGACACGGTCCCCTTGAACTTGGTCTCCGTCATCATCCCCATCGTGGAAAACGGGCAGGTCACCGGCTTCCGCCGCGCGGGAGGCCGGGGGGTATTCAATGTGTTCCGTGACGCCGTCAATCCCTCCGGCATGATCAGCGTGGCCGCGGGCGAATTCGACGGGAATGCCGAGAACGGGCAGGAACTCGTGTTCGGCACGGGCGCGTACATTGAAATGCAAGGCCGGCAATTCCAAGCAATCCGGCCCGCCCCGGAAAGCCGCTACCGGTTTGTCCGGGTGATGTTTGACGGCCAGGCGGTGCAGGATGTGACCACCGCGTTGGGGCCTAATGATGGATTTCCCGCCTTCCTGGGGGATGCCAACCCACCCACCGGCTCGGTCTTTCTGGGCGTGATCCGGGAAAACTTGATTCCGATCCGGCCCACCCCCCCCCCGACCGGTAAACCCACGGTCCGGCCCACCCCCACCGTGACTGCCACCCCCACATCCCGGCCAGTTCCCGAAGGCTGTGTGGAGCCTGCCCAGTATTTCTCCGACAAGATGGAAATCCAGACCGCGCCGATGGGACTCGTGACAATCCACGGGGCCGTGGATGCCGCGGGCAAGCCTGTTCCTCTCCAAATCGGCGATTGCTCCCAAACCGGTAAACTGGGCATTTTCATCCCCACATCCGACGCCTCCATGGGGCAAAAAGCCCAGATTGTCTTCGCGGACACCCTCTGCGACGGCAAAGGACCCGCAGAAGTACAAATTGATTTCGTCTGTTTTTCTTCCGCCACCTTCCTGGCGTATGACAACACCAGCGCGTTGGTGGACAGCGCCGCGGCCGCTCCGGGATCTACGGTGCAGACTCTGATCCTCACCAGCGCCAGCGGCATCAAAAAAATCACCATCACCGGGGCGGAAATTTGCCTCCTGCGGATTTGCTGGTCTTGCGCGCCCACTCAGCCGGAAAGCAAACCCACCTGGGTGCCTCTGGATCCGAAACAGGAACCGGGATCGCCTATCCAGGCCACCGTGCTGGAAACCAAGGAAGACCGCACCATCCTACGCCTCCAAATCCCCGGCTACTGGGTGTCGGAAGAAATTTACGCGGGACGCAAGTTTTCCCGGATCGACTTCCCCGATCTCGGAATCTTGAGCGGCGCGGGCTTTGAAGAAGGTTCGGAATGGTATGAATTCCCGAAAGAATTCAACCATCCCCCGTTGTCGAAACAAAAGTACACGCATGCGCTTTCCGTCCGGACCTTCCAACCGGTTTTCCCGGAGGAATTGGCCAGAATGGACTCCTTCCCGCGGACCGGGGAGGAAATGGCCCGCTTGGGCATCGATCCCGGCGGCGCGCGCCCCCGGATTCCGGTTCTGTCCGGCATGCTGGCGGTAAGTTCGAAATCCACCAAAAATGCGCTCCTGTACACGGCGCATCCCGGTGAGGTGAAAGTCGTCACGCTTCCCTTGCCATTGGTCCCGGCGGGATACGCGGGACTGGATCAAACCCGGGAAGAAGATGTGTATGGTTTCACGCCGCCCGAACTGGTGGATGAACAGTTTTACGCGGAATTTAAAGGCGAGTATGCCGGC
>JABLXU010000034.1 GCA_013177805.1 Candidatus Omnitrophota bacterium
TGTCGCCGGGCGCGGGCTTGGCTTCCATGTACAGTCCCATACTGGGTTCTGCCCCCAGGGCCACCGCCTCGGGATCGTAAATCGGCCGCATTTGCAGAATGTTACGGTCCGAATCCGGCCCCTCCAACCCCACCGGCCGCCCATACGCGTCCACCCATTCCACCGTGCCGCGTTCCTGGATCAAGTCCACGAACTCCTTGATCAATTGTTCCGCCGCGTCCGAGATCTGAAACCCCGTCACCATAAATAATGCCATTCCAGTCAAAGCCCTTCCGCTGAACTGGCTCATGGCGCGTCATCCCTGGATCTTCCTGATGTGATGATTTACCCCTTTCAGTTGATTACTATATCATGGTCCACAAAATCGTCAACAAAAATTTTTATATTCTAAATAATGGTGACTGAATTGATCGGATTACTGAATCAGTCAAGAATATAAAACTAGAAAAGTAGATTTGCGGCATGGAACCAACCGCGTGAATCCCGGCTGGACAGGCTCCCCCTTTTCCTGTTTGATACAATCCTGTCATTCGAATCCATGAAAACCACGAGGGAATCATGATGAAACGAATTGTTGTGGCAGCCGGTTTGCTGTTCGTGACCCTGGCGGCGGGGGCGCTGGAGATCCAGCGAAACGAGAATCCCATCCATGCCGATCCGCCGCGGATGATCCGGGAGATCGAGCACGGGCGGCGGGGAATCGTGGGCGCCGGCGAGGACGCCGTGCTCGTCGTCCACGTGTGGGGAACTCCGCGCGAGATGGGCTACGCCGCCGGCCGGCTGCTCAAGGAAGAAATCGAGTCGTGCGCCACTTCGGTCCTGGAGAAGATGAAGGAAGAGATCGGGGGCGATCTCACGGTGCTGGACCAGGTGTATGAGACCGCCATGCCGTTCATCCCGCCCCATTTTCTGGAAGAGATGGCGGGCTTCGCCGAAGGGGCGGAGCTCGATCCTCAAACCATCATCCGGCTCAACCTGGTCGGCGAGGCCAGCGAGTGGCACTGCTCGCTCTTCGGGGCGTGGGGGGCGGCCACGGCGTCCACCGGCAGCCTGCTGCAGCTGCGGGCGCTCGATTACGCCGTGCGCGCCGGCATCCAACGCCATCCAGTGATTATGGTTTACCACCCCAATGAGGGGCATGCCTTCGCCAATTTTACCTGGGCGGGGATGGCGGGCAGCGTCACCGGCATGTCGTCCGTCCCGTTGGCGATCAGCGAGATCGGCGATGACTATGACCAGGCCAACGATTCGTTCGCGGGAGTCCCCTTCACCTTCCTGCTGCGGGATATCCTGCAGTTCGACAATTCGCTGGAGGAGGCCCTCGCACGGGTCCAAAAAGGCCCCCGCACTACGTCGTTGATGTATGCCATCGGCGACGGGAAGAAAGGCGAAGCACGGGCGCTGCAAACCTCGCGCACGCTGTGCAACGTGTACGACCCGGATACCCTGGAGCCGCTGGTGCCCACGCACCCGCGTATCAAGGACATCGTGTACTGGGGGATGAGCTGGAATGTTCCCGCGTTCGACAAGCCTCTGCACGACATGCTGGTCAAGCATTATGGGAACCTGACGCCGGAGATCACCCTCCGCGAGATCCTGCCCACGGTGGGGACCGGCAACCTGCAGGTGGCTATCTACGATCTGACCCGGCAGATGGCCTGGCTCGCCAACGCCAAGGCCGACGGCGAAACCGGCCCGCTCAATGCTTACGAGCGCGCCTACATCCAACTGGACATGAAACAGCTCTTCGCGGTGGAAGCACCGAAGGGTAGATAAGCAATTCGCAAGGTAATGGCCTAACCCTGCCGCAGGTTAAACCCAACGGCTGCTCAAATGGATTTCCTGCGGGGACAACCCCCTCTTCACTTTTCCAATCTTGGGGGAGGAATCTGAGGACCTGAAGGATCAAAAGAACGTAAGGCGGGGCTTGCGGGATGACAAAATTGCGCCTTGATCCAGCTTTCATTCATTTCTGTATGACAATCCGGTAGAGCACATACCCTCCCCCGACCGCCATGGCTATAGGAATCAGATAAAAACCCAGCCACAACGACGTGGATTCGGCGATTTGCAGGATCAACAAATCCGGGCCATGATCCAGAATCCATTGCCAGTGCAAGACAGGACTGGAAAACTGCGGCAGGTAGATCATGAACTGCATAACCATATTTTGCACCGAGAAGCCCGGTCCCAGCTCGACGTTGGGCCAGGCGTAGAGCATCCGCTTGATGACCCGGACCGGATCGGCGGATAAGCCCAGAAACTGGACAAACAGCGCGAGGATTACGAATACGGCCCCGCCGATCCGTTTCTGCGGTGTGTCAACCAGTTTCCGGTCTTTGAACCAAGCGGCCGCGGCGAGCATTAGAAACGGGGTAACTTGATAGATATGCCTCGGCCCCCAGTCGTATCCCCCCGCCCAGTTCTGCCATTTCGACATCACGCCCAAGTAGCCGGCAATCACCAGGAGCAGCCCGCCCGCCAGCCACCGGTCTTGTTTCCACAATATCCCGATTCCCGGAACCGCGAACAGCAAGGGAGGTGAATACAGAAACAGGCTGCGTCCTGGGGTGAAGAAAAAACCGTGCAATCCCACCAGGAGGGGCGTGAGAAACCGGATTTTTTCTGCCTGGTCCTCGTAGCCTGTGGAAACCAACGAACCAAACCGGTAGTAGTTGTACAACAAGACGATGCCGAATATCACCGCCCAGGGAAGAAAAAAAGCCGCAAGGCGAAGCGGGTGAATCCCGATCCGCCACCGGCCGGCGTCCCGGTCCACAAACAAAAACCACGCCGCGGCGGGCAAGGTTACCAGCGAATCCAGCCGGGTGAGGACGGCATACCCCCAAAACGCACCCGCGGCCAGGATTCTCCAGGAAACACCCGAGGCATTCGCGTTCCGCGCAGCCACTACAAGCGCGACGGCCGCCACGAGGCAAAAAGCCGCCAGGGGTTCGGTGAAAAAAGTCCGGCCATGGGGAAAGGCGTACGTGCACCCAGCCAGAAGCAAAGCCATCACCACGGCCTTGGACGGCGAGAGGCCGATCCGCAAAAAGATCCGGTGGCAGATCACCACGGTTAAAGCCGTGATGATCATGGAGAAAACCGTCATCCACCCGCGTAAAAATTCGGTTCCGGCCGGCTGGGTTTCCCGTTCTGGATCGAAAAAACGTCCCAATTGGTTCAAAGAGTGGTCTCCGCTGGGATCGATCCACAATCCCAGCGCGCACCAAGGAGTGGCGGCCAGAGGCAGGCCCAAGCCGTATTGCGCGTATTCCCGTCCGTCCCGTCCCGTCTTGGTGGCAAATCCACCCAGCGAAGGCACCGCCGCGCCATGGCCCTGGACCAGCGAGAGCGTGGTCCGCAGGTTGAGTTCTTCATCGGGAGTCGTGAGAAAATGGGCGGGCGAACTCAGAATGTAGATCCCCAAGACCGTCATCAACAAAGCGATGGATGTTCGCGCCGAGGTCATGGAAAAACAACCGCCCACCTGTTTTCCTCTCCAGGATCAAAAGGATATCACCGTGCGGGATTCGCTCTAGGATCAGAAGCCATCTGGTTGTAAACTGCATCTGTCGTGATATACTACTCCTCCACAATCCGTGGGGCAACGGCCCATTCTTCACATTCTCTTACCCAAAAGCAGGATCAACGACCATGTCCGGCCATTCCAAGTGGAGTACGATAAAACACAAAAAAGCGAAGTTGGATGCGCAACGGGGAAAGATCTTTACCAAGATCATCAAGGAGTTGACTGTGGCCGCGCGCATGGGCGGCGGCGATCCCAGTGCCAATCCCCGTTTGCGGACGGCCATTGATAATGCCCGCAGCGCCAACATGCCCAAGGACACCATGGAAAAAGCCATCAAAAAAGGCACGGGGGAACTCCCGGGGGTCACGTACGAGGAAGTGACGTACGAGGCCTACGGCCCCGGAGGTACGGCGATTTTCGTCGAAGTCCTTTCCGATAACAAGAACCGGACGACTTCCGAACTCCGCCACCTCTTTTCCAAATGGGGAGGCAATCTGGGCGAATCGGGCTGCGTGGCCTGGATTTTCCAACGCCGGGGGATGATCACCCTGGAAGGTGAAAATCTGAGCGAGGACACGGTCATGGAAGCCGCCATCGACGCCGGCGCCCTCGATGTGGAATTCGACGAGGGCGTTTGCTATATCTATACCGCCAAGGAAGATCTCTATACGGTCAAACAAGCCTTAGAGGAACGGGGATTCACCGTCACGAAGGCCGAATTGACCCGCGATCCCCAAAACACCGTATCGTTGGAAGGAAAATCGGCGGTCAGCATGATCAAACTTTTGGAAGCGTTGGAAGACCACGACGACGTCCAAAACGTATATTCGAACGCCGACATCCCCGACGAAGTGTTGGAAGCGGGTTAAGACAGGAAAGCACTCTACATTCCAATGTTTCCTGAATCCATTGTCTCCGGCGCGAGACTCCACCGGCCGGATATTCTGGCCCTTCTCCCAAAAAGAGCCGGCGGCAGATGATCCTCTTGTTTGAGGTGTCATACCCCTGTTCCGGGATTATGCTCCGGAATTTTTGCACTGAAAATCAGTCCCATGCGCGTCCCCACCCTTTCTCCGGCAGAATCTCCGATCCGGATCCTCGGCATCGATCCGGGACTCCAGGCGTTGGGGTATGGAGTGATTGAAGGGGTTAACCGACAGGGCCGGTTAATCGATTATGGGGTCATTCATACTTCCACCAAGCAGGTCTTCAGTGAACGCCTCAATCTGATCTATGAGGGCATCCAGCAGATCATCGCCCTCCACCACCCGGACCGGCTGGTCTTCGAGAAACTCCTCTATTGTAAAAACGTCTCCATCGCGCTGGTGTTGGGCCAAGCCCGGGGCGCGGCGATCGTCGCCGGCGCGCAGGCGGGACTGCCCATGTCGGAATACAACCCTACTGAAATCAAATCCGCCATCGTGGGGCGCGGCCGGGCCACCAAAGAACAAGTCCAGAAAATGGTCCAGATTCTCTTAGGCCTGCCTGAGATTCCCCGGCCGGATCACGCCGCCGACGCGCTGGCTGCCGCCTTGACCTACCTGCATTCCAAACCGGCCGCCTCCTGGATGGAAAACCGGCCATAACCAGATCCCCGGATTCTACGCGAACATAGCCTGGCACATCCCGGCGTGCTATAAATCTCCATTTGATCAGCCATCCATCACGTATCGCGCGGCGGAATCCATGATCTCTTTTCTCACTGGACAATTGGCGCTCAAACGGGAAAACCTGGCGGTGGTTAACGTCGGCGGAGTGGGTTTTAAAGTTACGATTCCCATTTCCACATACCGCGAACTTCCCCGCGAGGGCGAACCGGTCACTCTGCAAACCATACTTTTGGTGCGCGAGGACGATCTGAGCCTTTATGGATTCGCCACGGAAGAAGAACGGGATATGTTCAAACTCCTGCAAAGCATCAGCGGCGTGGGGGCGAAACTAGCCATGGATGTCCTCTCGTCCCTGCCGGTCTCCCGCATCGTGGAAGCGGTGCAAACCGGCAACACGGCCTTGTTCTGTCAGGTGCCAGGCATCGGCAAAAAGCGGGCGGAACGGTTCCTATTCGATTTGAGGCAACTATCGCATCCCCTGCTGCTTACGCCTGCCAGGCCCGGAGCGCGGCGCTCTCCCATGGCCGCGGCTACCAACGAGCGGGTGCGGGAGGCCATTGAGGCGTTGCTCGCCCTCGGATGCAAGCCGCAGGAAGCGCAAAACGCCATCGCTCAAGCAGTCAGCCTGTTGGGGGAAGAAGCGGAGGTCACGGAACTCGTCAAGGAAGGACTGCGCCACCGGTAAGCCGGCGC
This sequence comes from Candidatus Omnitrophota bacterium, assembly GCA_013177805.1. Classification (GTDB taxonomy): domain Bacteria; phylum Hinthialibacterota; class Hinthialibacteria; order Hinthialibacterales; family Hinthialibacteraceae; genus JABLXU01. The sequence continues at coordinate 5,836 of JABLXU010000034.1, forward strand.
TTAATTCATCAGCATCCAATCTCCGATTCCGGTGGGGACAAACGGCTTGGGGATTCCCGCGCGGCCGGTGGGAATGGCGATCACCTGCTGGCGGTAATATCCATAATATTCGATCCCCTGATTCGTCGCGAAGAGCATCTTGGCATATTCGCCAGTCCCGAATGCCAAATCTACCGGCCCTGACAGCCCCCGGGTGAAGACAATCCGTTCCCCCGCCGGGCTAATCCGGTAAATAACCCCCAGGTACCCATCCGCCACGTAGAGATAGCCCTCCCGGTCGAAGGCCATTCCCTCGAGAGCCTCGGCGAACGGCTCCACGAAGACTTCCGGCGTTCCATCGGCCCGGATCCGGTAGATCCCGCTGTTCCCCCGGTCCGAATTGCAGACATACAGCTCGCCCCGGGGTGAAAACGCCAAGCCGGAGGGATTCCGGATGCCGGTTACCCAGGTTTCCTTCCGGCCGTCCGGGTAAAAACGGTCCACCGTGTCGGAGCCGATTTGCGCCACGTACAACACATTGTCCTGGTCGAAAATCATCGCCACTGGGTAGTTTACATCGGTGGTCACGGTTCGCGTGGCGCCGTTGGGTGACACGGTCAGGATGGAATACGAAGCCGCGTTGGATAAATACAAAGTCCCCGTCGTGTCGAACGCCAGGGCGTTCGGCCCCAGCGATCCCCCCTTGGCTGGTTCTCCCTGCAGGATGGTTTGGGTCGCTCCCTGCACCGGGACCTTGACCACGGTCCCGGCCAGCGAATCGGTTACGTACAGGTTGTTGCCGGTATCCACGGCCAATCCCAACGGATAGCCTCCCAACGTGCTGATAATCCGGGGGGCGGGCAGTGTTACCGGTTGGGAGGTATTGCGGGACTCGGCCGCGTCAGCGAGCGTCAAGAAGAAGATTTCATCCGGCAGGGATTCGACCGCCAATTCCACCGGCTGGTTTTTCAACACTTCGAAGACCACACTCTTCGCTTCGCGGTCGAAGGCCAAGGTCGCGGACAGGGGATAGGTATCATCCGCGATCGCCGGCGTGGGGATCAGAATATGCGCTCCATTGGAGAGGGGGGTAACCTGAATAGCCGGTTCAAACACGCGGGGCGCGCCCCGGTCGAAGGGGGTCCCTTCCGCCAGTTGGATTACATACACGCCGGTAAGCCGCTGCTTGACCGGTTGGCGGGGTGATGCCAAAACCTGAATCCGGTACTCACCCGGTCCGGGCGGTTCAATTCCACTGAGCAAAGAAAACACGCCGTCGGCCGAATCATCGCTGAAGAATATCTCGTTTCCTTGGCTGTCGAGAACCCGGACGGCCGGATCCAAATAGTGCTGTATCGGGGTAACCAGAATCGAGTACCGCTTGCCGGCCTCGGCGGTGAAACGGTATTCATCCACATCTCCCACGGGACCGGTCACTCCGCTGAAAATACTGCCATGCGTTAATCCGATGCCGTCTTCCTCATCCTCCACCAGGGTGATGTCCAAGCCGAAAAATCCCGTCGAAATGGTATCCATCCCCATGACGAACAAGTACAAGACTTCGTCCTGAAGAGGGGTAAATCCATGGATCAACGCCATGGGCGCCGTGGCGTCCGACACAGCCGACGCGATAACGTTCATGTAGGGATCCGTCAGCGCGGCCAAAGGCAGGAAACCATCCACCCCGACTGCCGAAAAGTCATAGACCTGGGTTTCTTTCAGCTGCAACTGATAAAGATATACATCCCCGGGTATCGTGAGTTCATCCACCGCAGTATAGGGAGGCAAAAGGAGGGGAGGCGCATGGACAATCAAGGTATAAGGTCCAATGGAGTCGGATTGTTCTCCATAGACCACCACCCAGTGTTCCCCTGTGGTTTCGGGGTAGAATAAAAGCACGGATCCGGTCCCGAAAAAATTATCGTTCCAATCCAGCAACTCCCCCTCCGGGGTGAATACGCCCACAAACGAATCCAAAATACTCAGGGGAGTGGCCACCACGATGGCCACCGGATTCCCCGCCCGCAAGGTAATGGCAAAAGCATCGAAATCTCCCGCCGGGCCAATGACCCCTTCAACGGCCTGTTCGATCCGGAGCAGCCGGTCCGGTTCGTCTCCTCCCAATTGCCGCAGACGCAACGTATAGTCGACCGGATTGGGCACGCCCTGGGCAGTGACCTGGAGTACATAATCGCCGCCGTACGGCAATTCCACGAATAGGTACGCCCCGGTGAAATGAGGATAATTCAATCCCGCGTTGCTCTCGATCAATTGCCCCTCCCGTCCGAATAAGGAAAGCGTCAAGGGAAACGCCCGGCCGGGAAGATCGAGGACGGCTTCCAGAAAATTCCCTCCGCCGCCAACCAGGGAGAATCGCGTTGTGGAATCACCCGCCGGCAGGGTCTGGGGAATGTCCTGATCGTAAGGAAGGAACTCCTGCGGCCAGGCGGAAGCCGCCAAGACACTCAGGTATCCTAGAAGAAATAAAAACGGATGAAATCGTGGAAACACACACGGTTTTCCAGGCATCGGTTCGATTCCTTTTCTCCAGATTCGATGCGACCCGTGTAAGACCGGCCGCCGATTCAATCTATATCATTCAATCATTCGGGTAAATATGATTTTGTAATAAGTTTTTTCCTGACTGGAAACACAGGAAACGATGGGTCCCGTTCCAACATTATCCATGGGGTTGGAGCGGTTCTCATGCTGCCATGGCCCGATCTGCGGGATGCCGCCGTTTCCGCGGACGATCCCTGTTGGCCGGCAAGCCGCGGAGTTTAAGGGAGGGTCAGAAGCGGGGTGAAAACAGCCGTAGTTATAAGATCCGCAGATCGGTTTCACACCTGCCCTTTAAGAGACAGGGATTAAATTCTACCCCGGGCGCATGGATAATAATCCTTTCCGGAACCAGGAGAAATGGAATTCCTTACCGCAAAACATGGGAGAAACTCAGCGGAAATAAATGCCTTCGGTCGATTTGCATGAAATATACCACGCGTTGTTGAATCATTTCCGGCACCGGAACTGGTGGCCGGGTGACACACCGCTCGAAGTCATCGTGGGGGCCATCCTGACGCAAAACACGGCCTGGAAAAATGTGGAAAAAGCCATCGGGCGGCTGAAAGAAGCAGGGGTCCTCTCCATCAAGGGCCTGCGGACCATTCCCCGCGAACAGCTGGCCGAATTGATCCGCCCATCGGGGTATTACAATCAGAAGGCTCTCAAGATCAAGGCGTTCCTGGCGTTTCTGCAGCGCGAATACCGGGGAAACCTCACCCGCATGTTCCGGGAAGATACCCGCGTTCTGAGGGAAAAATTGCTTCAGGTGAAAGGGATCGGTCCGGAGACCGCTGATTCAATTTTGCTTTACGCCGGCGGCCATCTGACCTTTGTGGTGGATTTGTATACCTACCGGGTGGCCACCCGGCATGGCTGGGTGCCGGAAGACATCGATTACGAGAGCCTCCGGGAATTCTTTCAGGACCGGATCCGGCCGGATGTGGAGTTGTACAACGATTTTCACGCCCAGTTGGTGGCGGTGGGTAATCAATATTGCCGTAAAACTCCCTGTTGCGAGGAATGCCCGTTGAAACCGTTTCTACCACCAGAGAACATCGGATGGCCTTGAAGCGATTCCTCCCCGTCCCGCTATGATTGACTTGAATGTCCATCCGGGAACAGGATTTTGGCTTTCCTGCCCTTTGAAACAATCCCCTGAGAGAAGCATCAATAAGGACTGCTTCCACCGCCATAAGGATCGGTCCCTTCCGTGGAGGGAGCCGTCCCTCCGCCGCCATAGGGATCCGCCGAAAGGGTTAACAAGAACTGATTGTCGGGATTGCGGGCCTCGCCCGCGCTGGTGACGTAAATCCCTGACTGATCCTTCAACGGGCACACTTCTTCACAGATACCGCACCCAATGCAGCGGACGGGATCCACATGGGGTTTTTTGAGAATAACCATTTCCCCAGCCGAGTTGCGAACTTCAACGTTTTCAGTCCAAATCGCTTTGGGCGAGGTGGGGCAATGTTCCTCGCAGACAATACAGGAGCGGGCGAAGGCATAAGGCAAGCAACGGTTGGTGTCGAAGAAAGCCTGGCCGATTTTAAGTTTCTTCTTCTCTTCCAGTTCTAACTCGCGGATGGCGTCCGTGGGGCAGACTTGCCCGCAGAGAGTGCATTCGAACTCGCAATACCCGATTTTCATTTTTAACACCGGAGTCCACATCCCTTCCAATCCCGCTTCCAGAAACGCCGGCTGGATGGAATTGGTGGGGCAGACTTTCATACACTCCCCGCACTTGATGCATTTCGCCAGAAATTCTTTTTCCTCAATCGATCCGGGCGGACGGATCAGGGCGGGATTGTAGCGTTGCCCGGTGGCTTGAGGGGTGCTGCGGAACAGGAGCACGCCCAGCAATCCGCCCAAGCCCGCTGCGAAGAGTGTCCGCTTGCTCAGATCGATGCGTTCTTCCTTGGGAGGCCGCCAGTAGTTGATAATCCAACGTTTGAAGGCGTTCATGATGGATCCTCCCGGTTGGGCATGGCGATAGTGAACTCAAGCGCCTGGCTGCCGCACGCGTCGCGGCAATTCCAGCAATAAAAGCATTCCGAGGGTTTCCAGCCGTGCAAAGACTGCGGTTCGGCCGCTCCTTGACAATCCACGAGGCATAACTGGCAGTCGTTGCACATTTCCTGGTCCTTCGTCAGGCGTACGATGGGATTTTTCCCGGCTACGCCCAGCAAGGCACCCAGCGGGCAGAGGTACCGGCACCAGAACCGCGGACGGTAAAAATTCAAACCCACGATGCCGATGAATAACAGCCCTATCAGCAGGCTTCCCAGGTACACCGGCTGCTCCAAGGCCAAGAAATAAGTCCGGAGCACCTCGTACACCGGTTCCGTAACCATGGTCACCCGGAGCGGCCCCACGCCGGGATCGGTGTTATAGATCCACGTGAACCAGGTTTGCAGCCCCCAGTTCACCGCGGGATATATCGCCGTTGCCAAGGAGCGGTAGAAAAACGAGAAGGGATCGAAATACCCGATGGCGTTGACTCCCAGAATGCCTGCCACGATCAGACTGGTCAGCAGATAATATTTGACTTTCTGCCCCGGATGATAACGGCCCTGATCGATGCGGATTTTCCGCCGCCGGGACCGCAGAGACGCCAACAGGTTATTAAACGTACCGAACGGGCAGATCCAGCCGCAAAACCAGCGCCCGAACACGACCGTGACGGCCAAGGTAATCAGGGAGAGTCCCAAAATCGCCGGGACCGCGTGCGTAGCCAGCCAGGTATTCAACAAGACCAGCGGATCGATGTCGAAAAAGAAAGTCGTCCACCCGCCCACTTCATTGAACGGGTGGTACACCGTCTCCAGGAATAGATAGAAGAACAGTAAGAGAAAAAAAGTCTGAACGCCGTACCGGATCCAAACGATCCAGCTGGTTTTGTTCTTTGCTTTCGCCATGATGCTTAAACAGTAAGTTCTTTCGGAGACAGCGACGCGTAATCCAGCGTACCCAAACCACGGACGGCGGCTTCCTTGATGTGGCCGATGTCTTCGGGCTTATGACCCAGTAAGGTGGCTCCGAAGGCGTCCAGGGCCACTTGGTCGGTGCCCGCCGCGACCAGGTCCTTGCGGGCGACATCGGAAGGATTGCCTCCCACCGGGCCGTTGCGGGTCAAGACGCGGATGGCATCGAGAACCACCAGGTCCGGTTTAACAAAGGCTGCCAAATCGGGTAAAGAATTATCGATGTCCTGGTGATACCGGTTCCGGGCGCCCCCGATAACCCCCATGAGATTTTTCATGCTCAATGTGACCTCACACAAGCCATGATGCTTGACGATGGGCACATTAATCAGTTTGTCCGCTTCGACCATATCGGCGTAAATTTCCCACTCCTTGATGGTCTTGCCGTTGATCGCCATTTTTTTATATTTGCGGGGATCAAGAAAATACACCCGCGCGCCGGCTTCTTCCGCCGCCTTTTGGATGCCGCTGCGGACAAAAGTCCGTTTTTGGTCGTTGCAGGTGTTGTCACTGACATGCACCTGCTTGGCCCCGGCTTCGTAACACATTTTGACCAACGTGGCGACCACGTCCGGATTGGTATTGGCCGCCAGTTCGGCCGGGCGGTCCCATCCAATATTGGGTTTCACCCATACCACATCGCCCTTGGAGATGAAGCGGGCCATACCACCCAAGGCGTCGATCGCCGCACGGGTCAGTTTTTCCGCCTCTTCCTGGATCGCATCCTTCTCCGTAGGCGATTCTTTATACCGGGCGATACTCATTTGCGGTTGATCCGCCGCGAATGCCTCGTTTGAAAACCACCCGGGCAGGTTCATCCCCAACCCGGCCGCCGCGCAGGATGTCAAGAATTGTCTTCGGTTGCTTTCCACTGACCTGTCACCTCGATAATTTGTAGAAATTATTTTTTTCTTTTAAGTATGTATTTTATTTTGTTATGAATCGATCCGCCAACATGCGCGTTCCGTTTCTGCATCTGGAATCTCGTTCCCTGACACGGGACAAAATCCTGACTGAGGGATAACTTGACCCATTCAGGCCATTTATCATTCCATTTTTCTCATTTTTCGTCAACGTGCGATTCATGAGTCTGATTCATGAAGATATTCTATCAAATATCCCAAAATTCTTAAATAGCTATAGAGCAATCCTTTGTGAAGGAATACACGGATTTCGCGGAAGAAAGGCATACGGTCAGGAATATTCTGGGATTTACCCAGCATTGAATTACGCTTGAAGCCGCCCGCCTGGGCTGTTGAATGGCGGTTCCTAATAAAGGCGCGGATAGAATAAGGAATGGAACACACGCCAAGAGACGAGAACGCATAATAAAGGGCATTCTTCCCAAAGAAAACACGGTCCGGGGAAGAGAAAACCGGCGGCAGGCAGGGGAAAGAATGGGAAACTAGTTTATAACTTCAATTTTTTACGCCATTTGAGATAGACGGAATACGCGTAGTTGAAGACAGCCTCGTAATACTCGTTCCAATCGTAGTAATGCTCTTTGAATCCTTCGGGCGAGATCAGGGATCGGCCTAATGAGTCTTCGTTTCCACTGAAGGGATGCATCCGGTCCACGATGCCGATAAACTGAACACCATAGCCGATGGGATAAGGGTAAGGACAATTCGGCGGTTCTGGACCTCTGTGTTCGATCCGGACGACGCCGATCATTTTGATGTGCGAAAGGGTCACCCCCACTTGGTTCATTGCCTCTCTCCGGAAGGTATCCTCAGGCGACTCGCCGATATCGATCCGGCCGCCGACGATTTCCCACCCCCGCCCAGGGATATTGGCCAAGACCAATTTCCCTTCATGAAAAATAAATCCGCCGACAATACTGGTCAATTCCAAGGGCGGGGAGTGTTCCGTCGCCTCAAAACTGATGATGCTGTCCGTTCCCCACCGGGTGGTTGGGAATTCCAGCGGCGCGCGGGAGGTTTTTTTCTTGGTCGACGTAAGTTTCACCGGCGCTTTGCCCTTCTTTGCCGTTTGGAGGCTCGATCTGCCTTGGGGCTTATCCGATGGGGGTTTTTTGGATTGGGTCCGTTCTTTCACCGGGGCGGAAACGGCCAGTTCCAATTTTTTTTGTTTCTTTTGATTTCTTTCGTGGATCTGGGCCGCCGGTTTCGCTTCCGTTTTGGGATGTGATTTCGTTCCACCTTTAAGCGCCGGTTTTTCTTTCGTTTTCGTTTGAGAAACCGCTAGGACGGCAACCGGGGATTTGACGGATTTAGGCAATGGGTGGGATTGTTTTTTAACGCTACCCGCCTTCGAACTATCCTGTTTGAGCAAAGGTCTTGTGGTGGTTTCGGTCCGGTTTTTGGGAGGAGAAACGGTTCGGGAAGATGCAGAAACCTTTTTCAGACCGCTTTTCTTGGGAGTCCGGGGAGGCGGGAACGCAGATTTGCCTTTCTCCGTAGGAATTTTTTGAGTCTCGCGACTCTTTGAGCGGATTTCGAGTGTTTTTTCGTTGCTGGCAGTCATCGGATTGAACTCTTCTCTGGTGAGGATCGGTTCTTTATCATCTTCGATAACCACGTTTGCCTTCCCACACTCGGCTAATCACACAATCCCCTCCTCTCTCCCTTCCACCAAGAGCCAAGCAGCGGAGATGATATTATTCGGTGTATATATATTATACGATGTACTATGCCATTATGGCAATCCGTATGCCTCCTCACAATCATTCAATCGCAAAACGAAGCAAGGAACCGTCATCAAATCTAGCATATTTATATAATGAAAAAAACGCCTGGCGGTGGCCGATGCCCTGGAATGCGGCCGTCTGGAAGAGAATGTCGCCCTCCGCCGGCAGAAATGGCATCTGGCCCAGAAAGGGAACGTCCCCATTTTCATCGGGGAGAGCCAGCTGCGCCTCGGCGAGCAGGACCGCCAAGAATACGCACCGGCAGGGGAGTACCGCAACGTCCTCCTGATGCCCGTCCCGATGACTACCACGGCCATAAGTACCGCTGGATCGGGTGGGAGGAGAGCGTCAGCCGGCTACGAACGAGTGCTACGAGGCCGTGAAGACCTGGAACCAGTCCTCGGATTCCCGGGTGACGCGCACGGTTTAGGGCGATGTGCAATCCTTACGGCAAGGGGCACAACTGGGTCAAGACCTATTTTATTGCTCCCGCCCCGGCCGGCGTGCCCATACACAACCAAATAGGCCAATGGCGGGTACGCATCCATGGCCGCCTCCATGAGAACCACAAGACCCAGGTGCCCACGTATGTGTTCTTCGGCTTCGACCCGCGAAAGGCGGTGGTCATCGGGCCGAACCCGGCCATCGTCGACAGCAACACTGAAGCCAAGGCCTCCCTCCTGGAGACACCCGGCAAGGGGGCCGAAGTTGGCCTCAAGAATCTCGAAAATCTGGAGAACCAGATGCGCGTCATGGGTTCCGAGCTGCGAATCCGCCGGCCGGGCGGCTCAACCGCCACCCAGCACGTGCTGGAGAGCGGACTCGACCGGGCACTTCAGATCATGGGCGAAATGATGGGCCGCAAGCCGGAGCCGGTGATTGGGGTCCGGGTGAACACCGAATTCGGACCCACCTTTGCCGACGGAGCCGAGTTGGCGGAATGGGGCAAGGCCCGGGCACGCTGTCGCGCACGGCGATCCTGGGGGCGGGCTACGACGCGTAGGCGGAAAACCTCCGAAACATACAACGGCGGGATTGTACAGCGTCTCGCGCTCGTACACCTACGACAAGGCCACCAGCCGTACTTCGACTCCCGGGGGCGGCGTCACGCCAAGGTATAACATCTATCAAATAAACCGGTTACAACATATTGAGACTTTCATAAATTACTTGACATTCACTAGAAAACCTTTTTTGGAGAATGCAAGCGCATGGAAGAACTGGAACGGACGCAAACTGAATCGCCAGGCCCGCGAGGCACTCCGCCTCCTCGCTGTGCAACGGGTGGAAGCCGGCGAAAGCCCAGAAGCCGTCGACCAGCCGTTGGGCTTCCACCGGTCCAGCATTTACGTCTGGCTGGCGATCTACCGCGAACACGGCCTGAACGGCCTGCGTTCCAAACCCATCCCCGCCGTCCGCCCAAACTGACCGGCCCGCAGCGGCCAAAACTCTACCGCCTCATCGCGGACCACGATCCCACGCAACTCGACTTCTCCTTCGCGCTCTGGACCTTACCCCTGATCCGCGAATTGATCCGGCGGGAATTCCAGGTCCGCCTGAGCGAAGTCCCGGCCGGCTGCGGTTGTTTCTCCTGCCGCCCTACAGCCCCGAGTTGAATCCGGATGAATGGGAGTGGAACCATTTGAAGCATCACGCCTCGCCCGGGTCGTGTGCGCCACCCTGGAGGAATGGAAAGGCCATGTAGTTTTCTGGCTGTACCCAATGCAAAAACGGCCTCAGCAGATTCAAAGCTTTTTCCGGCATCCCAAGCTAAGCCATATGACCATGTAATGCCGGGATACTTACGTAAGGATTGATATAGACACATTATTATTACAATGCAATAGAACTCTTCGGGAAATCGAATATCGTCTCATCACCTCTCCTGACGTTATGTTTTACAAATCCACTCCCGTGGCATTGATCTAGAACCATCCATCGGATCCATAAATCCAGATAGAATGAGGCGAAATGCTCGAGAAAAACAAGAAATTCTCTGGCTCCCTCATCAAAAAAACATGGTTCTCTCTCCGTCCCTTTTCCATGTCGTCCTCGTCCGGCCCCGGATTCCCGAGAACGTGGGCGCGGCAGCCCGGTCCATGAAGGCATTTGGTTTCGACAATTTGCTCCTGGTGGATCCAGGTTTTTCGTGGGAGGAACGCGGCGCGGCCTGCAAAACCGCCAGCGGGGCTGGTGAACTCATCGAACAGGCCCGCATCTATCCTTCGCTAAAAGAATGCCTGGCGGATTGCCACCGGGTGGCCGGCTTCTCCCGGCGCGGGTATGTTTTTCCCCGCGCGCAGTGGGATCTGCCCGGGTGGGCCGGTCAACTCCAGGCGGATTCCACTCCCCGGAAAACCGCCCTGGTGTTCGGCCCCGAGGATTATGGCCTGTCCAACGCGGAACGCCATCTCTGCCACGATATCGTCCGGATTCCCACCCGGGCGAAAACGCTCAGCCTGAATCTTGCTCAAGCTGTGACCGTTGTACTATATGAACTCTCAAAAGCCTCTCGTCTTCCTGAAGTCTCCAGCCTTTCATCCCTCTCGCGGAAGGACACGCCAGCCACTCAGGGCGATCTTGAACGGATTATGCAAAACGCGGTGGAGATTCTGAATTCCACCTCATTTTTCAAATCCGGACGGCGGGAACACCAAGTGGAAACGCTCCGGTTTCTCCTCCAACGCCTCGCCTTGACCACGGCCGAATACGACACCGTCATGGGGATACTCCAAGCCCTGCGAATCTCCATCCAAGGCCGATAGGCTTGCCTCACCGTGGAATGGTTTTATCTTTCCGTGGGGTGGTTTTTTCAAACGGGATCCATCGGCGGCCGTTCCAATCAGCCTACTCCATCCGGCCTTAGGGAGCGCGAATGACCTGGGAAGCATGGTTTACGTTAGGGATCATTTTGTTTCAGATGGGGATGCTGATTTCCACCCGGACCGGTCCGGATGTGATTCTCCTGGGAGGAGTCACCCTGCTGCTGGTTTTCAATGTGTTAACACCCGAAGAGGCCCTGGGAGGACTGGCCAACGAGGGCATGGTGACCGTGGGTGTATTGTATGTTGTCGTGGCGGGCTTGCGGGAAACGGGGGGGATCAGTTGGCTGGTTGAAAAGTGCCTGGGCCGCCCGCGGTCGACGTTGGCGGCCCAAGCCCGTTTGATGCCGCCCGTTATCGCCATGAGCGCTTTTTTAAACAACACACCCGTGGTGGCCATGCTGATTCCCGCGGTGAAAGAATGGGCGAAGAACTACCGGTTGCCGGTATCGCAGTTGCTGATTCCCTTGAGTTATGCCTCGATCCTGGGCGGCGTGTGCACGTTGATCGGCACCAGCACAAACCTCGTGGTATACGGTTTATTGTTGAAAAGTGGATTTCCCGAATTGCATATGTTCGAAATTACCCAAGTAGGATTGCCCGTGGCGGTCTTGGGATTCTTTTACATTCTCCTGTTCGGGCGGAAATGGCTCCCCAACCGGGAGCCCGCTTTTACCGCCTTGTCTGATCCCCGCGAATACACCGTGGAAATGATCGTGGAGCCGGACAGCCCACTGGACGGCAAAAGCATCGAAGAAGCCGGCCTGCGCAATCTGACGGGCATGTTTTTGATTGAGGTCGAGCGTGAGGGGCGGATACTTCCCGCCGTGTCACCTCAGGAACGGCTGAAAATCAACGACCGGCTGGTGTTTTGCGGCATTGTGGAATCGGTGGTGGATCTGCAGCGCATCCGGGGTCTGAAACCGGCGACCAACCAGGTCTTCAAACTGGATTCTCCCCGGCCGGACCGCTGCCTGATCGAAACCGTGGTCTCCAGCAGTTGCGCCCTGGTGGGGCGGACCATCCGGGACGGACGGTTTCGCAATCAATACAACGCGGTAGTCATTGCCGTGGCCCGTCATGGCAAGCGGATCCACAAGAAGATCGGCGACATCATCTTGCAGCCGGGGGATACGCTCTTGCTCGAAGCCCATCCCTCGTTTTTGGAACAACAGAAAAACTCGCGGGATTTTTACTTGATCAGCCGGGTGGAGGATTCCCATCCCCTCCGGCACGAGCGGTCGTACATCGCCATGGGAATTCTGGCCGGCATGGTGGTATGCGTCACCTTCGGCTGGCTCTCCATGCTCAAGGCCGCGATGCTGGCCGCCGGGCTGATGTTGATCACCCAGTGTTGCAAAGTCTCCACCGCGCGCCGCAGCGTGGACTGGCAGGTCCTGATGGTCATCGCCGCCTCGTTCGCGCTGGGCAACGCGCTGGAGAAGTCCGGACTCGCTCACACGGTGGGTCACGGGCTGATTTCGCTGGCCGGCAACAGTCCCTGGATCAGTCTGGCGTTGGTCTACCTGGTGACCATTCTGTTCACCGAACTGATCACCAACAACGCCGCCGCCGTGCTGGTGTTTCCCATCGCGATGTCCACGGCGCGGGACCTGGGCGTGAATTTCATGCCCTTTGCCGTGGTGATCATGATGGCCGCCTCCGCCAGCTTCGCCACGCCCATCGGGTATCAGACCAACCTGATGGTCTATGGACCGGGGGGGTATCACTTTACGGATTACATGAAGATCGGCATCCCTCTAGGAATCCTCGTGGGTGTAACCGTGATCGGTTTGACTCCCCTCTGCTGGCCGTTTTGAGTCAAAACCCCACTCCCCCGGCCACCTTCCTGAGGCCGATGAACTTTTGGAACGGATCAAGTCCTATTATTTCGTGTTCTATTGAAGACGAGTCCGTCTCAAGAAAACAATTTCTTGGCGAACGCCACATTGGCTTGCGTGTCTTCAATGAACCGCTTTTCCCGGCCGCTCTCCTCGAGCACATACCACTTGTCGTAGCCGATTTCCTTGCACGCCTGGGCGGATTCCTCCCATTTCACCTCGACGTTGGGTGAAGTCAGCACCTGGACGTCCTTGCCGTTGTCCTTGAGGTGAATTTCACAAATCCGGTCCTTGCCCAACAGTCGAATTTCGGTGGGCACGTCGTAGCCGTTGCTGGTGGAATTGCCGACATCGTAATACACCTGAACCAGGCTCGAACCGATCCGCTCGATGATCTCCAGGTTTTGCTTGGCGGTCAGGGTGTTCTCGAGTCCCAGCGCCACACCCAGATCCTCGGCGCGCGGCACGATTTGCTTCAGCACCTCGACCACCCGGGTCACGCCCCGGGCATCCAACTCGTATTCCTTGAACGGCCCGTCGCTGATATTCCGGAACCGGCCGCGGGCGTCCCGCAGCCGGAGATCGCCGTTCCCAAAAAAGGCGATCAGAATGTTTTGGGCTCCCAACGCGGCTGCCGCTTCTACGGCGTCGATCACATACACCGCCGACTGCGGCTCTGATGCCAGGGGAATCTCATTCAAGATACCCCCAGCCGCCACGGAATGAAATTCGATCCCATATTGCTTGCCCAACTCGATATACTTATTCCGCACCTCGGCATGGCGCAGGGGGATGTTATCGGGATTGGTGCCCACGCTGACCTGGATGCCGTCCAGATGCGCTTCCTTGGCCCGGGGAATTAAATCCGGATTGCATGCGCCTCCCAGGTTCCAATCACATATTCCCACCTTCACCGTTTTCGGCGCGTCCGCCGCGAACGCCGTGGATCCAAACATGCCGGCGGCGGCCAGACCCAGTCCCGCCGTGCTGATAAATTCTCTCCGATCGAGTTCCATGTCTTTTTCTCCTTGGCCGATGATTGGGGGGCTTTTAACGCCTCTTCCCCGGACTTAGGGAGGTCCCCATCTCGCAAAACTCATGCTACTATTGTATTGAAAAGACGAAAGGCATTAAAGGAAAGAGGGGAACTCATGACTAGCCCCTCCTCAACCGACAGGTGAAAAAACCAGGTCCCTTGATGAAATTTCCCAGAGAGATTTTTCAGCGAAAACAGGGCTAGCCTTTTCACGGCGGTTGATTAGAATAGGAAAGCACGTTAAATAAAAAACGTGAAGAAGAAGGTGTCGGGGCGTAGCGCAGTCTGGTAGCGTACCTGAATGGGGTTCAGGTGGTCGCTGGTTCGAATCCAGTCGCCCCGACCATTGAAAATATTGAAGTTACATTCCTGTTTCCCGCCTTGTAAAAAATCCCGCGATACCAAAGCGATACCATCAGAGAGATAGCGGCCGGCCCGTGCCCAGAGTGAATCCCGGGATCAGGCGGAAAGCATTGTTGCGGTGATATTTGCCGGAACACGTCTAGAAATGTCGGAAGGGGGGCCACTTTGGGGGATTGGAAAAAATGAAATCAGGACTTGAAAAAGGAATACGCTTGTAGTAATTTACTCAATATTACTCAATGTGCAAGTGGACGTGCTTGAAAGTGCGATTGATGGAAACCAAGCGGTTGACGGTCATTGAAGCGGCGCAATCCCTGAAGATTGGGAGATCGGCCGTCTATAAGCTGGCCCAGGACGGCAAACTATCCACCCACAAGGGCGGACGGCAATGGCGATTCGATGCGAGGGAACTCGATAAGTGGTTGAAGTCGGGGAAGCTGGCATGGACTGAGGATAAAACCCGATGACATCAGGCACGCAAACGAGCGAGAGGGGAGGCCCTTTCAAGATAGAGAGGGGGTCGCCACCACCCGAGGTGGATAATCCGGCGAGTTTCTCCCGTCCTCCCAAACTTATCGACCAATTGCGAGAAGCGTTGCGTTCGCGGCACTACAGCCCCCGCACGGAGCAGACCTATTGCCACTGGGTCAAGCGGTACATCTTCTTTCACAAAGTGCGCCATCCCGCCGAAATGGCCGAACCGGAGATCAACTCCTTCCTGACCCACCTGGCGGTCAAGGAGAAGGTCGCCGCCTCGACGCAGAACCAGGCGCTCTCGGCGTTGCTGTTCCTCTATCGCCATGTCCTCGGCCGTGAAATCGGAGACCTGGGCGAAGTTATCCGCGCCCGCAAGCCCGTACGCCTGCCCGTCGTCATGACCCGCGATGAAGTCAAGGCCGTGCTCGCGAACCTTTCCGGCGACAAATGGCTCATGGCCTCGTTGATGTATGGCGCGGGGCTGAGACTCATGGAATGCCTTCGCCTGCGGGTCCAAGACATTGACTTCTCGCGCAACGAAATCCTCGTCCGCGACGGCAAGGGTGCCAAGGACCGGATCACCATGCTGCCCGCGTCGCTCAAGACTCCGCTGCAGGAGCATCTCAAGACCGTTAAAGCCATTCACGAACGCGATCTGGCCGACGGCTGGGGGTGCGTCCTGCTCCCCGGCGCCCTCGACCGCAAATACCCGAACGCCCCGAAGGATTGGCGCTGGCAGTGGGTCTTTCCCCAGGAAACCCGCTGGAAGAACACGAAGACCGGCGAAGAGGGACGCCATCATGTTCATGAAACGATCATCCAGAAGGCGGTCAACGGCGCGACAAGAAAGGCGGGGCTGGCCAAATGCGTAACGTGCCATACATTCCGGCATTCATTCGCGACGCATCTCCTTGAATCGGGCTATGATATCCGCACGATTCAGGAGTTGCTGGGCCATAAGGACGTCAGTACGACGATGATTTACACGCATATATTGAACAAAGGAGGCCACGGAGTCCGCAGCCCCATGGATGGGCTGTAGTCCGGTTTATGCAGACTGTATAAGCCGGACCACTCTTTACGAGAGTTGGAGGCTATACCGTTGGCATGCAAGGCTTTATGCGAGAACGAAAGAAGAGACGGCAACTTCTTATACAGAAAGCAATAGTCTGCGTTTGCCGTTTTATACAGGCTGTATAATCATTGTTAGGCCTACTCAAACACAAAAAGGAAATCACATGAAGACATTCAACATTTACAAACATCCAACTCAAGGCTTTGAAGCAGTAAAGGTCGGCTTCTCATGGCCCGCCTTTTTTTTCGGGATCATTTGGATGTTGGTAAAAAAGCTATGGGGGCTGGCAGGCTTATGGTTCGCGATGTATGTGGGGCTCTCGCTGATTGAGGCTGTCACAGATCAATCACAGGAAAGCGGGGCACAAGCTCTCGTTTATTTGATTCTTGCAGCTGGCTACTTTGCTTTGTGGCTGGTTCCAGCCTTTAAGGGGAATAAGTGGCGTGAAGAGAATCTATCTAAACGAGGCTATGAGCTTCTGTCTTCGGCTCAAGCAGAGACACCTGATGCTGCTGTCGCGGAGCGAGCAAAAATGGCCTAACAAAGCCATCAAAACGGACGTCAGAGACTCCGCGCCTCTTGCGCATGGCTTCGCCATTTTATGCGCAAGAGGCGCTCCGCTCTGTCGCCGTTTATGGCGGCGTTAGGCATCAACAAATAAGGAGAAACAATGGAAGATCAAAAGCACTCAGGGCTTGGGGTTGCATCATTCATTACAAGCATCGTCTCAGGTATTTTTCTTTTCCTGCTCATCGTAATCGCGGGTGTTATGGAGGCATCTACGCCGGGGGGCATAGATGAACATTCTGCTGTTATGGTTGGCCTTTTTCTGTTCGCCTTTATGGGCGGGGCGCTTATAGCACTTGGTCTGGGTATCGGTGGGCTCTTGCAGAAGGAGCGAAAGAAGATCTTTGCTATCTTGGGTACGGTGTTCTCAGCCGTATCGCTTGTTGGCATAATCTTCCTCATGATGCTTGGACTAGCGGTGGGCTAAGGGCCTAAGACAAAATGCCTAACCATACGCTGCACCGGACGGCAATTCCGCTGCGCTCCATTGCCGCCGGTGAGCTTGGTCGTTAGATGTGAAAGGAGACATAACATAATGAGAAGGCATTGCCTATTAGTTTTAGACATCTTTATGATGCTCACTATTGCTTTTGTGCAAAACACGTTTGCCCAGGCAACCAAAGAACCTCTTTATATTGACCTTAGCAAGACATTGGGCTTTATCATGGGGCAACGTTTCAGCCTAAATCGCATCAAGGTTGAATACCCCGCATTATCTTTGCGCGTCCAAAAGGCAGATCTTGAATTCAAATTTACCTTTGGAATTGCTGAAAAGAACATTGAAAAAACGCTGAGAGGTCTCCTTAAGGATAAATATCCGGAATATGTCGCAGCGATGGAAAAGCAGCTTGAGTCTACCCTCATGTCTCAACAAATAAGTCAAGATATTGCCGCACAATTTCTTGATGAGGTAGAGTCAAGAGCAAAAGGGGAAATACCTTCTCCAATGCTCGAAACCCTTTTGAATTATCAGTTTGAAGAAAGACCTGCTGATGAGTTAACTCGTGGATTTAAGAAAAAATACCGCACAAAGGGGCATCGTAAGGCCAAGGGGTTAGATTTACAGATTGAGTATCCTAAAAGCTGGTCATTGCGTGAGGGAAATAGACCTAACATCATTCAGTTTTTCAGTAGCAATAACGGAAGAGGGCCTGCTTGTGCGTTGATAATGACACAAGACCTCGTAAAAGAAGCGCAAGGAGAATTAACACGTGAAGAGATCAAAGCTCTTAAGACACTTGAAGGAAGTAAGGAGTTAGCCTCGGAAGTGTTTTCAGAAAGTAGTCTTAGAGAGATGGCGAATGGTATGGGCATTGCCAATGTCCGTAACATAACCACTAAAAGGGTGGTGTTGGATGGCTGGCCAGGAGCGATGCTTGAGTTTATAGGTGACGAACAGCGTCTAGACCTCACAGTGACGATGTACAACAGGATGTATATCGCCATATACAAGAATTACATGATTTTTTTACAATGTCAGGTTGCAAAATTACCTGACGATACAGAGGATGCACTGAAAACCAATATCTCAAAGTTTGCGCCACTTTTTCACCTTATGGCAAATAGCTTGGTTATACAAAGTCAATATTAAACATCTAACAAATCACTCCAGCGGACGGCGTAAAACGCCACCGCTGAGTTCAACCGTTAGGACGTTAGACGAGGAAGAAGCTACATGAGTCATAGTGGACAGCCATTGGCAGAGGTCTTCGGTCACCTGATCACTGATCGAACCGACATGGCGAGACGGTACCGTTCTCTTCGTCTCTGCCCCTTCAACAACAAGGTTCCGAATTGCACAAAGGACAAGGCAAAGAATCCACTTGGCGTGTGCAGCATCTATCATGAAAACGAGCCTGTCATTACCTGCCCCATCAGATTTCGTCAGGACTGGATTATTGCTGACCATGCTGCAGCTTTCTATTTTGATGAGGGAACACGGTGGACATCTCTCACTGAAGTGCGATTAAACGATGCTCATGGCAAGTCCGCTGGAAACATCGACGTAGTTCTCGTCGCCTATGACGATAGGGGCAAGGTTATTGATTTCGGCGCCCTTGAGATTCAGGCTGTCTATATTTCCGGCAATGTCCGTGAACCATTCGAGTATTACATGGGCGATCCGCAAAGCAGGGCTTCGATGGATTGGTCCAGCGAGCCGAACTATCCTCGTCCTGATTACCTTTCATCTTCTCGAAAGAGACTCGTCCCCCAACTCCTTTACAAGGGTGGAATTTTGCATAGCTGGAAAAAGAAAATCGCTGTGGCTCTGAATAGGAGCTTCTTTGCTACTCTGCCCACCCTGAAACAAGCCCCAAAGGATGAGGCCGATATTGCCTGGCTCATCTATGATCTGAAAATGCGTGCAGAAGGGGGTCATGGGCCTGGGCGATACTATCTGACGAAGGTAGATGAGGTTTTTACTGAATTTGAGCCTGCTTTGCTTTCTATTACGACACCGTTGCCCGGGAGAATGGAAGATTTCATCAAGCTGCTTCAGGAAAAGCTCGACGAGCAACTGGAAACTTCGCCGACGAACCAAATTATCGAGAGGCCGTTTTGACCATGGCTACACAGAGACAGCTCTCGTTGTTTTCGGAACTTTCCGAGGAAATAGCTTTACCACGCCCGGTGAATGTCGCGTCAGTCCCACAGCGAAGTCCTTTCCGCTACCCCGGTGGAAAGACATGGTTTGTACCGACATTCCGACGCTGGATAGCTAGCCTGAAAAGCAAGCCGCGTATTCTGGTTGAGCCGTTCGCCGGCGGCGGGATCATCAGCCTTACTGCCATCTTTGAGAATTTGGTTGAAAAGGCAGTCATGGTCGAATTGGACGATGAAGTAGCGGCGGTCTGGGAAACCATCGTAAACGGTGATGCGGAGTGGCTGGCTAATCGAATCTTGACGTTCACGATGACGAGAGAAGCCGTCGAAGAAGAGCTCCGGAAAATTCCGGCGACGAGGAGAGAGAAGGCATTTCAGATAATTCTGAAGAACCGAACGCTGCATGGGGGGATACTTGCTGAAGGCTCTCGGTTCATAAGGCGCGGAGAGAACGGAAAAGGAATCAGCTCTCGTTGGTATCCGAAGACGCTCGCCCAGAGGGTCATCAATCTTAATCATATTGTGAGCAGGATTGATTTCCGTTGCGATGATGGATTGAAGGTGATGATGGAGTTTGCCAGCCATGAGGATGCAATCTATTTCATTGATCCTCCCTATACTGCCGGTGGAAAGAAGGCAGGTAAGCGGCTCTATAAATATCATCAGATTGATCATGAATATCTCTTTGCAATATGCGAGTCACTCGTGGGCGATTTTCTGATGACATACGATGAGGCAGAAGAAGTGAAGGAAATGGCACGTAGGCATAGGTTTCAGATGCGTCTGATTCCGATGAAAAATACTCATCACGCTATAATGAGGGAATTAGTCATCGGAAGAGACTTATCATGGTTGGACGAGCTACCTGCCATCCGCGAATCTGGGCCGAGATATAGCTTAAAGAAGGCCGAGAAACAAACGTCCTAACGACTCGCTGCAGCCGACCGCTTCGCGGCGGCTGAGCTCGGTGCCGTTCTACAAAAACTACGAGCGTGCACAACTGCGCGCCACACTATGAGTACATACCTCAAGCACACATTGATGATCGGCTTATTCGCGCTTGGTAGCGCCATGACAAAAGTGGTTCTTGTCGCCACCGCTCAGGGGATCTCGTCAGACGTCTCGCCCGCGAAAGTGCCGGCGTTCCCCGGTGCCGAAGGCTACGGTTCAGTGACAATCGGAGGACGCGGCGGCAAAGTGATCGCTGTCACGAACCTGAACGATGCGGGGCCGGGCAGCTTGCGCGAAGCCTGCACGAGCAAGGGGCCGCGCATCGTGGTGTTTCGTGTGTCGGGCGCCATCGTCCTTAAAAGCCCCCTCAAGATCAGCAATCCGTACATCACCATCGCCGGGCAAACCGCTCCCGGAGACGGCATCTGTCTCAAAGATTATCCCCTGATCATCGATGCCAGCGAAGTCATCGTCCGCTATTTGCGGGTGAGACTGGGCCAGGCATCCGGGAAGGACCACGATACCGTCGGTGGTCGGGGGCAGAAGAACGTCATCGTGGATCACGTATCGGCGAGTTGGAGCATTGACGAAACGATGTCGATCTACCACTGCGAGAACCTGACGGTGCAGTGGTGCATGATCACCGAAAGCCTGTATAACGCGGGTCACGTCAAGGGGGTGCATGGCTTTGGCGGCATCTGGGGCGGCAACTACAACACCTATCATCACAACCTGATCGCGCACCACGCGAGTCGTAATCCGCGTTGGGCGTCGGCCTGTGGTTTCAACGACTTTCGCAACAACGTCGTTTACAACTGGGGTGGCAACAGCACCTATGGTGGTGAGAAGGGGGACAGGCCGGACACGAACACCCCTCAAGTCAACCCTACTACCATCAACATGGTGGCCAACTACTACAAGCCGGGGCCGGCAACCGTTCCGGGTGAGGTGAGGCACCGTATCGTCAACCCGTCCTCACGAAAGGGAGTAGAGGATTACGGAAAATGGTATGTGGCCGATAATGTAGTTGAGGGGAACGACGCCGTCACCGCTGACAACTGGAATGGCGGCGTGCAGTTTTCAGGAGGAGAAGCTGCTTTGGCGGCGCTCAAGCTGGATAAGCCATGGCCTGCACTGCCCATCAACCAGCAGACCGCGCAGGAGGCCTATTGCGCCGTGCTGGCGAAGGCGGGAGCTTCCCTTCCTAGACGCGATAGCATAGATGCCCGGATTGCGGACGAAGTCCGTGGCGGCTACGCAACTTACGAGGGAGCGACCTACAAGCGGAACGCGCGCCTCTCCGATCCGTCCAAGAAAACGGGCATCATTGACTCTCCGGCGGACGTGGGCGGGTGGCCGGAGCTCAAAAGCCTGCCTGCGCCACCCGACAGCGATGGTGACGGAATGCCGGATGAATGGGAGAAAAAGCACGGTTTGAACCCAAACGATGCGTCTGACGGCCCTCAGGACAAAGACAAAGATGGCTACACCAATATAGAAGAGTATCTGAACGGCACCGACCCGGCCGTGTTCGTGGACTATAGAAAACCGGAAAACAACATCAGCACGCTGGAATAGATCTCGTCCACAGTGCGGAAATGCAGAACAAAATCACTGGAGCGGACGCGGGCGGGCGACGTCAGTTGCCGATGCGGACGCGCTGGGCCGGCCGCGTCGCTCAGTTCTGGCGTTAGGCGGGCTACCCCTAGAATAATAGAGAGATGGTTTTATGCATTTGCTTATCCCTTACGTTAAGTTGAGTCACCCTGACCCTGCTTTTGATGAATTTACCTATGGCGATTGCGGTCAGCGCGCCCGCAAGCTCAAACGTGATGTAAAAAGAGGGGACTACATTTTCTTCCATACCACCAAACGCGGCAAGAAATTTATTACTGCATATTACGTTGTTGACCGTGTACTGGATACGGTCGTCGCCTGCCAGGACAAGGCACTAGTAGCCAAATATCATAATCCCCACATTATAGAATGCTTGGCCGGAAAGCGCCCTGAGAATGGAGAAGATGATGTCTTAGTTTTCGGCGACCCTATCACCACACATGTTCTCCAAAAGCCATTGCCGTTTGACAGGTGCCTTGCCGAGAGACTCTCTCTTAATATTCGATTTTCACCCAATAAGTCAGAAACACAGGTATTGGGTTCTGCCACACGAGCTTGGAGAGAGTTGACGGACAGAGATATAGACGTGTTGTTAGATGCGATCATTGCTGAACAGAAGCACACTCGCCAATTCCGCCTATTATCATCTGAAGAAGTAGCCGAAACACAAGAAAGGGATATTGAACAATACATTGCCCATAATCCTGCGCTGCTTGGTAAAGGTCTAAAGTTATCTAACCAACAACAATGCATAGGCGGAGGAAGACTCGATTTACTTCTGGAAGATGGTCAGAGCAATTGGCTTGTGGTTGAAGTAAAATATGGGCGAGTTGGGCGAGATGCAATTCAGCAGGTGAGAACCTATGTCAACGATTTGCAGAAAGAGACGCATAGAAAAGTATCTGGCGCGATTGTTTGTGCAGGTATTATGCCAGCATACGAAGACGAGTTAAAAGAGCAGAGAGATATTCAGATATTCGTCTATGGTTGGGATTTGAGAATAGAAAAATGGTCAGATATTTGACGCCCGCCCAACACGCGCTTCCACCCGACGCCGCTCCGCTGCGCTTCGCGGCGCAGGTGAAGCGCCAGCCGTCAAACAACCCTCCTCCCTTCCTTATTGCCAGCTTCGAGAGCTTCCTTCATGGCCTTTTCTGCCAGATCCACACCGGCAGCCTATTCCAGCGCCTTGACGAGCGGTTGTCCGTTCTTGAGCGGGCCGATCACGTCCTGCTTGGTTATGTTCAGCGAAATGCCCTCGTCCTTTTACTCCGTCCGGGATGATTCCTTCTTGCCTTGAAACGGCGCGGTTCCAACCTCATCGCGACTCTCGTGGCCGCCCTGCGGGAGTACGTCCGCGCCGGGCACCGGCCGCCTTTCCCGCCGGTTAGCACTTCAGAAGAGTGATTTGTTACAATCTCATAAAAGATAAATTCTATGATAAGTAATAGATTAAAATCAAATTAATCGAAAAGGTTGTTCTTATCCTCCGCAGGGCCCGGCTGTTCACTTCTTTCCTTGGTTCGATCAGATATGATTTAGAGGATAATCTAAATCAGGAAAATTTTTTTCATGGCTCCCTTAATCCGCTGTTTTTTTTTAATCTCCTTTTTACTGCCGGCGGGAACCATGGCATATCTGGTTTATTTCAATCCTGGATTTGCCGATGGTTTGCCTTATTTAACAATTTTAATCTCCATGCTTTTTATAGCCGCGGGAGGATTGTTGGCCTATATCCTCAAAAGAATTCTCCATCCAACCCGACTGACGTTGATGGCCAGCGAATGGATCAAGAGGCTTGGCCACAGAAGCCTCTTTCCGTATGAAGTAGGAATGGTTCTCGCTGCTTATCTATTCCTATTTTCGATTTCTTATGGATACAACACCCCCCGGTTGGCTTCTTCTCAGCCCCGCTTGGTGGTGATGGGATGGGATGGCGCCACATGGGATCTGATCCTTCCACTCCTGGAAGATGGGAAACTGCCTAATTTACAAAGACTTATGCATTCCGGAGGACATGGTGTCCTCCAAAGTCTCGAACCGATGGACTCCCCCGCGCTTTGGACCTCCATTGCCACCGGATTGCCCCAAGAGAAGCATGGAGTCACAGGATTTTTCGCTACACGCCAGAATGTAGCGGCGCCCCGGATCTGGGATGTCGCCTCCGCGCATGGTTTAAAAGTAGGACTGTATGCTTGGATGGTCACCTGGCCGGTTCATGATTCTTTTTCGTTCGTCATTCCTTCTTGGATGGCCCGGTCCACCGAGACTCGGCCATCTGAATATGCTTGTGTGCAGGAATTGAAACTCGGCCAGGCCCGCCATGGCGGCCCGGTTCATCCTTGGCGTTCTCTGTTGGATTGCGCCCGCCAAGGCGCCCGGCTCCAGGCGTGCCGGGGTCTGGCATGCTTCTTCGCGCGGGACTATTGGGGGCTGAGTGAGGAAGAAAACCTGGCCTCGAGGATGCTTGCCGAGGCGCGGCTGGAAACCGACATGTTTCTGGCCCTCCTGCGCCGGTTCAAGCCTGATGTGGCCACATTCTCTTTGTACGGAAGCGACAAACTGGCTCACCGTTTTTGGCATTACATGACGCCGGAGGCCTTTCCTCATCTGGAACTTCCTGCCAATCTTCACTTGAAAAATGTGATTGTGGAGTATTACCAAGAAGCCGATCAGGCGCTGGGACGCATCCAGGCGGCGATTTCCCCGGATACTCACTTGGTGGTGATTTCCGATCACGGCATGAAAGCCGATCCCGCGGCTCCCCGCCGCTATTTCGCCGATGTCCCCCGGTTGTTGGAAACTGTGGGCGCGGCGTCATTTTTCCGGCCGTCCACGATTCAAAG
The DNA here is from genome assembly GCA_013177805.1 of Candidatus Omnitrophota bacterium. Lineage (GTDB taxonomy): Bacteria > Hinthialibacterota > Hinthialibacteria > Hinthialibacterales > Hinthialibacteraceae > JABLXU01. The sequence continues at coordinate 30,207 of JABLXU010000034.1, forward strand.
CCAAATCATCCTGGAACCGGTCATTCCCAATCCTCCCATGTTACAAACCACGCTCGAACGCCTCCGCCGGATTCATTTTTCCGAATCAAACGAGCCCGTTTTCGAGGTAGAGCGGGATGAGCAAGGCCGGATTCTTTTACGAACCACGTTTTCGCTCAGTTGGCACCCGGAATCACCGCTGGCCATTAACGATTCTATCCACATCGAGGATAAAACTTTTCCGATTGAACAATTCTTTTTCGTCCGGACGTTTTCCGGCACTCACGATCCCCGGGGAATTCTCCTAATCTCCGGTCCGGCTATAATTCCTGGTTCATTAATCGACAACGCGAACCTGCTCGATATCGCACCTACCCTTCTTTATTTGTTGGATTTACCAATCAGCCGCGAACTGCCCGGCCGGGTTCTCATGGAAGCGGTATCTCCCGAATACCGGGAAAATCACTTGCCGCGTTATACCAGTGCCTATCCCCCTCTCCCGCCGGTCACCGAAAAGGGAGCCACGAATCTGGAGCCGTTTCTCGAACAATTGCGCAGTGTGGGATATGTGCAATAAGCGTATCCTCAAGGCCAGCCTGCTTCCCAACCAATTCTGGCACGTGCATCAAACTCACGGGGTCTCCTTCTTCAATTTAACGTTCCACAAACAGAACGGCTTCTTAGGGTATCCAGCTCCCGGATTTTCGAAATCCCCAACGTTTTTGCGGAAAAGGCACCGCTGTTTTCAATGATCCGGAATTACTATTCCGGTAAATATGGAGTGTTCATCCTGCCGCCCGTAGTCATTCTCCCGACAGCAGTTCCCTCAACAGCCGGAAGGCCGTATCGCTCCATAGGATTCCGGTTTCGCGCGCGTTGCGGGCCGAGGCGATGGTGCCCTCATACCCTCCCTCGTCGTATCCCCGGGGATGAGGCAAATACCCCATGCTGCCACCGGTCAGGCCGATTACCAAGGTAGGATCGAACGGGGAGTGAATCTTGATATCCTGCCCCACTTCCACAAATGTCTCGGCCGGCAGACCCACGATACCGACGGGTCCGACGCGGAGTGCGATGATCTCCGCCGTCCGGAGAGTATCCTGCACCTGGGCCAGTTCAATAATCCGGCTGGGGGTTTCCTCGTTGAATTGGCGTTGGGAGGCCGCCGTGGGATCTGCCGCCATCTGTTCCTGAGCCCATTTCAGGAGATCCTCAGGGATCCGGCGCGCCGGGGTTGGCACGCTTTCCGCCTTCGCGCCGATCGTGTCCACTGGGATGGCCATGCCGTTGCGGTGCGCCCAGAGCACGCTTTCCGCCAGCCTTTGGCCGATGCTCCGGGATTCTTCGTACCCGCTGCGTTGATTCGGATTGTTGATGTTGATGTGATTGACGTTGCCGCAGCAGGCGTTGAGATAGATGACGTTCCAATCGCCGCCCAGTTCTTTCTTGACCGCTTCGGTCATGTGATAGGGATAATCCGCCGAATACTGGGTACCGCCAATGCAGTCCAGGTGCAGGCCATAACTGGCCAGGATGGTTTTCGCTTGGCTGAACGTGATGGCATACACGGTGGGATCGATTTTCCCGATGGGACGGACAATGTTGGGATTGCCGCGCCCCGGATTGGTGCGTACCGTGCCATCCTTCATCAGGTAGCGGCGGATGAAAGCAATGCGGTGTTCTTCGCAAGTTCCCAGGGTGACCTGAAATTCTTCCACCCGCTTCTCCAAAGCTTGTTGGACTACTTCCGTCACCTGGCCGGGAAGTTGATCCTTGATTTCTGAAACCGTGGCACCGGTGTGGGTGTGTGTCGCGTGGAGAAAGATCCGCTCGGTTGGGATACCGGTTTTTTGTGATACCGCGCCGCGGATCTCATCCGCGATGGGCTTTTCAATCGAGATCAAATCCAGAGCTACGATGGCCAGGGTGGTACCGCCCTGGGTGAGGACCAATGCCTTGGCCCGCAGGGGGTCCAACACCCCGGTGGCCCGCCGCTCTTCGAAGTACCCCGGCATGGTGTGGCCCAACTCGGGGGTGATGTCCAAATCCGCGTACCCTACCCGCAAAGTTCCGGCATCGGAGGGCCAAGCGGGGGAAATGAATCCCCCGGCTCCGCAAAACGCCATCAGTCCAATCCACGCAAGACACAAATGCTTACACGCAAGACACAAATGCTTATTGGTCAAGGATAACATGGTTCATTCCTTTCTGATATCGGACATGACTGGGCGGCATCATCTTCGCAAAAATCAGGGAATTGGGCTAGGCGGGGGTGATCCGCCTTACGGGAAGAAGCACAGTAACTATTTCCTCGATCGCGGAGAAAGGATGAATATCACCCTTTCAGGGCTTCCCTCACCCTGGTCCTCTCTCCGAGGGAGAGGGAATTGGTTGCCTCGGTCCCGGCGATAATCCCGGATCGGCCGTTTTCGATAGAAATCAGTGGACCGCCGGCTCACCCAGAGGCTTTGGCTCCGGTGCTTCAGCCATGATAAAACCAATTCCGGCCCCAAACGTTTTATAATTGATCATTTCGCGTGGCGGAATCATCTCACGATCATTCGTCGATAGACCCAAAGGTGGATGTTTTCGGGAGGAAAATCATGCCGCACCACTTATTTCTAACCGCCTTGTTCGTATCCCTCGTTTCTCTGTGGCTGCCGTTGAATGGATTGGGGTATTCGCTCCAGGACGCGGAAGAAGCCCTCCGCGATCAGCAATTCGAACGGGTCGCACAGAATCTGAAACCGGAGGATTTCCCTGAAAAAGAAGACCAGGCCTATGCGTGGTTCCTCCTGGCGTCCGCCGCTTTCAACCGTGAGGATTACGAAACGGCATTGATCCAGTACGAAAAGGTGGTCACCGGGTATCCGGACTCGCGCTGGTTCGTGAAGGCCACCTACCGCAAGGCCGAATGCCTCATGCTGTTACAGCGCTTCGCGGAGGCGGAGGCCATCTATGCTGCCGGGGCGCAAGGATTGCTCTCCCTTGCCCGGCGCGCGGAAATCGCCGAGATCTACACCCGCCACGCCGACCGTTTCTTCGCTCCCAAGAAAAAAGGCGAACCGCCCGACTACGACCGCGCCAGGCTCTTGTATGAACGCGCCCGCGAAATTCTCCCGAAAGGCGAACGCTGGGAACGCGTCTCCTACCAGATCGCCATGACCCATTTTCAGCAGGAACAATGGAACGAAGCCCAGCAGAAATTAGGAGATCTAATTACCTATTACGAATCCCCGGAGAAGCCCGCGGCGGCGGAAATCCAGAAGGTCACGGACACGGAGATCCCAAACCCCTATCCCGAAGGCGGTTATCTCGATGACGCGCTATTGAACCGGGGTGAGGCCTATTTCCGCATGGGGAACGCGCTGGAGGCCCGGCGCGTCTGGAAGAAACTGCGCGACACACGCCGTGACGTCACGAAGCGCCCCGCTATCGTGGCCGAAGCCGCCTACCGGATCGCCAAAACCTACCGGATTCCCGAACCCGGGAGTGACAAGGAACTGGCGTTGGGCATCCGGAGCCTCGATGACTACATTTTGTTGTTCTCGGATCATGAAAAAGTCTCTCAGGCCGCGTTGGATAAAGCCAAGGCCTATTTCCATCGCCGGCAATATGAAAACGCCCGCCAGGCGTTTCAGGCGCTGTTGGACCGCCACGCCGCCCAGGCCACGCCGCAACAGAAGGCGGCCGCCGAATTTCACATCGCCCGTTGCCTGCTCGAATTGCAGAAATTCGATGAGGCCGCCTCCGCGTTCGAGGCGTTTCTCAAAAACCATCCTGTCGATGAAAATTGGCGTGAAGCCCAACAGATGATCGTCTTAACCCGCTATCGCAAGGTGGAATTCGATCAGCGCGAGGCCGAGAAGGCGCTTACCCGGTGGACGCGCGCTGTCCAGTCGGACAAAAAAGATCCCGCCCGGGAAGCGATCCCCGCCGAAGTCCTGGGGCGATTCGCCTCCGCCCGCGAGGGATGGGAAACCTTCCAATCCCAATATCCCCTCGATTCCCGCATTGCCGGCATTCAATTGCTGCTCGGCAAGAACGAACGCCGCCTTCGCCATTTTGAGGAAGCCACGGCCATCTGGAAAGACCTGGCCACCCGCTTCCCCAACAGCGACACGGCCTCCGAGGCGCTCTACTTGATCGCCGAAGTCACCGAACAAGATCTCAAGGATTACGAGAAAGCCCTGGATTTGTATAAGGACGTCACGTTCGGCCCGTTCCAGGGATCCGCGCAGGAGCGGATCCGCCAACTCCAGGAAATTTTTCTGGCATTGCGCACCGAACGGACGTTTCTGACCAACGAGAAACCCGCTCTGCGCCTCACCTCCCGCAACATCGAAAGCCTGACCTGCAAACTCTATCCGCTTGACCTGCCAGCCTATTTTCAATCACGGCATACCATCCGCTCGATCGAGGATTTGGATGTCAACCTCATCGCGCCTGAAACGGTGTGGGAAGTCACGCCGGAAGGATATAAGCCTTATACGTTGATCGAGCAGGATCTCGCGGTTCCTGTCACAGGCCCCGGATCGTGGATTGTGCAGGTGGAATCGAAAACCCTGCAAGCAGTCACGTTGGTACTTGTTTCCGATCTGGCGGCCGTTATTAAGGGAGGCAAGAACGAAGTATTCGTGTACGCGGAAGACCAGAAGAACGAAAAAGCCATCGAGGGCGCGGACGTTTGGATTAGCGACGGCCAAACCATCATCGCCCAGGGCAAAACCAACGCCGACGGCGTATTCCATAAAACAAACCTGAACGCGGTGGAAAAGCAGCAGTTATCGGTGTTCGCCACGTATCGCGGCCACTGCGCGGGAGAAACGCTCCCCATCCAACATCTCAGCGTGGCGACTTCGCTCCAGCCCCGCTATCTCGTCTATTCGGACCGCGCCGCCTACCAGCCGGGCGAAACCGTGCGTTATCGGGCTATGATCCGCGAAATCCAGGACGGGCGTTACATCATCCCCCAGGATCATGAATTCGACGTGACGGTCCTCGATTCCCGCGGCACGCCGATTCTGACAAAGAAATCCAAACTCTCCGAATTCGGCACGCTGAACGGCGAATTGGCCTTGGACGCTTCCGCCCCGTTCGGCACGTACCGGATCACGGTCTCCCGGGAAGAGGGGCCTTCGGGCGCGTGGACGTTCGAGGTGCAGGAATTCACCCTGCCCACCGCGCGGGTGGAAATCGAAACCAGCCAGACTACATATTTTTATGGCGACAAGATCACCGGCACGATCCGCGTAAGCGATTTTTCCGGCAATCCTCTCGAAGGGGAACGAATCACCTACACCCTGGCCGGTGGTTTTCCCGTCGAAGTCCAGGAAGCAGTAACTGACACCAACGGCGAAGCCTCTTTCGAGTTTGAAACCTGGGACCTGCCCGAGGAATGCGTCTTTGCTGTGGCGGCCGTCCTGCCCTCCCGGCAAATCCAGCAGCAGAAGAACCTGGCGCTGGTGAATACCGGATTCACAATCACCCTCGATACCACCCGGTATGTTTACCTGGTGGACGAACCGTTCCAGGTGAACGTCAGCGCGCGGGGCCGGGATGAAAAACGCGAAGCCCTTGCCGTGCCGCTGCAAATCATCCTGCAGCGCCGCAACGAGGAAGGGGCATACGAAACCGTCGCGCGGCAGAAGGTCACCACATTGGCCGATGAAAACCGCACCGCCTCGGTTTCGTTCACCGCCACGAAAGGCGGACGCTACCAAATCCTGGCCGAAGGGAGCGACCGCCGGGGGACCGCCATCACCGCCCAGCGGAATGTCCAAATCTCCGGCGAGGACGACGCCAACCTGCTGCTTATCCTCAACGACCGGTCCAGCTATCAGCAGGGGGATACCGCGTCCTTCACCGTCGTTTCCCGCCTGCCGGAAAACTTGTGCGTGTTCACGGGCGAGCGGGAGGGGATCGTCGAATACCGCGTGGAACGTATCAAGCCCGGCAAGAATGAAATCTCCTGGAAACTTGACGATCGCTACAGCCCCACCGCCACCGTCTCCCTGGCCGTGATGCATGAGAACCAGGATTACCTCCGGGATGTGCGCTTCCAGGTGCGGCGTGGACTCGATGTAACTATCACCCCCAACGCCAAAACCTACGCCCCGCGGGACACGGCCGAGCTGACGATCACAGCGCGGGATCATACGGGTAAACCGGTGGCGGCGGAATTTTCGCTTGGTCTTGTTGATTCTGCCTTTCTGGCCTTGTTCCCCGACCGCCTCGACAACCTGGCCGCGTATTTCGAGCAGGCCGGGGGCGGACAATTCCTGGCCGCCGCTTCCTCGGCTGGATTCCGGTATGAAGGAATCACCCGGCCTATCAACGAGGAGATTTTCGCCGAACGCGCGGGAGCGGAAATCGAGTTGCTAGGTGAAGAGGAAACCCGCGCCGGATTGCGTGCCGGACGCGCCGTGCGGGAGAAAATGGAATCCATCGAATCGTTGAAATACCAGGAAGAACAGTCGCGGCGGAAGGTTCTAGCCCGGGGCGTGGTTCCCGAAGCTCCGCCTACGGTAATGGCCCCGGCGATGGCGCCGGAAGGAGCGCGTATGCTCCATGATCGGCCGATGGATGGGAATGGGGCTATTCAAGTAGATGCTATTTCTCTGGAGGAAAGCAAACCGGTTGGGCAAGTGGCCGCGGGCGAACCGGTGATGTTGTCAGCTGGAGTGCCCGTTATGGGCGGTCTATTCCATACGGCTGGTAGTGACCGGGCCTTTGTTGACGGCATGGGCGGCGCCGGAGGGTACTATTTCGGTTATGCCGGTTTTGGAGCGGAAGGCTTGGCGGCCACCATCCAGGCACGCGCCGATTTCCCCCTCACCGCTTTTTTTAACGCCTCTTTGATCACCGACGCGAACGGCCACGCCACGGTCTCCGTTCCGTTGCCCGATTCGCTCACTACCTGGGACTCAGTGGTTCGCGCCATCACCAAGGACACCCTGGTTAACCAAGCCAGGGAAAAGATCGTTGTCGATAAACCGTTCCGTGTAGAACTCGAAACCCCCGCGTTCCTGACCGAGGGCGACCACTCTACCGCGTTGGCCATCGTCCGCAACAACACGCCTGGCAAACTCCCGGCGCAAAATGTGTTCACCCAGACCATCGGCGAACGTCCCGAGACCGTGAAATGGGAAGCGGAACTTGAAGCGGGCGTGTTGCACAAGCAAGGAGTGGCGCTGGCGGCCGAAACCATCGGCGAGACCTCCCTGACGCTGACCAGCCTCGCGCAAGACCAGCATGACAAGGTGGTCAAGCCGATCCCCGTTTATCCCTGGGGCATTCCGGTGCGGGCGGGCGTTTCGGGGATCGCCGGGCAGAGCGTGGTCAAGACGATTTCTCTGCCTTCGCAAGCGGATTACTCGCGCCTGACGATGTGGATCACGCTCGGCGGGACCGGCGACGTTTCCTTGTTGCAAGCCGCCTGGTCGTCCATCATCGGGCCGCGCTCCAACCGGGGACGGATCGAGCAGGGACTCGGGGCGCTGGCCGCGTGGGAATGCGCCGAATCTCTGAAGAAAACCGGCCAGGTTCCCGTCACGCTGCTGCGCCAGCGGATCGAAACGGCGGTCCAGCACGCCCTGGCCACGCAAACCGATCAGGGGCTGTGGTCTTGGGGCGGCGGGCCGTCCGGCGCGCCGGATATTCTCACCACCAGCCGCGCCGCCGAGCTGCTGCGCCAGGCCAAGGACCGGGGCTTCACGGTTCCCGGCGGCAACCTGGAACGGGCGATCAACCAGCTGATGAATCTCTACCAGCAGACCGCCAACGATGACGAGAAGACCCGCATCCTCTACGCCTGGTCGGTGATCCAGCCGCCGGACTTCACCTTTGTCAACCGCATTCACCGCAACCTGGCCGGCATGAACGATTTCGACGCCGCGCTGCTCGGCCTCACCTGGTTCAACATGGGACGCCCCGAGAAGGCCCGCGAGGTGCTTGATCATCTTCTCGCCTCGCCCGGCTTGTCCGGAGCGGAATCCGGCACGGCTCCATCCCCCGGTACCCCGGTCATCAAAGTGGGAGGATCGGGCCCCAATGAAACCTTGGCCCTGGCCGCCCGTCTGTATTTCCAGCTGCCTCCCGCCTCGCGCACACCGCAACAGACGGCGAAGTTTCTGGAGAAGTTGGCCGTCGAGTTGCCCTGGCCGGTCTGTGAGGAATCGTATGGCGGGTTGCGTCTCCAGGCGCTGGCCGCCTACCTGATGTCGGCCGCGGAAGAGACCAGTTCCTACACGGTGGCCGTCAAAGTCAACGGCCACGATGTACTGCAACGCCGCACCACCCGCTCGGTGCTTCCCTATGAGCGAGTGGAGATCGATCCGGAGTTGATAAAACCTACCGATAACCGGGTGGAGTTCGCCTTCAGCGGCCAGGGCCGGTTCCGCTACGGCGTGGTGCTGGAAGGCTGGACGAAGCAGGAGGCCCGCCCGCAGGACTGGATGACGCCCCAGGACCGCCGGATCACGGTCGTGGAGCGCGAATACACTCACGGCCCTCTGATGTACAAACAGGAAGACATACCGCGCGGCTACGGCGTGGTGGAAGGCTCCTACTCCACCGTGTCCAATCAACTGGAAGAGATTCAGCCCGGCGAGCGCGTAAACGTGCAGCTGCGCGTCGAAGGCAGGAACGATGTGGATTACGTGGTGGTGGAAGACCACATCCCGGCGGGATTTCTCTTCATCAAGGAATCCCTGCAAGGTTCGGTGGATCAATACACCCTGAAAGGCAACACGTTGACCTTCTACCTGCGCGGCCCGCAACGGTACTTCTCGATCCAATACCAACTGCGCGGCCGCTATTCAGGGACCTACCGCGTTCCCCCGGCCACCGTCACGGTGATGGAGGATCCCGGATCGATTTATGCCACTGCTTCCAACACCATCGTAGTGCTGCCCGAGGGGAAGCAACCCAAGGAGGAATACCATCCCACGCCGGATGAGCTCTACACCCTGGGCCTGCGGAACTTTGATGACAAGCGTTACGAGGAGGCCAAACGCTACTTGACCCAACTGTTCAACACCGTCACCCTGCGGCCTGAGCCGTACCTCGAAACCGCGCGCCGGTTGTTCCAGATCCATCTCCAGGGCGGCGACGCGCGGGAACTTGTGCGGTACTTCGAAATCATCAAGGAACGGGATCAGGAGTTCGAAATCCAGTTCGAGCATATCGCCAAGCTGGCCCAGGCCTACCGCGCCATCGGCGAGCCGGAACGCGCGGTGTATGTGTACCGCTCCCTGTTGGACGGCCTCTTCACCCAGGAAGGGGCGGTGACCGGGACCTTGCAGGAAGTGGGTCAGTACCGCGAGGCGCTGGATTACATCAAGCAGCTGATCCTCGAATATCCCGACATCCCCTCCGTGCAGACCGCCGTCTTCACCACGGGCGGCGTGATTTATCAAAACATCGACGACTGGGCCCGGCAGCCCGATTTCATTCAGTCAGGCAACGACAAGAAAGCCCTGCTGGCCGAGGCGGTGGGCATGATCCAATCGTTCCTGGCGTTGTACCCCAAGAATCCGGTGGCCGACGAGGCGGGATACACGCTGATCAACCTGTGGCTCGATCAGAAAAATTATGAAACCGTGGCCCGGCTGGCCGCTTCGTTTGCCAAGCGCTATCCGCAAAGCCCATATCTTGACAGTTACGACTACCTGGCGGCCTACGCGCTCTTCCAGCTCGAGCGATACACCCCGGCGTTGGAACTCGCGCAAAAGGTGGCCACGCAAAAGTATCCGGCGGAAGGCGGCGGGCAAAAACCGAGCGACGAGGCTAATACCGCCATCCTCATGTCCGGCAAGATTCTGCACGCCGCGGGCGAGCTGGACCGCGCCCTGGCCGAATACGAACGCGTCAAACAGGCCTTCGGCGACGCCGGGCAGTCGATCGCCTATCTCACCGTGAAGGGCCTGAAGATCGACGGCGTGACTGTCATCCCGGGCGATGATCCGGCGACGGTGACCGTACGCCATAAAAACCTGGACGCCATCGACATGCGGGTTTACAAGGTTGACCTGATGGCCTTCTATCTCCGTGAACGCAGTCTCGACCGAATGGCCCAAATCAACCTGTCGGGCATCCAGCCCACGATTTCGCAGACTATTCCTGTGGATAAGGCGAAAAAGTTCGAATGGAACGAACAGAAACTGGATCTTCCCCTCCAGGAGACCGGCGCGTACCTGGTGGTCCTGAGCGGAAACGGACTGCTGACTTCCGGCATGGTGATCCGCACCAGGTTGGAATTGGAAGTGCAGGAAGACGCGGATCAGGGTATCGTGCGGGTCAATGTCCGGTCCGGAAAGCCGCCGAAATTCACCAAGAATGTGAAGGTCCAGGTACGGGGCAGCCGCAATGACCGGTTTGTTTCGGGGGAGACCGATCTGCGCGGTGTCTTCACCGCCACGGGCATCCAGGGAACCGCCACCGTGCTGGTCCAGGACGGCAACCAGTATGGCTTCTACCAGGGTACCCGGGAACTCGGCCAGCCGCCTGTACCCGCCGAACAAGCGGGACGGCCCGAAGGATCCGCCAAGGGCGTGACGGCGCAGGATTTTGGTCTGGAAGATATCGGCAATAACATGATACGGATGCGCCAGGTGCAGGAGCGGCAAAGCGAACGTTGGCAGAACGCCACCGGCTCGGACAACTATCGCTTGAGCACGCAAAAAGCCAAGGCCTTGTATTGATCTAGAAGACGGATTATGTACTCGTAGTTTGTAGGATCAGACCAAAATTCCCTCACCTTCAGGGAAAAGGCCATGACGAGGGAATGAATGGAGGGGCGGACCTAGGTGTCCGCCCTCATCCAGGAGTGAATGGAATCGATTTTAAAAGCGCGATCGTTCTTTCATATGTCTGGCTTAAGAGTTCAATCCCAAATCCCCTCTCCCTCTGGGAGAGGGCCAGGGTGAGGGAAGCCCTGTAAGGGTGGAATCCATGATTTACTGGCAATCAGGCAAGTAACATTTCACCCGGCCGCTACGCACTGGCCGCTGAAACCGAAAATCACTCCGGGGGCGTTCCGCTTTGCATTTACGTGGTATAATACGTATTCGGTTCCTTGAATCTTAACGGCGTTCCCCCTCCGCGGAGGAGGAAACAGAAAGAATCACACGCGATGACCGGTCCGAACGCTTTGCCCCAAGGCACGCTTGTCCGCTTGCTCTTCCGCCGATGCCAATGCGATCCGAGCTGGCTGCGGCAACCGGCATTGACCCGGGACGCCATCCGTAACGCGGTCCGCGCGTCCGGTCTTCTGGACATGGCGGACACGAGCTGCGCGTTCGAGAACGGCGGTTATACCACGGCGGTGATCCTGGCCGAGTCGCATCTGGTCGTCCATACCTGGCCGGAGAGCGGCCGGCTGGTGATGATCGACATCAGCGTGTGCGACTACAGCCAGCCGAACCGGGAGCGCGCGTTGGATCTCGGCGGCCGCCTGGCCGAACTCTTCCAACCCCGTGAAATCCTCCGCGAAATCCTCCCCCTCTGCCCCCGCGCGCCTGAATCTGTCGAAGTGGATTGCCTATCCGCAGGGAAATAAAAGCATCCCCCGCGACGATCCGTTTCCCTTTCTCTCACCCAGCCATGTCTCCCGGAACGCGTGAAACGTCCCTTGACGGATCTCCTGGCGGCAGCGGCGCATGAACTCCTGATAGAAGGTGATGTTGTGCATGGTCGCCAGACGCGAGGCCAAGATTTCACCCGCCAGAAACAAATGCCGCAAATAGGCGCGGGTATAATTCCGGCAACAATAGCAGGCGCAGTTCTCGTCCGGCGGGCGTTCATCCTCGCGGTATTGGGCCTGCTTGACTGAGATCCGCCCGTTCCAGGTCAGCAGGTGGCTGTTGCGGGCCAGGCGGGTGGGGACCACGCAATCGAACATGTCCACCCCCCGCGCGATGCCGTCGAGAAAGTCTTCAGGAGTCCCCACACCCATCAGGTAGCGGGGCTTGTCCCAAGGCAGGATGCCGGTCACCAGCTCACACACCGGCCAGGTGAATTTCTTATCCTCGCCGATCATCAGTCCGCCGATGGCGTATCCGGGAAAATCCAGCGCGGTCAGGTCCCGGGCGCTTTGTTCACGCAAGTCGGAATACACTCCGCCTTGGACGATCGCGAACAGAGCCTGATCGCCACGCTGATGCGCCCGCCGGCAGCGTTCCGCCCAGCGGGTGGTCATGGCCACGGATTCTGCGGCGTACTCGCGTGTCACCGGGTAGGGCGTGCATTCATCGAAGCACATGATGATGTCCGCCCCGAGATCGTTTTCGAGTTGCATGACGCTCTCGGGCGTGAAACGGACCTCGGTTCCATCGATATGCGAGCGGAACGTGACGCCGTCCGGGTCGATCCGGCGCAGAGGAGCCAGGCTGTAGACCTGAAAGCCGCCGCTGTCGGTGAGGATGGGCGCGTCCCAGTGCATGAACGCGTGCAATCCGCCCAGCTTCTTGACCACCTCCTGCCCGGGCCGGAGGAAGAGGTGGTAGGCGTTGCACAGCAGGATTTGTGACCCGGTTTCCCTGACCTCCTCGGGCGTAAGGGCTTTCACGGTGGCGTTGGTCCCCACGGGCATGAAGGCGGGCGTTTCGAACACGCCGTGGGGCGTCCGGACCTTCCCCACGCGGGCGTTCCCTTCGGATGCTTCGATAATGAATTGAAAAGCCATGGCTCTGTGCCGGATTCGTATAGGGTTGAGAGGATCATAAACGGGGGGGAAGGAGAAGCAAGGGGGCAGGAAAGCCAGTGGAATCCCTCCACTCCTTTGAACCACGGATTACACGGATAAATCACGGAGCCTACGGAGAACAGCCTCTCTCTGGGCCATCCATGAGGATATCGGCGGTATCCATGATTCAATCCTCAAGCGGAAAACATTGAGATACTAATCCCCAATCAAAAATTCGTCTCGCCGCTGCAAAACGTGTAAAATCATGGAGGAGGTAGATCATGATCCAAATGGTTGAAGCCGGAATCGATGAAACCGGTCAGGTGCGGCTGCTGGAATCCATCCACTTGCCCTCGGCGCGGCGGGCTTTGGTTACGATTTTGGAAGAAGAGACAACTGTAACATGCGTGTGAACCAATGAAATTTGAATGGGATCCGAAAAAGGCCTCTGCCAATATTACCAAGCACCATGTATCCTTTTTTGAAGCGGCCAGTGTTTTCGGAGATCCGTGGGCTTTAACTTTTGAGGATCCGGATCATTCCATAAGACAAAAACAGATTTGTGACTTTTGGATTATTGGAGAATAATCGATTTCTGGTGGTTTGCCATACAGAGCGCGGTGGCCGAATCCGGATCATCAGCGCCCGGCTGATGAACAAGAAAGAAAGGAAAATCTATGAAGAAGGTTAAATCGGACGAGATTCGGTCTGAATACAAGAGAGAGGATTTGGGACCGGGAGTGCGTGGAAAATACTATGAGTCTTATAAGCAAGGCACGAATATCATACTGCTAAACCCTGATGTGGCGGAATTTTTTCCAGATGAAGAATCCGTGAATAAGGCGTTACGGTCGCTCATTGACCTGGCTCGGAAATCGACCGGTCAAAAAAGGCAAATGCCTGGCAGAACGAAGAAAGAAAAGACCACTTAGCTGCGCCATTCCTCCTCCCAATCGTTATTGTGGTTCAATCCAACATACTTCTACATCCGGGATATTCCGGATATAGCGCGGAATCCATGGAGAACAGCTTTTCTCCGGGACCTCCGTGGAATCCCCGTGATATCCGTGGTTCAGACGCGGGGGCGCTGGGATGGTGTGGGGGGCTTTTGAACCACGGATTTGCACGGATAAAGCCGAAGCTCACGGATCACGGCTTTTCTCTGTGGCATCCGTGATTGAATCATCCTGTCCTATCCATAGAGATTGAATCTTCCTAACGAAACTAGTGCTTTACTATTGTACCTTGCACATTGAAACAAGGAAAAAACTAGCCGAAAATTAAAACGGCCGTGGTGCCATGGTTTTGCTTCGGGATAAGTCGAAGGGAAATCTTGGCCGGCCCATCATCCCCCCGAAGGGGAGTGCAGAATGTTCAAATTGAGCACTTCATCAAGGATGAGAGAAACCGCACCCATGGTTTTGCAATGATCGCCCAGTTGAACCGGTTGGATGAGAATCTCCTCGTTGAGATTGCGCAGGGAATACTTGCGGGTTTCTTGGATAACCCGGTCCAGCACCAGGTTTTCCGACCGCATGATCCCGCCTCCCAAAATGATGGCTTGCGGGTTGAAAAGATTGATGAGCGTTGCGAGCCCCATCCCCATATATTCGCACGCCTGGCCGAGGATCTGCCGGCACATTTCATCTCCCTGGGCCGCCGCCTGCGCCACCAGCCGCGTCGTGACACGGCCGGGATTTTTTTCGCACAGCTGGTAGAGAAGACCACCTGCCTTCTGGCGGAGGCAAGCTTTCGCCGTGTTGGCGATTCCCCAGCCGGAGGCCAGGGTTTCCAGGCATCCGTAGTTGCCGCATTGGCAACGGATAGCACTGTGGCCGGCGACCGGGATATGACCGAATTCCCCGGCCATGCCGTGCGTGCCGTATACGGGTTTCCCCTCCAGAATAAAGGCCGCACCGATGCCATACCCCCACAGCACACAGACGAAATTTTCGATCCGGCGGCCAATCCCGTACCACAGTTCGCCCAAGGCCATGACCCGCGCGGTATGATCGAAGCGGATGGGCTTCCGCACCAATTCGCCTAAATCGCGGGCCAGATCTTTTTCTTTCCAATCGAACACCGCCGAGTACTGGAGGACATTGCGGCGCTTGTCAATGAGGCCGCCGATGGCAATCCCCACGCCCAACACATCCGTGTCCTGGATTTGGGACGTACGGATCAAGTCCAGGATCAACCGGGCGACCGACCGTATCAGGGCGCGATATCCCCGGGAGGAACGGGTCGGGATGTCTTGGCGGGCCAGAATTCTGGTGTTCAAATCGGTCAAGACGCCGGAGATATGATTGGCGCCGATGCTTAGCCCCACGACATAATGATTGTCACCCGAAAACTCGAGCAGTTTTGGCGGCCGTCCCCGCTCCACGGCGCCGGAGCCTTTTTCACGAATCAGTTTTTCCCTGTGAATCAAACTGTCCACCAGCCGGGTTACGGTGGGTAAACTGAGCCCCAACCGCCGGGCAATTTCCGGACGGGTGGAGCCGCCATTATTGCGAACCGCGTTAAGAATCTTGATCTTGTTGATTTTACTGACGAAGGTGGTGTCGGTAATGGACTCTTTGTTCATGACAAATCACGGTGTAGGCGTTCTAGCAACGAAAGTAGATCGATTGACATAAAGAATACCGGCGGAAAAAAAATTCCAAAGTCTCTTGACAGGGAGTCGGTCGACGGCTTAATATTATTTCACTATTTAATTATGGATCATAATTAAATGCCTTTTTATTTTAGCATGGGAAAGGAAAAGCGCAATGAAGACCATTCTGCAATGGTGTGTATGGGCCACGCTGCTGGCGGGGAGCCCGGTTTGGACCGCCGCCGATGTGACCGTGAGTTTTCATTTCGATACCTTCACGGGGTTGGACTTCACGGATAATACCGGTTACGGCCTGCAAGGCCGCATCGTCTCTTCGGCCTTGGAACGCCCGGCACGGATTGCCGGCGTCAGCGGTAGCGAGAACGACCGGGCCGTCGCCTTCACCGGGAAAGGCGCGCTGGCCGGCGACGATTCGAATACTTTTTCGTTCGACATACTCCCTCCCTTCACCATCGAAGTGTGGGCCCGCACCACCCGGGCTGCCCAGTCCAACACGGCTTTCGTGAGTTATGGTTTTCCCGACAATCCCACCCAAGCCTCGGGCGGCTACCGGCTGGGACTGCAGGAAGGGCGGCTGGTGTTCAGCCTGTATGGCGTAGTGGATGTCCTCAGCGGGGTGGAATTTCCCCCGGACGGTCAGTGGCACCATGCCGCCGCCGCTTACGATTTTGACAGAGGCATAGTCCATTTTTTCCTGGACGGCATGGAAAAACAAACGGTGGAAGCGGCGGGGGATGTGAAACTGCCCGGGCGTCTCGAGGTCTCGTTCGGAGAGGTTTCTCCCGGCTTTTTGCCGTACATCGGGGATCTGGACCGGGTTCGAATTTCCGAAGGCATTTTGAGTATGGCAGATATGGATTCCGATCCCGCGACCGTCAAACCCGTGGCCTCCACCACCCTGATCTATTTTTCCTTTGATGAAGCCAGTGGGAATTACCGCAGCCAGGGCAGCCGGCCCGCGTTGGCAGCCGTTCCAGTGATCGACCTTCTGGCGCAAGGCGTGGAATACCAACAAATTCCGAAGACCGCGGAAATTGTCAGCGATTCTCCATCCGGCAAACCCGGAGACACGGCCATTTTGTTCACTGGCCAAGAGTTTGCCCTGGTTGAGGATCCCGGTGGCATTCTGGAGTTTCCAGAAGATTGGACGCTGGAAGCCTGGATCAAGCCGCAATATGTGCCGGACCGCACCAACGCCATGGTCCTGTACGCCTATGGCGCGCCGGGCGGGGGGCATTCGCTGCAGCTGGCTTACAGCGCGGACGATCCCACGCAATTGAACGTGCGCGGCACGGCGGTCGGGGTGCTGGATATTCCCGCCCCCAATACCTTTGTGGTGTATGACCAATGGCAACACGTGGCCGTGGCGCATAAAAACGGGGAATCCATGACCTTTTTCCTGAATGGTCAACTGTCCGAGGTGATTGAATACACTCAGGGCATGAGACCCCGGACCAACGAGTTTCTGTACATCGGAACCTGGCCCAACGCCCTGGCGTTCGCATATGTCGGCACGCTGGACCGCATCCGCTTCAGTGACCGGGCGTTGACGGAGGCCGAGTTGGACTCCGATCCCTCCACCTTCACAGGCATCGAGACGTGGGATTTGTATTGATCGCAGTCGCGCCTCTATATTCCACAAGGAGACATCAACCATGAATACATACCATTTTCTTAACTGGTTTTTCTTTGGATGCGTCATCAGTGCTCTCGGCACGTCGGCTGGTTTCCCGCAAACCTACCCGGAACTGGTGCAATCTGGCCATCCCCTGGTCTATTGGCGCTTTAGCAATAATCTGGCCGATTCGCAAGGCAACTTGGATCTCATGTCACCAGGAACCCCTGCATTTGTGGACGGTCCCAACAGCGGCCATCTGGCCTTTTCATCCAACGGAGGAACAGCCTGGGCGGCCCAGTTCGGCGTGGAACAACTGAGCGGGCTGTATGATTTCACTTACGAATTGTGGATCAATCTGGCGGGAGACAATGAAGGCAAAGTCATCTTCGAACGCCAGGCGCTTACGAATGGAGAGCCCGGTTCCGGCACCCACCGGATTCGTTATGGAGAAGGAAAACTATTCTTCGAATACACCGGAGCGGGATCTGTCCCGGAAACACCGGCCGTCGAACTGCCGAATCAAACCAGCGGTTGGCATCATATCGTGCTGACCAGCCATTACCAAAACGCCACCAATGTCTTATACGTGGACGGGGAGGCCGTTTTTGAAGGCGAGGCCTATTTAGAACCCATTTTCGGCGGCAACCAGGACGTGGTGTATATCGGCTCTTCGCGCAGCAATCCGGAAGGATTGATCATGGACGGTTATGTGGACGAAGTCGCCATATACAATCGCGCGTTGAGTGCCGGCGAGGTGGTTCAGCACTTCCAAGCAGCCCTCCCGGACGGCTATGCCGGAGCCGTGATGGCCTCGTCGCCACTCGTTTATTGGCGTTTCGAAAACAATTTCCACGATGAAATGAACCTCTACGATTTAATGCCCACCGGTGCCAATTACGTGGAAGGACCGGGCGGTTCACCCAACACGGCTCTTTTTTCCCGGGTTCTAAACAACCAGGCCGCGATTCTGTTTGACAACATCGAATCTTTTACCTATGAGATGTGGATCAATTGCATTTTTGAAAGCGTGCAATCATATATACTGTTCCGCCGCGCCGGCAGCGCGCAGCATGCCGTGATTTATGCCTATAATCCGAATGCGTTGGAGTTCTTTTTCCTCGAAGGGGGCACTCGTCCGCTAGTGACAATCCCGAACCAGACCGACCGCTGGTATCATTTGGCGGTCGTCAACGACAGGCACGCCGGCCGGATGCGCATCTATCTCGACGGCGAGCTGGCCTTGGAGCACGACGGCACGGCTGCGCCGGGTCCCGGTAATCTCGTAGTTGTGGGCGGCGCGGATTTGGGCGCGAATTTCAATGGGTATATCGACGAAGTGGCGATGTATGACTATGCTTTAAGCGGAGAACAGATCCAAGCGCATTTTCGTGCACCGATAAACGGGGTGCCGGTTGCCGATTGGTCCTTGTTTTAATCCATGGCTTTGGTTTTCTTCATCCGGCCGGGGAAGATAAGGGGAAGGCGCATCGCGGCTATTTTGCCACCGGGATCCCCAGGCCAGAATTGGGACGCGGACATGAGAAGGATGAAAGGATTTACGCTGATCGAACTGTTAATCGTTGTCGCCATCATCGGCGTCCTGGCAGCGATCGCGGTTCCGAATTTTCTCAACGCGCGCACCCGCGCCCTGGTGGCCCGCGTGCAAGGCGACATTTCCGCCATTGGCATGGCGCTCGACATGTACAACTTGGATCACAACAAGTATCCCCCGTTCATGCCCCCCGGCGGCCCCAACGATCTCGGCAAACACGGCCTCAAGAAACTCACTTCACCGGTGGCGTATATCAGCAACGCGATACTCTGGGATCCCTTCATGGCCCAAGGCCGGGAAACCAACCACGGGCCAGGGTATCCTCCGCCCTACAATTATATTTACCACGACCGGGAGACCTGTGGCGGCACGGGGAGCGCGTGGTGGGAGAATTACGACCCCGAAATGCGCTATATGTGGTACCTGTGCTCGGTGGGGCCGGACCAGCTCTTCTATCATCCCAACAACAGCGGGCCGCGCTGGAACTGGCTCATCTCGTATCAGGCCAGCAACGGAGTGATCAGCATGGGCAACATTTATCTGTACGGCCCCGGACGCGCCACCGAGAAGGAAATCAACGCGCCCAGCGGGACGTGAATAGCGAATTGATTATTAGTACGATGCGCCGATAGGCCGTAATGTATTTTCAAGCGCCGACGGCGCGCCCATTGCTAGCCCGGGGCAACGCCTGGGGAACTGGAAACAGGTTCATCCGGTGAGTGCGTGCCTATTTTAAGAAGGCGTAACCGGTTTCCCATGGGACTGGTCTGGGAGATCAACACCAATTCCTTCTCCCTTTGGGAGAAGGGGAGGGTGAGGGAATTTTTATATGAGCGGACCTGGGTGTTTGCCCTCATTCAGGGGCGAATGGAATCAATGTGACGCCATCAGGTCCGCGATTCCCGGATGAACCGTACAAAGTGTGTGTTTTCCAGAGAGACTTCTATTTAATACGCGAAGCGTCCTTCTAGGGACCAAGGAGTATTTTTTATGGCGAATACAAAATCACCTTCTGATTCCACTCCGATGACCCGCCGCCAATTCCACAAAAGCCTGGCGTGGACCTCCATTGCCTTGGGCGCCGCCGCGCCATCGGCCCGGCGTGTGCTCGGAGCCAACGACCGCCTCCGCCTGGGGGTCATCGGCTGCGGAAGCCGCGGCGGGGCCCATATGGATTTGCTGATGAAAATGCGCGAACAAGGCGAGCCGGTGGACATTACGGCGGTTTGCGATACCTACCGTCCCCGGCTGCAGCGCGCGGCGAATTTCACCAAAGCGGCGTTCGCCACCATGCTCCATGAAGAACTCCTGGCCCGGCCGGACATCGATGTCGTCCTGATCGCCACGCCCGAGCATTGGCACGGATATCAAACCATCGACGCGATGCGCGCCGGCAAGGATGTGTACGTTGAAAAGCCCCTGACCCACTGGCGGCAGCTCGGCCTGGCGGAAGAGGTCGCGCGGGTGTCTCAGGAAACCGGCCGCCTGGTGCAAGTCGGCTGCCAACGCATGTCCTCGTCCGCCTACACCCAGGCCAAGGCGCTCATCCAAAAGGGCCTGATCGGCAAGCCGGTCATGGCCGAGACTGGATATTTCCGCTTCGGCGACTGGGGCGAACGCGGCATGCCCATTGACGATCCCCAGGCCCGGCCGGGGCCGGACCTCGATTGGGAACGCTTCCAGGGCGACTGTCCCCGCCGGGAATTCCACGTCAGCCGCTATTTCCGCTGGCGGATGTATTCCGAAACGGCGGGCGGCCCGGTGTCGGACAATTACATCCATTTCTACAATCCGCTCGCCTACACGCTCGATCTGGGTTATCCCACCAAGGTCTGCGGGCTGGGCGGCATCTACCGTTACACGCTCGCCGAAGCCCCCGATCCCGAATATAAACAAGAACGGGATGTGCCTGATACCTGCAATCTGGTCATCGAATACCCGGACCATTTCATCGTTACCTGCGCCGGAACCCAGGCCAACGCCTATACTACCTACGGCAGCAACGAAACACCCATCATCCGTGGGTGGGATGGAACCCTGCTGATCGGCGGCCGGGAGATCCTCGTGCTGCGCTCGGACGACGGGCGAGAAATCCATCGCGAACCCATTCAGACCGGCATCGACCAAAATAAATTCTGGGCCGATTTTTTGGCGTGTTGCCGGACGCGGCAGCAGCCGCTGTCCAACGCCGCGTTGAGCGCTCCGGTGAACACCACCATGCAGATGGGCGTGCTGGCCGTGCGGGGCGAGCGCGTGGTGCGGTACGACCACGAACGCAAACTGGTGATCGCGTAGAAGGCAGCGGAACGCGGTTGGGTTTCAGGCTGACACAATCGTGTCTTCTTGCGCAATACGTGCGTTTTTGCCGTAGGCTTCGAATCCTTGTGGAAGAATCGAGAATCAGGAACAACCACGCCATCCTGGATAGCGAACGCAGACACGGGGAGACCGGTCATGAAGGCGGTGAACCAAGCATTCACCCTCATCGAATTGCTGATCGTAGTGGCCATAATCGGTATTTTGGCCGCCATCGCCGTACCGAATTTTCTCAACGCGCAGACGCGCGCTAAAATCGCACGGGTGCAAGGAGAATTCCGTTCGATCGCTACCGCCCTCGAGAGTTATCACATGGACACCAATTTTTATCCGCCCTGGCGCACGTTCGAAAATGGAGACATTTGGCCGGTGGCGTGGCGTCTGCGGCCTCTCACCACGCCGGTGGCGTATATGTCGTCGGTGCCCTATATCGATCCCTTTGTGACCTCGTCCAGTGGTGTGACGTTGGAACAACCGCATTGGGCGTATGAGGTGGGCTACAACTACGGCGACGCGTACTCGTCTGCCGTCACGATGAAGCAACGGCCGTTGTCCGCCGATTGGCGCTGCAGCGAGTGGCGGATCGAAAGCGCCGGACCGGACGGGATTCAACACGCAGCCGGCATTCCCAGCTATGATCCTAGTAACGGGCTGAAGAGTTTGGGCGATATTCAACGCTTAGGGCCTCGGACCGCGTATCCCTGCAATGATTCACTGGTCGGGAAATAATTAACGCCGGGCAATAAACAGTGAGGATTTCGTGTTCATGCCAACTCCCCGCGGGTTCACCCTGATCGAGCTCCTGATGGTTGTGGCGGTCATCGGCATTTTGGCGGCCATCGCGGTCCCCAATTTCCTCAACGCCCAAATCCGCGCCAAAATCGCCCGGACCTATTCCGATATCCGCGCGCTCTCCACCGCGCTGGAGATGTACCACACGGATCATGGAACCTATCCGGAAGGCCGTTCGACCTGGGCGGTTTTCGGGTGGAACAAATTGACCAGCCCTACCGCGTACATGGCTTCTCTTCCGCTCGATCCCTTCGCTCCCCGGAAGGATTCAAACACCCCCGCCCCCGGCGGCTATGGCTGGTTTCCGGAAATTCTGCCCTTCTATGTCTATTTCTGGGCCCGGGACATCAACGATCCGCTGAATCCGGCGATCAGCCGCGATTACCTCTTCCGCAAAGGCATCATGAAAAATCCGGAGGCTACGCCTCCCCGGATTTTCCATTACTACCAGATCCGGGCGATGGGGCCGAACGGCCAGGGCGATTATTCCCTCGCCTACGACGCCAGCAACGGCCTCATCAGCGCGGGGGATATCTCGTTTCATGGCCCGGGAGCCGGCTTCTGACGCCATTGGGCCGCGCAGCCCAATCGATTCAACAAGGAGAAAGAATCATGAAACCCAACGCCATCACCCGCCGTTCGTTTATCGCGGCCTCCTCGGCCTTCACCGTGGGCCGGACCTGGACAGCCGCGTCGTATGCCCGCGTGGCGGGGAGTAACGACCGTATCGGCATCGGTCTGATCGGTTGCGGCAGCCGGGGTTCCGCGCTGCGGCAGGAGGTACTGCAACATGCCGAAGCCGCCAACGCGCGCGTGTTGGCGGTGTGTGATATCTGGGACGCCATGCGCGAGAAAGCGGCACAGCACGTCGAGGATATTCAAGGAGACGCCCCTCAGCCATACGCGGATTACCGGGATTTATTATCGCATGCGGGACTGCATGCGGTGGTGATCGCCACGCCGGATCATCAACACCCCATCATGCTGCGGGATGCCGCGCGGGCCAAGTTGGACGCGTATGTGGAGAAACCCCTGGCCATTGACTTCGAGGATCTGTGCGAGGCGTACGACGCCGTCAAGGCCAACGGCACAATCGTACAAAACGGCACCCAGCTGCGCAGCCTGCCTTCGTTCACCGGATGCCGCGAGTTCGTCACATCCGGCCGGCTGGGAACCATCTTGCGGTTCGAGCAGGCCCGCAACGAATACGTCCCCTATTGGCATCAATACCTGCGGGAGATCAAGCCTGAAAACACGAACTGGCAGGCGTTTCTCATGCACGCCGAGTTCCAGCCGTGGAATCCGGAGGTGTACACCGGCTGGATGGGCTACCGCCCGTTCTCTAACGGCGCTTTCGGCGGATACATGACCCACTTCACCGACCTGGTGCATTACATCACCGGCGTCACGCCGCCGCTCTCCGTAGTGGCCATGGCCTGGAAGAATCAGCACAAAGCCCCGTTTACTGTACCCGCCAGCGTGCAGGCGGTCTTCGAGTATCCGGGCGGTTTCAGTGTCAGTTACCACACCACCACCGGCAATGGGGGAGCCAACTTTTTCCGCGCCATCGGCAGCCAGGGGATTCTCGACATGACCGACTGGAACCACCCGGTTGCCAGCGGCGAAGGCAGTCAAGATCCCCAGGCGCTGAAGGAAAAAACCGCGATCCCGCCCATACCGCGGGATGAGCACATGCTCAATTGGCTGAAATGCGTCCGCAGCCGTGAACAACCCAACGCGGACATCGATGCCGGTTTCTATCAGGCGTTGACGGCCATCATGCCGGATGAGTCGCTACGGCAAGGCCGGCGTATCCGGTTTGACTCCGTCCAACGAAAACTGATCGCGGTTTGAGTGGGTTTGCTTGTGTGGTTTCTATTTATTGATATGGTTCTTCGTTCTTCTGGCGGCTTCGTATTCCTATTCAATAAGGAACGAACGCGTGTCCACGCAGAATGGATTGGCGCGACAACGCGCAACCCGCCCAAGGTCCGCTCATCAAATCCGGTCATGCCGGAGTAATCCCAAATCAGCTTGTACGAACCACAAATATCCTGCCAGCGAGGAGTGAAACATGGTTGTAACACCTACCGATAAGACCCAAACAGATTCCCGGAGTGATCTCTCACTCCAACATTGCCTCACCGCGATGATCAACCGCGTCGAGACCGAACAGCTGGAGAACTTGCTCCAGGCGGCGGCTTGGATGGCGGACGCTGTCGAGCAGGATCGTCTGATTTACATCTATGGCGGCGGTGGTCATACATGTCTGGTGATGCAAGAGTTGTTCTGGCGCGCCGGCGGCCTGGCGAACATCTGCCCCATGATCGATTTCGCCATTCATCCGGTGACCCCCGCGTACATGTACCTGTACCACGAACGCATGCACGGCATCGGCGATCAGACCGTGAACTATTATGGCGTGGGCGAAGGCGACCTGGTCCTGATTTTTCACAGCTATGGATTCAACGCGCCCACGATCGATTGCGCCCTGGAAGTGAAACGCCGCAACGCCCGGCTGGTGGGGATCTCCTCCAGCGATTGGCACCGCTCGGTTCCGCCCGATTTTCCCATCCGCCATCGATCCCAAAAGACCCTGTTCGATATTGCTGACATTGGCATCGATGATTACGTTCCCTACGGGGATACGGTCATCCACATCAAGGGATTCCCGCAACCAATCACCAGCGTTTCGGGCATGATTGATTTTTATATCGCCCACCGCCTGGAGATGGAATGCGTCAAGGCATGCGTGGCGCGGGGCATCGAAGCTCCAGTCTGGTCCAGCGCGAATATTCCCGGCGGCGATCAGCGCAATGAAGAACTCCGGGCCCGATACAACAGCCGAGTCAAGTTTCTATAGTCCAACGAAAGCGAGACCACGCTCATGGCCGTTCATGAAACCGGCGTCAGTTACTATGGCATCTCCTATCCGGAACATGCCCGGCGGGATTTTGAAGAAATGAAGCGGCATCACTGCACGGCAGTGCTGCTGGCGCTGACCGAATTTGATATTTTCTTCTGGTATCCCACGATTCCCCAAATCGTGGAGGAAGCCAAAAAGTTGGGGTTGACGGTTTACTTGGACACCTGGGGAATCGGCAAGTTTTTTGGAGGCGAGCCCCCCAGCCTCTTTTTGCAGGAAAATGTGCACAACCGGCAGGTGACGGCGCTCACGGGCGAGCCGGTCGCGGCCGCTTGCCCCAACACCCCGGCGTTTCGTGAGTATTTCCTTGGCATCGTGGAAAAACTGGCGCATGACTGCGACAGCGATGGTTTCTTTTGGGACGAACCGCATTACGCGATGCCCATCGATCCCGTCGGCTATCAAAGCACCAGCGATTGGACCTGCCGTTGCTCCATTTGTCAGAAATTATTCGAGACCGAATACGGTTATCCTCTGCCGAAAGTATTGACGGACCAGGTAAAAAAATGGCGCCGCCGTAAAGCCAATGAAATTCTCACCCTGGCCAGCACGGCGGCCAAGTCGATCAATCCCCGCTTGAAAGTGACCCAGTGCAGCCTGCCCGCGGAAAACAATTATTATCTTTCCTACGAGCGCGGTTACGACGATTGGGAAACCATCGCCGCCACACCGGAATACGACATATTTTCGACCTCCATTATCGTCAGCTACGATATTGCCTTGGAGGTCCACCGGCGTATCGCCGGGAAAACCGTGGCCTTGGCCCGCAAGTACAATAAGATTCCCCAGCGGTGGGTGATGAGCTACTTTCAATCACCGGCCGACATCACGTTCATCAAGGAGATTGTCCGCACCTACGCCGCCTGCGGCATCGAGTCGATCTTCTCCTGGACCTACCGGGCCGGGCAAGGCACCCTTCTCGCGGCGCCCAATCCTCAACTCGCCTGGGACACCCTGGGCGAAGCCTATGAGGAGGTTTTGAAAGACTCGTAACACCAGCCGTGGCACTTGATCAGCCCGATCGGTGCCCATTAGCAATCTCCGGACGGATGTCTAAAAACTCGTTGGGTTTGACCCATATTTCGGTTATCATGAATACAGAGTACTCCGGGGGGAGGAGGTGATCGCGGGCCGGTTGCGGCCGGCCTGAGGAAAGTCCGGACTCCACAGAGCAGGACGCTGGGTAACACCCAGGAGGGGCAACCCTACGGAAAGTGCCACAGAAAACAAACCGCCCGCCTGCCCGGCGGGCAAGGGTGAAACGGTGGGGTAAGAGCCCACCGCGGTTCCGGGTGACCGGACCGGCACGGCAAACCCCGTCCGGAGCAATGCCAAATAGGAGAGGGAGGCGTGGCTCGCGCCGCTTCGCCGGGTGTTTGTTGGAAGCCTGTTCATCATTTACAAACCCCGGCGGAAAACTCTCGGGTAGGCAGCTTGAGACCGTTGGCAACAACGGCCCTAGAGGAATGATCACCCTCGACAGAATCCGGCTTATACCTCCCCCCGGTTTTTTTCCCCTATATCCGGTTTGCTACCTTCCGGGGATTGGGACATCAATCAATGAAATCTTTCTGAGCGGAAGGCGCGGGGAGTTTCAGGAAATCCAGAATTTAAAGTCCCCGCGGGTGTGCGGAGGGGATCACCCGGAAAATGCGTTTGGTGTGGCGTGAATTACATTCATGTTGAAACGCGTCCACCGCCTTCCCGGTCATCGGATCGAGAATCACGCGGCGGTGGAGCACCACGATGTGCGAATCGGTCAGCCACCCTTTCTCATCCGGTTCGCCGAGCAATGCTTTCTTGGTCGTTTGACAGTAATAGCTCAGAGTGAAGAGGTCGTCCAGCCGGACCAGTTCCTCCATGTAATGCTTGAGTTTCCGGATATCAGTGGGGCAATAGGCGAGCTTCATTCCCCACCGCCGCAATTCCTCGGACCACGAGACTGGATCTTGCGTGTTGATCCGTCCTTGGAAAAACTCGGGGGAATCTCCCGTCAGAATGGCCAATACCGTTGATACGCAATGCGGCCCCGATTGTTTGATCGGGGAAAAAGTCCTCGCGCGGAAAAAGGCCTCCTCCTCTCGCGGCCAAAGAAGACACGTGGCATCGTACGGCATAAGGACGACCTTTCACGGACAGGCAGATACCTTTCCGATGATCAAGGTGGTATTCATGCCGGGACGGCATTCGGGAGGTGGCGGTTTACAATGTCCACCCTTCCCGGTATTCCCGGTGCAAGAACCGGTTGGCGTCTTCGTCATTGGTAATCCGGCCATTCGGTCCATCCCATAGCAGCGGGTGGCCGGCCCGCAGGGCAACGTTCCCGAGCAAGCACGTCTCGGTCAAAAAGCCCGCGTGATCCACAAAGTTGGAGCCCGGCGCGGAACCGCCCCGGCACGCGTCCACCCACTCTTGGAAATGCCCCGGCGAGCGGGGGAGGATTTGAGGAGCTTGGCCGAACGCCTTCATTTTGGTTTCGGGAATCAAGCGGGGTCCCATCAAGACGCCGTCCTCCCCGATGTAAATCGTATCCGAGATGCCCCGGCCGGGTTCCAATTCTTTTGGGTAAGGCGGCTTGAGTCCCCCATCGTACCAATGCAACGTAACCGGCGGCAGGTTTTCCCGGGCGGGGAATTCGTAATGCGCGAGCACGCCCAAGGGGTAAATATCAGGAAACATCTTAGTCGAACTCGCCTCCACGCGGACCGGATATGACAAATTTAAGGCCTTGAATACCGTCGAGAGCCGGTGACAGCCGAGGTCCCCCAACTGGCCGGTCCCGAAATCCCACCAATTCCGCCAGGTCCAAGGATGATATTCCGGATGATACGGGCGCGCGGGCGCTGGTCCCAGCCACAAATCCCACTCCAATCCTTCGGGGACGGGGGGTGTCTCTTCCGGCCGGTTCAGCAACGCCGGCCAGTGCCAGAAGCGGGCGGATATCGCGACGTGCACTTCCCGCACCGGTCCAATCGCACCGGCGGCGATCATTTCCCGGGTCAAGCGGTCTTCCTCGCTGGCCTGCCCCTGATTCCCCAATTGCGTGGCCACGCCCGCGCGTTTCGCCTCTTCGGCGATGAGCCGCGCTTCCCGCACCGACCAAGTCAGCGGTTTTTCGCAGTACACATGCTTGCGCTTTTTCAGGGCGGCCATCGTGATCACCGCGTGGGTGTGGTCTGGCGTGGCCACCATGACGGCGTCGACGTCTTCTTTCTCCAGGAGTTCCCGGTAGTCGGCGTACGCGCGGCAGGCGGTGTATTGTCCCTTCCCTTTTTGCTCCGCGTAGAATTCATCCACCGTGTGACGGGCCGGTTCGCGCCCCGAGACCTTGGTCTCTTTCCCCTCCGCCCAATCCCAGGAGATATACCCATCACTTTCCCGGTTGACATCGCAGACCGCGACGATTTGCAGCTCATCAAATTGCAAGAAAGTCCGCAAGTTTTGATAGCCCCGCCCGCCCATGCCGATACATGCCAATGTGGTTTTATCGTTCGGGGCGGTCCGGCCCGCTTGGCTCAGCACGGTGAAGGGAAGGACGGAAAACGCCGTTCCCGTGGCGGACATCCGCAAAAAACCACGGCGGGATAACCGGGCACCGGCTCCCGGGCGCGGGGGCTCATCGTGAGGTCTTGAACAGGTCATGATAAAATCTCCTTGATATCCGGGGACGCGGTAATTTTCCAAAGCCTAATATCCCACAATCGGCCACCCGGCGCCTGGATGAAAAACCAACTCTCCTCACCGGCATTCCGGACGGGGCTTTCGGCCGCAGGTGGGGCATTTTTCATCTTTCGCGTGACCGTTTGAGTAGCCGGTCCCATCGTCCAGCAGCTCCACCACATGCTTCACTTCCATAGGCAGGC
The DNA here is from genome assembly GCA_013177805.1 of Candidatus Omnitrophota bacterium. Lineage (GTDB taxonomy): Bacteria > Hinthialibacterota > Hinthialibacteria > Hinthialibacterales > Hinthialibacteraceae > JABLXU01. The sequence continues at coordinate 58,555 of JABLXU010000034.1, forward strand.
CGCGTTCGTTCACGCCGTAGCGTAATTGGAGCAGGCAGCCGGGATTGGCGGTGAGCAGAATGTCCGCGCCGGTCGTCTCGATATGGTCCATCTTGCGCTTGAGCACGCGCATGGCCATGTCGTAATGCGTGATGTTGTAAATCCCGGCGCTGCCGCAGCACCATTCCGATTCGGGAAGGTTCACAAGCTCCACGCCCGGCACGCTCTGAATCACCTTTATGGGCTGTTCCCAGATCTGTTGGGCATGGCAGAGATGGCAGGGCTGGTCGTAGATGGCCTTTTTGGGTGTCTCGAAGGGTGGCTTTTCCACCGGGGCGGTATGCGGCCATTCGGCCAGGAACTGGGTGATCTCGCGGACCTTGCCGCTGAAACGCTGGGCTTTCTCGTGATAATCGGGATCGTCCTCGAAGATTTCCCGGTATTCCTTCAGGGCCGCGCCGCAGGCCGCGCAATCGGTCACGATGTAATCGACCTCCAGCGAATCGAACAAGTCGATATTGAACTTCATGATATCGACCGCCTTGTGCTTGAAGCCCTCCGACATCAAAGGCGCGCCGCAACACCGGATGGCCTTGGGGGTGATCACCGTGCAGCCGCTCCGGTGGAGCACATTGACCGTCGCGCGGGTGGTCTTGTTGAACAAGATACTCATCATGCAGCCCAAAAAATACCCTACCCGGGCTTTCTCTTCTCCCTGGGGATGGATGACGTCCGGGATGGTCCGGCGGAAGGGGGTTTTCAAATCGTCGGGGGGCAGGGCCTCCATGAAGGCGATGGATTTAGGCAACAGCTTGAAAAATCCGATCTTATGCAGAAACGCGCGCAAGCCGGTTTTTTGATAAATCCGTAATGGCAAGGCCACCAGTTCCAACCGCCAGTGGCGCTTAAACAGCCAGCAAAGCGCGATGTTGCGGAACAGCTTGACCAGTGGATTCCGTGGCAGATTTTGCTCAGCCTGCGAGCGTGCGGATTCGATCAGGTAGCCGATGTGCACGCCGGAGGGGCAGGCGGTTTCGCAAGCCCGGCAATCCAAGCACAAGTACATTTGCGCGGTGAAATTCGGGGTAATCTCCAAGCGGCCGTCGGCCACGGCACGCACCAAAGCGGCGCGGCCGCGGGGGGAGGCCCGTTCCACCTTCAGTTCGTTGTAGGTCGGGCAATGCGGCAGACACATCCCGCACCGCACGCAATTGAGGATCTTTTCGTAATCGGGGATGTTTTTCCCTTCGAAATAGCCGGATTTCAATGGTTTTTTTTGCTCGGAAGAATGAGAAACGGCGGCCATGATTCACCTATGCGAATGTGGAAACCAGAATGTACTAGAATGATACGCTCATGGCAGACTGTCAAAGGTTCCAGGGATTCCTTTCACGGGTTCCATCCAGATTACCTGGTAAGCACATTCTTTTTTTCCCGGATGTCCGGCCGGAACCCCCTCGAAGGGATCAAACAGGTTCATCGGAAAACCAATCCGGCTGATAGGGTGTCCGGGCTGGAGTCAGCCCGAGGTGGGTATAAGCCTTGGGAGAAAGCATGCGGCCGTTGGGCGTGCGGTTCAGAAAACCTTCCTGAATCAAAAACGGCTCGTACACCTCTTCCAGCGTGCCGTCGTCCTCGCCCACGGCGATGGCCAGCGTGCGCAGACCCACGGGGCCGCCGCCGAACTTTTCATGGATGGTGGTGAGGATGCGGCGGTCCATCTGATCGAGGCCCTGCGTGTCGATTTCCAACAGGCGCAGCGCGTCCCGCACGACCAATGGAGTCAGCCGGCCGTCCGCCCGCACCTGGGCGTAATCGCGGACCCGGCGCAACAAGCGGTTGGCAACCCGGGGCGTGCGGCGGGAGCGGGCGGCGAGTTCCCGCAGCCCCTCCGGCTCATAGGGGATCTCCAAAATACGGGCCGAGCGGTTGAGAATCTGCTCGATATCCTCATGTTCGTAGAAATTCAGGCGGCATTGGATGCCGAAACGGTCGCGCAGAGGGCCAGACAGCATCCCCGAGCGGGTGGTAGCCCCGACCAGGGTGAATTTCGGCAGGTTGATCTTCACCGACTTGGCATGCGGTCCCTCGCCGATCATGATGTCGATGAAGAAATCCTCCAGGGCAGGGTAGAGGCACTCCTCGACCAGCCGGTTGAGACGGTGGATCTCATCCACGAAGAGCACGTCGCCTTCCTTGAGTTCGGTGAGCAGCCCGGCCAGATCGGCCTTGCGTTCGATGACCGGGCCGGAAGTCGTGCGCAGGCTGGTTCCCATTTCGTTGGCGATGATGTGCGCCAGGGTGGTTTTGCCCAGGCCCGGCGGCCCCGAGAGCAGCACATGGTCCAAAGCCTCGCCCCGCCGGCGCGCCGCCTCGATGCAGATCGCCAGTTTGGTTTTGACCTCCGGCTGCCCCACGAAATACGGTAACGATTGCGGACGGATCGATTCGGGGATGAGGCCATCCTCCACCCCGGCCAGGGGATCCAGCACCCGCGGCGGATCGTGCTTCATAGTGGATTCGATTTCGGGTTTGTCTGCTTTGCGGATCACAGGGCCACTCCTCCCGCCAGTTTCAGGGCCACGCGGATGGCATCCAGCATGGATTGTTCCGAGGCTTTGCCCGTGCCCGCGATGTCAAAGGCCGTGCCATGATCGACCGAGGCTCGGATGATGGGCAGCCCCAGAGTGACGTTCACCCCCGTAACCCTCTGCCATTCTTGCTTTTCCGGGTCGAACTTGAAATTCGCCAGCTTGAACGGAATATGCCCTTGATCATGATACATGGCCACGACGCCGTTGTACCTCCCGCCGGTCATCTGAGGAAAAATCGAATCTGGAGGGAAGGGACCGGAGACATGAATGCCCTCTCCCGCGCATTGGTGAACCGCGGGGGTGATAACCCGGATTTCTTCATCCCCGAACAACCCGCCCTCGCCGGCATGGGGATTGAAGGCGCAAACCGCGATCCGGGGGGCAGCGCCGTCGAGGCGGGTGAGCGCTTCGTGAAACAACCGGATGGTGCTTGTAACCCTTTCGACGGTAAGCAAGGAGGATACCTGGGCCATGGCCACATGACAGGTGACATGCACCACGCGGAAATCGCCCGCGATCAACATCAGGCTGTATTCCTTCGTGCCCGTTTTATCCGCCAGGATTTCGGTATGCCCGGCGTAGGGATGTCCCGCCTGGTTGAGGGCCGCCTTGTTCAGCGGCGCAGTCACGATGGCCGCCACCTGCTTTCCCATGGCCAGCTGGATAGCCCGTTCCAGCCATGCGAAAGCGGACGCGCCACAGGAGGGATCGGTCACCGCCAAGGGGATATGCTCCCGGAGGTGGGTCTCGTCGTTCCACAGCACAACATCGGAGAACGAAGGCGGGATTTCCTCCCCCGCCGGAAGGCATTTATAGGGAAACGAAGCCCCCGTGATCCGCATGGCCCGCCGCAGAGCGCGTTCCGATCCGATGATCAACAGAGTACAAGCTTTCAAAACCCAGTCATGAGGAATTGCCTTGGCGATGACCTCCGGGCCGATCCCCGCGGGATCCCCCATAGTGACCGCGATAACGGGTTTGCGCATGCGTATGTCTCCAATGGGTAACGTGTAACTTTCCGATAGGGTATTGTACGCGGGATTAACCGGCAACATCTAGATGGTCCGGAGCGGAGAAGTTTCGCTTGAGCATGGAACACAGCAGGATTACTAGAAAGAACATCAACTGAACCATAACAATGAAGACGGGCCGGGAAAATACAGGGTAAGTAACCGCCAGCGCGAGTCCTCCCAGCACGCTGATCAAGGCAAGGAATATGGAAAGCAGCACCATCCGGGTTAAGCGGGAGGTCATCAGCCGCGCGCTCGCGCCCGGCAGGACCAAAAAAGCCGAGGCCAGGAAAATCCCGGCTGTCTTGATGGTGATGAACAAGGTGAGAGTCAAAATCAGGAAGAAGAGGTAATGAATCCGGGATGGTGAAAAGCCGAGTGCCCCGGCGAAAGGGGAATCGAAAAGAAAAATATAAAGCGCTTTGTATCCGAAAAAAGTCAGCCCACTTGCCAGAAGCGCCGTTCCCGCGAGGAAACCCAGATCCAGAACGGTGATTTCCAACGATTCACCGAAAATGTACCGGATCAGGACTCGGCTGGTTTCTTCCTGCCCCATGGATAATGCAAACCAAAGAAGCAGACAACCCAGGAGGATGATTCCGATAGCCCCATCGGGGGTGAACCAGCCGCTACGGTTCAAAAAGGCGGTCAACCATCCCATCCCCAGGACGAAAACCCCGGCTACGGCCCACACCATCGCTTCCGTTCCCCCCAAGCCCGGAATGAATTGATACGAGAAGGCCAGTCCAGCCAAAAACGAGCACCCGGTTCCCGGCCCAGCGAAGACCGCCCGTTGCATGATGACGAAAACCGAGAGCATCGAACACGAAAACGCGGCTAACAGCAGACCCAGCAGGGGCTCCTGAAAAAAGGGATGATTGAGAATCGCCGCGGCGGAATCCCAGTCGAACTTGAAATCGGGAAAGACAGGGCTGAACCAATCCATGCGCGCGTCTTCTCTTCTGTAATTTCAGTAATTTTGGTCTTACCGCCAGAATTGCATCGGCCGCCGGGGAGGAGGGGGATTTTTCGGCGCGCGAGGCAATTCTGTGTGCCGGTCTTTACGGGACCGGTGAAATCCGTTCCGTGTGCGGACGGGATGGTGGTTGCAGGGATCTTGCAGAATTTCCGGCGTGACCTGGCTGATGTGCGTCTGCCAAAGCAGGGTTTTGTCGAGGCATGCCATCCGGTCGCAAACCGGCCGCACCCATTCTCCTTCCGGGGTGGTGATTATCACCGTCAGTTTATATTGGGCTTTCTGGTCGTTCAGTAACTCTTGAACCAAGGACCGGCCCGCCGCGTCCAGCATCCGGAACGAATCATCCATCAACAACAATCGAGGCCGGATCACCAGCGCCCGGGCGATACGAATCAACTGCTGGCGGCCAGGGGAAAGCCGGTGCGCCGGGCAATCCTTCAGTGGATCAAGACGGATCATGGAAAGCAGGTACCTGGTTTGGAGATGATGTTCCTTGCGGGACCACGGCAGCCATGATCCTGTTCCCCACGCGCCCATCAGGACGGCTTCGTATACCGTGGCGGGCACATCCGGCGGGAACGGGGCGTACGGCGAGACATATCCCACCGGCAATTGGCGGCGCAAACGGCCATTGGGTTGAGAACCATAGATCTGGACCTTCCCCTGGGAGGGAGAAAGGAATCCCGCAATGGTCTCGAGCAGGGTTCCTTTCCCGCCGCCTTCCGGGCCGATAATCCCCAACACATCCCCTTCCCGGACATAGAAATCAAGATTCTGCAGAACCGGCCGGCCCGGCTGGTGCACGCTGACATTCTGGAGATCCACGGCGTGCGGCGCACGGATTCGGGGAAAAATTTCCGATTCCCGCCTAACCGGTATTGAACGCCGCCCATACTCATGGACCATGGATACCCCCTCCCAAGGATCTCCTTTTTTAACTATTTTATCTTATCACTAATTATTGGTTAACGATGGAAACGCCTCCGGGTTACGGGGATCTCTATCCAGGCCGAAGGGAGGCTGTTTTCTCTCAGGGAGAAAAGGGAGATCAATCTCCGGCCCGCCACAGACTCCTTCCCGCCGTTTCTTGTTCACCGGTCTGAATACCCCCCGGCCTCATTTTCATAGAACCCCCGGTTTTTTCATTTTGGATCGAATCCCTTATCCCGGCCGCTTCGCTTGACACCGGGTGGGATGTCCCCAAGAATGCGGCCAATGTTCATTTCGCAGCCTGGAGGTTGCGTGGGAGGAATAGCCGTGGAGCAAATCAAAAAGTCCAGCGTATTTGAGGGTGTTACGCCTTATCATTGGATGGTGGTGTTAATCGCCTCCGGCGGTTGGTTGTTTGACTGTATGGATCAGCGGATCTTCGCCTTAGCGCGCGAACCGGCTCTCACGGAACTCTTGCACGGCAATGACGAGGGTTTAGCCAAGCTAAAGAGTTTCGGCGGTATGGCCACCGGCGCGATGATCTTGGGTTGGGCTACCGGCGGACTCATCTTTGGGGTGATGAGCGACAAGTTCGGCCGCGTAAAAACCATGATCGCTACCCTGCTGGTGTATTCCGGTTTTACGGGGCTGTCCGGATACTCCCATTCGTGGCAGGAATTCATGATCTACCGGTTCCTCGTCGGTCTGGGCGTGGGAGGCATGTTCGGCGCGGCTACGACCTTGGTTGCGGAAAGCGTGCCGCCGGGTTTCCGTACCCTGGCGCTGGGATCGTTGCAAGCGTTGTCCGCCACCGGCAACATCTTGGGTTCGCTGATCAGCACGAAGATACAGCCAGGCG
>JABLXU010000035.1 GCA_013177805.1 Candidatus Omnitrophota bacterium
TAGCCCTGATTTTTTTACTCGATTTGCGTGCTTCATGCACCGCGGCGGGCCAGTCCGGATTCGGGCTGGTCAATTGTTTTAAGATACAATCGATTTCCTCGAGCGTGACGCGCCGGATCCCATGGGCAAAAGGTTCGTCGATATCCAAATGATATGTCATTGCCGTTTCAACCGGACCTTCAGGATTTGCACGATGAGTTAGAGGGCGGTCCATCACGGATTCAATTTCAATTGAACACCCGGAAACGATTGTCAAACTATTTACTTGATGGCTGAGAAAGGATCCCGTACAACCCATCAAGGCTACCCTCACCCTGACTCTCTTCCCGAGAGAGATGGGATAGATTTCTATGATTCCTCCCCTGGCTTCCCCCCTCGGCAATACTCATGCCACGCCGTTGGCGTTCCAATGCTGCTCGGTAAACCGATAAATGATTGTTTATATAAGGATTGCCGTTATTTTTCATTGTTTTTTAGCGCCGGGTCCTGCGCCGCCAGGAATTCTAAGTGATGACCACAAAGCCGGTATACGGTCCAATCATTCATAGGCCACGCGCCGAGTTTTTTATAAAAACCAATGGCCGGCTCGTTCCAGTTCAGGACTGACCATTCCAGGCGCCCGCAATGTCTTTCATGCGCGATGGCTGCCAGGCGTATGAGCAAAGCCTTCCCGATGCCTAGGCCGCGCCAGGCCGGATTCACATAGAGATCTTCCAAATACAGGCCCGGCCGCCCCACGAACGTGGAAAAAGTAGTGAAAAACAAGGCAAAGCCGACCGGATGGTTTTGATAAAAAGCCATCAGGCACTCCGCCATGGGGTGAGTGCCGAAAAGCGCGTCGTGGATGTCTTTTTCGGAAGAGATCACGTCCCGTGACAATTTTTCATACTCGGCCAATTCCCGAATAAAAGCGTGGATCACCGGTGTGTCGCCCGGTTTCGCGAAACGGATCTCAAGCAGGGGATTGGCTGTTGGATTCATCGGATTGGTACCTGGTTTGAAATAGAGTGACGAAATGGATGGCGTATAACAGGAACAGCAGGCCCACGCTGGTTTCCTTGACTTCTCCCAGCTGCAAATCGCCTGCCCACACCGTCTCGCTCCAAAATCTTTCGGTTCTTTCGGCCAATTTTTTTTGAGAATGGCCGCCGTCCGCTCGCAAAAAACTTTTCCGCACAACCGCTTCCGTATACATCGGTATTGAATGGATTGCGTGGATGGGATTCATTAAAGCATCGGGAGCGCGATTGTAAACATCATGGAAAGGCTGGCCGGCTCCGCTCGGGGGGGAGGGAACGGAAGGCGCTGTCCCTTAATGCTATTTCGCTGGTGGAAGGGGCTACAAATTGACGGGAGTGGATTCTTTCCCGTATGATGGGGTGGATATCACCCGGACTCCGGGTGATCAAAGCCGATTCCAAATCAGGAAGATACGACTATGAAATCCATGGATCGAAGAACATTCGTCAAGGGAGCGGCTGGCGCTTGGGCCGCCGGGCAACTCATCGGGACTTCGCGTTCGTGGGCGGGCGCGAACGACACCATTCGCGTCGCCGTGCTGGGCGTCCATGGGCGGGGGCAGGACCATATCCAAGCCCACCAGGCCGAGCCCAATGTGGAAGTTGTGGCCTTATGCGACCCGGACCGGAAGGTGTTGACCAGCCGGGCCGCGCAGTTCAAGGAGAAATACGGCAAGGAAGTGAAAACCGCCGTGGACCTGCGGGACCTCTTCGCGGACGGTTCGATCGACGCGGTCAGTATCGCCACGCCCAACCATTGGCACGCCCTGGCCACGATTTGGGCTTGCCAGGCGGGCAAGGATGTCTACGTGGAGAAACCAGGCAGCCACAACATTTTTGAAGGGCGCAAAATGATCGAAGCGGCCTACAAGTACCGGCGCATCGTCCAGCATGGCGTTCAATTGCGCAGCTCTCCCGCGCTGCAAGAAGCGGTGCAATTGCTGCGGGACGGCATAATCGGCAATGTGTATCTGGCCCGCGGCCTCTGTTTCCGCACCCGGCCCTCGATCGGCAAGAAACCCACCACTTGGGTGCCGGAGCATCTCGATTACGACCTGTGGCTGGGGCCGGCGCAATGGCGGCCGTATTCGGAAAACATCGTCCATTACAACTGGCATTGGCACTGGGATTTCGGCAACGGGGATGTCGGCAACCAGGGCGTGCACGAAACCGACATGTGCCTATGGGGGCTGGGCGTCAAAACGTTGCCCGACCAGGTCTGCGCCATGGGCGGCAAGTTCCTGTGGGACGATGACAAAGAAACCCCGGAATGGCTTTCCACCAACTATAAGTTCACCCAGGAAAACAAAATGATCCAGTTCGAAACCCGGCCCTGGATCACCAACGACGAAGCGGGCGCCGGGGTGGGCAATATCTTTTACGGTGAAGAGGGATTTATGGTGATCAAGGGGTATGGCACTTATGAGACCTACCTTGGCAAAGACAAAAAGCCAGGCCCCCGCCGCAGCGAGGAGGGGAACCATTTCGCCAATTTCCACAAGGCGGTCCGTAGCCGCAACATGGCCGACCAAAACGGCCCGGTGGAAACGATCCATCTCTCCTCAGCGATTGCCCACCTGGGCAACATTGCTTATCTGACCGGCGCCACCCTCCAATTCGATCCACGCACTGAACGGTTCATCAACAACGAGGAGGCGAACCGGTATTTGTCCCGCAAATACCGGGAGCCGTTTGTGGTGCCTGAAATCGTCTGATTTTTTTAAATTTTGGAATTTTGGGGAGGAGACGGGGTGAGAGGATCCTTTCGGGGATGGATCTCACCCTTTCTCATATTATCCAAAGTGGAAATGCTCTCGTTTCCTGGGAGTGATGGCCTTCGCTTGTTATAGTACCACAGCCGTGGACAGGCCATTTCCCCTTGTGCGCCGAGGGCTCGGCGGTACGATCCTTTCTAATCCAACCCTGATAAGAATAAGAAGAAGGAATCCCATGATGCAGGTATCCAGCCGGAAACTGGAAGAGTTGGCCCCCGTCCCGTATGCCTCTTTCCATGATCTTGAAGAATGTCTGCAAAAAAGCCGTTCAGAAACCGTTTTTATCCTGAAGCATAGCCGGACATGTCCGGTCTCTGCTTATGCCAAGAGGGAAGTCGACGCGTTTCTGCGCCGTCACCCGGCCACAGTATACCTGGTAGTGGTGCAAGACCAGCGGGTGGCGTCCAACGCGATCGCCGAGCGCCTGCGAATCAAACACGAAAGCCCGCAAGTGCTCTGCCTGCGGGATGGACGGGTGCAAGCGGTGTACAATCATCACCGCATTACGGCGGACGCGCTGCAAAAGGAATGGCAGCCGGGAGGGTGAGGCCGGCGGCCTTTCTTATAATCCATTGCGCAGCGCCATGTCGCAGATGGGGCCGCGGCTGCGGTCGCCTTTCAGGACGATATGGCCGTATCCGGGTTCGCCCATGCAGGTTTTGACGATCCAGTTCAATCCATTGTTGAATTTGTTCAGATAGCGGTTGTCGATCTGCTCCACGTCACCCAGGCAGACGCATTTCGTGCCATGGCCCATGCGGGTCAAGAGGCTGCGCACTTCCACGCGTGAGAGGTTCTGGGTTTCGTCCACGATCACGAACGCGTTTTCGATATTCATGCCCCGGATATAGGCGATGGGAATAATCTCGAAAAACTCCGGATTCAATTTGAGTTTTTGAGGTGTGGAATCTTCGGTGAAAATGCGGCTGCACTTGCTTTTCCTCTGCATGTGCAGTTTATAGATCAAACTGCGCAGATAGCGGATATACGGATCCACCTTGTCGTCGATATCGCCGGGTAGATAGCCCAGGCTTTCGCCCACTTCGATGGTGGGTTTGATCAAGTAAATTTTGTCAAACTTCTTTTCCTGAATCACTTCCTGCATGGCCGCGGCGAGGGAAATGTAAGTTTTGCCGAAACCGGCCTTCGATTGCATGGTGACGAGATGGATATGGCTGCTGAGCAGGAGTTCGAAAGCAAGGTTTTGGTAGATATTCAGCGGCTTGATGTTCCAGACACAATGCGTGTAATCGATCACGCGGTGCTCGGAAGGCGAGAGGTTCAACCGGGGCTTGCCGTTTTCCCAGGTGAACGAATTGGGAATGAAAGGGCTGCCTTCCTCGATGAATCCCGTATAGAGTTGGGATTCGGATTCGTAGGGGATGGATTGTTCGAATGGTTCGCTTTTGATGTTGTGATATTTACATAATACCCGGAACAGTTTGTCGTTGGTGACCAGGATGGGATCGGGGATGTTGGCGTTTTTAATATCTTCCAGAATTTGAATGTCGCCGTGCGCTCCGTTGGGGTGGTTTGCCCCGATCAATTTGATGTAGGGTTTTTCCTCGATTTCATCCACTACCCGGGACACTACAGGCGCCAGCCGTTTGTCTTTCTTCAATCCCTCAATTTCGAGAACCACTGTGTAGGGCAGGTAGATGTCGTTTTCACTTCCATTGTGGAGAATCTCGATGCATTTGGGATTATCCAGCAAGACACTGGTGTCAATCACGTAATTTTTGCGCATGAATACCTCCGGAAAGAAATCCGGCCAGACCATCGGTATGGAACTCGCCGCTTTCTGGACCTCTCGTGGCTGGCTGGTGGATGGAGCAAACGGCCCCGGCGGGCGGCATGAAGGGATACAACGGAAACGGCCTCTCCGCGAAAGAGCCATGCGGGGGGATTGATGGAGAAGGGAACCGGGTAGGACCTCAAATCCGTATACTGCCTCCCTCCAGGGAATGGGATCGATTGGAAAGGAAGTTTACATTCCGCATCCGGCGATGGATTATCGCCCCCTTCCGCTCGCCGATACCATATCAACAATCCGCCAAACGATCAATGGGAAATGAGGAAGCGGGAGTGGAAGAAGGGGCATGCCGGCATAAATTATCGTTTGTGTAATTACACTCGGGGAAGAAGTTAGATTTTATTCCAGCAGCCCGGCCCGCCGGCGGAACATGAGACTGTAAAACAAATGCAGGTAGTGCCGGATTTCCTCCCGTTCCAGATTGGTTACGAATTTCCAGAATCCATAAATCCGGGCCAGCGTCATCAGCTGGTGGGCGTACAGTTTCCAATTGTATCGGGTTTCCACCCGTTTCAAGGCTCCCTGAGAGATACGAAGCCATTCATCGGGATTTTCCCGGGACCGGCGGAAAAAACCGGCGATCCGCTGAGCGGATTCCAGGCCGTGGTTGGGATCGATATGGTAACCTGAAATCCCGTCCTCGATGATCTCCAGCGGGCCGCCGTAGCGGGTGGCGAAAGGAGGCAGTCCGGAAGCCATGGCTTCGATCACGGTCAGGCCGAAGGCTTCGAACAAGGCCGGCTGCGCGAACGCGCCGCGGCGGTCGGCGATGGTCCGGTATAATTCTCCCACCAGGTTTTTTTCGAGTTGCATGGCGATCCACCGCATTTGTCTGTCCAGTTGGTAACAATCCATGATGTCATGCATGCGTTGGATTTGTTCCCGTTCCTCCAGATCGCTGGAATCGTCCGGATGGAGATGCCCGCCCACGATCAGCAGGTTGGCTTCATCCCGCAGTTCCGGGCATTGGCCGTACCATTCCGCCAAGCCGGTCAGGTTCTTGATGCGGTCCATCCGGGCCATGCTGAACAGCAAGGGTTTATCCGGATCTTCAAACCAACCCCGCATGTGGGGATGCGGGTTGCCGAACAACATGTCATTGAGTTCGCCTGCCAGTTCGGTCAACCGGCGGGAGGAATCCGAATAGGGGAAATACACGTCAGGATCGGCGCCTGGCGACATGATGTTGAACTTGGGATCGAACACGTTGATCCCGTTGATCACGCGGTAGAGCCGGGGGAGGGTGAACGTGATGTAACTTTCGTACTGCCCCACGATGTAGGGATTGCCCGCGATTTCCTGATACGTGCTGGTGATGATGAAATCGGCGGAATTCATGGCGATCAGGTCGGCCGTGAACTGGCTGGAAAAATGGTAATGGTCTTCGTTGGTTTCCCAATATAAGTCGGAATAGAGGTATTTGGTTTTTTCGAGGGCGTGCGCGATGTTGCATTGGGTGACTTTGAGCCGCCGCGACAACAGGGTGGCCACCAAATTGCCGTCCGAATAATTGCCGATGATCAAATCCGGCCGGCCGCCCAGCGCCGCCAGGATTTCCTTTTCGGCGTCTAACGCGAACCGCTCCAGATACGGCCAGATGTGAAACCGCGAGATCCAGTGCGGGATGATTTCTCCCGCCGGATTCCGGAACGGGACCCGGACGATTTTGGCGTGCCGGGTTCCGGCGATGGATTCCAGGGGCTGGTTGCAGGTGGTGTCGCGTGCTTCCGGGATGAGACGGGTGATGACCAGGATTTGCGGTTCGAGGTCGATCCCTTGTTCCCACAAGCGGTGGTACATCTCCTTTTCGAGGTATTTCACCTGATCCAGGATATAGATGACTTGTCCGCCGGTGTCAGGCTTGCCCAGCACATTGGCCTGGCCGAAATACCCATGGGGCGAGAGGATCACCACGCTGAAGATCATGGGAATCCGCCCCAGGAACTGTCTCAAGTTGTCGTGATCCGGCGCTTCCAGCACATCCGCCAGCAGGCGTACCGTTTCGAGCATGCGTTGGCCGGTCCGCCCCCAGCCCGGTTCGAAACCATAACTTTGCATCGTGTGCGCGACATCAGTCCACACAATGCCGCCCGGCTGGGTGGAGAGAAAGTCCTGCGCCTTATCCAGCATGGCGTGGAGGTGGGCCACGGTCTGGATCCGGTCGTTGAGCATTAACTGCTGCCCCCGGCATTGATGGAGTTGAAGGAAACGCAAAAGCGATTGTTGTCCCTGAGCACGGTTCGTGAACAGCTGGCTGGATAGATGGCGGTTGAGGAATTCTACTCCCCGGCCGATGGAACGGGATTCCTTGAATTGCGGGAAATCCCGGTTGAACGGTGTCAAATCGAATTCCGGCAGCCAATCGTCTTGATGGCCGGGATGCACCAGCCGTTCCTTGAACTGGAGAAACTCGGATACATCCATCTCCTCGAAATGCGCGGATTCCGAATGAAATCGCACGTAGTTCCATGTGGCCGTTTTGGGACGCAAGGCGAAACAGATCCAGGATCCATGAATGACGGCTTCCTGGCTGCATAGGACAAATCCCTTGAAGGGGGAATATTCCAATTCATGCCCGGGATCCCGCCGGCAAAATTCCGTAAAGGCATCCACGATGTCCGATTTCAATAAGAACGGTTTCCCCAGGCCGAGCAGAATCCGCACGAAGGAATAGATCCACGGCCGCTTTTGTTCCACAAGTTCTTGCAAGGTCGCGATCATGCCGGTACTCCTTCAGGAATTCGGATATCTTCCAGAAAGGAATAATACCCGATCCCTTCCAAGATGCCCTGGGCGCAATGCCCCTGGGCGAAATACACCGCCGGCCGGCCGCGCAAGGATTCCAGTTCGGGACTGTAATTGCCCACCACCACGCCCAACACCGGGCTGGTGAGCATCTCCTCGTCGTTGCCGGAGTCGCCCGCCACCAAAAAATGGCGCAGCGGGATGCCCCATTTCTGCGCCAAGTACCAGAGTGCCAATCCTTTGGAGGCACGGATGGGCAGAAAATCGAGAAACTGTTGGTGCGAAAAGATGGTGTTGACGTGAAAATGGTTTTGCCGGAGAGAGCGGATAATGTCTTTGATTTTGGGCGCCACCGCCGCGTCCAAATAATAACTCAATTTGTGCTCGCGCTGATTTTCGTTCTCTTGCGGATAGAGGCCGGGAATCTGGGCCATATGTTCCCGCAGGCGCTCCGGTTCCCAGCGGTAATGGATGTGCTTGGTCCAATCCCGGTCTGGCTTGAGGTCGCGGCCGTAATGAATTTCGCTGCCGACCGAGGTGATCAGCACGTCGGGGATGGGCACATCCCACTCCCGCAGGACAGCCACGGCGCTGTCGATCCGCCGTCCCGTGGCGATCGCGAAGCCGGTCTTCCGGTGATGTTGCTGCAAGAGGCGGATCAGTTCCTGCAAAGCGTCCTGGCCTCCTTCCGCCATGATCTCGGGGGAGCCGATCAAGGTGTTGTCGATATCCGTGATAACCATCCGGTCGGTATGCATTAATTTTTTCCCAGGAATTTCCCAGAAAGGTTTGGATTTCCACCTTTTCAGAAAGCGCTGTACGTGCCGCAAGTAGGTCTGCACATGGCCGGACCAGGTGTAATGCCGCTGGACGCCCCGTAGGCCGTTGCGGGCCATCTGGGCCCATTGTTTCCGGTCACTCAACGTTTCCAGAATCGCCTGGCCGAGCGCTTTTTCGTCCAAGGGGTCGATCAGGCGGCCGTTGCGGCAATGTTCAAGAATATCGATGGGCCCGCCATCATTAGTGGCAATTACAGGCAGGCCGCAGGCGCCGGCTTCGATCAAGGTGAGGCCGAACGGTTCAGTCAGAGCGGGATTGACGAACACCCCCCGGGTCAACGTTGCCATCCGGTATAGGTCGGGAATGTCGTCCGGGTGATGTTGTTTGGGATAGGCCACATGCCCGTACAGGTCATACCGGTCGATCAAGTGGAGGATTTTCCGCAGCACCCGCCGGGGTCCGGGCTCCATTTCCAGATAATCCGTGCGGTTGCCGGTGATCAGGACCAGGTTGGCCAAGTCCCGCAAAGGGGGCGTATGGGCGTACGCGCGAATCAGGGTATGGAGGTTTTTGCGCTCGTCCGGCCGGGCGATGGCCAGGATCATGGGTTTTCCGGGATGAAGCAAAAACCGGCGCAACTCCTTGAAATACGGATATTGGGGAAGAGGCTGCTTGGAGGGAGAGAAGCGTTCGAGATTCACCCCGGGAGGAATGACCACCATGGTGCGGGGTTGATACATATCGTACAACGCGTATTGTTCTTGGACTTCTTGCCCAGTGCTGGTGCACACCATCACGGCGGTATTCAGGGCGTTTTCTTCGGCTTCGATGCGCTCGTGGATGTTGTAGCGTTCAAGGATCCGCTCTTCGGTCATGCCTTTGTCCAAGAGACGCTGCTTTTTAATCCGTCCCAGCGAATGGCCGGTGAAGACCAGCGGCAATCCCACCAATTGGGAGAGTTTGACTCCTACATAACCGGCATCGGCATAATGGGCATGGAGAACATCGGGCAAGCGGCCTGCCCGCCGGAAATGCTTGAGTACTCCTTCGGCGAATTCATCCAGATAGGGCCATAGCACTTCTTTACGCAAATACCGCCGGGGGCCGCAACGGATGCGGATTAAGAAGCCTTTCGGGGCAAGTTGCTCCACAGGTTCCGCATAAATGGCGTCCACTTTGGGATCGAAGATCTGGCGGGTCAAAAGATCGATCCGGTCCACTTCGGGCCGTCTCGCCAAGGCGCGGGCCAATTCGACCACATAGAGGGTTTGCCCGCCGGTGTCCGCGTCACGGCCCAATTCCAGGTTTTCTCCTCGTATCAATCCATGAATGCTGAACATGGCGATATACAAGCCATTGGGGTTTTCGCCGGTCATGGTTGTCTCTCCTAGGCTATGAGAAATGCGATTCCGCGCCGGGGCCACCGGTTTTTTCCGCATGCGGCAGGGCAGGATAACCGCGCCAGCGCTGGTCAAGAGGATACGATGGCCTTCCGATGCCTGATACATTGGAGGGGCGGCCGGGCCGGGTTCAGGCCGGATTAAATTATAACCAAACCAGGATGGATCGAAATGGAAGCCGCGGCGGAGGTGAGGAATGGGGGGATGGGGATATGCCATGCGGAAGGTTCATCTTGCGAATGAGAATGTGATCGGGAAAATCAGATCCTGACAGTTGCAACCTCCGCAATCGATGACCGTGACACGGCCTTGGCAGAAGGAAATGGTTTTGTTACCGTAAGTGAATACCCCCGTTTGTTTTCCTAAGGCGGGGGGAATGAGAACTATTGGAGAGAGATCGAATGAAACCTGCTGGACTCTGGATGGGAATATTAATGTTGATTTCTTCCATTGCGCATGCCGCGGATCCCAAACCGTTGATCATCGCTCACCGGGGTTACAGCCGCGTGGCGCCTGAAAACACGCTGGCTGCCGCGCGCCGCGCCCTCGCCGTGAATCCACCCCCGGCGTATATCGAAATTGACTTGCACCGCTCGAGCGACGGAGTGCTGGTGGTTTCGCACGATGACAACACCCTGCGCGCCACGGGTGTGGATGCCCTGATCCGCGAGCAGACGTTTGAACGGCTGCGCGCGCTCGACGCAGGTTACGCGAAAATGTTCGGTGGCGCGTTCCAAGGCGAGAAAATTCCCCGGCTGGAGGAAATGCTGGACGCGGTGAAAGACACCTCCGTGGGCATCATGATCGAATGCAAGCAATTACTGCTGGAGGACGCGGTGATCGGCATTCTGCGCGAACGCAACGAAGTGGGCAAGCACGTGCTCGCCAGTTTCGATGAACTCACCCTCTACCGCGCCAAGCAACTCGAACCATCGCTGCGCACTTTGTATTTAGTGGACTCGCTCAGCCCTACCGCCGTTTGGCGCGCCCGCGATCTGCGGGCGGATATCATCGGCGTGAACCTGAAGGCCAATCCCGCCGATCTACCCAAGGCCCATGATGCTGGATTAGAAGTGTGGGTCTGGACCGTGGATGATCCGGAAATGATGAAATCATGGGCAGCGGCTGGGGTGGATGGCATCATCACCAACGATCCCAAATTGGGAATCACAACCGTGCGCGGTTCCTGAGTTTCACTCCGCCCGGTCCAACGCAAAGTGCAGTTCGGGCAAGGGTAAATCTTGGATGTCCGTCATCTCGAGGTAAAATCCCCACGGGCCGCTTCCCTGTGTCACCTTGATCACGAGATGATTCCACCCCTCGAACAGCCGGAGCGGGATTCGTTCGCCGCCAGGCCTGGGTTGATTCAATCCGCGTTTGGCGTAGATCTCTTTGTAGTTGAGAAAGATCTTGACATCACCCTGGCAACCGAGGAGCAACTGCACGTTCTGCTCTCGCGGAGAATAAACGCCCGTGTACGCGTAAGCCACGGCAGGACCGTTGGTGGGGATTACGCCTGTGAAATCCACATATCCCTCAGGAAATTCTTTCATCCGCCACTCGGCGGGAGTAGGAAATTGATCATACCTTTCAGACGGTTTGATGTTGATTTCGGGGGGATACATGGTGTCGTAGCCTTCTCCCCGCTGGTTGGGGAATGGCCCCGCGAGCAACCATTTTTTGATGAAATCATGGCCCACGGAGAAGGAATGGACCCGCCGGAACGGCTGCTCGTTCCAGGTTCCGGAAACCGACACTTGGAGCACCTGTCGCGATTCCCACAAATTGGCCGGCGTGGTTACCTGGAAAGTAATGGTGCGTTCGCGGGCTGGTTGTTCCCGGTCGTCGAATTCGGCCGGATTCCGGGTCACCGATTCCCACCCCGCCGGCGGTTCGAGGCTCACCCGCATTTTCAGGGGGACCGCCAGTGTGTTGCGCACATCGGTCCGTACACTGAAATAGGGACTGTTTTTGACGATTTCTCCGTGTGAAACCTGGAGAGAGACGGGGACGAAGTATCCCGTGATTTCCGAAGCCAGCACCGGATCGCGGGTGAGCGTGGGGAGAGTGTTCAAGAATTCCCGGATTTCGCTTTTTATCTGAGCGTACGCCATGGCCAGTGGATCATTGGTTTTCCGGCTTTCCACCGGTTTGAATTGCGCGGTCTCTTGCACGGGAATGATGTCCACGCGGATGCCCCGTTGCCGTGCGTCCTGATCGGACACAGTGTTGACTTGATCCTGGATTTTCCAAAGCCGGTTGAGGACTTCATTGTGGGCTGGACTTTTAGCCAGGTGGATCGCCGCCGCCTGGCAGGCCCATTGGAACCATTGCAACTCTTCAAACGCCTCCCGCGGGATTTCGCTGAGCGGCAATAACAAGGGGACTGGTTCAGGAGAAGGGATAGGAAGAGCACGCTCCTCTCCATTTAAATACACTTTATATGATTTGTTGCCCGGGTTGGTGATTTCGAGGTTCACCACTTGCCGTTGGCTCAACAGGTTAGTGACGGAAAATGATGTACCCGTGAGGCTGCCAGGCACTTTGCGGAGATTGCATTTTCCGCCCAGATTGCGGATCTCTTGTTTTTCCAAGTCCACCAGGAGGCGAGGGCCTTCCTTCGGCGCGAGGATCAGGGTCAAGGTATCGCCGGTTTGGGGTTTGACTTCGGGTTGGAAACCGAACACGCGCGATTGTTCCCGGGAAAAATCCTGGCCGGTCAGAAGATTTCCATTGAGTAGTACCCGCAGAATCAGAGAATTAGCGTCCAAATCGAGAGGTGTTGAGAAAGCGATCTGGCGGAGTTCGTTTTCTTTCCGGGGAGGGACGCGTTCGAACCGTACTTCGCATTGCCGTTGCGCGCTCAGCGCCGTGCCGGTGTAGTGGATCGTGCCCGAATAATGGGGAGTTTCGAAAGGGATGGTAAAACTCGACGTTGCGGAGGGCAGGCAGGGACCTACGATTAGGCATCCCTGGGGCCGGTCCACAGCGATTCCGGCGAGCGCCGCCGCCACAGCCCAGGTTCCCGTTTCAGCGTGGAGCGAAGCCGCTTCCGGCCGGTTGCGGATCATGCGCAATCCTGCCTCCGGATTCCCCGCCCGCACCAGGGAGGCCGCCGTCCAGGCCGGTCCAAATCCGTAGCGAAGGCTGGGGAATGAATTCGGATTGCGCTCGAGCTGAGTGAGGAAATTTGGATCTTCTACGAACCGGTTGCTGATATCCTGAAGGGCGCGGGCGACTCGTTCCGGTTTGAGGAACAGGTTCCAAGCGTGCGACAAAGCGAACCATTCCCCTCCTAAAGTGCCGGGGACGTGCATCGCACTTTCCTGATAAACGGGATCGGAGAGTAGGTAGTAGAAGTTATAATAATTGCCGTTCCAAAGTTGGTTGTTCAAGGTCCGGGACGCCTTTTCCCGTTCCTGTATACTCCAATTCATCAGTTCAAAATCTTGGAACAGTTGACCGAGATTTTCCCCCACGCGCAGGGCGGCCAAATACAAATCCCCCAGGAAAAGAGAGGTCATCCCTTCCTTATTCGGAGGCCAGAGGGAGGTCCCATCAGGAAGGCCATCCCCGTTGGTGTCCCGGTTCAGCAGCCACAGGACAGCGAAGCGGAGATGAGGAAACATTTTTTCCAAGAAGGGCTTATCCCCGGTCCAGAGGTAGTATTCATAAGCCAGCAACAAAAAGGCCGCTGTGGAATCCGGCCGCCCCACGAATCCGCCTGGAATATCCCCTTGGCCGATGGTGCTATACAGATTCCCCGCCGCCGAAGGCACTTCACCGTTCGCCAATTGGCAGCCGGCGAAGAGATCCAGTTCGGCGCGCAGCAATTGAGGATGACATTGCAGTAAAAAAGGCAGGGCCACGAGCCGTTCTTCAGGGGAGCCCAGGTTGCCGGGATAGTTGGAATCTTGCGTAAGAAACGCGAAACGGCCGTCTTTCAGCCAAATCCCGTCCCGCGCCAGGGTGCCCATGCTGTTGAACATCCGGTGAACCAGCCAGCGGGGCAGGGACGAATCCAGAAACCGTTTCCGCCATTTTTCGATCTCCGCCAAGCGGTCCGGCCATTGACCGGCGGCGTGTTCCGCGGCTTGCATGGCGGAAACCCACCGGGTGGCGTAGCGCGTGCCGAAATCGGCGTTCTCCTTGCCCATGCGGTGGGGCATGTGCCACGCGAACACAAACACGAACGATTCTTCCTGGCCCGCTCCGATGGTTTTCCGGCCCGCCACTGCCGCCGCGGGCCGGATGGTGCCGTTCATTGCGTCGGCAACCAAGGAGGTAGTTTTTTCGAAGCCGCCGTTTTTCGCAAACGATTCCCAGAACGCGCCAGGGGATTCTTCCGGCGTCCAGGCGGGGAGAACCGAAACCGCGTCGTTTTTTCCTTCTTGATACAAGAGAACAAACTCGCCAAACGCATTCTGGTTCCACGGCTGGGAGGATTCGAGTTTCCCCGCGAACCGCACGCCAGTCAGCCGTCCCCGTTTGATGAGCTCGTGTGACAACTTGCCGGCCGGTTCAAAAATGAAATCCGCCGTGCCGCCCAAACCGATCAGGTTTCTCCAGGATACCGCAAGAGCGGTATGGATTGGGTGGTCTGTTGGATTTTTTACCCAAAACCGCAGAACCGCTGCGGGAAGGCTGGATTCGTTTTCATTCAAAGGGACGATCGGTGTGAAAGCTTCCAGCCGCACCGCGACGGGCAATTCCTTCTCATGATACGTGACGTGAATCAACGGATAACTTGGTTTGACTTCGACCGCGTCCAGCGATCGCGGATCGGAGGAATCCAGGTACAAACCTTTGGCCCGTGGCCCCGCGGAATCCGATACCCAGATGGCCGCGAAACACCCGGCCGGATCGTTCAGGGGACGATGGGGATTGTTCTGATAGGTCATACCGCCAAAACGGCCATCCGCGAGCACTTCGATCACGCCGGTCCCCACACCGCCCAGCACCGCATCCACTGAATTTGAAAAGGTTCCAGTGAATAAGGGTTTTTCACTGGCGGAGGCGGACACCGGCGCGGTAGCCATCCAGCAAAGGTAGATGATCGGGATTATCTGTTTCATATGGATCCAGTTTCGTTTTTAAAATGCGGCCATGATCCTCTATTGTAGAAGAAGATAACACGAAATTCAGGTACCGGCAGGTTGGGGGTACTCATCAAAACCTTATTTCAATTTTATTTTTATAATATATTTCCAATCTCAGAAAAAATGCTTGAAATTTCCTGGGATATATTCTAAAGTAATGCAGATTGTATTGAGTGAAGGATTTGTGGGGTAGATGGTGTCTTTGTTTTTGTGGATTGTTGAAATGATAGGCTGAGGTAGGGCCATCTCGTCATTTTATTCCCGCTTCCCTATTCCCAGTTTGGCTCCCAGTTCGGCGCAAGCCCGTTGAGGGAATTCCAACAAATGCTGCCCGGTTGCTGGGTTGCATACCGTGGTTGAGCTGTGGACGTCCAAGCTCTAAGGACTTAATTCGAATTCACCCAGTCCCTGGATATCGATGTTCTCGAACATGGGGAGAAACCATAATGCGCATTCGAATCCCTTCGGCTCGTTTCCAAAAATCCGGCCTGTTTGTGTTGTTCGCGGTCCTCGCGTTGGCGATGGCCGGCGGGAAACCTTACCGAATATCGGAGGCGGTCCAAACTAATGAGTCTCCTCCCGCGTTGACATTCGCGGCCGCCCAGATCCCTGGTGTTGAACCGTATTATGACCAGCTGGCCGTGGCGCAGGGATTGGGTGGTGATACGCTGATCAACATCCGCAATCTGGATCCCCAACTCGGGGCCGTCACCTCGATCACACAAGCTTTCAGCGGAGCGGCGGGCCGGTTTTTAGAAAAGATCGGCGGGGGAGCGGGCCGCACCACCTTTCTCTCATCGGGAGACCTGAATCACGATGGTGTCGCCGATGTGGTGCTTTCATTTGGGCCGGTGCTGGGTGAGGCTGAATTTCCCAATATTATCGTGGTGCGGGATTCGAAGACCCGGGAGGTAATCGGCCATTCATTCGTGGCATTCCCGGCCGGCCGGGATTCCGAAGTGCAATACAACGGAGGCGAAGTCCGCACGGCCGTTGGGGATTTCACCGGTGCCGGTGTTCATCAACTCGCGGTGGCGCAAGGCCGCGGGGGGTATGGCATTATCCGGCTTTATCAATACTCGGGCAAACCAGCCCCCAACGCGTGGGAAGTCATCGGCCAATTTTACGGATTGCCATCCAACTTGGTGGTGCAAGGGGAGAATCCGGAAGACCGGATTCCGTTGACCTTGGCGGCGGGGGATTTGGATAACGACGGCAAGGATGAACTGGTGGTGGGGCAGGGAACCGGGCCCAAATCGCAGACGATTTTTCACGTGCTGGACATCAACGCCAAGGGAGGAATCGAAGCCCGCCACACCTACGCCGGTTTCGTGCCCCGGTTCCGGGGTAACGGGGGGATCGAGACCTTGGTTGCCGATCTTAATGGCGACGGGTGGAATGAAATCATCGTGGCGAGCCAGGGGAACATGCGGAATTTCGGCGACGAGCGCGATCAGGCGCCCCTCAACCTGATAGGCCTCATCGCGCCTATTGTGCAGGAGGGCACAATCACCGGATTCCGACGGTTCAAGGGGACCAGCGTCTTTAACGCGTTCCGCGAAGAGGTCAATCCCTCCGGCGCGATCAGTATCGCCGCCGGGGAATTCGACGGCAATCCGTTGAACGGGCAGGAACTGGTCGTGGGGACGGGTGCGTATATTATGGTGAAAGAAGGGCAAGTGATTTATGAGCGTCCCGCGCCCCAATCCCGCTACCGCTTCATCAAAATTGAAATGGACGCCGAAACGGTTCTAAGAATCTCCAACGCGATCGGCCCCGGTGACGGTTTCCCCGCGTTTGTGGACTTGGCCAATCCGAAGACCGGCGCGGTCAGCGTGGCGGTGATTCCCGGTTACCGCATCCCACCGGTCTTACCCAATCCGCCGGAGACTATCCATCTCGATGGGTTTGTCTTGGCGGTGGATCGATACGATTCCTATCGCTGGGAAGTGAGCGGATCCCGCATCAGCGGCGCTTCGGGAATTGCCTGGACGTCGTTCGATTGCGTGGAACTGCCCACCATCATCGGCGTCATCGGCGATCTGCAGCTGATCACCCGGACTCTGCGGGTTGTCGAAACCGTCCGGAATCCCGCGCAGGAAATCAGCTTGGAACAGGCCTTGTTCTTCGATGCCAAAATCCGGCCGAACGAAAATCTTACCCTGTATCTGCCGTCCGACATGACGTTTGAAAAGGCTGTGCGCGCTGATGATCTGGCCAGCCGGCTCAAGGTGGATCCTTCCATTTTAGGCATCCTGGTAACCAAAAAAGGCGACATCAAGGTCCGTTTTGAAAATATCACGATGAATATCGGCGGGGATAGTACAGTAGGAACCGCGGAGTCCGGACGCGCCTATTATCCGACTGAAAGTCCTTCTCCCCCCGTTCCCGCCTCCCTGAAAACCGCCGGATTTACCGTTTTGTTAAACAATCTGGAGATTACCACCACCACGGCCACCGCGGACGCGGAACTGGAATTTCCCCCCTCGTTCACCAGCGGAGTGGATTGCCAGCCGGCGCGGGTCGATTTAGGGGTAATCACCATCACCGCTGACTGCCAGTTCCACGGCGAATATCTCGATCAACCCTATGGCCCCTGGCAGGTCTGCGACACAGGCCTGGTGATCCAGGGAACCGGCTTTGTCGCTGACTTTTCCACAACGTGGTCCTGGCCGGGGTGGACCGGCGATCCCCTCTTGGCTTCCTGGCGGGGTGTGATTCTCCCCAGCGGCGAAACGATCCCCGAAACCATCCATGTCATATCGAACATCGGGTATCTGAAAGCTTGGTACGGGTTTGAGAACGCCTTGGCATCCGCCAGTGGTCTGTCTGCCTCTTTTGTTCTGAAGGATTCCTTCTCCTTCGGCACTCTGCAACCCCTGGGCTACACCGTGACGATCGAAGAAGGCGGATTCACGATGGTGAATTGTGGAATCACCAGCGGCCTTTTTACCCATGGAGTGATTGCGTTGCCCCGGGAAGCGGTGCTCGATCCCGGCAAGAATCAGATCCGCGCCGCGTACACATCGTTGCTCGTCCAGAACGACATGGATCTCTATTCCGATTCCCTGGTCTTCACCCAGGACTTCGTTTGGGGGGAATTCAGCCGCACCTCTCCGGAATACATGGCTTATACCGCCGGGCAGCCAAAGGCCGCTTATTTCTATCTATCAGGCACGTTCAAACCGGTCTACTGGCCGCTGGACGGGGCGGGTAACTTCGTCCGGCCGGTTCTATCTCCTCCCGAGACCAAACTGGAAGAACAAAACATGCAGGGTGTTACCGTAACCCAGCTGGAAACCCTTACCGCGTTTACTCCGGATACGCCCGGACGGGATCCGCTTAAGTTTACCGGTTCGGGAATCCTTAGCACGTGGCTCAACGTGGCCAGTCACGGCGTGCACGCGGAGTTCATTTACTACCGCTTCCGGCAGGACATGAAACTGGGTCCCACGCACGAAAATTATTACGTGGGGAAAGATTACCAGGGCAATAAGGTGCCCTTCACGACCACCTTGGATTACATTGAGGAACAGACTAAAGAGAACCTATTGATCTTCCAATATGTGGACAGCGCGGTGTTTTATAACAATCTGGCGGGCAAAGTCAATTTGGAAGGGCCGGCCAAGGTCAAGATTCCCTTCGATGGCGTCCAGCTGACTTCCACCGCGCATATCCCGGCCGCCGCGATCCACTTGAACAATCCCGTCACGCTCGATTACTGGGGATTGGACCTGGTGCAACAATCCGGCACATCCTCGGCCGGTGTCATGAGCATCAAGACCGGACAGATTTTCCTGACCGCCGCCGGATTGCGGGAGGAACGCCATTTTGCCCGGCCGTTTTATCTGATCTGGGGTGAAATCCAATCCAGCGGGCAACTAGGCCGGATGGTGTTCGATTATAATTCCGAAGGCCAGAAATTCGATGGATTCCAGTACGTGATGGAAGCCATCGGCCTTTCGCCTTGGGATCCCGCCGATGATGCGGACAAGAAGAAAGCGTTTCTGCAAACCGGTGGGACTGTGCATTTTGATTTCTTTGGCGCGAACTATTTCAATATCAAGGATTACAACAATATATCCAAGCCCGACTATCCCTTTAACGGCCGCCGGATCGAATTGGCATCCGACACCGAATTCGGCACCCAGCCCACCGATCCGCACATTGGCCGGAATTGGGGCAATTCCTTTGGCGCGTTTGAATTCGACCTGGTCTACGATGACAATGATCAGGACGGCTTTTTCGGGACCGGCTCCATGGCCCTGGCGCCTGTGGAAGGCAGCCTGGCGGGGTCTATCGTCTTGTCCAGCACCCGTATTTGCATGAGCGGTTTCAGCGAGAGCGAAACAGCCCGGAATGATTTTACCTTGGGGCCGGTGGCGCATTTCGGCACCATGGCCAACGCCGCCGCCTGCGCCTGTGTGGTCAACGGCCAGGTGGAGCGCATCCATCTTAATGCTGAACTGGAGACCGCCGCCAATGTCAATGTCCTATTACGCTCCGCGAATTATGTCAATCTGGAATGGGATCTGACGCCTTCCATTTCGGAACTGCGCATCAACGGCGATATGTACCTCTCCCTGCTCGCGGGGACCGATGTCGAAGTCAGCGGTTCTGCCCGGTTCACAGTTAACCGGGACGAAGATTTTGTGGAAGGCGAACTGGAAGGCAAGTTCTCTTCCATCACCTTGTTCTCCGGCCTGGATGTGGAAGGCCGCCTGGAATGGCATCTCGGCGCGTTTACCAGTGTGGATTCCTACCAGTCGTTGCAGGGCCGCGTGGCGGTACAAATCTTGGCCCCGATCGGTGGCATGAACGAGGAAGGCGGTTTCTATCTGGGGATCAACGCCCCCAAGAGCAATGCCTGGGTCCTGCAAGACGCCGGCAGCCGGTATTCCCTCAACATGTCGCCCCTGCCGGACCGGCTCACTGGTTTTTATGGGTATTGCAAGAGTGGCGCCAGCATCAACCTCTATATTGTTTCCGGCGGATACGAAGTCTATGTCGGTCTCGGCGCCTTTGTGGATCTAGGATTGCATCCCGGGGGCACCTCAGGCATTCCCGGCTTGCCGTTCGTGATCGGGAACCTGGGGATCCACATATGGGGTGATATCCTCGGCGGATTGGTATCCGCCGGGGCCTGGGGCAACCTGCAGCTGATCTTCCCCTATCCCTTCGGCTTCGAAGGCACGGTGGGATTGGAAGGATGCGTGTTGTGGGTGATCTGCGGTTCCGTGGACATCACCGTGGGATTGAATTCCGTGGATGGTTTTTACATTGATTAAACCAACCGTTGAGGAGCGAATCCGATGCGTATTTCCATTCGTCTCATAATTGCCGCGTTGCTGTTCCTCGGGACCGTTGCGGGTCCGCTTCGGGGGGAGAGCGCGTTGGAGGAAAAAATCCATGTGAGCATCGACACGGTGCAACCGCTCTTGATCAGGCGAACGACCACCAACGTATTGACTTGGCCGGCCGTGAAGGGATTCACCCACTTCAATCTCTACCGCAAAAGCGAACCCTTCGGGGAGTATCCCCTGGAGCCCATCAATGGCAAAGAACCCATCACGGCGTGGACGAACTGCGATGATATCAAAAATTTAATCCCGCAAGGCAGCTTGGAATGGAACCTGATTGAAGGCACGTTGGGTTCAGAGTCCTCCCCCTTTGATCCTTGCCTCATCAGCGGCATTCCACGCGATGGCACGCCTTTCGAACGGTTGCAGTTGTTGGCCCGGGGCAAATGGAAAATTGCCGTGGTGGCCGGTCAGGGATATATCGACAGCGTTGTGAGTATCGGGACGAGATATTATTATGAGTTGCGGGGAGTCGATCCCCGTCAGCGGGTAGAAGTGATCCTGGCTTCCGATATCTCCATCGTGGCGGGTACACCCGCCCCCCCGCCGCCTCCCGCTTCCCTCAGCGCGCAGGGAGGAGACAGCCGAATCCTGGTGACTTGGGAGGATGTGGAGGGAGCGGCCGGTTTTTATGTCTACCGTTCCTCCACCGCGGTAGGGCCTTATAATGTGATCAACGAAACGCCCTTCACCACCCGGTTCGAGCAAGACCTCAACGGGGATCCACTCCCCCTGCCCGCCAACGGGTATATCGATTACCAACGCTGGGATGAAAACGGCAATCCCATTACCCACATAGTGAACGGAATCGTCTTTGCCGGTCCCGCCAACGGCGTTCCTTATTATTACAAAGTCGCCTGCACCAGCATGTTAGGCTATGTGGGGGATATGAGCACGGGTTTTGCCACCGCCACCCCCTCCGACCAAACTCCGCCCCGGACGCCTCAGGAAGTGTCCGTTACCGCCAACGATGCTCAAAACCAGTTGGAGTTGAAATGGGCCAAGGTGACCCATGACACGGATAGCCATGCAGAAGCTTCCATTCAAGGTTACCGGGTATTCCGGTATGAGATCCCCGACAGCACTGAGGCGGTGCAGATCGGCGGCATATATCCCCAGCCGGCCGCCGGCATCCTCATGGTGACCGCGTTTGACAAGGATCCCATTCTCCGGCCTTTGTATGGCGAGCGAACCTTCTGGTACCGGATCGAGTGTATCGATGGCGCGGGCAATGTGGGCAGCCGATCCGCCGCCGCCGCCGGCTTCTTGAACGATGTCAGTCCGCCCGCCAGCCCCAAGGGCGTGACCGCCGAGGGATTCGAGGAATTCATCCGGGTCAGCTGGGACGTGAATCCCGAGCCGGATATGGATGGATACCTGATTTACCGCAGCCTGTGCGAATTCGGCGATTGGACCTGTGTTTCGGAGGCCCGCCGGCAACGCGAGCGCCAGACCGATCAGAAGCCCAAAGAATGCCCGGAAGTCTTCAAATTAATCGGCTACGTCAGTCAGGCGGAAGCCATGGCGATCCGGGAAACCGGCATCCCTCCCTTTTTTGATGATACCACTGTCCCCGCCGGCTCCCCGCTTTGCTATGCCTATCTCGTGAAGGCTGTCGATCAACGGCAAAATCAGAGCGGTACCTTGCCGCCGGATCCCTCCAAGGAAATCATTGTTTGCCAGCGGTTGCGTGATAAGACCCCCCCTGACCCGGCGGTGATTTCCCGCCTGGCAGCCAAAGACAGCCGGATCGAGATCGAATGGGTGGGCGCGCCGGTTCAGGATGTCGCCGCTTATCATGTGTACCGCGCGGAAGATGAATCCGGTCCATATAAGTGGGTGGGCGGCATGACTGTGGAAGTTCCCCCCGCCGTTCCGGTGCAACTGGGGGCTCCATATACCCCGCCGCCCGCCGTGGGATGCGATCAAATCCCGTTAGTGCCACGCGAGGACATGAGCGTCGGGACTTTAGTGGACAAGGATATCGCTCCGCATATCATTTATTGGTACAAAGTAGTGGGGATCGACATTGTGGGCAATGAAGGCGAGTTGAATGCCGCCGTGCCGGTCAGCACGTTCACTTTCTCCACCCAACCACCTTCGATTCCGGTGATCACAGCCGTCGAAGCCCAATCGCCGGACTGTGCCTTGGCCGTCGAGTGGAATCCGGCGTTTAATCCCAGCTTGATCAGCGGTTTTGTGGTGTTCCGTAGCCGCCAGGCGGCTGGCACCTATTTGCAAATCAGCCCCATCGTCAAGGATAACCGCTATATCGACACTCACGTGGCGCGGGGTGTGGAATATTGGTACAAGGTGCTGAAGATCGATGCCTTTGGCAATATGTCGCCGTTATCCTCAGCTAAAAACGGGATGGTGTCTCCTTGATCCGGTGGAAATCCGCCGGGAGACAGTTGGGTCTAAATCGAAACCGTGAATGCGCGAAGCAAGGATGAGATCCATGAAGAACTTCGTCAAAACCAGCGACCGGATACGGATCGGATTGTTCCTGGCAGGAATGGTGATAGGTTCTCAGGCCGGCGCCCAACACTGGACCGCCGATAACGGGTGGGCGTTCCGCAATTTCGACACGGCCGAATTCAGCTGGGAACTCTACCGCGATACCTTTATCGGCATTCCCCCAACCCGCGATCCCGCCGCCTCGGGATTCGATGTGCTCTTCTATGATTATGTGTACAAGAGCGAACTGGGGGCCAACGGCAATTGCTATGGCATGTCCCTCACGGCCCTCTTGATCCTAGAGAAAGGCGGGCATCTGGGTTTCTGCGCCCCTTGCGCCCAATATTCCGGTGACCTTTCCGCCACAGCGGCGGGTCCAACCGATCCGAGGCTGTACCGCGCTATCAACCAGATGCACGGCCACCAGGTCAATTTACCCTCCCTCAAGCAATACCTGGAGATCATTGCTCTGGCCAAAAACCGTGACGGACTCTTTGCGTTTGAGCAAGCCCAGTATTACGCGCTCCGTGATGATCCCGTGCTGGTCAGCATCACCAAAAGTTTAAGCCCCATCGATGGCGGCCACACCATGGCTGTTATTTCCGCCCTCGACTTCGGCGTCAACGACAAGCGCATCTATCTTTACGATCCCAACCGCTCCTGGTATGATCCCGCCAGTCAGTCCTGGTACACGGGCGGCTCCAATTACATCCGCATCAAATCCGACCGCAGCTGGGAATTCGTGATGGCCGGGGGCACCACCTGGTCGGGAAATCCTTCCTCAGGCGGGAACATCATCATCACGCCCATTTCCCTGGCCGGCCCCCGCGCGCGCACGCCTAGCTCTATGGGCCTCAACGCCCTGACCTTTATCAACGAATTTTTTATCTACGGTTCGGGTTCGGACCTCGAACAAGTCACGAACTCGCAGGGTAAGCGCCTTTTCAAGCCGGGAACCAAAGAGATCGATACCGATCCCGCCACCGGATTACTCAACATCGTTCCCTTTTATCCGTCCGATCAGGGGGCGCCCTATGATTTTTCCATCTATTACCAACTGGACAATCCGGGCGGCGAGCTGGACGTTCAAGTCCGGAACCGCGGCGGGTACCGCTTGGACATCGCGGGCATGCTCAGCCACTTGCGCCTTGAGGCGATCGGCGGCGAAGGCTCCGATATTTTCCGGATCCGGGATATGGGCACCGCCTCCCCCTCGCTTATTCTGTTCAACAATGCCGGGGCGCAAAGCTACAACGCGACATTCACGCAGATCGTGAGACCGGGGCAGGAAGCCCGCGTTTTCAAGATGACCGGGCTGCAGTCGGAAGCCGGATTACCCGTCCAGATGCAAATCGTCCAGAACCAGAGCGCGCTGGAACTCTTCAGCGAAAAAGCACACCTGGCATACAATTTGGAGATCGAACGCCGCCTTGTGGGCGGGGTGATCGACACCGTCCGTCTGCCCGCGGTGCAACTCGATCCCGGCAATATCCAGGTCATCCGTCCACCGGACTGGAAAATCCTGAAACTGGATCCCAATCTCTTCCTGAAACTCAATCCGCGGCCCATTGCGTTTCCCACGCCGCCGATTGGCGATTTGCTGCTCAGCGTGCCAGACGATGGACAGCCGGATCAGGCCGGGCAGGTTCGTTGAGTTTTTGAAGAATGGATTGGTGGATTAGACCGGGTGGTTTGAGCGTAGCACATAGTTAGGTAGGGTGGGCTCAAAGCGCTGCGTAGCCCACCGCAAGTCATTATTTCCTCACCCCGATGCGCAGACCCGGCTGAGGAAATGCAGGGGCACGTTGCAACGTGCCCCTACTTATATAACTGGCGGTCTCATAAAAACGGAATTCATGAAGATGCAGGTGAGACGCCTTCCCTACAATTCTTGGATCCGGATCTTGCGCCACTTCACCCACGCGGGGGGATCGCCACGAAAACTGTGCACTTGCAGGCCGATGAATCCCTTCGGCGTCATGGAATCGCGCAGGTCGGCGATCAGGATGCCGTTGACCCAGGTCTTGATCGAGTCGCCCCGGCACTCCACCCGGTAGTGGTTCCATTCGCCTTTTTTGAACGCCTTCTGCTTCGCATCGTCGGCGCGGTCGGCGTCCGTGCTCAGCCAGCCCCGCCGCGCCTCATCATAAATGAAGCCCGCGTTGCCGTTGGAAGCGATTTCCACCTGGTAGCCATGGACCCGGTAGTTCTGGTAATCCTTCAGGCTCTGGCTGCGGATCTGCACGCCGGAGTTGAGGCGGTCATCGAGCAGCACTTCGAATTCCAGGATGAAATCACCGTATTCCTTTTGCGTGCACAAGAATGAATTGGGGCTGCCTTCCGCCGTGGTCCCCACGATGACCCCATTCTCCACCGTGTATTTCGCCGTTCCGTTGATCTGCACCCAGCCGGACAGGTCTTTCCCGTTGAACAGCATCACCCAGTCCGATTCGGTTTCCGAGGCCAACGATACCACGTATGCGATACCCGCGCACAGCACCGCGACGATCATGATTTTTTTCATGGAAGTGATCCTCCTTTAAGGTCTGTGTTCATCTTAATTTCTGGAAGTAATGGATAACGCAAGACATCTTACAATTTTCAACCCCCTCCGAACCTCTCCCGATCTTCAGGGGAGGAATCTAATATGCCCCCAATCCCCTCTCCCTCTGGGAGAGGGCTAGGGTGAGGGAATTTTTGTAGAGGCAGATCTAGGTGTCCGCCCGGGTAGGTAAAGTGAATGGGATTGATTTTAACCATCCAGTACTCTCATCCAGGCTTAACCTTTTTTTCAATTATGCCATATGATCCATACTGGATATACGTTCACCTCTCCACCTGAACGCGGTTATTCCACTCCGCTGATTGGCTGTTCACACGCAGCATTACGAATCCCAGTTCCAGATCGGCGGGATTGTCCGGGCAGGTTCCCGTGAAGATCTCGAACGGCTGGTCTGACCGGCATTCCAGGGTCAATGTGCCTGGCGTGTCGCGCAGGATCCAGGAGATTTTCACGGTTCCCTCGCTTTTCCCTTGTTGGACATCCCGCAGGTGGTTGTACCCCTCGCCTTCCAACGGCTGATCGCTTTTCGTCAAGGAAACACTGCATTCCTGGATTGTTCCCCGCACGTGATAAAACAAATCATACCGGTGCGTATCTTCGGATGCCGCCGTCACCCGGTCTTCGATCCCGTTTTCCAGCAGGGTGACGCGGCGCTGGATGTCCACGCCCTCGTAGGCTTCCTTGACGCCCGCTGCGACGCGGTTCTCCTCGTACGCGATCAAGTAGCCTCCGCAGCGCGCCTGCCGTTGGCCATCCACTACCAGCAGGTTGTGCGCGGCGGGGGAACGGAACCACGCATTGAGCGGTATACCGTAACCGGATGTCCCTAGGTCGGGCATGAGCACGCGGTCCAGGCCGTATAGGATCACGTTCAGCCGGTCGAGGTGATCGTGCCCGCCGCCGTACGGCCCGTATTTGAAATACGCGTTGATCTGAGGATTGCGAAGAAACGCCACGCCCGAATCCTCGAAATGATCGCTGGCAGGCGGCAGCGGCTGCGCGGGGGGCAGATCGGTGGGACCGTAGAGTAACGCTTCCATTGAGTCGCGCGGCTGGTCTTCGTGGATCCACGCCAGCGTCTGGAGCAGGGAAGGATCGTTCCACTGGCCGGAGGCGAATTCATAGTACGATCTGGCATTCTTCAGCGATTGCCCCGGCCATCCGTCATTGTTGGCAGGGAACTCGCCGTTGGCGAAAATGAAGCGCGCCGGGGCGGTGTACATGCGCTGGAACTTTTCCGTCCCCTCCAGGGGATATTTCTGCCCCCAAGCCGCCCGGTACAGCGGCTGCAGCGCGCTGATCGTATAGAAGTGATAACTGATCGATCCCTCAAACCAGAATCCGTCATCCTTCACGCCTTTTTGGATCTGGTTCTTCATCCCGAACTCGCCGTCGATGGCCGCGCGGACGAGCTCCCAATCGCCCGCCGCAAAACCCACCAGCCCCAGCGCCGCGTTGTGCCAGCAGGGGATATTGTGGATCGACCGTGTCTGTGCATGAACGAATTGGGCGTCAGGAATCAGAAACTTCTCCGCGATGGCGGACCGCTCGTCCGGTGTCAGATGGGGACAGATATCCCAATATGCCTGCGCCCAGCGCGTCAGCAGCACCGCCTCATCCAGCGATTGCGGGCCGACGCGCCCCTTGCCGGCATGCTCGCCGTGGACTGCAAACTGATCGAAATGCTCCGCGTACCACAGGAGCATTTTTCTGACGTAGTCCAAGTATTCGGGTTTCTCTTCGAGGCGGTACAGCACCGCCGCCTGCGCCATCGCCCCGGCGATTTCGTTATGTACGAACGAGCGCCAGCATTCGTCATAGGGCGACCCGGTATAGACCTTCCCGCAGCCGGTGCAGACATGCTCCGTGGGCTTTTGTGGATCAAACCGCAGCCGCCGCGCGTCGTCGTCGCAATAGTATTCGTGCGTCCAGCCGGAGAGGCCGAGCGGCGGTTCCGCATACCGCGACTGGGTTTCCCGCACGCTCTCGCGCATGCGGTCCACGATACGGGCCGCCCAGGGCTGTCGCGCGATCTTCTCCTTCGCGCCGTCCCAGTCCACGCCGCGCGATCCGGGATCCGCCACCGGCTCCGCGTACAACAGGGAACAACCCGCCATCAGAAGCACCAACCATCCCCATCGTTTCATCCTGACCTCCCCGATTTCGGTATCGTTCCGGTTATGACCGTATAAAAACCAGCGCGATGAATCAAGGCCGGGGTGAAGCCGTTCAAGTGGGACAGGTGGCCGGATGCGTCAGGATGCAGGATTGTTGATTATTTTGATAAATATACTCTATATATAAAACATTTTAAAATATTTATTTTTGGAGTAGTATTTTATGATTTATATCCCTTCAATAATACCATTATTCGTTTGATCGATGGAGTGAAGGATGATGAACAACTCCGGATTCATGGCGCTGCTGATTTCGGTCATTCTGGTTGCGGGGATGGGGGCGAAGGCGGAGGAGGCTGGCAGTCCGGTGGAGCAATACAAACAGGAACGCCTGGGGAAACCAGCCTATGAGCGCTTTTTGTACGCTCAAGAAATTCTCGTACAAAGTCAGGACGCCGCGGTTCTCCATGAGGCGGTTCAAGACGTGGTCCGCTACGCGGCCAACCGGGACGAGGACGAAGCCGCCCTGCTGGCCATCGAGGCGGCCATCCCTAGACTGCCGCCCGATGGCGATACCTACCGGGAAGCGGTGCTGGCGCGGGGCAAGATGCTGACCCGCCTGGGCCGCCGGGAAGAGGCGGAAACGCTGTTCCAGGAGGCCATCCAAAAGCAATGGAAACACGCCCTGTGGCGTTACAGTGAAAGTCTGATCGAAAATGACGCCATGGCGGAAGCCTGCCGGCTGGAGTGGGAACGGATCGCCGGGATCGAGACATACCGCCATTACCGGGGAGAAGAGGAATCCCTGGAGATCTTTTTGACCCTCCTGCGCCTCATGAAGCACGGGAAACCCGACAGCCTGGCTGCCGTCGAGGTCTCGCACAAACTGGAGAATCACACGGACCGTCCCGAATACGTGAAAATCGCACGGGCCTTGTGCATGGCGGAGGATGGATACATCCCCGAGGCCTTGGCCTTGCTGAACGAGTTGGACCGGGGATTGTCGGAAACGAAAACCCACCGGGAATACAAGCACATCCCCCTCTATCAGGCTTCGATCTTGTTCAAGGAAGGCCGCGATTACCCCCCCGCCGAGGCCGCGTTTCTGGAATTCATCGCGCGCAATGAGGGGAAAGATTCCAAGATCATCGCTTCGGCCTTGCGCCTGGCGCGGGATATTGAAATGGTTCTGGAAAACCGCAAAAAAATGGACGAATTCGCCTCATTCGTCATTCACAGCCCATGGTTTCAGAACGAAGAAACTCAAAAGAAACTGACTGATGATAACAAGGCGGAGATCTATGATATGCAACAGATGGGCCTGGCCTGGAGCGGGGATTTCGACGCGTCCGTGCAAGTCGCCCGGATGGTGGCCGAAAAATATCCCCATTCCCTGGCGGGTCAAAATTGCATGATGAATCACGCGCTCTACCTGGGTTATCATGACGGGAAGCCCGAGGAGAGCATTCGATTGTTGAACGAAATATTGCGGCAAGCGGATAATGAAATGCTGATCGCGCATATCCGCGTGGTCCTGGCGGAAACGGCGATGAAGAAAAAGAACTACGGTGAGGCGCTGGAACACCTGCAGGACGCGCTCGACCAAATACCCCTTCGGGAAAAAGGCTCCCACGCCGGATACCGGAAAGAGATCGAGGCCAAGATCGATGAAGTCATCCGGCTCAAGGCGGGGAAATAAAAGTGAAAACCAGTGAAGGAAATAATCCATGGAGGGGAGTGTCATGGATATTCATAATAGGGACTTTAAAGATATTGACAATCAAAATAAACTTGAATTTAGACCGAATGAGGATCAAACCATACAAGTCGCATTTTGCGGCGTGTGCGTTTTGTTGGTCGTGTTTGTATTTAGTGCGGTCTTGTTCTTCGATGTGGAAATAGAAGGTGTTCGAACAGTGTATGCGTGTGGTGGAGCAACACCCACACCCACGCCCAATTGCGGGCCAACTACCAATGATATTGATTGTGATGGTGTCGCCAATATGGATGATACCG
The DNA here is from genome assembly GCA_013177805.1 of Candidatus Omnitrophota bacterium. Classification (GTDB taxonomy): domain Bacteria; phylum Hinthialibacterota; class Hinthialibacteria; order Hinthialibacterales; family Hinthialibacteraceae; genus JABLXU01. The sequence continues at coordinate 29,145 of JABLXU010000035.1, forward strand.
ATGCGGATGGGGATGGTATCCCCAATAATACAGATCCGGATGATGATGATGATGGCATACCCGACAGTTCGGATCCTACACCGGGGGGACCTGGTACGGATCCTTCATCATGGCCAGTAGTGTGGGGAGGGAATTCAACCCGAAATACACCCACGGCAACCATAACTCCAACGGTCAGTCCCACACCCATTCCGAATATGAGCGTCATCATCACCAAGCCCACGGATGGCGTGGACCGATGGATCAATGCCACACCGGCCATGCCGGGCGGTGCGGATACCGAGTGCAGGGCCAAACTAAACACATCGAATGACAAATATGTCTCTTTCAATTGGCGATATCATGTTCGCTTTGTTGTACAACCAACTCCGAGCGTTACTCCGTATCCCGTCGAAAATATTTTTTCGGGTATGTCAATCGCCAGAGGAACAGCGGAAACGATTTGGAATCCAGATTTCGGGAATCTCTTTTATGGCGATATTGTATCGGTGACCGTTTAAGTGAACATCGCAGGAAAATCTATTCGGACAATAAGCAAGGTATTTACAAAATAAAAGGTACAAATCCTACAGAAACATCTTTAAAAAATTACATTGGAACAGATCCTTGGTATACGCAACGGATTGCCAAGAAGGAATCATCCTATCGACAGTTTGATAGCAATAACATGCCGCTGGCTAGCAGCGATGGCAAAGGCGGATACGGCGTGTTTCAGATCACACCTCCCGGCGCGGACATCCGGTTTTGGAGCTGGAAGGCCAATGTGGATCGGGGGAAAGAGATCATTGCGGAGAAAAAATCCATAACTGATACTTTTACAAATAGTCAGATAAATCAATGGACTGCATGGAATGCAATCCATGATCCAGATGTTTCTGAACCAACCAAAACAATTTATAGCGGCATTACGTTTTCATTATATCCTTCAGGTGCGGAAAAATCTTATCATGATGCAAATACCATTAAATTTTACAATGGCTTAGGTGGTGTAGAACCCATTAGTCATTTTTTGGTTTGGAAAAATAATGAGCCACCTTACGATTCGCGCCCAGGATGGTTAATTCGAGAATACGCCGAATATTATGTATCAGAAGGCAAGACAACAAAAATTTATTATGTAAGGTTAATATGTGAGACAATTCCATGATATATATTTAATTTTTAATTATTTAAATATATGGAGGTAATTACAATGTTTAAGAAAAAAGCTTTAATTATCTTAATTTTATGTTTGATCGTAGTGGATGCGGTTTGTCATAATCTATATGTTATTTCCGGCTGTCCTAACAGCCTGGGCGAAGCTGAATTCCCTACGACTTTACATTCGATAAAGGAAGGGGTCAACTCTTTGATAACGGTTCGCACTATTTTCACAGCTACAAAACCAACTCAATTCATACATTCATACCATGATAAAAGAATTGTGATTGTCGGCCAAGTTTTTTGGCATAGCCCGGGGAAAATGGAATTTGCGATGGTAGATATGGACAAACCCAAACAAGAGATTCACTTTTCGATAACTTATCCTGATTCTATGACTTACCTCACCTCCTATTTATTCGATATACCTGACCAAGGATTATATCAAGGATTAAAATTGTATAAGAAGACAAATGATAATCTTTATGAAATAAAATTAATAGGCCTGAATTTAGAATCATTTGAACAAAAAATATTAAATGAATCAGATGTTATTTACATTACCAATATTGCAGGTGTGCCTGGCACACTGACGAGCGGCTCTGAGTGGCTGGAATTAAAGCTGAATGATAAACACAAACTTATGGATATTTATACCAATTCAAATGTGGAAATGGATTGGAATTTACCACAAAATATAAATTTAATAACAAATGAATATATTTATATATGCGCCGAAAATGATATCTTGCGTGTGGTCACCCATGAGAAATTGCGAAATCTAGACAAAGATGAATCAACCTATGTGATTTATTATGTTTTCAATAAGAGAACCCGTGAATGGCAAGTTGTCCGATTTAAGGGCGGTAAAACCCTTATTCGAGAATTCGGATCCTGGCTGGCTGGATTTGTAGCGGAAGATAAACGGATAGAGGAAAGTCCGGGAAAAGAAATCCGTGATCAATTATCCCTGAAAGGGAAGATCATTTCACCTTTTAACATTCGTGCCGAGGTTGCTAGAATTTACTGTCCCGGGATTCTGGTTCTGTATAATGCGGATACTCAACAGCAATATGAAATTCAAACCGGCCAGGGTGATAGTGAAGTATTGCTGGTGGATGACATAACGGTTTATTATCGCGTTAACGATGAGATCTACCGGGCGGAAATTGGAGCGGATCGCATCATGGAAAGCACGCTATTGGCAAAAGATGATAATATCGTGTATGTCCATTGGGCCTTTATGGGGCCGTGACCTCACTTCCCTATGCAAAACCGCGAGAAGATCGTCTCCAGGATATCCGGGGCGGTTTGGGCGCCGTCGAGTTCGGCGATGGCTTGCAGGGCCGCGCGCAGATCCACGGCGGCCAGTTCCAGGGGCGAGTTGTTTTTCAATACGAGGAAGGCTTGCGCGGTCCGCTCCATCAGGGTGGAAAGGAGATTTTCCTGCCGCGCGCTGACCAGGTAGGCGGAATCCGCCTCGCCGGGCAGCAGGCGGGAGACCTCGCGCTCCAGCACCGGCAGCAGCTCGTCCGTGCCGCCCTCCGCCACCGCCGAGGCGCGCGCCACCGGGGCATCGTTGATGGAATCCAAGACGGGTGGCATCCAAGCCTTCCCGGCGATATCGCATTTGTTGATTACGATCACCACCCGCGTTTCCCGCGAGCGGTTTTTCAGTTCCTTCAACACCGCGCGGTCTTCTTCCACCAGGCCGCCCGCCGCATCGCAGATGTAGAGCACGATGTGCGAGGTGGAGAGCAGTTCGCGCGAGCGACGCACGCCGATGGCCTCGATTTCCTCCCGCGTTTCCCGCAGCCCCGCCGTGTCCACCAGGGTCACGGGCCGGCCTTGCAGTTCGATGGTCCCTTCGAGGCTGTCGCGCGTGGTCCCCGGATGCGGCGTGACGATGGCCCGCTCGCGCCCCAGCAGGCGGTTGAAGAGGCTCGATTTCCCCACGTTGGGCCGCCCGGCCAGCACCACGACGATGCCCTGCGCGAAGCGTTGCTCCCGCACGGATCGCTTACGCAACGCCTCGGCCTGCGCGTGGATGGCCTGGAGACGTTCTTGCAGATGTTGCACCACGGCCTCGTCTTCCGCTTCGCCGGGGAACTCGATCTGCGTCTCGATTTCCACCAGCGCCGACACCACCGCGTCCTTGATCCGGGCCAGGTCGCGTGAAAACTCCCCCTCCAGCACGCGCAGCGACATCGCCCGCGCCAGCCGCGTACGGCTTTCGATCAGATTCGCCACTCCTTCCGCCTGCGCCAAGTCCATCTTGCCGTTGCGCACCGCCCGGAAGCTGAATTCCCCCGGTTCCGCCGGCCGCGCCCCCTCGCGGTACAGAATTTCGAGCAGTTGGCGGACGACGGCCTCGCTGCCGTGGGTGTGGATCTCCGCCAGGTTCTCGCCCGTGTACGACCGGGGGGCGGGAAACGCCACGCATAGACCCTGGTCCACCGGCTCGCGCGTGACGGGATCTACCAGCGTACCATACATCATGCGCCGGGGTTGGGCGCTCAGGCGGGGGCCGCGGGAACGGAAGATCCGTTCGCACAGGGCGATGGCGTCCGGCCCGCTGACGCGGATCACAGCCACCGCGCCTTTCCCGGGCGGCGTGGAAGGCGCGGCGATGGTGTCTTCGCGGAGGTATAAGCAAGTAGTAGTCATGATTTTCTATTGTAGGATCGGTTGAGTTATCTTCCGAGCCTGACCGCAAGGGTTGGATCAAGTCCCTAACTGATAACGCGGCTTCCCGCAGTCCAGGTTTTTCCCTTCAAACGGATGCGTATCCATGGCAAAAACGAATCAGTCCGCGATCCGGTCATAGCCCGGAAAGGGCGATTCTGGTATTCTGATGACGTTTTGGAGCGTCCTGTAGTAGATTATAAAATTCATTTAAATACTGGAATGTGTATGATTCAGGCATCGCGAGACCATTCCTTTGGGAACCGGCGGGAATATTACGGGGCCGTCCTGCTGCTGGCGGTGGCGGTGATGTTGTTTTGGTGGCGGATCTGGATCCCTTCGCCCGCGGACCGGATGCATTTCACTGATGACATCCTGATCAAGGATTATCCTACCCGTGTGGGATTGTACCGTTCAGTATTGGCCGGGCATATTCCTTTGTGGGACCCCTCCCAGTTCGGAGGTTGGCCGGGTTTGGCGAATTGCGAAGCGGGCTTCTTCTATCCCTTCAATTGGCTTCTGCTTCCCTTCACGGGTTCACCGGAAACCGCCTTTTGGGTGGTGGAATGGATGGTGTTGTTGCATTTGCTGCTTTCGGGAGTAGGCACGTACCGGCTGGCGCGGTATGCCGGATTGTCGACCCGCGGGGCGATGCTGGCGGCAGTGGCCTTTACGTTTTGCGGTTTTCACTGCGCGCACAAAAAACACACCAATATGATCTTCACCCTGGCCTGGCTGCCCTGGCTGGTGTTGGCGGCGGAACGATGGATCCAGGAAAAGAACGAGAAGCATGTATTCCGGCTGACATGTCTTCTGGCGTTGGCCTATCTCGCTGGACATCCGCAGTCCGCGTTGTATTGCACCATGTTTCTAGGGGCCCGGTTTCTGTACGCGGCATGGGAAACGGCGCGGAGACGGACATCGGGAAAGACCGCGGGGATCGTCACGGGAACGATGCCGTTCATTGTGTTGGTGGTAATGGCGTTCGCGTTGACCAGCATCCAATGGATTCCCACGGTGGAGTTGATCCAGCAGGGCGAACGGGCGCAAGCAGACGTGTTTCGGAGCAGCACGGAGTTTTCGTTGCCACCGATTGAATTGGTGGAAGCAGTTGTGCCGGAATCGCTACGGTTCTGGACACAAATCGAAGTGTTTTACTGGGGAATGGTTCCCTTGCTGCTGGCGCTTTTGGCCTGGCTGCGTGGGGGATTCGATTCGTTTTTCCGGTTCCTGTCCGGCGCCGCGTTGGCGGCGGTGTTGTTGTCATTGGGAGAATATCTTTTTTTCTATGACCTGACCTACTTGATGATCCCCGGCGTCGCCTGGGTACGCGCGCCGAGCCGGATGATCTATTTTGCGAGCCTTCCCATCGCCTTGGTGGCAGGGCGGGGGCTGGATGAGATCGGGCGGATCGGGGATTCCGAAGAGGGCCGGCCTCTTTTTTCCGTGTTTTTCCGAATCGTGCCCGCCTTGGCCGGTGTGGTCACGGTGATGGTGTTCCTCGTTTATCTGGCCGCCGATGTGACTGACAATCCGCAATTCACGATAAATGTTCAACGGGATTTGTTGCGTGTCTACTTGTACATGCTGATGTTCGGCGGGGGCTTCATGAGTCTCCAATATCTTTACCGGAACGGGCGGATCACCCATTGGAGTCTGGCATGGCTGGCGGTTTTCTTGACCTGGATCGACTTGGGCACGCATTTTCGCACGTTTGAATTGGGCCCGGGCGCGGGAGGATACCTGGTGGACACGGAAGTGCAACACATTCAACAGTCTTCCTGGAATTACCGGACCAAGGTGTATTTTCAGGGCGGGGGAGACCGGACGCTGTATCACGGTGCGGCGCAGGGATTTCCCGAAATGGACGGGCAATCCCCATTGACGCCGCGGATCCATCTCGAAGCGCGCGAGGATACCAACCTTCCTTTTCCTCGACGGATCAACATGAACATGCTGCGGTTGTTCTGCGTGGGGATCGTACTGACCGACATGGAGGGATTGCCACTGGCGTTTCAAAAGGTGACGCAACGGATGTACCGGCTAGAAGGTCTGCAGGTGCGGGCGCGGCTGTTGCCGGAACAGATCCATGTGAACGAGGAGTACCAGCGTAATTTGTTGACCTTACAGTCGTTTCCTTTCGATAAAGTGGCTCTGGTGGATGGAAGGGGTATACAAGAAAAAAGTCCCCGCCGATCCGCTGGCGATACGTTGTTTCCCAAGCCGTTCCTGCTGGCCAGCTGTTCGTTGGAAGCAGTGAAACGGGGGGCCTACCTGATCGTGGACGGGGAAGATCATTTCGCCGGATTAGAGCAGGAACCGGGGTATTACATCGCGGTGGGGGATCCCCTAACCGGTGAAATCGAAGCGGCGGAGCGGTTCAACCTGATGGAAGATTTGGATGATCCCCAACGGCTGACTCACCTGCGCATGTTGGAATTCATTCGGAATATTCCGGAGGGCAAAGTGGTGTTTGCCGCGGTCCAGGACAACGCGGCGGACGCGCTCTTACCGGTCGGCCTGACGGCTCTCCGGGGGATCGGGGCTTCGGTGGACGCGCGCGGCTATATGCCGGAGTGGAACGCGCCTCCCCCTTACCGGCTGGCGCACGCGGTAGTGGGCCGCAAGGGAGGAGCGATCGGTTCCGCCTTGGAAGTGATTTCCGCCACCGAGGCGTTGGTCGTCCAGACGGCAGATTCGTTGTACGTGGAGGGGGCGGTCGCTCCGAAACCCCGGTTGGAGTTGGTGGCTCCGCGTGATCACGCGGACAAATGGTTCCGGCTGTTCAGCCGGTTGAAACGCTATGAAATCTCCCCCGCAGTGTACGAATCGGCCGATATCCCCCATAACGCCACACGGACCGTTTATCCGTCCCAAGAGATCTTGATCTTTTCCGCCCCCAAAAAACTGGTGACCTACGAGACCGAGGACCGGGCCAGCATTCAGATCGGCGGCCGGGAATTCGCGCGGAATGAGAAAGGTTACAATCTGGTTCTCGTGAATCCACAAACATTGGAAGTGGAAAAGAGCGAAGTCTTCAATTTACTGGACGATTTCGATCCGGCCATCGCGCCGTCGGGGGACATCAGTGAAGCGTCGCCTGTTAACCGGGCGATGCGGGAATTCATCGCCTCGGTGACGGAGGGATATTACATCCTGGGGGCCATCCGGGACGAAGCAACGGATCTGATGACCCGGGAAACGCTGTCCGAATTGCATCGACTGGGGTCCCGCTTGACTTTTGATTTGAGCAACGCGGAGGCACGTAAACGGATTTCACATGCCTTTTTTGCGGTAAAAGGGGCCTCGATTTGCGTGGAGGCCAGCGGGCGGGAACGGGATTCTATTGTCTTCACCCGCTACCCGGGCGGTCCCGCGCTGACGCGGGATGATCTGGACATATCGGAGATCCGTTTCGTACCCGTGAATCCGGTGGAGGAAATGCTGAAACTCGCGGTCCCGCCACCCGGAAAGCGGCGGGAGGAACCGGGACCTATTTGGGCGGCATTGGATGATGGACCGAACCGCATTCGCGTTTCGGGAATGAGTCAGTCAGGGGGGATGCTTTTCGTAAGCGAGATGTTTTACCCGGGGTGGGAAGCCTGGGTGGATGGCGTAAAACAACCGATCCGTCGGGTGAATTATTATTTCCGGGGAATCGCGTTGCCGCCGGGACCGCACACGGTGGAATTGGTTTACCGGCCGCTTTCGTTCCGGTACGGTGCGATGGTTTCCTTGGTAGGGGCAATCGGCATGGGCCTTTGGTGGCTGGGCGCGAGAAAACACCGGGGGTGAGAGTTTTAAGTTTACCAGAATGGTTCAGAGGGTTGTTTTATTTTGGAGTGCAATCACTTCTTCAGCCGAAGTTTTTCGTTCTGTGAGTTTTTCTTTAATAATTTCCACAGGTAATATTCCGGCAGGTCGGTCGAGGTGGGAACAGTTTCCACCGGTCGTTCCGGCCAAGTCATGCCAGGCCGGAAATCGTCCTTCAGTTCCAAAGGGACCAGCAGGCGTTGTTTGTCGTAGATGAAATCGCCCCGGTCGCTACTGGCTGATTCCCAGTTTGGGCCAAGGATCACGGCGTCTTCCGGGCAGGCTTCCTCACAAAAGCCGCAGAAAATGCACCGGAGCATATCGATTTGGTATACCGCGGCGTACCGTTCCCCATGGGACACACGGTGGTCAGGGGTATTTTCCGCCGCCTCCAAATAGATCGCGTTGGAAGGGCAGACCACCCCGCACAGGCCGCATCCCACGCACCGTTCCAGACCGTCCTCATGCCGTTGTAACCGGTGGATTCCCCGGAAGCGGGAAGATTGAGGACGTTTTTGGTTGGGATAATTGAAAGTCACCGGTTTGCGGAACAGATGCCGCAAGGTCATTCCCATTCCCTGGACGATGGCCCAGAGCATGTCGAACGATCTTCGCCAGCCGGGAGCGGATTTTGGCCGACGGTTGGCATGAACTTGGATTCCCTTTTTCAAGGGCTGCGCGGGAATAGGCTTGAAAGTCGCTTCGAGCATAACCGAATCCTTTTCAGGTAATAGACGTCATTATACGAGTCAGACACTAAGGCGCAACGTAATTCGGCAGGATGACGGAAGGTAATATGGATTGAAAGATACCTTGCTAATCTGATTCATCTTGCGGGAACTATTAACACGATGGCAGATAAAGGATGCCTTGCGCCCTTTCATGGATTCCCTTACCCAGGCACTCTCCCAGAGGGATCGGGATTTGTTTCGAGTTTATATAAGTATTTATAATTATAATAAATTACTATTTACGATTCATCTTGCGAGGCCTGAAATCTGTTGCAGGACAGATGTTTTTTTGATTGGTAATGAAAATATACTAATTTGATGAATTATCTCTATTTTCTAAATCAGACAAGATTGCCGCACCAAAATTGGTGGAATAGTGCGGCATTTTGGTATTATCACCGTCCCACTCGACACTATTGATATGAGGATTGAGTTTATAATAAATCATTGTAAATCAATATGTTATGTTAGAAATTATGATAAGGCCTCTTGGGAAGGGCGAGTGTGAATGAATCTTGCAAGAGAGGGGAGAATGTGTTCCAATATAGCTATCAATGATGAACCAGGGAAACCAGCCGCATGATGTCCAATGCAGCCATAAACGGGACGCCAGATCATTTCATCGTTATTACACTCAATCATAAGAATTTGTCGTTAAGAGATTTGCCGGACTTTTCGTTTGAGCCGGATGAACTGGATTTGTTTTTGCTACACGCCGCTAGCCAACCTGATATCGAAGAAATCGCGGGTCTGTGCACCTGCAACCGGACAGAGTTCTTTGCCGCGGTGCGTTCGGTGAAAGATGCCGCCCACGCCATTGTGCATGATATCGCTAAGCACGCAGGTGTTTCCCTGGAAAAAATGCGGGATAGTCTGGATGTCATTGTGGATGCCTCGGCCGTGGAGCATCTGTTCAAGTTGGCCGCGGGTCTGGAATCCATGATCATCGGCGATGCCCAGATCCTGGGACAGGTCAAGCAGGCGTATCGGCATGCCGGAGAACTGGGTACCTGCGGCCGGGTGTTCAATCTGGTGTTTCAAAAAGCCTTCTCGGTGGCCAAACGGATCCGGCGGGAGACCGGCCTGGGGAAAGGACGTTTGTCAATCAGCGCCCTGGCGGTGGAACAAGCGGAACAGTTTTTTGGAACCCTGACACCCGTCGTGGCCACGGTGATCGGCGCCGGGAAAATGGGTGGACTGACATCGAAATATTTAAAGGCGGCTGGTGTGAAGGAACTCCGGATTGTCAACCGCAGTTTGGAACGCAGCCTGGAGTTAGCAAACGAAGCCGGCGGTAAAGTGTACGGTTTCGACGAGCTGGACCGGGTAATCGCGGAATCAGACTTAGTGATCAGCGCCACCGCTGCCCCAGATTACTTGATTACGAAAGAAATGCTGGAAAACAATCCCAGCTGGTCATTCCAAAAGAAATTGTTCGTGGATATCGCCTTGCCTGCGGATATCGACCCAGCCATCACGGATCTGGAGGGAATCCATCTGATTGACCTGGATTCCCTGCGGGAGGCTGCGCGGGAAAATGAACTCCAGCGGCTTGCGCAAATTGAGACTGCCAACGATATCGTCGAGGATGAATTGGACCGCCTGGGCCCCTGGCCGTTGCCGTTTCATATCGACGCGCTGGCGGTCGAATTGGGACGATTCGCCGATTTCATTTATCAGGATGAATTGCAAAACATCTTAGCGGATATGCCGGAGTTGACGCCCGCGCAACAAGAGGCCATTGCCGCGCGAATGAAGCGCTTGGCGGAACGCATCATCCTTGCCCCGAGGCGAAACATGCGGAAACACAAAGTCATCCGGACCTGCCCAAACGCCCCGCAGTGCATGGCGGAATTGTTTGTGCCGGAATGCGGAGCCCGTGAAACACCCGCCAAAGACGTGACAACTGAAGAAGCATTGGCCCGGACGGAACGATAATGGAAATCCGCGCGCCCCTTTCCCTAGTTCGTCCTTTAACGGAAAAATCCCGTTTTCTCGGAGCGATCGCCCGGAAACCCATCGACCGGCCGCCGGTGTGGCTCATGCGCCAGGCCGGGCGTTACCTCCCACAATACATGGAGGTCAAAAAACAGTACACATTCCTGGAAATGTGCCGGTTGCCGGAGATCGCGGCCGAAATCTCCATCCAACCATACGCGATTCTGGGTGTGGACGCCATCATCGTTTTCAACGACATTCTGATTCCCCTCGAGCAGCTGGGGTTGACGGTGGATTTTAATGAGCAAGGTCCTGTCGTCACTCCCGCGCCGCGGCATGAGCGGGACATCCGGGCCTTGCGCCGCAGGCCTTTCGATGAATCACCTCCGGTATGCGATTCGATCGCCATAATCCACCGGCAGGTGGGGGAACACACGCCCGTCCTGGGTTTTGCCGGAGCGCCGTTCACCCTCGCCTGCTATCTGGTAGAGGGCGTCACCAGCAAAAACCTGCGGTATATCAAGGAGTTGGTCTACGCCCGTCCGGATTTGCTCGAGCGGATTCTGGAAACGCTTACGGAAACGGTGATCGAATACCTCCGCCTGCAGATCCAGGCCGGAGCGGATGCCGTTCAGATTTTCGATACGTGGGCGGGAGAACTCGGCCGGACGGAGTACCGCCGGTTCGCAATGCCTTGGCAGAAGCGGGTGATCGAAGCCATCCAAAGTGAGGGCACGCCCGTGATCCTGTATGTAAAAGGATCTTCCCCCTTCCTGGAGGAGATGAAACACACCGGGGCTTCGGTGTTAAGTGTGGACTGGCGGATTCCCCTTTCGGAGGTGACGGCCCAGGTAGGAGCGGATACAGTCCTGCAGGGCAACCTAGATCCTACGGCCTTGTACGCGCCGCCGGACGTGGTGAGCCGCCGGACACGGGATCTGCTGGACGATTGCGGACGCAGGACGGGCCATATTTTCAATCTCGGCCACGGCGTGCTTCCTCAAACCCCGGTAGAAAGTGTGCAAGCCCTGGTGGACACGGTAAAAGCCTATGAGTACGGTTCATTATAAACCCGAATGGATGACGGAACGGGCGCTGGTTCAAAAATACTCGGGCCGTGGTCCCCGCTACACGAGTTATCCCACCGCCCCCGAATGGACGGATGGTGTGGGCGAGGCGGAATACTGGCGGCATATCCAGGTGACCAATGCGGTGGAGCATTCCCGGCCGTTGTCGTTGTATATCCATATCCCCTTCTGCGAGGAGCGCTGTTCGTATTGCGCCTGCAACGTGATCATCACCCGCCGGCAGGATGTGGCCGATAACTACGTGGAACTCGTGTTGAAAGAAGTGGACCTGATCGCTCCCGAAATTTCGAAAAAGCGGCGCGTTAACCAATTCCACTTAGGCGGGGGTACACCGACGCAACTCTCTCCCGGCTCGCTGGGACGGTTATTGGACCGGTTCGCGGATCATTTTACCTTTGAAGAGACGGCCGAACGGTCCATCGAGGTGGATCTGCGGGTCACCAACGTGGAACATTTGCAGGTGTTGCGGGAACATCAGTTCAACCGTATCTCGATGGGGGTGCAGGATTTTTCAGAAGAGACACAAAGAGCCATCAACCGTCCCCAGTCCATCGACGCAACCCGTGCGTTCATCCATCTTTGCCGGGAATACGGATTCGACAGTATCAATATCGACCTGGTGTACGGGTTGCCATTCCAGACAGCGGATTCGTTCAAGTGGACTCTGGAAACCGTTTACGAAATTGATCCCGACCGCATCGCGCTGTATAACTACGCCCATCTGCCTGCCAAAATCCCCCACCAGCGGCGGATTCAAGAAACATGGCTGCCGGACGCGGAAGAGCGGTTCGCTATTTTCAAGGAAGCGGTGGAGGGATTTACCCAAAACGGATATGTGTACATTGGGTTGGATCATTTTGCCAAACCCACAGACGAGTTGACCTTGGCGCAGCAGGAGGGAACCTTACAACGCAACTTCATGGGCTTCACCACGAGGGCGGGTGCGGATCTCTACGCTTTCGGGACCTCCTCGATCAGCAGTCTGCCGGCCTTGTATGTCCAAAACGTGAAGAAACTGAAGACTTACGGCGACGCGGTGACCGCCGGGCGGTTGCCCATCGAGCGGGGCATGGAGTTGACGCGGGACGACCGCATCCGGCGTTGGGTGATCATGGAACTCATGTGCAACCTGCGGGTCTCGACGCGGCGGTTCCAGGAAATGTGGGGCGAAGATTTTCACGCTTACTTTGCGGAAGAACTTCCCCGGCTCCAGCCCTTTATCGCGGATGGACTGGTGAGTCCCGACCTCTCCACGGAGATCCGGGTCACCAGTCTGGGGCAGATCATGGTGCGGCCGGTGGCCATGATCTTCGACGCGTACCTGAACTTCGCCCGGAAGGCCGGCCGCGCGGCCCCGGTGTTTTCGCGGACCTTATAGAAAAAATCGGCTTGAAAAATTCCAAAAAAAAAAGGATTTCATTCAAATCCCGCCCCGCGGATTTCTTCTCGTCGGACACGTATCACCAAAATGTTTACACTATTGACAGGATCAGCCGATTGGCTGATTGGATGAGACTCTAGAAATTCATATCGGTCTTGTTGAAGATTGGGTGAATGGTTTCAGGCCAACGCTAGGATAACTCTTTGGTAGATTAGATTGGATACCTCATGGGAAAAACAATCATCATAGGAGCAGGCATATCCGGATTGTCCGCAGCGTTTTGGATTCAGCAACAAGGAGTGGATGTGGAGGTATTCGAGAAGAACCACCGGGCCGGAGGGGTGATTGAGACGCTCCAGGAAGAGGGATTTTTGTTCGAAAAAGGTCCCAATTCGTTTTTGGACAACGCTCCCGACACGATGGCTTTGTGCCGGGACCTCAAATTGGAAAACGAAGTCCTAAAGCAGTCCATGCGCACCAACGCCCGCTTCATTTATCTGAATGGCAAACTGCAGGAAGTGCCTATCGGGCCGGGGGGATTGATCAAAACCGAATTGCTTAGCGGCAAAGCGAAGCGTGGTTTGCTCAAAGAGATGTTCCGGAAAGCGAACCGTTCGAAAGAGGATGAGAGCTTGGCTTCGTTCATACGGCGGCGGTTGGGTGATGAAATTCTGAACAACATGGTGACACCGTTCATCTCCGGCGTGTATGCGGGAGATCCAGAGCATTTGAGCCTTCGGGCCACGTTCCCCTTGTTTTACGAATTGGAGCGCAACCACGGAAGTCTCATCCGGGGGATGTTGTTTCGAGGACGCCGGAAGAAAAAAGAGCAGAAAGAATCGTCCACCGAAGGCGCGGCGCGGGCCAAAAACATGTGTTCCCTGGTGGACGGGATGGAAATCCTGACCCAAGCCCTGGCCCGGGCTTTAGGAGACCGCCTGCATTTGAACTCACCAGTGGCAGAGATTCGACGCAAGCCGGAGGGCGGCTACCGGGTGATGATCGATGGCGCTCAGCCGAGGCTGGCGGAGGCGGATGTTCTGGTGCTGGCAGTGCCCGCGTACAATGCTTCCGCCCTCTTGGAACCGATTTTGCATCAGTCCTCCGGTTATCTTCATACCATCCCTTACAATGCACTTTCCGTAGTGGGGATGGGGTACTCCCGTGACGCGGTGAAGCACGAATGCAATGGTTTCGGTTTTCTGGCGCCGCGCAACCAGGGTGTGCGGATTCTCGGGAGCATTTGGAGTTCGAGTCTGTTTGTCCGCCGTGCGCCGGGGGGGTATAAGAACTTCACGGTTTTCATAGGCGGTGGCCTGGACCCCGAAGCGTTCGCGTTGAAGGATGAAGAACTGTTGCAACAAATCCAAACTGATTTAAAAATCACCGTTGGGGCCGAGGGAAAACCAGTGGTCCGGCGGATTTTCCGGTGGGAGCGGGCGATTCCGCAATATCCGATCGGACACGTGGAACACATCGAAGACTTGCAACGGGAAATTGCCTCCACGCCCGGGCTGTTTTGCATCGGGAATTATTTGGACGGGGTTGCGGTGAATGATTGCATCCGGAATGCCCGCCGTGTAGCGCGTGAGGTGGTGAACATTTTGAAAGCCCACGAACCGGGTATTCCCAAGGTAGCCGTATGATCATCGATGTGATCCTCTTAACCTATGGAGAACCGGAGTACCCCCACTTCCGGGAACAGTGGAGTTATTCGAATCGGATTTTGAATAAACTGACCCGGTTGGTGGCGCCGATCCCGAAATGGGTTGTCCCTTTCCTGGGCGCATACCGGGGTTACACGCGCAGGCGCCTCTGGCGGGAGAAGAATTACCGTTCTCCTCTCGAGCCCATCACGCGGCAGCAGGCGCAACGGTTGCGGGAAGAATTAGCCGCCCATCCGGCCGGTTGGAACTGGCGGGTGCGTGTGGCTTATGAATTCCGCGATCCCTCCTTGAGGCATGTTTTAGAATCCATTCAGGCGGATTCAACCGAAAATGTGATTCTGGTTCCTCTTTACCTGCCGGTTTCCGATTTCACAACAGGAATCTCTCTCCGGGATTACCGCCAATTCCAGGAAAGGAACGGCCATCCATTGCCCGAGCCGGGCATAGTGACATTTCGGATGTGTCACCGGGAACTGGCAGGCATGTCGGCGGATTATCTGCGGGAACAGGTGGCGCGAAGAGGCATCAGCGGCGCGCAAAAAAAGAAAACCGGGCTGTTGTTGGGCTGCCACGGTACGGTCATGACACCGCCTCCGGGTATTCAGGATCCCGGGTATTGCGATACCAAACAAATGTACGACGATTTGGAAGAATTGCTGGCGCCGGAGTTCCAGGCCGTGGGCATCGGGTGGCTGAACCACCGCTTGGGTGGTGAATGGACACGGCCTACGTTGGAGGAATCGGCCAAAGCCATGTTCGAGCGGGGGATTCGTCAATATGTCTATTATCCCTTTGGGTTTCTGGCTGATAACGCGGAAACCCAGCTCGAGGGCAAGACGGTTTTGAATGGCCTGGGGATTATGAATTATCACCATATTCCTTGCTTGAACGACGATCCGAACTTCATCCGCTTCCTGGCGCGCAAAATCGTGGAGGAAGTGGAAATCCTGTCCACCCGGCCGAATCCGGCCACGTCCCCCGTAGTGTAAATGAATACCTCATCTCATTTCCGGCTCGGTACGCGAGGCAGCCCCCTGGCCCTGTGGCAGGCACGGCGGGTGCAAGCCTTATTGGCAGATAAATGTCCAGATGCCGCCGTGGAAATCGTCGTGATTCACACGACCGGCGACAAGATTTTGGACAAGCCCTTAGTGCAGTTGGGGGGGAAGGGCGTGTTCACGAAAGAAATCGAACACGCGTTGTTGGCAGAAGAAATCGATTTCGCCGTGCACAGTTTCAAAGACCTGCCCACGCGGTTACCGGACAGGCTGGCAATCGTCTCCGTGCCGGAACGGGACTCGCCCTTTGACGCGCTCCTGGCGCGGGAAGGACGTTGCTTGAAGGAACTCCCGGCTCATCCCGTTATCGCCACGGGCAGTTTACGGCGGCGGGCGCAAGTACTGGCGGCGCGTCCCGACGCCTCGGTGGTGGATCTCCGGGGAAATGTGAACACCCGCCTCCGGAAATATCACGAATCCAACTGGGACGCCATGATCATGGCTGAAGCGGGGTTGCGGCGCATGGGATGGACGGACCAAATCGCTGGGATTCTGCCCCTTGATGAGATGCTGCCCGCGCCCGCGCAAGGCGCTTTGGCCATTGAGGCCCGCCTCGCGGATGAGAGAACACAAACCTTGCTTCGTGCGATCCATGATGAAGCGGTGGCGGCGGGCGCGTGGGCCGAGCGGTCATTTTTAACCACGCTGGAGGGAGGATGCCAAGTACCCATTGCCGCTTATGCGGAGATGGAGAACGGCTGTTTAATCCTCCATGGCTTGGTTTCCTCACTGGACGGCACCCGGCGCGTGCGGGAAAGTGAATCCGCCGGGCTGGATCATCCGGAGGAAACCGGCCGGCGGCTCGCGGAACGGATCTGGGAGTTGGGGGGAAACGCAATCATTGAAGAATTGAAATCCACAAACCAATCTCGCTGATTTTCCTCATATTTAACCCTTGTCAAATTATATTTCCCTTGACTTGATTTCCAAACCGGTGAAAAATCAAATGGGCTCGATGTGTTTATTATCCAGGGACGAGGGTGACATCATGTCGAAACAGGACGCGAAAAGCGGAATTGGATGTGTTTATTTCGTGTGGCTCGTTGGCTTGGGATGGATGGGATGGGCAGCACTTGGATCAATTCCCACCGTATCCGCCCAGCATCCATATTGGGATGTTCCATCTTCTACGGAGAAAATATTTCCTGTCGGCATTCAATCCCGGACCACGGAATACTTGCGAGAACAAGTCTCGCGATCTGCGACGGGGAAACAACCACCAGCCGATCCCCGGCTGGTGGTTCCAGAATTCTGGGTTGTTCCCACGGGCATGAGCGCGCGAAACGCCTACCGGTGGCCTTCGTTTTATATTCCCATTGCGGAGAACCGGACGGACAGCGATGGCGACGGCCTGCGCGAGTGCCGGTACAAAATCGACTTTTCGGGATTCGCGCATAGCGGCGCGTACACGGCGGTGGAAGTGCGGGAATTAGAAAATGAACTGCGGCGTTGCGTGGCCATGTTCAATGCCGCGCTGGCACATGTGGGATTGGAATTTCTGGAAGTAACAGACAACAGCCACCATGTAGTGATGGAAGCAGTCCCATTTCCCCCGGATCTGGACGGATATGTATCTCAAGCAACCTTGTTTGGAGCCTGGAGCGGTGATTCGACGATTTTTCAGTTCCGGCATGATTTCAGACATTTCCGGGCTTTTTTGCCTTTGACCGATGAGGGCGCCCCCACCGCTATTTTGCGCCGCCCGCCAGGCAATCCTTACGGAGTTGTCTTTCCGAAAGAAATCTTCATGCGTGTGTTGCCTTCTGCCGCCGAAGTGGAGGAAACTACGCAAACCCCAGAACCCGAACAAGTGTTTGCCTATCCCGTCAGTGCCTTTTTCCAGCGGGAACTGGGCCACTTGATCGGTCTGATCGAGCCGGATATCGCCTATATGAGTTCCACTTCCGGCGCGGTGTCTGATTATCTGATCGATTGGCTAGCCTGGCCATCGGTACAGGGACTCCCGCCCCAATCCCGTGCTTTCCGGTATGGGGGTGAGGATTACGCGAAGTCGAACTGGAGCAGTTTTTTCCTTAATACATTCATGAGCCATTCGTACCCCTACAATGTGCTGTACCCCGATCTGCCGGCCCCGGAGAAGGCGTTCATCGCCCATTATTACGCGCGGTACAATTACGCCGGTGCCCAGAAATTGCTGGATCAGGCGATCCAAGAACATAACGACTACTCCTGGCTGGCCCTGGGTAAAGCGATCCAGGAAGTGGAACCGAACAACCGGCGGGAACAAAGTCAGGCCATCCAGGTGGGAATACCAGTATTGGGGGCGTTGTCTTCGTTCGATCCGGCGGGGACCACCATGTATGAATCGTTCGGCGACGCGGAGGATTGGTACAGTATCCGGGTGGTCAACGCGGACTTGGGGCGGGAACTCACCGCCACGCTCAGCCCGGGCACCATTGTGGACCGTGACGCGCGAATCGAAATCTACAACAGCGTCGGACAGAAACTAGCGGAAAGCGCGAACGAGGAATTCCCCGAAGTGCGCTTCATCCTGAATACGGCGGGGATTCTGCACATCGTGGTCAAGCGGCCGGTAGACGCCTCGCACGAGGTGGTGCGCGATTACCTGCTCTCGTTGTTTTTCTCGGATGGCCGGCCCGCCACCGGACCGGCATATACTCCCACGCCTACCCCGACAGCCACGCCCCTTCCTGGCGCCGTGCCGGTACCAGCCTTGAGTGGCCCGTCCGGTGAGCGGATTCTCGGCCTGGGCCCGTTGCACGCGGCGGTTTATTCCCCCAACGGCCGGTACATCGCCAGTACCGGCGGGCCGAATGTGATCCTCTGGCCGGTGAATTCGACTGAACCGGTACGTCAGTTGACCGGGCACACGGGCTCAGTGACTTCGCTGGCGTTTTCGAGGGATGGATCACTTTTGCTGAGCGGGAGTCAAGACGCCACCGCGCTGTTGTGGGATGTGGCTATGGGCCAGCCGTTGCGCGTGTTCCGGGGCCATGCCGGACCGGTCACCGCTGTAGCATTTTTACCGGGGAGTAGCCATTTGGTCACGGGGAGCGAAGACCGTACGGCCCGCGTGTGGAACATAGAGACTGGTCAGACACTTTATACGTTGTCCGGACATAACGGTGCGGTGACCGCCGTGGCAGCGTCACCGGATGGCAAAACGGTTCTGACCGGGAGCAGGGACAATACGGCTAAGTTGTGGAACACGGAGAACGGCGCGCTCCAGCGGACATTCATAGGGCACAATGGAGCGGTGCGCGCGGTAGCCTACGCGCCCGAAGGAAACCGCATTGCCACCGGCAGTTTGGACACAACGGCGAAACTATGGGATATCGCCACCGGGATGATGAAGGCCTCCTTTGGCGGCGGTTCTGTCGAATCGGTGGATTTCACACCGGACGGCAAAGGGCTGGCGCTGGGGGGCGCCGGAGGCGCGATACTGGTGGATCTCGCGACCGGCCAGGTGATCCAGAGGTTCGGAGGTGAAACCACCAAGATTTTATCCATGGATTTCTCTCCCAACGGCGATACCTTGTTGACTGCGGAAGAGAATGACGCGCTGATCCTTTGGGCGGTCGAAACCGGCACGGTGTCGCGATCCCTGGAAGGCCATTCCCGTCCCGTAACCAGCGCGGCCTATGCGCCGGATGGCCGATTGATTGTAACCGGAGGCGGAACGGAAGCGCGCGTCTGGGACGCCGTGGAAGGTAGGATCCGTCTCCGGCTGCGGGGAGCGCATACCGGAGAAATCCGCTCGGTGGTTTTTTCTTTCGATGGAACCCATGTGATCACAGGCGGCGCCGATGGCCTGGTTGTCTGGTGGAATGCAATCAACGGAGTGGCTGAGCGCATTTTCATGGGTTTAAATACGGGAGTGAACGCGGTGGCATCTCTTCCCGGCAGCGTGGCCGTTACCGGTGACGAAGATGGAGTGGTAACCCTGTGGGATATCTCCAGCGGTACGGTTATCCGGACATTGCGCGGGCACACCGGGCCGGTGTTCTCGTTGGCGGTCACGGCGGATGGAACTTCGCTGGTGAGCGGAGGCCGTGACGGCAACGTCAAGATCTGGAATCCCAATACGGGAACTGAGCTGCGTTCCTTGGTGGTGAATGGCGTGGCGGCTCGCGCGGTCACGGTGACACCGGATGGCAGCCAGGTTGTAGCGGCGATGGAAAACGGAACCGTTCAGACTTGGGCGCTGAGTGACGGAACGCCGATGTTGACGATCACCACCGGGGATGACGCATCGAACGCGGTGTCCTATTCCCCGGTCAAACCCTGGATATTGATGGGAGGCGGCCGTATGGCGCAATTGTGGGATCTGGAGAGAGTGTCGTTGATCGATACTTTTCCGGAACACGCGGATACAGTCACCGCGGCGGCATTTTCTACGGATGGCCGCCATTTTCTGACTGGCAGCCGGGATGGCTCATTGCGGATATGGAGCCTGGGGCCTTGGCTGGATGCCACACCCACGCCCACCGCTACGAATACTCCCACGGCTACGCCAACCCCGACACCTACGTATACCCGCACGCCGACGCCTACCCCTACGGCCACGTTCACTCCTACCCATACACCAACTCCGACTCCCACCCCGGTTCCAGTGGACGTACCGCCCAACACGGTCATCATCACAGATGACCTGCAATCCATAGAAAACCTGGTGGGCGGCTACGATCTCGATCCGCCGGAGCAACGGGCGTTGGCGGTGCGGTGGAACATCTCCGCCGAGGGTGTGGTGGATTATCACGTGTATGTGAAGATCAACGAGGGGAATCAAATCTTCCTCGGGCGTACCGGCAGCGGAGCGGTGAGCCATTTCAATTGGACCGGACCGCAATTCGGCAACCGATACACGTTCCTGGTGTTCGCGTTATTTGAAAACAAACCCTTTATCATGGTTGCCACGGCTGGTTCGGTTTTCTATGACAGCAGCGCGGCAGCCACACCCACGCGAACGCCCACACCAACCTTAACGCCAACCTATACTCCTACACTTTCTCCCACGCCTACTGTTACGCCGACCTGGACTCCAGTGGCGGTGGCGGTCCCCGTCAACACTGTCATGGTGACTGACGATCTGCAATCCACAGCGAACCTGATCGGTTCGTACGATTCGGATGAGGCATCAGACCGTGCCCTGGGGATCCGTTGGAATATCGACGGATCCGGATTCGTGGATTATCACGTGTATGTTCAGGTGAACGGCTCGACTCCGTTCTTCCTTGGCCGCCCGGGCAGTGGATCGGTGACTTATTTGGATTGGCGGCCGGATAATCCGATGATTGTCCGCATGTTTTCCGACGGCCCGCTGTTCAACAACGCCTACCGGTTTTTGGTTTATGGTATTCGTGAAAATCAATCACCGGTGATGGTTGCTGCTGAAGGGGAGGTGTATTACCAAGGGCCGGGATCCCCGCTGCCTACGCCGACTCCGACGTCCAGCCCCACGCCGGTGCTGATTTTCATTCCAGCAGGCCACGCCATTGTGACCGATGACTTGCAATCCACTCAGAACCTGCTTGGTTCAGTGGATCGCGATATCGAAGCCAACCGGGCGCTGGCCATCCGGTGGAATTTTCTGGAAACGGGCATTACTGATTTTCATCTATACGTCCAAGTGAACGGAGGGCCGAATACCTACCTGGGCCGCACAGGCCGGGGGGATGTGGCGTTCTATGAATGGCGGAAAGGATCTCTCTACCTGAACGAGCCTTTCCAGGAAGGCCCCCAGTTCGGCGATTCGTACCGCTTTGTGGTGTTTGGCCTGTTGCCCGGCCGTCCGCCGGTGGCCATCGATACGCAAAACACGGTTTTATTCCTGGAAGATAAGCCGGCCGCGCCCACGGCGTCGCCGACTCCTGTTCCTACACCCACACTCGCCCCTGGTACGGTGATTGTGACGGATTCCATAGAGTCCGGTGAGGATCTCAGCGGGGGAGAAGATACCGATCCCGCCGGCCGGCGCGGCCTGGTGATCCGTTGGAATCTTTCCTATCCGGAGGTTGCCGATTTTCACGTGTATGTGTCGGTCAATGGGGAAGACGCGAAATACCTGGGGCGGACCGCATCCGCCTCCGCGGATTACTTGGAATGGAGGGAAGGTGCTCCCAATCTCGGCAAGGATTACCGGACCGGACCCCAATTCGGCAATACGTACCGCTTTTTCGTGTTTCCCATCCGGCCAAGCGGAACACCCGCGTATTACGGGCCGTTCACGCACGCCGGTCCGGTGACGTTTGGCGAAGGAACGGAGTGATCTTTTGGTAAGTCTGTCTAGGCTGCCCGTTCTGGCGATATTGCGGGGAACGGTCATATTATGATAATTTATCGTTTATACTCCCCTTTCCTCTGGGAGAGGGGGAGGGTGGTGGAATCTTTTTGAACGCGGAAAAGGATTTCCTTAAATACCGATCCGTTTTTACCTTGATATTTTCTACACCTAAGAGGGGAGGAAGGGCGGCCGAAATGCGTTTGTTTCTTCCGCCTGACTCCCTTCGGGGGTGGACAGGGTAACAGGTAAGACCCTGTCAACCTAAATCCTGAAACAGCGAGAGGAAAGCCATGGCCTATCTAATCGGCATCGACGTGGGGACATCAGGGACCAAGACAGTCTTATTCGACGAGGCGGGCAACGCGCTGGCCAGCGCGACGATCGAATATCCGCTGCACATGCCCAATCCCGGGTGGACGGAACAGGATCCGGAAGACTGGTGGCAGGCCACGGTGAAATCGATCCAGGCAGTGCTGAAGCAAAGCGGCGTGCCGGCGGGCGAAGTGAAAGGTTTGGGGCTTTCCGGGCAGATGCACGGATCGGTGTTTCTCGACGAGAAACACCAAGTGGTCCGCCCCGCGATCCTCTGGAACGACAGCCGGACGGCAGCCGAGTGCGAAGAAATCACCCGCGTCATTGGTGAGCGGCGGTTGATCGAGCTGGCCTCGAATCCAGCGTTGACCGGCTTCACCGCGCCCAAGGCAGTTTGGCTGAAAAACAAGGAACCGGAAAATTTCAAACGCACCCGGACACTATGCCTCCCTAAGGATTACGTCCGCTTCCGGCTGACCGGTGAAATGGCCATGGAGGTCTCGGATGGCGCGGGAACTTTGCTGTTCGACGTGAAAAACCGGACCTGGAGCCGGGAAATCTTGGAGAAACTGGGCATTCCGGTGGAGTGGATGCCGAAATTGTATGAATCCACCGACGTGTGTGGGACGATCACCCCGGAAGTTGCCAATCTGACCGGTCTCAAGGCTGGAACCCTGGTGGTGGGCGGCGGGGCGGATAACGCCTGCGGCGCGACAGGCACTGGAGTCGTGGTCGAAGGCCGGGTGCTGTCGTCTATTGGAACCAGTGGCGTGATTTTGGCTCCATCCAAGACGCCCCAGACCGATCCCGAAGGCCGCGCGCACACCTTCTGCCATTCGGTCCCCAACCTGTGGTACCTGATGGGCGTGGTATTGTCGGCGGGGATGTCGCTGCGCTGGTACCGGGACGTGATCGCGGATTCGGAACGCGCCCAGGCTGAAAAAACCGGGACGGATCCCTACGATGTGCTAACCCGCCTGGCGCAGGAATCGCCGGTGGGCAGCGAGGGTCTCATCTTTTTGCCTTATCTGACGGGCGAACGGACTCCCTTGAAAGATCCCTACGCGCGGGGCGGCTTCATCGGCCTGACGATCCGCCATCAACGCCGCCACTTGGTGCGCGCGGTGCTGGAGGGGATTACTTTTGCCATGCGGGATTCACTGGAGATCGTACGGTCCCTGGGTGTGCGCATCGACGAAGTGCGGGCCACCGGCGGAGGCGCGAAAAGTGCGTTCTGGCGGCAATTGCAGGCGGACATCTTTGGGTGCGAAATTGCCACCCTCGGCTCGGACCAAGGCCCCGCGTTTGGAGCAGCCATCATGGCGGGCGTGGGCACCGGTGTGTATGCGTCGATCCCCGAGGCCTGCGACGCGATCCTCTCCGTGGTGGAACGGACCGAACCGGATCCGGCGCGCGTGCAGGAATACAATGATTACTATCAGGTGTATCATTCCCTTTATCCGGGAATCCGGGAGGCCTGTCACCATTTGTCCAAAAAAGTGGCTTCCTGATTCCTCCCGGAAGGAAGCCCGCACTTCACCGCCGAGTACAGGCAGCCACGGGTATGGAACCTTTTTTTACCATTATTTTTTGGGGATGCTTCGGCATCCTTCTTTATGTCTATGTGGGATATCTCATCCTCCTGGTGATTTTGGCCTGCGTCCGGCCAGTTCGTCACGAAGCGGATGACGTGTATACTCCCTCGATCAGCCTGCTGTTCTCGGCGCATAATGAAATCGAATCCCTTCCAGCTAAATTGCAGAGCGTACGGGAATTGGATTACCCCCGGGAGCGCCTGCAAATCCTCGTGGCTTCGGATGCCTCCACGGACGGCAGCGCCGAATACCTGGCGGCGCAATCAGACATTATCTTCGTGGATTTAAAGGAACAAGCAGGTAAGAATGTAGCCCTGAACCGCCTGCTTCCTCTGGCCACGGGCGATCTGTTGTTCTTTACCGACGCCAACACGATCCTGCATCCCGGCAGCGCCCGGGCGGCGGCCCGGCATTTTGCGGACCCCCGCGTGGGCGTGGTGGTCGGCGAACTGGTGTACGCCCTGGGAAACGAATGGAGCGCGGTGGGGCAAGGCGCGGGTTTGTATTGGCGGTATGAAAACATCATCAAGCGCTTGGAGAGCCGGCTGGGAAATTTGTTGGTAGGCGGCGGCGCGCTGCTGATTGCTAGGCGGGAAATCGTGGAGACGCTCGATCCGCGCATCGCCAACGATTTGGAAATCCCCGCGCGCGCCGGGGCCCAAGGCTATGATGTGTTATACGAGCCGGCTTGCCTGGGTTCGGAAAAAGCGCATACGGAAGCCGGGGAAGAGTGGAAACGCACCTCCCGGATTGTCGCGCGGGGACTGTGGGGATTCGCGATGCTAGGACCGGTTATGGTTCAAACCCCGCTGCGCTTCTGGCAATTCCTGTCGCATAAATTCCTGCGCTGGTTTACCCTGCCATTTTCCCTGTTGATGCTGGCCGCCGCCTGGCCGTTGCAGGATCATTGGTTTCCGTGGTTGATGACTCGCGCGGGAATCGTGATCTTCCTGGCCGCCTTGATCGGGATCGCGCTGATTCCTTTGGCGCCAGTCTCCCGCTGGACCCGCCCATTCACTCTGATGGGACATTTGCTCATTATGCACGCCGCCGCCTTATGGGGCGTCATCCTGGCGCTGCGGGGGCGCACGCCAGCCACGTGGACAGTCCCGCAATCCACCCGCTCATGAGACGCATCATCCGCCGTGCGAGGAAAAGAGCGGAATGACGCCCATGTCGTGATTGCGGCCTAGATCGAATTGGAATCCCGGGCGGGAGCCGGGAGATAGCGGTGTGGTGAGGCTTTCCCAAAATTCGGTAAAAATGCGTTTTTCCGAGAACCGCTCGGCGGCGTAGGCGGCGGCCATTTGCCCCATTTCCCGTCGGCGGGCCGGATCGGTCATCAACCGCTCCACAATCTCGATGAACTCCGCGTTGGAACGCGCCACATAACCGGTTTCACCAGGCCGGATGAGTTCTTGCGGCCCGCCCTCGTTCATCACCACGCACGGCAAGCCCGAAGCCTGGGCCTCGACCACTACATTGCCGAACGTGTCGAGCAGGCCGGGATACACGAACAGATCCGACGACGCGTAGGCGGCGGCGAGGTCCTGCTTGAACTTGGCGCCGGTGAGAACAAAGCGGGACAAGTGGGACGTCTTGCGGCGCATTTCGGCGAGATACGGCCCGTCACCCACGCAGTGGAGAACAAAATCTGGATGGCGGGAAGCGAGTTCATGGTAGAGGTCGATCAGCAAGTCAATGTTCTTGTCGGTCGAAATCCGGCCGACATAGAGCAATTTACATGGATAGGGTGTGTTCCAATAATTCTCCTTGCGGCGGCCGGGATTGAACATGGACGTGTCGATCCAGCGTTCGAGGATACCCGTGCGCTCAAGGGGAATGCCCAAATTGAGAATGTCTTCCAAATACCATTTCGAAGGCGACAACACGCGGTCCACCTGGCGGTAGAACATGCGTGTAAGGATCAAGGCCAGTTCGCCGAACATGGGATCCCCGGATACCTGCAGGGCGATGCGGGGCAGATCGGTATGGTAAATGCCTTGTACGGGGATGTGCATCAACTTGGCACAGATCAAGCCGATAAGGCCCACCGGCCCAGGCGTGCTGACCACCACGGCGTCAAATTGATTTTCCTCCACGAAGCGCAAGACCTTCAAGATGGAGGGAATGAAGAGGGGGATCTTATCATACCCCGGGGTAGGGAATTGGCGGACAGGCGGGAAATTGATCACACCCGCCATCCCCTCGAGATTTTTTTCGTGCGAAACCACCAGCGTCAGGTTCTTGTTTTCCTTGCGGGCGGCTTCCAGAAACATTTGGCAGGTCTTTGAGACGCCATCCATGTTCAGGAACGAGTCGGTGAACCAAGCGATCTTCGGTTCGTGCTGGACACCCAGGTAGCGTTCGGCCTGCTCGATAATGTCGCGTTCGCCGTGCAAGTGGCGGCAGACCATCATGTAGGACGCTAGCAACGTGGGAGCGAACAGGATGAAATAGTGAAGCAAGTGGGGCTTTTCACAGACACGGACGATCATCTGATCCAGCACGTCGGATGACAGGTTGAATACGTTGGCGTTGTATTCGTCGCGGGTCATCAGGCCCTCCTCGAAAAGCGAACGGAAGGCCTTGTTGTCGCGGATGATGTCGCGGATTTCCTCGATCAGGTTCAGGTTGGTTCCTTTGGGCCGCCAGAAATATTTCAGGAATTTTTTGATTCCCTTGCGGAATCGCAGGCGGGAAGGAATCTTGAGCGGCCGGTTGCGCTCGAAAATCCGGCCCAGGATGTGGAACAATTCGCCGGAATCCGGTCCGATCTGGCTGCGGTAGTATTGATAGGCGATGCTGTTCACCTGGTGGGCCAAGGTCAGCACGCCCCCGCTTTCTCCGCAGGGTCGGGTGCGGCCTTTGCGGATGCCGTCCAACACACCCTCCTTGGTCAACGCTTCGGTCTCGACCAGGGTGTAGCAGGTTCCAACAAACAAACCGCTATGATCATCCGATCCGGCGGTGACGTATTTCTCCCAGGGCCGTACGCCGACCGGCTCGATACCGTGTTTTTTGGAGAGCCGCTCGATCTCCTGCGGCGTGAGGTTGGCCACAATTCCCGCCACGGCCTGGTTCAGGCGGCGCAGGCGGGTTCCATTCAGGACCTCGAAGCGTTTGAACAGCAACAGCAGGATTTCGAACTGTTCCCACGTCATCCGTCCGTTCACCTTGTGGAGCGGATGGGCGCAATAGTGGACGATATCCTGCTCATTGAGATATTTTACCAAATCAAAAATATTGGCCCGCCGCTGGTGAATGGTTTTGTGTTGTTCTTCGGTCATGCCCAGGCAGACGACATGGACTTTAACCTCACCGGGCAAATAGGCAGTCACCTCGTCCCCGGTGATGACATTGGGGTAATGAGCGATTTCTTTAACCCCGGCGATGGTGTTGTGGTCGGTAATGGTGACGAAATCCATGCCCCGCAGCATGGCGAATTCCCGTACCTGCTCAGGTGTGGTGAAGCTTTCCGGGCAGCCTAGACGTTGCATCAACCACAGGGACGGCCGGTCGGACGCCCACGAGTGGCAATGCAAATCGATTTTCACAGTATGGGTCGGGTGGTTCATTCGTTACCTCATCGGTATCGATATTTATATTTCTTCCGCCATATTTCTTTTGCCACCGGTCTCTACCGCAGAGGGCGGCGGCGGCCGGAGGCTTCATTATACCGGGATTTCGCGTAAATCACTGGGAATGAACTCGCTTTCTTTGATGTCCGGAAGACCCAATCGCGCCTTCCGGATTTTCGGAGATGGCCGATTCCCCCTTAGGATTCAGTCGAGAAAGTGTTTTTGGATATACGCGCAGGCATCCTCCAAGGAAGGCAGTATTTTTGTGCAGAATCGCACCATCCAGGGATTGCAGTCGGCGAATCGAAACGGAGAAAACGCCACGACGAATTTCCCCAGGTTGAACGAGGCGTAAAACACTTCCATGGCAGTGCCGATGCTAGGCTTGCAATAGTTGACCAGGATGATGTCCGCGTCCCGGATATCTTGTAAATCGAAATCGACGATTTCATTGGCGCTGTCCACTTCGTTGTCCTTGAAATCCCGCCGCATGGGATCCAGAATGCGCACCCGATCACCCAACAACCGCTTGGCTTCTTCGCGCCAGCGTTTGGCTTCACCTTGGACCTCGCCCATGATGGGACCGCAGAGATAAATCGTCTTCCGGGAATCGGCCATAGGTGTTCTCCTGTTTGGATTTTCGTGAAAGAACGCCTCCCCTTGCTGGTACCCGGGGAAAATCTCCTTATAATAAAGAAAATCCAAGGAAGCCCCAAGAGACGATCGTTCAGCGGCCCCCCCGTATCCCATCCCCTTGTGCGAGAAACCGGCCTGCCTGCCGCTCCTCTCTATTCGATTGTCATGAGGGGCAGGAGGGATTCATGCTTCCAATTATGAATGAATCGTTGTGCGACCGGTGCACCGGTTTATGTTGCCACTATATCACGGTGGAAATCGACAAACCCCGCACCCGCCGGAACCATGACGATATCCGCTGGTATTTGCTGCATGAGGGGATCACGCTGCTGATCGCGCGGGACCGCTGGCTGGTGAAACTGCCCACGCGTTGCCGGGCGTTGACGGCGGATTGCCGATGTGGCATCTATGAAACCCGGCCGCAAACCTGCCGCGAGTATTCCACCGAGAACTGCGACTATTACACGGCTTACGAAGGGTGGGACATGGACTACGTGGAAATCGAAAATCCGGAAGCCTACGACAAGTACCTCGCTCAGCGGAAACGGAAACGCGCCACCCCTCTCAATACCCCGAAAACCCGCCCCTCCAATTCAACCCGGTCCGTCGATTCAAAGAAGACCAAGTCTGCTCCATCCCCAAAAATCCCGGCCGATAAAACTCGTTCTAAAACAAAAGTTTGAATTCAACCCCGAAAGATTGGAATTCTCCAGTGAAAGAGATCACCGGGACGGATTCGGTGCGTCGGCTTTTGGTATCCATCGGGCCGACCAGCGGGGATAATCCTGGGCTAACAGGCTGGCGGGGGATTCGGTGTACCAGCTGTAACCTGTCCGCCGTTCTGGATCGATTTCCGCGAGGCTGTATTTGATGATGCCGTCACGGCCACAGAAGATCGGACGGTTGGTCCCAATCTCATAGAACCGTGCCCAAAGCGGAGGCGCACCGGGATCCGCGATGATGACCTTATCATATCCCCGGGGGAGGGCAGGATTTTTCTCTGTGATTTGCCGGAGACCGGTGATTTTCACTTGTTCAAACCACGCCACCGCGCTTTGCACGGCGTGCACAATCCGGGGCGGGGGATTGTCGATTTCCATCAAGAGCCGGACCACATCCGCGCTTTCCGAACCGCTGAGGGAAATCTTTTCATAAGCGCGGGCGGGTGCGGGCCGCAGGGTTTTCTCATCATGCTGAGCGCACCAGACGGTTGGGCGGCCCTCCACGATCACCTGGCATTGGAGGACGCACTCGATTCCTTTGCGAACCGCCGCATCGGCTTTGGCTCTCCGGATTTCATTTACAAAAACATAATCGGAAGGATTCCTGGCGATGTCCCGCAGCAATCTCAACACGCCGGTCATGGCGTTATCGTTGAAGGTAATGTGTAAGGGATATCCTTGGAGATACGGGGATTGCGGCCAGCCCCCGTTTTCATATTGGATATTCAGAAGGAAATCCAATCCTTTTAGAAATGCTTCCTTATACCGTTCCAGCCGTGTGCCTCTATAAACCCGGGCCAGGTAGGTCATTTGAGTGTATGTAGCCCCGTTGTCGATGGTGCTGTCTTGTTGCCGTTGTTTTTTTTCAAGAAGGTTTTTCCGCTCTTTTTCGCTCAACGGCGCTGCCATGTCGATGTTTTTCGGCCAGCCGCCCGTGTCCAGTTGAAAGAGCAAGACTTGGTCCGCGATCCGGGACGCTTCTTGGCTTTGGTACCATTCAGCCTCTTGGCGCAGACATTCGTTCCAAGGAACAAAGAGACTGCTCTTTGCTTCTGGACTTGCATGGCTGGCAAGAGCCAGCCCACTCAGTATCACACCGATGGGGATTGATTTGGTTTTCATGATTATCCTGCCGTGTTTTTGTTTGCGATCGAACTGGAAAAAATGATATATCCTGACCTTTATGTGTGTTCAGATGAGATTACCTTACGCTATATTGGGATTAATTCCAACTCTGGAACATGCCAATTCCACTGGCACGGCTTATGCTTGACTCTGACCCACTGCCTTCTTTCCCTATCCGTGAAGTGGGGGAGATGGCAAACGGGGGCATGAATCACAAGAAAGAAGAATTCTCATGTCGAATAACGCGCGCGCCTTCAAGAGATGGAAGCCGCTGGTGATTGTGTCGGTATTCCTATTGGTTTTGCTATTTTTGAATGTTTGCTCAACCGGCACACGCCGCTCCCGGGAGTTCGAGGAAACGATCCGGTCCTTCGCGGAACGGAGAGAGCCGGATTCTGAAATTGCCTTGTTCAACGGCCAGGATCTCTCCGGCTGGGTGGTTCATGGCTGGGGGAAATGGACTGTGGAGGATGGCGTGATGACTGTCCGGCGGGGGATCGGGTATCTCGCCACCTGCTATGAAGCCTGGGAGGATTTTATCCTGACCTTGGACATCCGGGTGAGTGAGAAGGGGAATAGTGGAGTCTTCTTCCGGGCACGGCATCCCGGATTTGGTTTCCGTCCTTGGCCTCAGGGGTATGAAGCCCAGGTGGATAACCACGATCCCCGAAATTACACAGGCAGTCTGTACGGCCGCGTCCGGGTGACTACCCCGCCGGTTGCGGATGAAGAATGGTTCACGATGCGGATCGCCGCCCTGGGGCCCCGGATACAGATCCAAGTCAACGGCGAAACCGTGGTGAATGCCACCGACCCGGTCTTTGCAATAGGATTTATCGCCTTACAAGCGCATGACCCCTTCAGCCGGGTGGATTTCCGGGACATCCGGTTACGGATTCCAGCGGAGGAAGAATGAACCAGCGTTATGAAAGCAGAAAGGAGTGTTTGAGTTTATGAAAAGATCTGCCGGAGCCGCTTTCCCTCTCTCCGGAAATCAGGAAAGGCCTTGGAACCAACGAGGCTTAAGAACAAAGACGGATATACATGATTACTAGTAGTGCGCTTCTTGTTTGGATTGGCAGTTTAGGCACAGTTTGGCGGTTGGCATGGCGTTAAGGCGGGCTTCCGGAATTTCCTGGCCGCACGCGGAACAGATCCCGTAAGTCCCGTCCTCGATCTTCTGCAGTGCCGCGGTAATTTCCGCCAGCCGGTTCCGCTCGTGTTCAGCCATTCCCAGCCGGGTTTCATGTTCACTGTAATTGGTGCTCAAATCCACGAGGTCCCCATGAGCGCCAGAATCCTCCAGCGGAGGTTTATTTTCCATGCCATGTAGCAGCTTGTTCCGTTCTTTCTCCAGTTGAGCCTTGATTTCTGCAATGCGGCTTTGGTTGAACTTTGAAGAAGAGGATTTCTTCCCCCCTTTCGCGGCGGTCTTTTTCGGTGCGGTCTTGGATGACGTTTCGGAAGATGTTTTTTTACTCTTCGTTTTGTTCATTGTCATACCCATACGGTCAAATCGTAGTGGAGAAGCCGCCCGGCAGACAACCTCTCTCCATAATTGGAAAAACCCTTTCCTCAAACAGAACTGTTTGAGGAAAGGGAACCATAATTTCAAAAGGATTATTTGTCAATGGTATTTCCAGGTACCGTTACCCCATGGCACTCAATCTCCCGTTACCCGTCCTAATTATATATCGGTAAATAAAATCATAGTATATTGGAACATCCTGATTCTGTCAAAAAAAATGCGAAAGCCGCCTGTGGACCGCCGGTCCATTGCTCAAAGAGTATCCGGCCAGAAGGTCAGGGAATCCCACATACGGGTCATTTCTTCCGTGAACGCCGAGAGGCCGAAGATCCCGCCGGTATGCAGGAACAAAACACGCGAACCGCGGGGGATTGATCCCTTGGCGATTTCTCCCCGCAAGCCGTCCAATGCCTTGCCTGTGTACACGGGATCGAAAATCAGCCCCTCCCGGTCCGCGGCATGACGGATCAGGCGCAATTGGGCGGGATTGGAGATCCCATAGCCCTCCCCGGCATATCCATCCACCAAGGCCATCCTGCCGGGATCGAGGGAGAGGTCCACTTGGAGAATCCGGGCCGCATTCTGGGCCACGTGGGTGATCCGGGGCCGGAAATAGTCCGCGTTTTGACAGACAGTGATTCCGATCACCTGTTCCGCTACGGGCTCGAGGGTGTTGCCCAGGAATAAGCCCGCGTAGGTTCCACCCGATCCGGCCGCGCAGACCAGAAAATCCGGATACCAGTTTTGTTCCCTGCATTGTTGCTTGATTTCCAGCGCGGCTTCCACGTATCCCAAAATCCCCACCGCGTTAGATCCGCCGGTGGGGATAATATAGGGTCGTTTCCCTTGCCGTTTCAGCTCCTCGGCCACGGAGTTCAGTATGGTATCGGGATTGCCGCTGTACTCAGACCAGGGGATATAGCGGATACGTGCCCCCGCGAGCAAATCGATCTGTAAATTACCATGGGCGGCGGCAGGGGGGGAACCGGCCAGAATCAACCAAGGCTCCAATCCCAGGATGCGGGCCGCTACCGCCGTGGCGCGCGCGTGATTGGAGGCCACCGCTCCACAAGTGATGACCGCGTCGCAGCTTTGATTCACCGCGTCCGCCAGCAAGTATTCCAGTTTACGGACTTTATTGCCGCTCAGAACAGAGCCGGTCAGATCGTCCCGCTTCACCCGCAGATCAATTTCCCATTCCCGGCCGAGCCGCTCCAGACGCTGGATCGGGGTGGGAATAAAAGCCAAGGTTAGTTTTGCGGGAAAGTGAGCCATAGTTTTTCCTCGAGACACATGTTCTATATCCCAGCCAGGAGTGAGGAGGATACCCCTTAATGAAAACGCGCCCCTTTCCCTCCCCCTACCAGCGGGACGGGGGCAAGGGGGGATCGAGGCGCTGAAACAATCGGTCAAACGGGAATTTTTATTTGCCCGCGGGGGCTTTGTCTTTTTCTTTCTTCTCATCCGGCTTAGTGGCGGATGAGGGTTGAGATGGCTGAGATACCGGCTGAGGCTTGGGAGCGTTGTCTTTTCTCAGATTTTGCGGCTGGACATCCGATTTTCCAATAAAGATCACGCCTTCTTCGATTTTTAGTTTGGCCGCTTTGATATCCCCGCGCAACTCCGCCTGCGAGCGCAACTCGACAAGGTCATTGGCCTGGATGTTCCCTGTGATTTTTCCCTCGACCACAATGCTGCCCACGCTGATTTCCGCGGTCACTTCACCCGTTTTTCCAATGATCAGGTGTCCTTCCGAGGAAATATCCCCATTGAATTTTCCCTCAATCCTCAGACCCTCCTTGAACTTCAGCGTCCCTTCGAATTCCGTGTCTTTCCCCAACGTTGTATATGGCTGTTCGTCCCTGCGCTGGAAGACAGGCGCGGGCTGGACCGGCGCGTTCGCGGGAGTCGTTCGTTCATTCCGTAGAATATCCACGGCGGGTAATCCTCCTAAAACAGGTAGTGAAGTTATGAATCAACTTACGGCACAACACATCCTGCCGGACGTTTCTTGTGCCAGGACTCATGAATTTTTCAAACATTACCAAGCAATAGTCCCAATGTCAATTCGGTTAACGGGGGATATTCTCAATTTACCCTTTTTTCCCCCAGGATTTCTCCAGCCACCCAGATCCCTCCTTAACTGGCAGGATCCAATATATGCGGTGGGAGCAACTCCCGGATCGAAAAGATAGGGGAATAGGGAATTTCAGCCTTCTCGAGGGCCGCCTTCCCTCCTTGTTCGCGGTCCACCAAGGCCACAAGTTTCACAATAGAGCCACCTTGGGCCCGAACGGCTGCCGCCGCCCGCAACACGGATCCGCCGGTGGTGATTACATCTTCCACGAGCAATACTTTCTTTCCAGTGATTTCCGGGCCTTCGATCAAGCTCATGGTGCCGTGTTTTTTGGCTTCTTTCCGGACGATAAATAGAGGAGTCGGGCATCCCAGCAGCAAACTCAACACCGCAACGCCGCTCACCAGTGCGTCGGCCCCCAGGGTAGGGCCGCCCACCGCCTCAACTCCGCATTTCAAGACTTCCTCCAGGATCAACCGGGCGGCGCAGAACAGTCCCTCCGGATCACTCGTCGCCAGTTTGCCGTTGATGTAATAATTGGATTTCAAGCCGGAATTCAATAGAAACGGCTGCCCGGGAGGCGCGATCTGAATGGATTTCTCCTTGATGATATAAGCCAAGCGCTCGCGAATGGTCTTCAAATCCCACTCCAGCGCGTTGGGTTTCGGGATGTAAGCCGTGGGAGGCATAAGGTTCGATCCTCAATGAAAATTGGAACTCTCTGGAGATAGCGGCAGTATACACCACATTGCGGAAAGAATCATCTCTTTCAAGACAACGAATGCGTGAATCGGCGCAAATCCCGTTTTCCCCGCCGAAATCAAGGCAAGCCATTCCGCCAGCGGAGAAACCATTCGAAAGCCAGGAAAAAGATCAGCGTGAAGGCCATCCACCATTTCTCTCCGGTGAAGATGGAGTGTCCCTCTTCGCGTAGGATAGACGTGGACGGAATTTTGGCGGCCAAATCATCCCAGGCTGGTTGGTTGGCGTAATCCCCTCCGGATTGCTTGGCTATAGCCCGCAAAACCTCGATGTTTTGGCGTAAATCATATAATTCCTGAGAATTGCTTTCAACTATAAACTCTGCTGTCGAATCACCCACCGCATTGGCTACGATGTGAGGCCCTGTTTCCGAGGGACTATACTGACCTTCGAATTGTCCAAGTGTGGCGGGGTTGGGATGCAACCAGACCTTTTCTTGCCGGGTGGGTCCAAATACAGTCAAAGGAACTCCGCTTTCTGTGGCGGAAAGGATGGTCGAATGAGACGCGTAAGCGATGTGCACTTTCTCGTGCGGTTCGAACAGGTAACCATCCACAAGAATCTGCCCGGATTGGCTCCGCAGGGTAGGATTACACTGGTAAAGAGTGGTCAACCAGAAGGGCGTTAGCACATCCCGGCCGGTCAACAGGTTCAACCGCCAGAACGATTGGCTGCCCATAATGACTATCCGCCCCAGGCCGTACCGGTGCAAGACGCATAGCGGAACGGATTCATCAAAGAGAGTTTTACCTTGAAGAAGAACTTGTCCGCTTTCGTAGGCCGGCCTGGGCAAGAAATAATCGGTCAGAGGAGGCAATTCCAGGCCGTTATCGTTTAATACCGCAGGCCGGTATGGCGAATCCGGATTGGCATCCATATCCAACAAAATGGGTTGGGTA
>JABLXU010000036.1 GCA_013177805.1 Candidatus Omnitrophota bacterium
GTCAGGGACAAATCGTATAACGCCCGGACCGGACCATAAAATTTCGTTACGTGTTCAATTCGTATCATTTAGGAACCTCTACGATTCGGCTTGGCGGAGTTGGCATCGAATCCCAGAAATCGGGGGACAGTTGTCTCCACAGGCGCCGGGAAGGGGGTGCTCACCGGACGCTAGCCTTCTCCCTTCTCGATAGTCCGCATGGTTTCATTGTATCCTAGAATTTCTTAGGAAACATCGGAAAAAAGATCTCATTTAATTTTGTGTAAAATTGAGAAAAATTCAAACTATCTGCTTAACTTTTCCCTCGATTTTTGATACAATCACCCCACCGGCCGGAAACGGTGAGCGGTTAAAATGCGCATGCAATGCCGATGCTTTATATGGTTGGATTCTTTTTTGGATAGCCCGGATTACGTACGGTTTGATGATGAATACTTATTCACCTATTGGGATCGATTTTTCGGAATTCTTCGATTCGGAAGAGGAAACCATATCGCAAGAGAAGATTCAAAATCTTCTGGATCAGGTTATGGCCATCGCTTCCGAACAAGCCCGTCTTTCCCCTCAGGAGTTGGTGCGGGTCATGCATGGCGGGCGAATCACCTGGATGACCCGCCAACAGGCCGCGGAGTTTCTCAAGCAAACCATCAACGAGGATACACGCGAGGCCGTGGAACAGGCGCTCCGGGGGAAGCTTGGGCCGATCCGCCGCGAATTGGAGATTTTGTTGGCGATCGCCCGGTACACGCTGCACCAATACAAAAAAACCCGGGCGTTGCCGCCCGAGGAGGTTCAACGGCTTGAACCGGCCCTCCAGCACCGCGAACGCGAACTTCGTGACGATCTCGCCCAAACCGGGGAATACGAACTCCGGCTGGAACAAAAACGGCAG
This sequence comes from Candidatus Omnitrophota bacterium, assembly GCA_013177805.1. Lineage (GTDB taxonomy): Bacteria > Hinthialibacterota > Hinthialibacteria > Hinthialibacterales > Hinthialibacteraceae > JABLXU01. Next base: position 893 of record JABLXU010000036.1, read on the forward strand.
GCCTATCCCTTCCTGGGGCAATATGAGCGTTTAGCCACGCAATTGCAAGAAGAACAAGCCAAGGGCAACCTTCAACGGGCGCGGGAACTGGCCAAGGATCTGGCGTTGAAGAAAAAACTGTATTTCCTGGCCTGCCGTTCTCTTGAGCCGGAAAGGCACGCCTTGAATATCCAACGCCTCAACCTTCAGAAGACGAAGAAAAAATTGATCGGCGCGCAAACTGAAATCTGCGCTTCCCGCCAAAATGTCCTGCGCGGTGAATTGGAACAACTTCAACAGCAACTTCACTCCCTTCAGGGCCCGTTGCCATCCAGTTTCCCCCGGGAAAATGTCCGAAAGGCCAGTTCGGCGGCATCTCCGGGAGGAATGAATCTGGATGAGATTCAACATCAAATCACGCAAAGGCAAAACCAATTGGCCGCGCTCCAGCAAGAAGGGGAAGTGTTGCAATTCCAGGAACGGCAGATGGATTCTCTCATTCAAACCATAACGGAACAGGTGAAACAAGAATCACCGGACCGGGAACCGGTTCCACCCGCGCCGCCCGCACCTCCGGTTTCGTCCAAGCTGGCCTATCCCAAGGAGGCTGGACCTTCGGGGAGTAAAACCCCGGGATCCTCATGAGCCGGCGCGGGTTGACCCAAGTTCCCATTTGGAAGGCAAGGAGGATGCACGGATTCTGGAAAGCGATTTCGTAGCAGGGCGACGCCTGATTCGAGGATGTTTCGAAATTTTCTGATCGATGGCAAAGATTGGTTATCCACGAGAGCAAACCGATGGGTTTTACCATAGATTATGACACCCTTTTGCCACCTGATGCCGATGATCTGACACCGGACCGGTTGGAATCGGTTCTTGAGAAAGTGATCGCGGATGCCCTGAAGCAAGCGTCCCAGGAAGGTGCCGCGTTGATCCGGGTGGCCGGCGATGATGGAATCCGCTTCCTGACCTTGGAGGAGGCCGCCGCGTATGTGCAGTCCTCTCCGGAAAAAGAAGAGAGCGATCTGAAACGGAACCTCGAAAAAGCGTTACGGGAAGATCCCCGCGTTTTGGAAAAAGAGATCCAGATCGTTCTGTGGCTGGCCCGGCTGACTCTCAAGAAATACCGGGACAACGCCTTGATCTTGCCGGAAGAAATCCGGCGGGTGGAGCCGCAACTTCTCCGATTGGCCCGGCAAGTTCATTATCAATTGAAAAAACTGCGCGAGTGCTCGCACAAGATTAAAGAGCTGAGGCAGAAGCATCCCATCCTTGCCGAATTCGAACAGAAGGTGATCCAGTTGTTGCAATATCAAAAAGCGGGGGATCAAGACCAAGCCCGGGAACTGGCGCATCAGTTGGGTATGATCAAGCATCAATATCTTCGCTTCAGCCGCGGAATCGAGTCTGACATTCAGGCATCCAACATCTTGCGCCTGGACCTTCAGCGCCAGAAAAAATCCATTCTCAGCTGTCACCGTTATCTCGCCGCTCAGCGGGAAGGCCGGCTCCAGGAAACCTCCCACGGATTGCGGAAGAACATCAACAGCCTCAAATCCCTTCTCCTCAAAGTCCATGAAGAAAAGAAACCGATGGTCACCCAGGCATTGGGGGCGCAGTCGCGGAAATTCATGGATACCCAGCAAGAAATCCAACTGGTTCAAAAAGAGCAAGCGGTGTTGAAACGGCAAGAAAGTGAAACCGAACGGCTGATCCATACCATGGCGCGGATTTTGAATCAATCCGCCAAAGGGATGGAATTCAAATCATCTCCGATTGGTAGTTCCCCATCGCCCCAACCGGGCGCCGTCCGGCCGGATGCCCCCATTTCCAAGCGCATGGTGATCATGGAAAGTCAAAAGAAGCGCTGAGCCGTTCTTTCTCTTCGCGTAGAATCCAATGGACCGCCTGACTCAGGCTGGTGGCATGATAATCCGCCAAGCCATTCCCGTGTCCCTGGTCATAATAATCGATCAAAATGGTTTTCATGCCTAACCGTTTGGCCGGAAGGATGTCGGTGTCCTCGCGGTCTCCCAAGTACCAAGTCTCTCCGGGAGCAATGCCCGCGCGATCCAAGGCCATGCGGAAGATCCGTTCATCCGGCTTGGCGAATCCGACCGCGCAGGAGGCAATGCCGATTTCGAACCGTTCGAAGACCCCCAGCCGTCGCAGCACTGATTCGAAGGTCAGGTCCCAATTGGAGATTACCCCCAGCCGGCAACCCGCCGCCCGGAGGTGATCCAAGGCCGCGCGGACGTCCTCGAACAGACGCAGCCGGTGCCCGCTTTGCCATTCGTTCCATAACCAGCCGGCTCCGGTTTCGGCATCCGCGGGATAATCCAGCGTTTCCAGTACTTGGCGGTACAGTGTTCGAAAATACCGGGAGAAGCGTTCCTGGGTGACGAGATGGCGGGGTGGATTGAGTGTCATGTAATCCGAGACGGCGGCGCGGGCGCGATCGAGGCTCAACTCTTGTCCGGCGAGTTGAAAACAATCCCGCAAGGCTTCGTAAAACGTGGGATAGCCATAAATAAAGGTGTCCCCCGCGTCCATGAACACCCATACCCGCTGTGGGCCTGTGGATACCGCACCCATGGCTCGTGCCTCCTTGAGAGGGACCGACTGCTGCTTTGCTCGCAAAAGAACAGTATAAATCATCTCCCAGGGGGCGGGAGGCTTTCTTTTTCCGCAATCGGGTGAATTGGCCCCAGGGCTTTGATGAGGGTTAAGCGGTCTCGGGACGGGAGAGGAAATCAGGCGGTCATTCCCGGGGACCAGACTTGACATTACTCCGCTTCATGATGAGATGAAATCATGCGATCGATGGAATTTATTCAATCTGCTGGAGGAAAGGATTATGTGCAAACCAATCTGTTCATTGTTGGCGGTAGGTGGAATGATGATGATTTTATCGATGCCGTTGGCGGCCCAGGAACCGGTCACGGTGGAAGCGGCGGGATTGAAAGTGATCCTGCCGGATACCTGGATTTTCAAGACAGACATTGATCACGGCGATTATTGGGAACCGACTACGGATGTATTCGGGGATGGGACTTTGGCGGTCTGTGCCGGCGTTCCGGGAGAGGATCCTTCCGGTATGGCCCTGCCGGGAACCATGAACGCCAAGGTGGCATTCATCAGCCCGGATGGCACCGTCCGGGAATATTGGGGATTTTATGATGACGCTGGGAATCCGTACATTGATAATTTCAATACCAAGAGGCAAACCGGCAATCCTCCGCGCATCGCGTGCGACCGGCGGCCGGGCGGGGTGCGGTATATCGTAGGCCAGGAGGCTACTCCTTGGGAGTTTACAGAATTCACTCCTGACCGGTGGACTTCCCCGTTCTTATATGATGAGCGGGTGAGCGCCGTGCAGTTGTTCGAAAAAACCGCTGCCGGTCCGAAACCGATCATCGACGTGATCGAGCCGCTCTACTATGGAACAGAAGGCGCGCAGGGCGGCGGACATATGCGTTTCGGCGGTGATTTGGTGTTCTTGTCCAACGGGAATTTCGTGGTCGTCCCGGAGGACCGGACAGGCAACACGGTTGGTGGCAACGCGGCGGTGGCGGCGATTTACAATGGCGAAACCGGGGAACGCATCACCCCGGCGTTCGTGGGCACGGGATCGGGAAGGAACCGGGAAATCTGGTCGAATGTGGTGGCGTTCAAGGGCGGCTTCATGATCCGCGCCAGCGGCGAACTGACAACTTTTGACAATTCCGGGAATGTCTTGCTGTCATTGTTGCAAACCGATTTATCTTCCGTCACAGACGTGGGGCGGGCTGACGACACGCGCATTGCCGGCAATATCAATCATGAATTTATCTATTTGGCGGGCGAAAACGCGGACACGGAAATCATAGTGACCAAAATCAATGCCGTCACGGGCGAATTGGTTAAAGAAGTTGTTGTTACCGAAGAATATTTCTTCGACTTTATGGATGCCAACGGCCAGCTGCCTTTCAGCCGGGAAAACTCGGCCACCGACGAGAATGGGAACGTTATCATTACCTGGGACGCCACGCTCTATGGCTCCAATCCGGATGCCCTGGCCCGTATTTTTAACAGCGATTTAGAGCCACTAACCCCCACTTTCTATGTTTTCAACAATCACAACTCCGGGGCGGAAGGCGATAAGGGCATTTATCTGCATGAAGGGGATGTCGCTATGGATGGCAACCGGATCGTGATCTCCTTCAACGGCACCTTCCTTGATCCCGCGACTGGGAATCCCACCCCCAAGGAACATACCTTGGTGACCGTGATCGAAAATCCCGCGAAACCCATGGCCGTGCTGGATTGGGAATTGCAGTAAGGGTTGAATGGCCTGAAGGAACGAAGCGAAGGTTTATATTAACGTACCGGGGCACGTGGAAACGTGCCCCCTCTTTTTTTAGCGATCGGATGGAGGTCTGGAGAGTAGGCCGGGATGAGAAGGATCAAGCATTTCCTTTAAGAAAGAGCAAAATGAATTGATTCAATTCCCATCATACCGGTACTTGAAGCGTCCTTCGGGGGCCACGTCCCCGCTCAGATAAAAATCCATGATTTCCCCCGGCCGTTGGAGGTTATCGGCCCATTTGAAATCGAGGGCTACGGCCGTTAAATCGTCCGGCAAACCCAGGGCGGAGCGGGGAATGGCCAGATGCAGTTCGTTGCCGGCCGCCTTGAAATTCAACGGCGCGGCTTTCTCCCAGTTCCAGCCGCCGGTGTTTTTTTCCAGCCAGGTTTTTCCGTTGTCTTCGATAGTCCGATTGACGATAAAGTCATAGCCTTCCCAGCCGGTTTGGGTGTTTTGGTCCGCGTCGATCAACAGCCACATCCAATGAGACCCGGTGGAGGGCGTGAGTGGTTCGCGGGTCCGCGCGTAGAAATAGACGTGGCGCGTGTCCCGCGCCACCTTGCCGAGGACCAAATCGTTCCGGCCGGTGCGGTTGGTGTAATGCGTCCCGGCCGCTCCGTCATGGTCACGGGGGAGGGTCTCTCCCCAGTGATCCTGGTACGCGGGGCGGACGTCGCGCCAGGCTTCGAAGCCGCCTTCCAGGGCTATAGTTATCGGCTGAGAGGCCGCCGGCGGCGCGGGAACGCCTTTGTAGCGGCGGATGTGGGATACCATTTGCCAGTAGTAATTATCGCCGTGGCCGCCCTTCACCGGTTCGATATCGCGGCTGAATTCCTGGTTATACTGATCCACAAAAACTATGGGGCCGCCTTTCTCGCCCCACCGGCCGGCGATCCACTCGTTCCAGCCGGTGATCATGACGAAGGGCGGATCGAGTTCGTAAGCCCGTTGCCATTGTTCCGCGATGTTGTAACCCCAAAGGACCGCGCCGGGGGTGGTGTCCATTTTACCGTTGTGGAAGCTGCGCCCGCGGGCGTCGCCGTGGCTCATGTTGGTAACCTGGCCGTCGCTCTGCCGCAGGTTCTGGGCGACGGAGACGTTGACCTGTTCGGGTGTTTGGGGATCGTCCGTGTAGCCGTAGGGTTGCGGATAGGCGGCCTCCCAGTGCCAGGCGTAGGGGGTGTTCACCATGGTGAAGGGCCAATGGGCGCGGCGCAGGGTAAAGAATTCCCGCAGTTCAGGGGAGGCCTTTTCTGGATCGCAGATCATCAGCGGTTTGCCCTGCCAGCGGAACCATAAGTCCGGGAAGTGGCCGGGTTGGTAGAGGTCTTCGTAAATCTTCTGGGCTGTTTCACCCGCCTCCGTATTGACCATGAAGGCGATTTGCGGCGTCTGGCCGCCTTCCTGGCGCACTTGGGTGAACACATCGCACAGGGCGTGGTACACATCCGCGTAGATCACGGCATTGGTGGTATCGAAGATAAGGACATCGATGCCCGCGTCCGCCAGGAGTTGCGCGTGCCGCCGCAGCACCCAGGGATCGGTGCTGAAATAATATCCGTAAAGCGGTTCGCCCCAGTAATGGTACATGCCGATCGGCCCCCAGAGGGGGGAATCCGGTTTTTTCAGCGCTTCGGGATCTTTTTCCAGGATGATCGAGATATCGTAAGGCCCCTCCGTGTAGGGGCAACGGCCGCCCGGATTGTTGTGCCAGAGAAAATAGAAAATGCCCACGAAGCGGTTGGATTTCGGGGGACCGGCTTCATCCGGTGATGTCAAGGCACGGCCCAGGGCGTCCGTGGCCGGCCAGGGCACGCCTGGATTGGCCGCCGTGGATTCCGCCGGGCCGAAGACCGCCATGCACCCCTGTCCAAACACAACCGCCAGGATTCCCAACCACAAGCCACGGTGGTTTTTCATGAAATCTGCCTTTCTGGGAAAAGATCGATTACGCCCTTGGATAAGGGCGGACACCAAGATCCGCCCCTACAAAAATTCCCTCACCCTACCTCTCTCCCAGAGGGAGGGAATTGATTACTTTTGTTACTTCATTCCCAGGGCTTACGCCCAGGGCTCCACTCATGCCGCGCCGATGGCGCTGGAAAAAAGCATAACCTTCAGTGAATCATTCGGCATGAATTCTCAATAGAACAAACGCGTTTATCGATACATCCTCAATAATTCCCCTTCGTGTAGGGGAAATCATTGGTGTAATGCCCCTCGACTCCGGAAATGATGTTGCCGGTGCTGAGGATGCCGTTGGTGCTGTTATAGGTTTCGCCGTCGAACACCTGGTCCGGGCCGTAACTGATGACGAAAAAGGCGAATTGGCGGTTGCTGCGGACGGGATCGGTGGAGTTGCCGTTGTACGCGAAATAGGCCGGCTCGCAGTGGTATTGTCCCACCGTGCAGCATTCCCAAGGCCATTCGTGCTTGCGCTTGGGATCCGCGAAGATGTCCAGCACCGAGGTGGTCAGGTAGGCGATGGGGGAGGTGACATATTTATGTTGGGCGGGATCTCCGTCGATGTGGGGAGGATACTTGCCGCGGTCCATCCGGTACATGAGATAGCTTTGGGAGATGGCGCGTTCTTCCGAAACCACCCGGGAGATCTTTGCCTTGACGCGCGCGTTCAGGAAATTGGGGACCGCGATGGCGGCCAGGATGCCGATGATCGCCACCACGATCAGGAGTTCAATGAGGGTAAACGAGGCCCGGCGCATGCGGGATTCCTCCATCAAGGGATAACCATCCGGACAAACCGTTCCCTACGCCAGGCTCCAAGGCCGCCGGTATTGGCGTGAAACCAACCGGTTGGCTTCGGGATTGTTTTTGACTTGTTCATTTTCCGAATCCCAGTAAATCCGGTCTCCAGAACGGAAAGCGATATTGCCCAAATGGCCGCCCTTGGTGAGGCGGTGGGCATATTCGACGTTGCAAGTGGTTTTTTCGCGGGACTTGATCGAGTTCAGATATTCGCGGATATGGCCGGGGGATTCGGGAATTGAAGGTTCCGGCCGGGGGAAATCTTCCTGTTTTTTGCCATCCACCCACACCTCGTGGCGGTCATAATTGGTCACCAGAGTAGCCTGGGTGCCTTCGAAAATGCAGCCGATTCCCCCCATGTGGGCGAAAGCGGGGGGATTGGGATCCAACGTCCAGACCATGGTGAGCCCGGGATATTCATACAACACTTCAAGACAATCGGGCGTTTCGGTGTTGTCTTCAAGAAAACGCCGCGCGCCGGTGGCCGACACGCTGATGGGATCGGGCAGATCGAGCGCCCAGTAGGCCACATCCGTGATATGGCACCAAAAGTCAATGAAGACTCCGCCGGAATAATCCCAGAAGTAGCGGAAATGAAAATGGGAGCGGTTGGGGTTATAAACCCGCTGCGGCGCCGGGCCCAGCCAGAAGTTGTAGTCCAGCCCGGCGGGCGGTTCGCCGTCGGCCGGGCGTCCCAGTCCCTTGGAAGTCGAGGAGGTTTTCCAGCAGTGGACGCGGGTGATCCTGCCCAGATTGCCGGAACGGACTAACTCCACCACCCGGCGGTAATTGTCAGAGGAGTTATGGATGTGCGTGCCGAGTTGGGTGACGCGGTGGTTATCGAGAGCCGCCTGGACCATGGCGCGGCCCTCGGCGATGTTATGGCAGAGGGGCTTTTCGACAAAGACATCTTTGCCGGCCTGGCAGGCGGTGATGGTGGTGAGGGCGTGCCAATGATCGGGCGTGGCGATCATGACCGCGTCGATATCTTTTTGATCCAGAAGCCGTCGGAAATCGTTGAACAAGGGAGGCCTCGTGTCGCGCCGTTTTTCGACTTCGCCGGCGGCTTTTTCGAGATGCGTTTGGTCGACATCGCACAGGCCGCCCACTACGACATCCTCATGCCGCATGAACTCGTTCAACCGGCCGGAGCCCATGCCGCCCAAACCGATAAAGCCCATCACGATGCGTTCATTGGGGCTTTCACCGGCCAGGGCGCGGTACTGGGAAGCGGTCAGGGCCGTTGAAATTCCGGCGCCAGCGGTTTTCAGGAAGGTTCTGCGGTTCAGGGTAGAGGGGGTGCGTTTCATAAGCTTGATCCATTCATGGGCAGAAGGTTACGAAAATCATTCCGGAAAAAGGGTAACATATTTTTCCTCCATTCGGAAAGTGATCTGGGAAAGTTTCGGATGTGACTTTTGCTTTGGAATAAATTCGCTTACAATGGGTGGTACTATTTCAGGAGAGACAGCGACATGAGGGCACTCGGTTTGATTGAGACAAAAGGATTAGTCGGTGCGATCGAGGCGTCGGACGCGGCAGTCAAAGCGGCCGACACGATACTGGCCCAGATCGAATACACGGTTCCCGGCTTGGTGACCGTGAAACTGCGCGGCGAAGTGGCGGATGTGAAGGCCGCCGTGGACGCGGGCTCGGCCGCCGCCCGGAGGGTAGGCGAAGTGGTTTCGGTGCATGTCATACCCAATCCGCATGAAGAATTGGAAGGCATCATCCTCTACAAGCCCGAGAACACCATGACCGGCCCGGACGCCCGGGGCGGCGCCCAATCCGACTCCGCTGGCCACTCCCCATCCGGCGGGAATGATTCCGAGAACAAAAAAGCCGGCCGGAAAAAATGAAAGAATAATAGGCCTTCTATAGAATAATAGGCCTTATATAATTTTCACCGTCTCCCACCTTTTCATGGTTCTTCTTCAGGATTCCTTGTGCGCCTCCAAAAACATTGTCATAAGCGATTGATTTATTGGAACGGTTCCCTCTCAGCTGCTTGGTATCCTAAGCCTGCCCCGTTTTATTCCATCTATTTACGAATCTTTTACCCGCATTGGTTGCTTCAAATCCTCAGGAAAGTAAACTGAGGGAAATCATCATCCGACTCGTCAGCGTGAAGGAGAAAGAATGCGAAGTCAGAAAGGTTTCACCCTTATCGAATTGCTTATTGTGGTAGCGATTATTGGTATCCTGGCGGCCATCGCGGTTCCCAACTTCTTAAACGCGCAAATGAGAGCCAAGGTGGCGCGGGTGATTTCAGACATGAAAGCCGTGGCCATGGCGCAGGAGCAGTACCGCCTGGACCGGGGACAATACACCTACGATGGTGACTGCGGCGTGGGCCAGGCAGAACATCTTTCCTACGTGCCGCTGACCACTCCCGTCGCCTATATCTCGAGTATCCCGGAAGACGCGTTCGCTTCCACCAATTCGGAGTTCGAGAACCGGCAGACCATCAAGACGGGGATGAAGCCAGTCTATGAATACACTTCCCGGGTGTCGTTCGGTCCGCAGGGAACGCCGAGCTGCAAGAACACCCTGGACGTCTATAATATGCTGGGCGCGTACAATCTCGACTATATCATGACATCTCTCGGGCCCAACGGGAAACAGGATTACCCCTGGGGCACAACCGGCGCGCAAGGCCTGCGTGACCGGAAGGCGGGATTCATTTATCAGCCTTCGAACGGTTTGGTGTCGGCGGGGAATATTTTCGTGGCGAACAGCCAGATCATCGGGGGAGGTTATTGACCGAATCCCCCCCGGCGTGCCGTCTGCAGGGACGATAAATTAACCGGAAGTCCAACGAAGAGCGGTCTTTTGACTGCTCTCGCTTTTGTGCCTTTCTTCCAGAAATCCCAGGTTGGAGATCGGATAGGAGCCGGATAAACAATCTCCCCAAAACATGCGCATAACTGCTTGAAGGACTCAATAAAATGAGTTAGGATAATTCCGCCTACGGGTGAATCATCCATTGGACCTGGGGAGGTTGGTAATGAACAGGAAAGGCTTTACGCTGATTGAATTACTCATCGTGGTCGCGATTATCGGGATATTGGCGGCGATCGCGGTTCCCAACTTTTTGAATGCTCAAATCCGCGCCAAGATCGCCAAGTGCAATTCGGAAATGAACACGTGGGTCAAAGTCTACGCGATGTACAAGATGGATAACAACATCTTTCCGCCCCACTTTGATAATCCGGGTTATCCTCCTTGGCAAAACAAGCCCATGACCACACCCGTGGCGTATATTTCCGCGCCTCCTAAGGATCCTTTTCAGCCTGAGCACAACAGCTTGGTGGGGACCTTGCAATGGAGTTGGGGTTCCTATCACGCGGATTATTTTCCGGTGGTTTCGCCGATGCGGTTGATCCAGGATCCCAGCCTGTACAGCCAGGCGTTGCAAGGGCGGACGCAAACGATACCGCAAGGCCATGTGGGGACGGTTTACTACATCTGGAGCATGGGGCCGGACCTTATTCACGCGCCCAAGGATTTGTTTGACATTTATCAACCCTCGAATGGATTGGTCAGTTACGGGGACATCGTGATGGTGGGCAGCTGAGGCTGCCTCGTTCCGAATGGCCGGGAAAGCCTGAAAGTGAGAAGAGGCACAAGCAAACGCTTATGCCTCTTCTTTTATGAAATACATGAAATTCAGATTTCCCCCTCACCCCTGCCCTAGCCGGGGGACACGGTTAATTTTGGGAGGGCGAACCTCCGGGTATGCCGTCAAGGGGTGGAAATCCATCGTCCAATTCCGGCCCGGCGGAAGCCTCGCCCTATCTCCTCCTTGAATCCGGTCTTTCGGCAAGTCCGGATTCCGGTTTAGCTTCCCTTTTAAGACTTCTTGGCCACGAAAGTGATTTCTGCTTTGAACCGCACCGGCAGGCCTTCGTTAGGGCGGACTTTGAGGTTGGTCACCCGGTAGGGCAGTTCCACGGTCCGGGTTTCGTTCACAGTCTCGGTGGTGCTGCGGACCGTCAACATCACTGCCTTCCCCGCGGGAATCACCAAGGATTCCGGTAATGAAAGGTCCGGCACTTCGCCATCCAGCGCCAGTTCAAAATCGAGACCCGCGTGATTCGAAAGTTGAATCGTGCTCCGGCCCTTGCCCCGCAAGGTCAGTTGAGTCCGGTCTTGCTCGACCGACTGAGCGAAAATGGGATCGAGAAACCGTTCTTCCCCAATCAGCCAGTTTTGGAAATAGACTACTGTGCGGCGGTCGAGCAGGGCTTCTTTAATCGCGCTGGCGCTGTTGTCCTTGGCGAAAACGATGGTCATGGGGCGGTGGGCGCCGCGCGCCGGGTTGTAATCCATGAGAATGGGATCGTGCACGTCCGAATTGCCGAACATAGTCAGTTTTTTGTCGAGGCACCACTGGTGGACTTCCGGGTAGTATTCCACGCTGTTGACCACCTCGATGCCTTGGATCCACCCTTTTTCCACCAGTTCGGTGTGTTCGTCATACCACTTGGCGATACCGTCCGGCTGTTGGCCTGTCCACCCCGGATGGTTCCAAAATAGGAACGCGCCCTGGTCATAGGCGGCTTTCACGGCGTCACGCCACTCTTTGGTGTCGAGGGCATTGTTGTCGGTGGTGAAGATGGCGTTGATGTGGCCGGGAGGCATGTCGCGGGTGATTTCCGCGCCCCGGATCAGCGTCAGGCGCAATCCATCCGCACTGGATTGGGCGATTTCAAACGAGCGGTTGAAATCGATTTTGAGGTCGTCCTTATGCGGCAGGTACTCGATGTGATCCGTGATGGACAGGGCGTCCAGACCATTCAACCAGGCCTCCACCGGACGGACAGTGGGCCACACATTCCCATCCGAAAAGACGGTGTGGATGTGGAAATCGCATTTCAGGGCCTTATAACCCAGGATATCCGGTATCCGGATGATTTCCCGGACTTGATCTTGACAGATCCCCGAGGCGGCCATTCCGGCCACCAACGCCAAGGCGATGCCAAACGATACCCATTTGAGTTTCAGTCTTTTCATCTTGTCCTCCTGGAATGCTGTGAATGTGCGGCCCCATGCGCCGCGTCTCTCCTTTATAACAAAAAACGGGGTGAAAAGCATGATCTCTGAACGGTTGAGGCTTCGAGGAACAAAGCCTGCCCCAAGGGAATCCAGCAATCATGAGGGAGGCCATGTTCCGGTTTCGACCAGCGGCGGCAGGGAATCGAATGGGAAGCTCATCGTGCCTTCGGGAAGACTGAAACACATGCGGGGTGATCCGGAATCCGTGCGCGAAGGATGGCCAAGAGGTGAAGAATAAGGTGGGGAAACCTCTTGTCAAGGAAATTCATTCGATTATTATCCTTAATTTTATAGGCGGTTTTGATTATTCCCGCACCAGAACAAAGGGGGAGGAGAGTCATGAAAAGAAAGGCGTTTACTTTGATTGAGTTGTTGATTGTCGTCGCGATTATCGGGATTTTGGCGGCCATTGCGGTACCTAATTTTTTGAACGCGCAGGTACGGGCCCAGATCGCGAAATGCAATTCGGAGATGAACACCTGGGTCAAGGTTTATGCCATGTACAAGATGGACAACAATATGTTTCCAGTACATTACAACGGGCATCCCATCTGGCAGAACCGGCCCATGACCACACCCGTGGCCTATTGTTCTTCGCCCCCTAAGGATCCGTTTCAGCAGGTGATGAGTTCCTTGCAGGGAGATTTGCAATGGAGCCACCGGGAATATCACGCCGACTTTTTCGGCGCCGTGCCGGCGGAACGCATGATCAACGATCCCGCGCTCTATGCCCAAGCCAAGCAAGGGAGAATCCGGGACACGGGCGGGGGGACGCATGTCGGCAATGTTTATTACATCTGGAGCATGGGGCCGGATTTGGTGCACACACCGGAATATATTTATCAGCCTTCGAACGGTTTGCGGAGCATAGGGGATATCGTGGTGGTGGGCAGCTGATTGTGTCCGGCGCGTTCCGGCCACGGGGGAGAAAACGCGGTGGATTTCTGCCGCGTTTTTTTGTGCGCCCGGCCCGTCTTTTCTCTAAGTCTTTCGAGGAGGATTTGGAAAAAACCTCTGTGTTCCGCTAATCTCCCCGGTGAAATGATTCCGTTGCGTTGACATTCCCTTGTGTTTTTCAAATAATGCGATGTTTGGTTCCAATCGCTGCCGGAGGGATGGGATTCCATGAAACTGAATGCGTTGGATATGTTGATTATCATATCGTATTTTCTCACGGCATTGCTGCTGGGCTTGAAATACGCGCGGCGGGCCGGAAAAGGCTTGGATGAATATTTCGTGTCGGGGCGCAACCTGCCCTGGTGGATTGTGGGGACGTCGATGGTGGCCACGACGTTCGCCACCGACACGCCCAACCTGGTGGCCGATCTGGTCCGTCAACACGGAGTGATGGGCAACTGGGCCTGGTGGGCCTTTTTGTTGACGGGCATGGTCACGGTGTTCTTTTACGCCAAGTTGTGGCGCCGGTCGGGCATTCTGACGGATATCGGGTTCTATGAATTACGGTATTCGGGCAAGGAGGCGGCGTTTTTGCGCGGATTCCGGGCTTTATACCTGGGCGTGATTTTCAACGTCATCGTGATGGGTTCGGTGACCCTGGCGGCGATCAAGATTTCCAGCATTCTGTTAGGCATTGATAAATACACCACCATCCTGACCTGCGCCGTTATCACGGCCATTTATTCGTGCACCTCGGGACTCTGGGGCGTGGTGGTGACCGATGTGTTTTTGTTCATCATGGCCATGGCGGGTTCCATCGGCGCGGCGTATTACTGTGTCAATCTGCCGGAAGTGGGCGGTTTGTCTGGTTTGCTGAGTCATCCCAATGTGGTCAATCATCTCAAGATCCTGCCGGATTTTTCCAATCCGCAAGGATGGAAGGAAGCGATTCCCATTTTCATTATTCCTTTCGCCGTGCAATGGTGGAGCGTATGGTATCCGGGAGCGGAACCGGGCGGCGGCGGGTATGTGGCGCAGCGGATGCTGGCGGCCAAGGATGAGAAAAATTCCTTGTTGGCCACCTTGTGGTTCAACGTGGCCCATTACGCCATCCGCCCTTGGCCGTGGATCCTGGTGGCGCTTTGTTCGTTGATCGTCTTTCCAGACCTGGCGGATCTGCAACGCCGCTTTCCCGATATCCCCGCGAATCTGATCAAACATGACCTGGGCTACCCCGCGATGTTGTCCTTTTTGCCCAACGGCCTGTTGGGATTGCTGATCGCGTCCCTGGCGGCGGCCTACATGTCCACGATCAGCACGCATCTCAACTGGGGGGCGTCCTACGTGGTGGACGATTTCTACAAGCGGTTTATCAATCCCTCCGCGGATGCCCGCCATTACGTCACCATGGCCCGGATCGTCACGGTCGGGCTGATGGCGCTGGCCTGCCTGCTTTCGTTCTACCTCGAAAACGCGCTGCAGGCGTTTCAAATCCTCTTGCAGATCGGTGCGGGGACCGGCCTGATATTCATGCTGCGCTGGTTCTGGTGGCGGATCAACGCCTGGACCGAGATCGCGGCTATGATCGTGTCGTTTAGCGTGGCGGTGTATTTTGAATTCTTCCACGCGCGGGTTTTTGGTTTTACGCCGTGGGAAGACTGGCAGCGGCTGGTGGCCGGGGTACTGATCACCACGCCCGCCTGGCTGATCGTCACCTATCTCACCCCGCCCACCCGGCGGGATGTGCTGCAGCGGTTTTATGATCAGATCCAGCCGCTGGGACCGGGTTGGGCCGTAGCGGTGGATACGGGCCTGGCCGCCACACGGGATAGTTTCACGGCAGGGCTGCTGGCGGTGTTTTTGGGGATCGTGGCGGTGTACACGGCGTTGTTCGCCACGGGATATTGCATTTATGGGAAATGGCCGTTGGGATTGTTCCTGGCCGCCGTGTGTGTCGCTTCGGCCGTGAGTTTGCTTAAAATCCTGCCCCGGATTAATTGGCGGGGATGATTCGTCCAGGGGCGCGTCTCAGAGACACATCTCGCGGGATGGAATCCCCTATTCTTATCGCATCCCCTTACCTCGATCGAAGCGGCGGATATCAAGGTCTGCGCCTGCAAATCAACTCTCATCTTGCGCTTTTCCGGCGAACGCGATTCCCTCTCCCTCGGGAAGAGGGCCGGGGTGAGGGAAGATCAGAAAGGGCAAGGGGCGATTCTCGGAGTATTCCAATCCCGCTCACACGTACGCCAGCAGCCCTTCGAGTTCCTCGAAGATTTGTTCGTCGGTGAAAAGATTCTGCTTGGCCGCGCCGGAGGGGCAGGCGGCGACGCACGTCCCGCAGCCCTTGCACAAGCGCCTCGTCAATCACCGAGCGCTGGGTTTCTTCGTCCGTGTGGATCGCCGTGAACGGACAAAGCGCCACGCAGGTCCGGCATCCCGAGCATTCCTCGGCGGTGATATAAGCCGTGTTGGGTTCGAGACTGATGTTGCCGCAGTCGATCAAGGCCAGCGCCTTGGCCGCCGCCGCGTCGGCCTGGGCCACGGTGTCGGGGATGTCTTTGGGGCCCTGGCAGGCCCCCGCGACCAGGACGCCGTCGTTGGCGGTGTTGACCGGCGCGAGTTTCGGATGCTTTTCGAGGAAGAAGCCTTCGGCGGAGCAGGACATTCCGAAACGGCGGCGGAATTCATCGGCGTCGTAAACCGGCTCGAGCGCCGTGGCCAGGACCACCATGTCCACCGGGATTTTGCGCACGTTGCCGAGCAACGTGTCATCGACTTGCACGCGCAGTTGCCCGGGTTCCCCGATCGGGTCGCCCTCCCGCACGGGAGTGACATCGCCGACGCGTCCGCGGATGAAATAAACCCCCTCTTCCTGGACACGGTTGTAGAATTCCTCGAATCCCTTGCCGGGCGTGCGGATGTCGATGTAGAAGTTGTACACGTCCGCGCCGGTTTTCTCCTTGATGAGATGGGCCAATTTCAGGGCGTACATGCAGCACACCCGCGAGCAGTAGAAGTGATAGTTCTTGTCCCGGCTGCCCACGCAATGCACGATGCCCACCGAGCGGGGAGTGGCCCCATTGCGCAGCACCACCTTGCCCCCGGTCGGCCCGGCGGCGTTCAGCAGGCGCTCGACTTCCAGGCCGGTATAGACGTTGGGATATTTCCCATACCCGAGGTACAAAACCGGCGCGGGATTGAAAGGTTGATACCCGGTGGCGACGATGATGGCCCCCACTTCGTATTCTTCAGTCCAATCCTGTTGGGTGAAGTCGATGGCGTTGCGGTCCCCGCAGGCTTCGACGCAAGTCTTTTTGCATTTGCCGGTCTTGAATTCGATGCAGGATTCGCGGTCGATCACGGGAATCGGCGGGACTGCCTGGGGGAAGGGGATATAGACCGGTTTGCGCATGCCCAGCCCCTGGTCGAATGCGTTGGGGATTTTGGCAGTCTTGAAAATGCATTGCTGAATGCATTCCATGCACCCCATGCATAAATCTTCCCGGATGTACCGGGCGCGGCGGCGGATCTTGACATGATAGTGGCCCACGGAGCCATCCACCGATTCGACTTCGGACCAGGTCAGCAGTTTGATGTTCGGATGGCTCTTCACGGCGGTCATCTTGGGGGTCAGGATGCAAGCCGCGCAATCCAGAGTGGGGAACGTTTTGTCGAACATGGCCATGTGGCCGCCGATGGTCGGTTCCCGTTCCACCAGGATGACTTCTTTTCCGGCCTCGGCCAGGGTCAGCGAGGCCTGGATACCCGCAATGCCCCCGCCCACCACCAGCACGCGCGGGGTGATGGCGACATAGCGCGTTTCCAAGCTTTCGTGATGCGCCACGCGCCGCACCGCCGCCGCCAGCAGCGAACGGGATTTGTTCAACGCGAGCGCATGATCCTGGGTCACCCAGGAGACGTGCTCGCGGATGTTCACCATTTGCACCAAGTACGGATTGAGCCCCGCGGACTGGGCGGCGTTCCGGAAGGTCTTCTCATGCAGCAAAGGCGAACAGGCGCAGACCACGACGCGGTTCAGCTTGTGTTCTTGGATATCGCGGCGGATCAGTTCCTGCCCGGGATCCGAACACATGTACTTGTAGTCGCGGGCCACCACGACGTGGGGCAGTTTTTGGGCGAATTCCGCCAGTTGCACGACATCGATCACCCCGGCGATGTTGCTGCCGCAGTGGCAGACATATACGCCGATTCGCCGTTCTTGTCCGTTGGTCTTCATGATGGCATCGTCTCCTCTGCCTGAATGGCCATCGCTTCGTAGAGCAGTTCGCTCACATCCGCCACGCGCAGCCGTTCTTCCGCGCCCACCGTCTTGAGGGCGTCGCCGAACATGGCGTAATCCTTGGGGCACGCGGTGACGAACACCGAAACGTCCGGCAGATGGAGCGCTTCCCGGATCCGCCGGACCGCGGGGCGTTCGGTCACGCCCGGCAGGTCTTTCATCCAGATGCGGCCGCCGCCCGCCCCGCAACAGAAACTATCCGCCCGGTTGAGGGGCATCTCCTCCACCCGGGCGCCCAGTCCGTTCAGCACGCGGCGGGGGCTTTCGTAAATCCCGTTGTACCGTCCCAAATAGCAGGGATCGTGATAGGTCACGGCGAGATTCAAAGCCTGGCGGACGGGAATCCGGCCTTCCACCATCAGCCGTTCGAACAATTCGGTGTAATGGAGAACCGCCGGCGAAAACGATTCGCCATTGGTTTTCCGCGGGAAGCCGTATTCGTTCTTGAGGACATGGTAGGTGTGCGGGTCGGTGGTCAGGAGGGTGTGAAACTGGGCGCTTTCCAATTCCTTGAGGTTGCCGTCGCGCAGCATCTCAAAGAGGCCTTCTTCTCCGATGCGGCGCGCGTCGTTGCCCGCGTTTTTTTCCTTATCGTAGAGAATGCCGAAATCGATTCCCAACGCGTGGAGCACCTGGGCGGTTTTCTTGGTGATTTCCTGTACGCGCGGATCGAACGAGGCGTAGTCGCCCACGAACCAGAGATACTCCACCGGCTCCTTGCGGGCGTCCTTCACGGGGAATCCCAGGTCTTTGGTCCACTTGGCCCGCGCCTTTGCCGATTGGCCGAACGAATTGCCGTACCGCTGCAGATTCATCAGCACGTCTTGCACTTCCGTGTCCATCCCGCCGGTGTTGAGCAGATGGCGGCGCAATTCCACCAGCAGCCGGGGCTGCTCCAGCAGTACGGGGCAAGTCTCTTCACAGGCCATGCACGTGGTGCATGACCACAGCTCGTCCCTCGAAAAAATTGTCCCATGGAGGGAATCCCCATTATTCCCTTTGGCTCCGTTCGTGCTCTTGGTCATCCCCACGAGCTGTTGATTCAATTTCATGAGAACATCCCGGGGCGAAAGGGGAAATCCGCAGGCGTGCGCGGGGCAGACATCCTGGCACCGGCCGCACCAGGTGCACGAATCGATCTGCAGCAATTGCCTCCAGGAGAAATCCGTCATCGCCGACGCGCCCAGTTCGTTCACCGGCATGACCGAACCTTTGGGGCCGGCATCGCGAAGCAAGATGTTGATCGGACTCGAGAAAAGGTGAAAAGCCTTGGAAAACGGAATGCTGGCGATGAATCCGAAGGCTAACAGCCCATGCAGGGACCAGAATCCGAAATGCAGCGCGAGCTGGGTGTCATGGGGGAAGACCTGAAAAATCTTGGATAGTCCATACCCCACCGGCGACCAGGCGGCCCCCGGCGGGTTTTGCGCGGCGATCCGGAATCCTTCCGCCGCCAGGCCGGTCAAGGCGATCAGGCCGAGAATACCGATCAGGTACAACGAATCCAGGGGGAATGTGGGAGTCACGGTGGCGGCCAGCCGTTCTGGTTTTATCACATACCGGCGGTAGAAAGCCATGCCCACGCCGGCCAGCAAGACCACGGTGAACAGGTCCAACACCAACTCATACATGAGATAGACGGGACCTTTCAGGAACTGGTAATCGAAAAAGAGGTGCGTGACGTCCCAATCCACCGTGGCCAGGATCGTGCCCAACAGCAAAAACGCCATGCCCCAGAAGATGGCGAGGTGCATGACGCCGGGATAAGGATCGCGAAGGACTTTTTTCTGGCCGATGGCGAAGAGCAGGAAATTCTTGACACGGTCCGTCCATGATCCGGATAGGGGTTCCGGTTTCCCGCGCCGCCAGATCCGGACATGCCGCCACGTTCCATACGCGAAAATCAGGACAGCCAGGAATCCCAGTCCGTATTGCCCCAATTCCGCCCAATGAGGGACGTTCCAAAATGTGACGCGGATTGGTTCCATGATCGGTTACACGTTTTTGCGGGCTTTGAGTTTCTCCGTCAAAACCGGCGCCAGGTCCATGAGATCCACCACCGCGCCGTAATGCGCGATATCGTAAATCGGGGCCTTGGGATCGCTGTTGATGGCGACGATCAGGTGGGAATTTTTCATTCCTTCCTGGTGTTCGGGCGCGCCGCTGATCCCCAGGGCGAGATAGCATTTCGGTTTGACGGTCATCCCCGATTTGCCCACCTGGCGCGTGGTGGGCAGCCATCCCTGGTCCACGACCGGCCGCGAGGCGCAGACCGCGCCGCCCAGGGCTTCGGCCAGTTCTTCCGCCAGTTCGATGTTCTCCTGCTGCTTGATCCCCCGGCCGACCGCCACCAAAATATCCTGCTGGGTGATATCGATATCCCCGGCTTCCGGGAAAATCATCTTTTCGAAGGTGACCGCCCCGGCCGGGAGAGGCGCCTCGCAGGGGCGGACTTCCACTTGTCCCCGGCCTCCCTCTTTCCGTTCCCGGTAACTGCCGGGCAGCATTACGCAGATTGCCGGCAGCCGGGTGACCTCGACTTCCGCGCACATTTTCCCAGCGTAGAGGTGGCTCAGGACGGTCAGTTGTTCTCCCGCCAGTTGCAAGCGGGTGCATCCGGTCACCACGGGCGCCTGGATCCGCGCCCCTACCAGGGAGGCCAGATCCAATCCGATTGTGGTGCTGCCTAGAAGCACGACGCGGGGCGTTTCGGTCTGGAGCAGGTTTTCAAGCACGTTCAAATACGGTTCGGGAGAGAATCCGGCCAGTGCCGGATCTTCCACCGTGATGATCCGGTCGGCGGCGGCGAGTTGGCCGGCCAAGGCTTCCACATGGCCGCCCAGCAGAAAGGCGACCACGTCTCCACCGGCCGCTTCGGCCAGCGCGCGGGCGCAGCCCAGCAATTCGTAGGTGATCGGAGCGATCTTTTCTTGGTGCAGTTCCGCCAGTACGGCGATATCCCGGGCGCTCATGAGATCACTCCTTTCTCTTCGAAGATTTGGATGATTTTCGCGGCGATGTCCTCCTCCGAGCCTTCCAGGATCTCGGCCCGGCCGCTCACTTCGGGATAGAACAGCCGCTTCACGTGGATTCCGGGGGCCGGTTCGCCCAATGGACCCTCCTGCTCTTCAAAATGGGCCTCCTTCATGGCAGCCCGCACCCGGCTGATGGGGACATACCGGGGTGGTTTGCTGGCGGAGAGTATGCCCAGCACCGCCGGCAACTGCACACGCAACAACGCCTTGGCTGCGCCCGGGAATTCCTTGTACGCCCGCACGAATCCTTCGCCTGCCGCCTCCACTCCTTGGATCAATCCCGCGTAGGGCAATTTCAACGCGTGTGCCAGATAAGGAGCGAAAGTTCCCTGCAGTTCCTCATACGATTGCACTCCCACGAGCACCAGATCGGGGCTCGTGGAGGCAATAACGGGCGCGAACAACGGGGCGGCTTCAAGTGGGGAAGGGGATTTCTCCCCGGTATAGGGAATTTTGATGATCCGGTCCACGCCCTTGGCGGCGGCGGCGTAGAGGGTCTCTTCCACGTCCCCGAAGTCCAAGGCCACCGCCGTGACGGCGCCGCCATGGGCTTCCTTGAGCAGCAAGGCCTGCTCGAGGGCATGGTCATCGTACTCGTTCACCAGGAACATGGCTTCTTCGTAGTCGATCCACGTCCCGGTGGAGTTGATCGTCAAGGGTTCAATCAGGTCAGGAACTTGCCGGATAACCACGCTGATCTTCATACCACGCCTCCTTCTTGCAACCCCATCGAATAAGCCAACAACTCGATGATATCGCGGACCCGGATCCGGTCCTCCAAACCGTCCACCTTGATCGAATCCTCAAAGCGGGACAGTTCATAGGGACAGGACACGGCCATGATTTCCGCGCCTGTGGCCGCCGCTTGCCGGACCCGTTCATCCGACAGCCGGTATCCGCCGTGTTCGGTGATGTGCGCGTCCAGCCACATCCCCCCGCCCCCGCCTCCGCAGCACAAGGCGTTTTCCCGGTTGCGGTCCATCTCCACCAGTTTGATGCCGGGAATCGCCTCCAGGAGCTGGCGGGGAGCCTCGTAACAGCCACAGCGGCGGCCGATGCAGCAGTTGTCGTGATAGGTTACGGTGGCTTCCACTGGATTTTTCAGCAGCGGTTTCAGTTGATCGAGCCGCTCCGCCAAATACATGGTGTAATGTTTCGCAGGGAAATTGGCCCCATACAGCGGGTAGAACCGCACCAGTGCCCGGTAGGCATGGGGATCGATCACCAGGAGCGTGTTGAACTCGAAGGTCCTCAGCAACTCGATGTTGCTTTCCAGGAGAATTTCAAATAGTCCCTCTTCGCCATAGAGGCGGTCGCAATCCCCTAAGCATTTTTCCTTATGTCCCAAGACCCCCCAGTCGATCCCCAGCTGGTTCAAGATCTTCGCGAACGAGCGGGTGACGATCTGGTTGCGCGGATAGTAGGAAGGGAAACACTCCACCGCCCACAGCACATCGACAGGGCGCGGATCCGTGGCCAGATTGAGCACCGGGAAGTCCAGCGGTTTCGTCCATTCCAGCCGCTTCTTCGGCGATTGTCCCAGCACGTTTCCATACTTGTAAATCTTTTCGAAAGCATCTTGCAGCTCGGCTGGCGGTTGAAATCCTTCCTGCAGCGCCCGGTCGCGGAGGGCGGGCCATAACATATCCGTCAACTCGATGTTCTTGGGACACCGGGACGAACAGGTGTAGCACGAGATACACAGCCACACCGAGGGATCGCGCAGCACCTTGTCCAGATTTCCCGCCCGGATGTTGAGGATCATCTTCCGTGGCGGGTAATTCATGGTGTAGCCCAAGGGACAGGTCCCCGCGCAGAGTCCGCATTGCAGACACCCGAGGAAATCCCGGG
Source organism: Candidatus Omnitrophota bacterium (assembly GCA_013177805.1). Taxonomy (GTDB): domain Bacteria; phylum Hinthialibacterota; class Hinthialibacteria; order Hinthialibacterales; family Hinthialibacteraceae; genus JABLXU01. The sequence goes on from JABLXU010000036.1 coordinate 23,130, forward strand.
ACCAGATTAGTTTTTCGATGTCGAGGGTTGACGGCGTGAACTTATAGTCGTTGGAGAGGCGGGTGGCTTGAATCAAGAAACATTCCCCCTTATTTCCAGATTCCCCGAAACCATGCTCAGGTTGGCCTTATTCGCGTTGCTTGATCATCGAACTCGTTCACCGGATTTTCCGCGTTAAGCGGAAGAGTTATTTATGTATACAATAAAAAAAAGCGCTTGTCTATCGAATAGTTAAAAAAATATCTCTTGGGGAATCGGGGGAGGTTTTGAAAATATCTATCCCGGCAGAAGGGAACCGAGAGGGTCAATTCATCCGGAAATTCCGGCCGGTCTCCATGAACGCCCGGATATTTTCCAGCGGCGTTTCCCGGGGCAGGTCGCAGCCGGTACTTAATATTAAATGGGGGTAGGGGGTCATCCTCTCCAAGAAATCCCGCACTTCCATGCGTACTTCGTCAGGTGTGCCCAACAACATCTTCCCGGTCGGGCTGATGTTGCCAATGACCGCCACGCGGTCTGGAACTGTTTGGAGTACTTTCAGCAAATTCACCCCGTACTCGCGGGCGTCCAGGCTCATCCCGTCCACGCCCGAATTCACCATCGGTTGGATCAGGTGCATGGAATTCCCGCAGATGTGGTAAACCGTATAGACCCCCTGCTCCTTGAACCGGGCGGCCAAGGTTTGGACATGCGCGGCGGAATAGAGTGTGAACTGTTTGGGGCCCAACATCACCGCGGACGGTTCGAGGATGCAGATCAGTTCCGCTCCCGCTTCGATCAGCAGATCGGCGTATTGTTGGATTACTCCCCGGGTGAAACCGCAAAGACGATGCATCTCCCCGGGATGCGTCAGGGTGCGCACGGCCGCCTCTTCCGCGCTGATCAGGAGTCCGGCCAGGGAGTAAGGACCGATGACATAGGCTCCTTTGATCAGTGTGTCCGGTAACTCCTTTTTCATCCGTTTCACGGTTTCCACGTAACCCATGATGCGGCTGTCACAAGCGAGATCGATGCGTCCCAAAGCCTCGATCTCCTCGAAGTCAAAGTGGTCCCGGGGCACCGTGGCCGATTCATTGCGGGGAAAGAGGGTGTAACGGCCCAGTGCGTTGGCTTCGATGGACAAATCCATCAGGGGAAAGATCAGATCGGGCTGGAAGGTCTCCACCAGCGCGCGGATCACCCGGAAATGCTCACTATAATTTTGTTGCGCCAGTTTGATTTCCGTTTCCGCCAGCGTGACACCGGGAAATCCCAGCAAAGGAGCGACCAACCGCTGCCCTTGCGCGTATTTCTCTTTCGCCAAATCCGCCAACGTGGGTTTGGTCATGGCTTGATATCCTTGGCTCATGCATTCAAGGGTTCTGTTGAGTCTTCGGAATGGACACGTTACTGATATCCAAGATAGCCTTACGATAGCCTTGCCCGCACTCCGTGCAATCATAAACAAACCAGGGCTTCAATAAACCAGGGCTTCCATCCAGGGCTAAAGCCGGGATCAAAGCACCTCCTTCTCCTTCCCCCTCGGGGGAAGAAAAGGGGAAGGGAAGCCCGGAACGGGCGGAAAAAACGGCTCTTCGCGCAATCGGGCAATCGGTTCCATCCTAGGATAGAACAACTCCACAGAACCCCAGGACCTAGGGAACCGGGTTGCCGTCCACGTCGATCAAGCGGACTTCTCCGAATCCCAGTTCCTTCAGGCTGCTCTCGATTTTGGCGCGGTCGCCCACCACGACCCAGGTGAGGTGGTGGGGATGAATCAGGTTTTTGGCCGCGCGGGCGGTATCCTCCACGGTGAGGGAGAGGATGCGCCCGGCATAGGTCCGGTAGTAATCATCAGGCAAGCCGAAGCGGAGGATTTCTTCCAATGAGTTTTCCACCGCGTTCATGGTTTCCCACCGCCCGGCCAGGTTGAGAGTCCGCTGCGCCTGGGATTCCTTGAGTTCCGCGGCGCTGGGAGGCCGGTTGTCCGCGATGTCGGCCAATTCTTTTTGAATTTCTAGAATGGCATCCTTGGTCTTGTCGCTCTGTACAGGGGCTTGAGCAAAGAAAGGCCTTGGTCCCTCGGCGTCGAGGAGCCGTGTGCGCGCGCCGTAAGTCCAGTGTTTGTCCTCCCGGAGATTCATGTTGAGGCGGGAGGTGAATTTGCCGCCCAGGATGTTGATGACCGTCTCGTTGGCGATCTCATCCGGATTGGCCTTGGGAACCGCCACATGCCCGGCGTAGATCACGGACTGGTCGGATCCGGGGCGGTCGATCAAGTAAACCTGGGGGGAATCGGGACGTTGCACCGCCTCCAAATTCTTTTGAGGGACATCGCCCGGCTTCCAGCCGGCGAAGAGTTTTTCGATTTTGGGAACCATCTCGTCAATGGTAATGTCGCCGATGACGATCAACGCCGCGTTGTTCGGCTTGAACCAGGTCTCGTAGAACTGGACGATGTCCTCGCGGGTCATTTTCTGGACCGATTCCTCGGTTCCTGACCCGGTCAAGGGATTGCTGTACGCGTGACCTTCGCCGTAGAGGAGTTTGGGCAGAACCCGCAAAGCCATGGAGTCGGGCGTCTTCTTTTCCATCTGGATCGCGGCGATTTGTTCTTTTTTGACGCGATCCAATTCCTTTTCGGGGAATGTGGGATTGAAAAGCACGTCCAGGAAGATCTCCAGGGATTGATCCAGGGTGGTTTTCAAGGTGGACAGGCGAACGACGCACTCGTCCAGGTTCGCCCAAGTATTCAGTTCAGCGCCCAGGGTGATGAGTTCTTCGCTGATTTTCAAGGTATCCCGGGTTTGGGTGCCTTCATCGAGCATCTCCATGGCCATGCTTGCCATACCAGGAAGCGAGAAGGAATCCGCCGCGTACCCGGCATCCACCAAAAGACGGAAGTTGACCAGGGGCACGGAATGATTCTCCACCACCACGAGGTCCAGTCCGTTGGAGAGTTTCGTCCGGCTGAAAGCGGGGAACTGGGCCGCCGGGGTATCCCCGGCCGCGGGGATCTTCGTCCGGTCGATCCCGGTTTCCTTGGTTTTAAAGTCCGCGAAGGGATGGACTTCCAAGACATACTCGCCATCGGTCAACCACGTCTGGGCGGTCTCCAGCAGATCCTTGCGGGTGGCGTTTTGGATCCGCTCCAAGGTGACCTTATAGTAGGCGGGATCTCCGGCATATACCTGGTTGGACGCCAGGATATCGGATTTGCCTCCGAAACCGCCGATTTGCTCGATGCCGCGGACGAAATTGGAGACATACTCGTTTTTGACGCGGATCAGTTCCTCTTCGCTGGGGCCGAACCGCAGGAAGGTTTCCATCTCCTCGTTCACGGCCTTTTCGATCTTGGCGAGATCCATCCCCGGCTTGGCCATGACTTGAATGCCGAAACCGCCGGCGATTTCAAGAGCCAAGGGGAAGGCCCGGACATCCACAGCGATTTGATCTTCGTACACCAGCCGCTTATACAGCCTGGAAGTCTTGCCTGAGGACAGAATGCTGGCCACCAGTTCCAGATAATCGCCTTCCGCCGAGCCCCAGGGGGGGACATTCCACACCTTCATCAGCATGGGCATGGGTACCCGGTCCTGAGCGACCTGGCGCATTGTCCCGGTGCGCTTGGCAATCCACTCCTCGTGGCGTTCGATCGGCGGACCGGCGGGGATATCGCCGAAGTATTTCTCTACCCGGGCTTTCACATCTTCCGGCTCGATGTCGCCCGCCACGCAAATCACCGCGTTGGAGGGGCCGTAGTATTGCTGGAACCACTCCTGCACATCCTCCAACGAGGCCGCGTTCAGGTCTTCCTCGGATCCGATCACCGGCCAGGAGTAGGGATGGCCGGCGGGGAAAATGCTTTTCAGAATCAGCTTAAATACCTTGCCATAGGGTTGATTTTCTCCTTGGCGCTTTTCGTTGATCACCACACCCCGCTGTTCGTCCAACTTAGCCTGGTCAATGGCGTCCAGCAGGTGGCCCATGCGGTCTGATTCGGCCCAGAGCACCACATCCAAGGCCGATTTGGGCACGTTTTGAAAATAATTGGTGCGGTCGAAATTGGTGGTGCCGTTCAGGTTGGTGGCCCCCAGGGGTTCCATCAGTTTGAAATAATCATCGTTGAAATGCTTGCTGCCATTGAACATCAAGTGTTCGAAAAGATGGGCGAAACCGGTCTTGCCCGGTTTTTCGTTTTTGGAGCCGACATGGTACCAGACGTTGACCGCCACAATGGGGGCTTTGTGGTCTTCGTGCACGATCAACGTCAGGCCGTTGTCAAGGACATATTTTGTGAAAGGGATGTCGATTTCGATCTTGGGAAATTCGGAACTGGAAGCAACGCCCACGCTTCCGATCACCAAAGTCATTAGAATCAATTCAAGAGGCGGGATGTGGTTCATCGTAAGTCTCCTTTTGCCGGGGAAAATCAGCAAAACAACGTAACCGGCCATGGGATGGACCGCAATCTCGGATAACGATTCACAGGTTGAGGAAGAAGTACTATGACCCATTCACGTCCGGCTGTAAAGCGGTGATAAGCTAAAGAATTTGCGCAGGTTTTTCGGTTTCTAAATCGCCCCATGGATCCGTCTTGACAAATCGGGAGCGGCCGTGTTACGTGAAATCCATTGGGGCGCGGGAAGACGAGGTGCGGGGAGGATTGCTGATTTCCGCGTGCGCGGGTTACAACCGAGGTGAGACAACGATGAATTTTCAAAACCGGGTTCCCTGTGGCTCGTTGCGTCCGGTGGACGCCGGCCGCATGGTGCAAGCCGCGGGGTGGGTGGACGCCTTGCGGGATCACGGTGAGGTGATCTTCGCGCATCTGCGGGACCGCAGCGGCATCGTGCAAGTCGTTTTCGATTGGAACCGCGCGCCGCGGTTGCGGGAAACGGCCCGGGGCCTGAAGGAAGAATTTTGCGTGGCCGTGGCCGGCACAGTGGTGGAGCGGATGCCGGGCACGGAAAATCCGTCGCTGGAAACCGGGGACGTGGAGATCATCGCCACGGATCTGACGGTCTTGAATCCGGCAAAGACGCTGCCCTTTCTGATCTCGGAGAAGGGTATGACCGCCGGAGTGGAACTGGCCGGTCCGGGCGCGGTGGCCGAAGACCTGCGGCTGCAATACCGCTATCTCGACCTGCGGCGCCCCTCGATGCAGGACCATTTCATCAAGCGTCACCGCATCGTCAAGCGCGTGCGGGATTTTCTGGACGAACGCGGATTTCTGGAAATCGAAACCCCGGTTTTGACCAAAAGCACGCCCGAAGGGGCGCGCGACTACCTCGTCCCCAGCCGTGTGCATCCGGGCCACTTTTACGCGCTGCCACAATCGCCCCAATTGTTCAAGCAATTGTTGATGATCAGCGGCTTCGAACGCTATTTCCAAATCGTTAGGTGTTTCCGTGATGAGGATTTGCGTCCCAACCGCCAACCCGAATTCACCCAGATCGATCTGGAGGCCTCCTTCATTGACGAGGAATTCATCTACGAATTGATGGAGGAACTCACCGTCCGGATGTTCGCCGTGGGCGGCATCGAACTGCCCCGCCCCTTCCCCCGCATGACCTACCGGGAGGCCATGGACACTACCGGCTCCGACCGGCCTGATCTGCGCTTCGGGCTGCGGTTCGTCGAGGCCACCGATATTTTCCGGAACACGAACTACGCCATCTTCCAGAAGATCATTCAGGCGGGGGGGTGCGTCAAGGGCATCAACGTCAAGGGGCAGTCGGACGTTCTGAGCAAAAACGTGTTGCAGAATGAGTACGCCAAGCAGATCGTGCCTTCGCTGGGCGGCAAGGGCATGACTTGGATGCGGGTGGCGGGCGGGAATCTGGAATCCAACATCGTGCAATTCTTCAGCGAGGCCGAGCGGCAGGAGATCCTCCGGCGTTTCGAGGCGGAAGAGGGCGACGTGCTTATGTTGATCGCCGATCCCTCCTACGCGGTGGTGACCTCGGTGCTGGGCAAACTCCGGTTGCACGTGGCGGAGCGGTTGGGGCTCATTCCCTCCAACACCTACTGCCCGCTATGGGTGACCGAGTTCCCTCTTTTCGAGCCCACGGAGGATTGGGTCACGTCCTGCCATCACCCCTTCACCGCGCCGGACCGGGTGGATTTTGATCCCCGTAACCGCGATGAACTGCTGTCACTGCGATCCCGGGCGTATGACTTGGTGATGAACGGCGAGGAACTGGGCGGAGGCAGCATCCGGATCCATGATAAAAAGGTCCAACATAAGGTGTTCGAAGCCTTGGGATTGACTCCCGAAGACATCGCCGGCAAGTTCGGTTTCTTCGTCCAGGCGTTGGAATACGGCGCGCCGCCGCACGGCGGCATCGCCCTGGGGCTGGACCGCGTGACCGCCATGATCCTGGGGACGGCTTCCATCCGCGATGTGATCGCCTTCCCCAAAAACCGGAGCGCCTATTGCCCGTTGACGCAAGCCCCTGCGCCCGTCACCCGGCAGCAATTGGCGGAACTGGGCCTATTAAATCTGGGGGGAGAAACAGTCCTGCCGGGCATGGAAAAAGAAGGGGACATAATCGATACGTTATCGTGGGTATCACGCATTGGAGTAGTGGAGAGCGAGCGGAGCGCCATCCACGCGGCGGTGCGGCAGGCGGAGCGGTTGGCAGAAAAGATACAAGCCATCCCCGGGGATGGCGAGCCACTGTTCGCGGTCATTGATATTACACAACCCCCCCGGCCGGGAACCGAAGCCCGGATCAGCCCGTTCGTCCAATCCGGCGAACTGCTGAAAAACGCGCCCGCCCTGAAGGGGGATTATTTCAAGGTTGCGAATATTCTGGAATAAACCGGAGATTCTCTAATTCGCCACGGGGATCTAGGGTGGGCTTAAAGCGCGGCGTCGCCCAGCAGCATGATCAAAGTCCCCTTCTGGGGACGGCTTTACAGCAGCTCAGGATTTCAACCCCGGGCCATGGGCTGAGGGGGAAGGTCGCCCTTTCTTCAGCGAATATACATCGAGGTGTGGAATGCCAGATCCGATCTTTGCCTATCGCGATGCCTCCCCGGCGGCGGGAGAAGGCCCTTTATCCAATGTGGCGGTTTTGATTCAGCCCAACCTGGCGGTACGGGGCTGGGAATGCGGCGCGGGAAGCGTAGCGCTTGAAAAGTACGTCCCTCTGGAAGATGCCACCGCCGTGGCCAAGTTGAAGGCCGCCGGCGCGATACTCCCGGGCAGCGTCCGCATGGCGGAACTGGGACTAGGCACGGATGGAGACCGGATGGCCGATGCCTTAAAGCAAGGCCTGGGGCAAGCGGCGGTGATGACCGACTTGATGGGGGAAGCCCGTTGCGCCGCCGTGGCCAGCCGATGTTATGGATTCAAGCCCAGCTATGGCCTGATTTCGCGGTTCGGATTGAACGGCCTGATCCCCTCGATGGAATGCCTGGGCGTGGCCGCCCGGTCCCTCGATACCATCACCACAATAATGGCCGTCCTGGCGGGACCCGATGAACGAGACTCCTCCATGCGCCGGGAGGCCGCCCTCGATTTCAGCCAGGTCAACCAAATACCCGAAAAGCCGCTCACGGCGGGTGTGATCCGGGAGAGCCTGCAAGGCTTGTCTCCCGACGAAGCGAAACATTTTGAGCAAGCGCTCGCGCGGCTGGGCACGATGAATGTCCGTGTCACGGCGATCAACTTTCCGGATTATGAGCTTTTTCGCGTGGTGCATCAGGCGGTAGGCTCCGTGGAGGCTTCCTCCCACGCGGGAAAATACGACGGCGTGCGCTATGGCCACCGGACCGCCAATGCCGAGAATTGGAACGAAATGTATCTGCGGTCGCGCGCGGAATCGTTCGGCCTGCTGATCAAAAGTTTCCTGTTCCAGGGCGCGTATTTCCAGTTCCAGAATTATTCCGCGTTCGAACACGCTTGCCGGATCCGCGGCCGTTTGTTGCGGCAAACGCTGGATCTCTTTGAGAGAGTGGATATTTTGCTCGCTCCATTGGGTTCTCGGGCGCTGGACTCCTCGGGGGATTCCTGCCTGGAAAAACTCTATGACCACTTCGAACCGGCTCTGCCCGCCAACGTGGTGGGATTTCCCGCGCTGGCGGTGCCAGGAGAGATTTGGGATCCGGATATGAATAGGGGATTGCAACTGATAGGGCCGCCGCTGGCCGATGTCCGCCTGCTCGCGGCCGCCTGTCAACTCGTGAATGCCGCCTCCGGGAAGGGAACCCACGATGCCGAATAACCACCAGTACGAAGCGGTGATCGGATTGGAGATCCACATCCACCTGAACAGCCCCACCAAACTGTTCTGCGATTGCCCGAACCAGCCGGGAGAACACCCCAACCAGTACGTGTGCCCCACCTGCCTGTGGCTGCCGGGCGCGTTTCCTCACCTCAGTTGGGCGGCGGTGGAAAAGGCCGTGATGGCGTGCTTGGCCCTGAATTGCGAGATCCAGCCCCGCAGCGTTTTTGACCAGAAGGTGTATTACTACCCTGACCTGCCCAAGGGGTATCAATTGTCGCAGTTCCACAAACCCCTGGCGCGCAACGGCTGGCTGGAAATCATCGGCGAGGACGGCCGCCCGAAACGGTTGCGCATTCACGAAATCCATATGGAAGAAGATGTCGCGAAGCTGGTGCACGACACCGAAGGCTCGAAGCCTATCAGCCTGGTGGACTTCAACCGGGCCGGCGCGCCGCTGATCGAGATCGTCACGGAACCGGACATGCGCGGGCCCCATGATGCCATGGAGTTCCTGCGCGCCCTGCGGACGCAGATCCGCTACGTGGACGCGGCCGAGTGCAGCCTGGAACGCGGGACCATGCGGGCCGACGCGAACATTTCCATCCGCCCCGCCGGTTCAGAAGAACTGAACACCAAGGTGGAAGTCAAGAACATGAACTCCATCCGCCATGTCGGCGACGCGATCGCTTACGAGATTCAGCGGCAGATCGCGCAGGTGCAGGCCGGCGAAGCAGTGCGGCTGCACACGCGGCTGTGGAATCCCGAGCAAGGGATCACCACCCCCATGCGGGCGAAATTTTCCGGCCCCTGCGTGCCCGATCCCACCGTGCCGCCCATCGTGATCGAGGAAGAGCAACTGGCCGTGTTTCGCGCGCGGCTGCCAGAGATGCCCGCCGCGAAACGCCGAAGGTTCATGGAATCCTTCAGCCTTCCAGAAGAAGAAGCGCAGTGGATGACCGCCGAGCGGGATGTAGCCGGTTATTTCGAAGCGGTGGCCCAACAATGCCCCAATCCCCGCGCCGCCGCCCATTGGATCTACGAACAGCTCCTGCCCGCCTTGAAGGAACGGCGGATGGCGCTCACGGACAATCCGGTGGATCCCTCCCGCCTCGCCGCGCTGCTCACGCTGGTGGAACAAGGGGAAATCAACGCCACGGCCGCCAAGGAAGTCTTCGATCACATGTTTGTGTCGCCAGAAAGCCCCTCCGAAATCGTGGAACAGCGGGGGCTGCGCCAAATGACCGATACGTCGGAACTGGAATTGCTGGTCGCCCGGTTGCTGGAGGCTCATCCCGACGCGGTCGGAAACATCCGCAAGGGCAAAGCCCAGGCCATCGGCTTTCTCGTCGGCCAGGCCATGCGCGCATCGCAGGGGAAAGCCGATCCCAAGCGCGTGCGGGAGATCATTGCGGCCCGGGTGCAAGGGGAATGACCTTTCTGGTCATCCCCGTGTAAGCGGGGATTCAGGACATTGTGATGCAGGAACCTTGCTTGCAGACCATCCAGGCGGAATCGAGCAAGTAGGGGCACGTTGCCACGTGCCCCTGCGAATTAAACCAACGCAATAGGAGAATATCGGCGAGCTGAGCGAAATGCCAGGGTGAGGGAATTCTTGTAGGGTCGGACCTTCGGGTCCGCCCGAATATCATCGAGTGCTTGGAATGCCCTTTTCTCCAGTGGGTACGCACTTGCCGGATGAGCCTTTTAAACTAGCCCTGGGCTTCAGCCCTGGGACAATAACGGGAAAGGAAACATTTCCTTGCTCAAATAATCGTCCTTTCTCGCGTAAGCTCAAAGCGCGGCGTAGCCCGCCAATGACAAAACCTCTTCACTTTCACCCCAAAAACGCCTTCAAGGTCCAGGGTTCGCGCATGGGGCGGGACAGCATGCGGTTGGCCTCGTCGTCGCCGATGAATTGCTCCTGCTCCGGATCCCATTGCAGTTTGCGGCCCAGGCGCGACGCAATGTTCGCCACTTGCGCAACCATGTCAGTCTTGACGGCCACGTCGATCGGGCAGATGACCTTGGTGCCCTTGCGTACGGCGTCCACGAAATTCCGGTGATGATCATCGCTGCGGGGCAATTGGATGTCATTGGGGCCGATTGGAGATTTAACCAGGGATTCCGGCTCGGAATAAAATTCCGAGCGGGTAACGTGCACCCACCCTTTGGGCCCTTCGAAGCGGACGCCGTGTTTGCACCGCCCGTTTTCATCGGTATAGATCATCTTGACCCCATTGGCGTACTGGAATTCCAGTTCCCATTTCATGCAGTTATTCGCCAAGCCCTCCGTGGGAAACTCCCCTCGATGGCCTTCCACCGAGATGGGCCCGGTAAGTTCACTGCCATTGCCCCACTGGGCGATGTCGAGATGATGAATCCCCCAGTTGACGATGAATCCCAAACAATAATCGTGGATGTGATACCAAATACCGTAGCCCTCTTTTTGATTATACGACCGGCAGCGGTGATAGGTGTACGGCGCGAGGGGAGCGGGTCCCAGCCACCGGTCGTAATCGAATCCCGGGGGCACGGGTTGCTCGGGTTGCGCGGGGAACGGAAAACTGGCGGGCGAGCCGACGTAGATGGTCTTCAGTTCGCCCATCCGCTGGTTGCGGGCCAGTTCGCACGCGATCCGGAATGGCTCGGAGGAACGTTGTTGCGTGCCGAATTGGAAGACGATCTTGCTTTCCTTCACGGCTTGGCGAAGCGCTTGCGCCTGTTCCACGCTCACCCCCATGGGCTTTTCGTAATACAAATGCTTGCCGGCGCGGGCGGCGGCGATGCCCATCAGCACGTGCCAATGATCGGGAACCGTTATGACCAGCGCGTCCAGATCCGGCCGGGCGATCAATTCTTGGAAATCGTTATACGCGGCGCAGCTGGTATTTTCGTAATAATCATCGACAAAGGCCTTGGCCTTGGCGCGATGGGTTTCCGCCACGTCGCACACGGCGATAACTTGAACGTCATCCATCTCCAGAAAGCGCCGCATGTTCCCGTTGCCGCGTTCGCCCAGGCCGATGATCCCCAGCGTCATTTTTTCGTTGGCCGCGGTGGCCCCTTCCTTGCCTACCACCCGCGCGGGGACGAGGAACGGCGCGCTCAAGGCCGCCAAACTTCCCACGCGCAAAAAATCCCGGCGATCGATTTCCGCTCCGGTTGGTTCCACACTCCGGGTGGAGAAACTGCCCCATTGCGTTTTCCTCATCAGGATTCTCCTTTGTCGCGGCAAGACAAAAGAGGATGTTTTTCATCTTTCGTGATGCCGTTTCTTTATGGATTCATGGAAACCCGGACATTGTCCCACATCGAACCATGATCCGTCAACGAGGCTTGTTAAAAGGGAAACGTAGAATGGGACGTACAGGAATAGTAGAGTAGGAGGGATTCCAAAGGAGAGAGAAGGAGTTCCGGAGAACGCAGGGGGCATGAGCCACAAGCCTTTTCGGGCGAAGGGCCGGTTTTTTTACTGGGTTTTCGACCGGCGATGCCGGCCTGGCGGGTTTTTCCTCACCCCGGCCCTCCCTGGAGGGTAAAGGAAGAGAACTGGGAGGATAAGGGGAGAGAATGGGGAGGCCATCGTTCATAATGGTGGTATCAAGCAAACAAGCAGGAGGTTATCCAATGTCCTTGCGGCCGGTGGAAGCGGTTTTGTTGGGAGCGGGATCACGGGGATATTCCACGTTTGGAGGTTACGCGAAAGCTTACCCGCATAACTTGAAGATCATTGCCGTGGCGGAACCTGACCCCGCGCGGCGGGAGCGGTTCGCGCGGGAACATGCCCTCCCCTCCGCCCAGGTGTTTACTTCGTGGGAAGAGTTGCTGGACCGCCCGCGCCTGGCGGAAGTGCTGATCAACGCCACGATGGACCGCGTCCACTATGAGAGCACCTTGCGTGCCCTGGATCTGGGGTACCATGTTCTGTTGGAGAAACCGATGGCCACCGATCCGGCGGCATGCATCTGTCTTGCCCGGAAAGTCGAACAGACCGGACTGATTTTGCAGTTGTGCCATTCGCTGCGGTACAATCCTTTCTTCATCCGGTTGAAAGAATTGATGGACGCGCCCGAAACCGGCCAGGTCACGAGCATCATCCACAATGAGAACGTAGCCTTTTGGCATTACGCGCACAGCTTCGTCCGGGGCAATTGGAGCAATGAGTCCCGCAGCGCCCCGGGCCTGCTGACCAAATCCTGCCATGATGTCGATATCCTGTATTGGCTGACGGGCCGGGTTCCCGAGTGGGTCTCGTCCTTTGGCCGTCTGACGCATTTCCGCCCGGACCGCGCGGGCGCGGAGATCCCTGCCCGGTGCACGGACGGCTGCCCCGTAGAAGCCACGTGCCCCTATTCGGCCATCCGGATATATTTGGGAGATCATGTGGATTGGCCGGTAAACACCATTGCCAACGACCTGAGTTATGAAGGCCGCTGGCAGGCCTTGCGTGAAGGCCCTTACGGGCGGTGTGTTTTCCGGTGCGACAACGATGTCGTCGATCACCAGTTCACCACCTTTGACTACGCGGACGGATTGATCATCGGGTTCCACATGCACGGCCACTCGCACGACAATGTCCGCACCTTGCGGGTAGCCAAAACCGGCGCGACCATCCGCGGCTTTCTGGAAAAACGGGAACTGGAGGTGAATCACTACCTCGACGGCCGGCAGGAAATCATTCATACCGGGGGCCCGGACGACCGGCACGGCGGCGGGGATACGCTTATGCTCCACGAATTTATCCGCCTGGTCCGCCAAGGCCGCCCGGATGAGGTGAACGCTTCCGCGCGCGAATCGTGCCTCAGCCACCTGCTGGTCTTTGCCGCCGAGCAGGCGCGCAAAGAAAACCGGATCGTGCATGTCCCCACGTTTATCCATGAAATCGAACAATCCGTGCCGGCGGATGGAATCCATGAGTGACCCTGCATTTCTCTCCTTGCGCGAACGGTTCTTTCGATGGTTGGACGGACGGCATGCCGGCCGGATCCTGTTTTTCCCCGACATCACGGACTGGTACAAGGCGCGGCGGACTCCCCCCGGTGAGCCGCAGCCTTACGAGCCGGGGCAGATCATTTACGACGACGATCCGTTTCACCGGCAAAATCACGACATGCCCGCGCCCTACCGGGATTGGACTCTGCTGGATTTCTACCGGAATTTCGGGTGGGGCTGCCCGATTCATCTCTACGAATGGCGTGATAACCTCCCGGATGGTTATCGCCGGACCGTCCAGCGCGATGGCCGCCTGGAAATCACCGAAATCGCCACGCCCCCCGGAACAGTCCGGCAAATCCGCACGCAAGCGGCGGATGGCAGTTATTGCATTACCGAACATTTCGCGAAATCCATCCAGGATCTGGACATCCTGCTCTGGGCGGCCCGGCATACGGTTCTCCAGATCCAGCCCGGGCGGATCCGCAAGGCTCTGGCGGCCCTGGGGGATTTTGGGGTAATCGATATTCCCGTGGGCCGCTCGCCGTTCGGAACGTTCATCCATGACGCGATGGGATTGTTCAACGGCCTATACGCCCTGCACGACGAGCCCCGGGCCGTGGAGCGGTTTCTCGACGGCCTGCGCGAACCGTTTTTGGAGACCATCCGGGCGGCGGCGGAGACGGAGGCGCGCGTGGTCATTATCAGCGACCACGCGGACGATTACTTGATTCCGCCTCCCCTGTACGCGAAATACTGCGTCCCGGTTTATCAGGAAGCGTGCGCGATTCTCCATCCGGCAGGCCAAATCGTTTCGACCCATGTCGATGGCAACCTGCGCGGCCTGCTGCCGTTGTTTCAGCGAACAGGAATCGACCTGTTGGACGGTTGCACGCCCGCGCCGATGAGCAATTACGATGTGCGGGAATTGAGTCAAGCATTGGCTGGCCGGCTGTTCGCGTATTGCGGCATTCCCTCCGCGTTATTCATGGGAAACTGGAGCGAATCGGAGATTCTCGGCTTCGCGGAACGAATCGAACAAGAAAGCCGCGGGCGGATGATCCTGAACGTGGGGGATATCCTCTCGCCCGAAGGGCAAATCGAGGCGGTCATCCGGGTGGGGGAATGGGCGCGGGAATAGGACACGAGAAGAAATTGGGAGTCCCCTTTAGAAGACGGCTGCAAACCAGCCCAGGGCTTCAGTCCTGGGAAAACTGAAAGCATTGAATCCCATGCAAGCCACTCATGACCGATTATGTCGATCTATGTGTTCGTTGCCCGTTCTGCTGGCCGTGTTTTACATCGTGATCATGACCCCGCTGATGGGGCGGAAAAACGGCTACACGGTGGACGCCACGCCTTCGTTCCAACTGACCCGGGCGATCGTCGCGACCGGAGACTGGTTTCCTCCCGAAAAAGTCAAGCAAGGCTATGTCTACTCGCTGGTTTATATACCCTTCTACGCGGCAGGCCAGGTGTTGGAGGCTTGGCTTCCCTCGCCCGAACCGGATTGGATTCCCCGTAAATGCCTGTGCTGGATGAACACAGTGCTCACCGGCCTCACCGTGGGCTTGCTGGCGGGAGTGTTGGGGCGGCTGGGCTATTCACCCGGAGCGCAAGCGTTTGTCCCGCTGGCGTATGGATTTTCCACGCTGGCGTTTGCTTACGCGCGGTATGATTACAACAAGTGCCTGGCCGCGCTGCTTCTGTTATCGGCCTTTTCGTATGCCGTGATCTATCTCGTGAACAAGAATCCCCGGGCCGTGATAGGCTGCGGCGTGGCAATGGGTTTGCTGGTGACCGTGCGGCTGGAGATGGCTGCGGCAGGCGTGGCGCTTTTTGGTGTAATCGCCTTGAACACGGATCGCTGGGCCGCGCGCCGGAACACGGCCTTGGCGTTTTGGCTTCCCATCGGGTTGGGAATAGGGTGGGTGTTGCTGTATAACCGGATTTATTGGGGAAGTGATCTCACGGGCGGCTATGAGTGGAATTTCCAGTGGAATCCCTTTCCCGCGCTGCAAGGTTTTTTCTTTTCTCCGGGCAAGAACATCTGGTTCTACAATCCCGTCCTGCTGCTTCTCCCGTTGGTGGTCCGGGCGTTTAAGCAGCGGCATCCTGCGGTATCGGGAATGTGGCTGGGGATGCTGGCGGCGTTCTTGGGAGTGTACAGTTTCTGGGGGAACTGGTGGGGCGGATGGGCCTGGGGCCCCCGGCATTTGGTCCCCTTGCTGCCGTTGGCGGTGATCCCCCTGGCCGCGGTGGTAGACGGCGGTTCCCGGGAATTAAAACTGCTTTTGGTCATCCTGGCCGCGGCAGGATGGTTCATCCAGTTTCTGGGCGGCTATACCGATTTTAACAACATCATCCTCACTCTGATGAACCAGGGAGTGACCGAGGTGGAGTTGATTTGGAACCCCGTCTGGAATCCGATCGTGAACCATTCCCGCTTCTTGCCATACATTCCCATTCAAGAGTGGGATTATGGGTGGATCGGCTTGTATCAATTCGCGCCGGCGGCGGTCTTTTGGGCGCTCCTGATCCTGTGGTGTGGAACTGCCGCGGGATTGGGATACTTGATACACAAAGCCGTCCGCCGCGCGGAATAATCAGACAGATTGTCAGGGATCAAATCCATGAACGGAAAAATCCAACCGGCCGGCCGGGTGTTATTGGTGATCGCCCATGGCAGCCAAGCGGCCGAGTGGAACCAGGCGGTCGTGGAATTCTGTTCTCATTTGCGCGGCGCGCGGCCGTTGCCCGCCGGCCTCGAGGACGTGAAATGGTGTTTTCTCGAACACGAGGCGCCGGATATCCTCACCGCCCTTCACGATCATTTCTCCCACGACGGCCGCGATCTCGTCGTCTTGCCTCTGTTTCTATCGGCGGGCCGGCATGCCACCCTGGATATCCCCAAGGCCATCGCTGAGGTGATTCCCGGCTCCAGCCGCCTCCCCGGCATGACGCTGCACACCGACGCCACCCGCCGCCTGCTGCTGCTCGATCCTCCCCCCCTGGCGGGATTGATCGCGGGGAATCTCGAGCACCGGATCCGTCGAATGCATATCAAAATGGAGGGAGCCGGGTTGATGGTGGTGTATTACGGCTCCAAACATTTCATGGCCGACTGGGAACAGTTGGCGGGCGAAGTGCAGGTCCTCTTGGAGCAGCGCTTTCCCCGGACGGTGACCGGATACGCCTACGCCGGTTTCGCGGTGGATTTCTCGCCCGTTCCCCTGGCCGAGTCGCTCAAGGCCATGCGGGAAAAGGCGCGGCCTCTGGTCGTGTTGTCCGCGCTGGTGGCCGTGGGGGTGATCCAACGCCAAATCATCCCCGCCGCCATCCGCCTGGCGGCGCTGGAAGGCCAAGTGATCCATCCGGGAGACGCCATGCTGCCCGATCCGGAGATGGAAAACCAAGTCTTGGAGTATATTGCGCATACTGTACCCCGGCCATTCCTCTTCCCATGATTCCCAAGCGCCTCGGGATATGATATACAATAGCATCCGGGGAAGGCGTAGCGGGCGATCAGGTCCCTCCCGCGATTTCCTGGAGGGAGAGACGCCGGTGTCCCGTGCCGCGGTGCGGAGGGAATGGCAAGGAGGCTGGAACAGCCATGGTGGTTCACAAACAAACATCCGACATCGACCGGGTGACGGACCGGACCGAAGTACTGATCCTGGGCGGGGGCCAAGGCAAACGGTTGTATCCGTTAACCAAATCCCGGGCCAAACCGGCGGTTCCCGTCGCGGGCAAGTTCCGATTGATTGATTTAACCTTGAGTAATTGTCTTCATTCCAACCTGGACCGGATCTATCTGCTGACGCAGTTCAATTCCGATTCGTTGCACCGGCACATTTCCCAAACTTACCGGTTCGATCCCTTTTCTACTGGGTTTGTGCAAATCCTGGCCGCGCAGCAGACGCCGGATCATGTGGACTGGTATCAGGGAACCGCCGACGCGGTGCGGCAATCGCTGCGGCGGTTCATTCACCGGAGGCCCGATTACGTGCTGATCCTGTCCGGCGATCACCTCTACCAAATGGATTACCGCGAGCTGCTGCGCACGCATGTGGCCAAGAACGCGGATGTGACCATCTCCGTGATTCCCGTAACACGGGAGCGTTGCGCCGATTTTGGAATCCTGCAAACCAACGAAGAGGGGGCCATCATTTCCTTTGTGGAAAAGCCCACGCAGCCGGAGGAACTCGAACGCCTCAAAGTCCCCCCCAAGCTGTTCGAAGATTTCCACATCCACGCGGGCAACCGGGAATACGTGGCCTCGATGGGCATTTACGTGTTCCGGACCCAGGCGCTGTTTGACGCCTTGCGGGAGAATCACAGTCCCGATTTCGGGCGGGACATTATCCCCGGCATGGTGGGACACAAGCGGGTTTACGCTCATTTCTTTGACGGGTACTGGGAAGACATCGGGACGATCAAGTCGTTTTACGAAGCCAACCTGGCGCTGACCCAGCCGGTGCCGCAGTTCAATTTCTACGATGGCCGGCACCGGATATACTCCCGGCCCCGCTTTTTGCCCGGCTCAAAGGTGAACCAGGCGACCATTCGTTCGTCCCTGATCTGTGATGGAGCGATCATCTCCGCGGCCTGGATTGAAGATTCCATCGTGGGGCTGCGCAGCATCATTTGTGAAAACGCGCAGATCTACCGGACCATCGTCATGGGGGCCGATTTTTATGATTCCAGCGACGTGGAGGACGTCGAACCGGGCGCCCCGCCGCTGGGCATCGGGCCGCGGACGATCATTAAGAACGCCATCGTGGACAAGAACGCGCGCATCGGGGCGGACGTGCGGATCCTGAACGAAGCCAACATTAAGGAAGCGGACGGCCCCAACTATTGCATCCGTGACGGCATCGTGGTCATCCCCCGCAGCGCCGTGATCCCCGCGGGGACGGTGATTTGAGGGGGGGAATGAGGTAGGGTGGGTTAAGCGGAGCAAAATCCACCCTTCGATTAGGAAGCCAAGGTAAAAAATGTTTCCTCAATCAAAAATCCAATCGCTGCGAATTCAAGGGTACCGCCCCTTTCGGGATTTTTCCGCTCATTTTGATGCATTGGAGGTTCTGGTTGGAGCGAATGGTTCCGGAAAATCGAGCCTGTTCGAATTTCTTAAATTTCTCCGGGATAGTGTTCACGTGGATATCCCTCCCGAGATCATAGCCGGATCCATCGGACAGCAGATTTTCCATGTTCCCGGACCGCAACGATTTTGGTGGAGCATCGATATCGATACGGGATTCAGGATCAAAGAGACGGGCGAGATTAATCCTATCCGTTATCAGGGAGAACTGATGGGGCCTGTGGGGCGTACTCATATATCATTCGAACGGGTGATTTATGCAAAGCCCTTCAAGGGTCATAAAACATCCTATCGTTTTATGAATATCCGTGAACGTCAAGGTGTAATTCAAGATCCCGAAATTAAAAGGTTTGCCAAACAAAATATTGAATTGAAACGACCCAATCAGTTGGCCCTAAGCACTATCAGTAATCCGATGATGGTGACCTTGTACAATTTGCGGGAATACATTCGGAATTGGAGATTTTACAGCTCTTTCAATATTGCCAATGACAAGATACGCAAGTCGGTTCCCATCGAGCAGGAACCCATTTTGCATGAGGATGCCGGAAATCTCAGTTCGGTTTTGCATTATTTGATGACCGAACATCCTTCTCTATTCGATGACTTGCAACAGCATTTAAGGGCCGCCATCCCGGGATTCAAGTCCTTGACGGTCAAGGCGCGCGGTGGGCCGGGTGAAGTGATCACCTTCTGTCAGGAGGAAGGCGTCGGGAATGAATTGAGTCTCGCGGATTTATCGGATGGGGTTTTAAGGCTTATTTGTTGGATGGTCTTATGTGTCCATCCCAATCCCCCGACCTTGATATGCATCGACGAGCCGGATCAAGGCGTCCATCCCCGCACCTTGCCCTTGTTAGCCGGATTATTCGAAAAGGCGTGTCAAAAAACCCAACTTTTTTTAGCCACCCACGCCTCCTACTTTCTCATGCAATTTGATATTTCCCGGATTGCCGTGTTCCGGAAAGAAAATGGGGAGACGGTTTTTCGAAAGCCCAAAAATTCGAAAACCCTCTGTGAAAATCTGTCCGACTTTGGCCAGGAAGAAATCGAGATCATGCATAAAAGCGATGAACTGGAGAAAATTGCATGAGGATTTTGATTTATGTGGAGGGAGAATCGGACCGGGTTTCCATGGGAAGTTTGCTGGGACCGTTGATTCAACAAAAACGACAGCAGGGCGTTCAAATCGATTTTTTTGTATCACCGACAGGACATAAAAAGAAAAATCTATTGACGAAAGTGCCTCAAAAGGCTGTAAATATTATCCGTAATGCTCCCGATTCCCAGGTCGTGATTATACCCGATTTGTATCCGCCCAACGTGGCATTTCCCCATTCCACGGCAGAAGAATTGATCGAGGGAATCTATAAATATTTTTTGGAAATATTGCATCAGAAACAGGTGAAGGAAGAAAAGTCCTTCATCCAGCGGCTGAAAGTATTTTGTTTCAAATATGATCTCGAGGCTTTGCTGCTGGCCGCCGAAGACGAATTGCGGAACGTATTGGGCATCAAATCCAGTAAGCGGGAATGGATTGTTCCGGTCGAGGATCAAAATCATGATAATCCTCCCCGAAAGATCGTGGAGAAATTGTTTCAAAAATCGGGGAATAAATACAACCAGGTCGTGGACGCTCCGTTGATTCTCAAAAAATGCCATTATTGGGATATCGCGGAGGCCTGCCAACAGTGTTTTAAACCGTTTGTCGAATTTTTGGAAAATGTGTCATGATTTTTGCATTATCAGCCCTGACCCATGAAATAAGGATTGACTGATATGCCCCCCACCCCCCTCTTGCCTCCTCCGGTTTGGGATCGCCTGCGTGAGGGGTGCGTGATTCCCGCGCATCCCCTGGCGTTGACGGCCGAACGGAAATTCGACGAAAAGCACCAGCGGGCCTTGTCGCGTTATTACCTCGCCGCCGGAGCCGGCGGCCTGGCGGCCGGCGTGCACACCACCCAGTTTCAGATCCGCGATCCGAAAATCGGGTTGTTGCGGCCGGTGCTCGAATTGGCCGCCGAGACCATCCAGGAATACGAGGCGGCCCACCCCGGCGTTTCCATCGTGCGCGTCGCCGGCATCTGTGGGCGGACTCCGCAGGCTGTGGCCGAGGCCGCCCTCACCCGGGATTTAGGGTATCACCTGGGGCTGCTTAGTCTGGGGGCATTCAAGGACGCCAGCGTGGAGGAGATGATCCGCCACGCGCAAGCCGTGGCGGAGATCATTCCCGTCATGGGATTCTACCTGCAGCCTTCGGTGGGCGGCCGGGTGCTGGATTTTGCGTTCTGGCGGCGGTTGTTCGAAATCCCGTCCGTCGTGGCCGTCAAGATCGCTCCCTTCAACCGCTACCAGACCCTCGACGTGATCCGGGCGGTGGCGGAATCGGGGCGGGCGGAGGAAATCGCGTTATACACCGGCAACGACGACAATATCCTCATGGATCTGCTGACGATCTTTGAGTATCCGGTAAACGGCCGGCCGGTGCGGCTGCGGGTGGCCGGCGGATTGCTGGGTCATTGGGCGGTGTGGACGCGGCGGGCGGTGGAACATCTGGAACAAATCCACGACCTGGTGCGGTTCGGGAAGCCGGTCCCGCGCAAAATGCTGACCCTGGCGGCGCAGGTGACCGACTGCAACGCCGCCTTTTTCGACGCGGCGCATGGCTTTGCCGGATGCATTGCCGGGCTGCACGAGGTGCTCCGCCGCCAAGGATTGATGCAAGGCCGGTGGTGCCTTGATCCCGGCGAAGACCTCTCTCCCGGCCAAATGGAGGAGATCAGCCGCGTGTGCCGCGCCTATCCTCACTTGAACGACGACGAGTTTGTCGCCCGGCACCGGGAGGACTGGCTGCGCTGAACGAAAGCGCTGCCAGGCTCTGCCTCATCACCAGGCTCTGAAAGCCGATCTTGACCTTGCGCGGGAATCGTTTCATCCTGAAGCGGTACCGCGTGTATGCAAGTATATTCAATGGAAGCGGGGGACCATCCCATGCCGATCAGCGAAAAATTATTGGAAATCCTGGCGTGTCCCTTAACGAAAGCGCCCGTGGTGCTGGACGGAGAGTGGTTGGTGTCCACGGATCCCCAAACCCGGAAGCGTTATCCGATCAAGGACGACATCCCGGTGATGCTCATCGAGGAATCGGAAGAAATGAACGAATCCGAGTGGCGGGAAGTCATGAAGCGCCACAATGTTCCGATTCCTTCCTGAGGCGCCGGACCATCGGATGCCGGAACCCTTTTCCGTTCAAAAGAGTCCTGAATGACCGCGAATACACCGATGACTTTTGATCTCAAAAACGTATTGAACCAATACCAGGGGCAAGCCCAAGCCCTGCATGAAAAATACGTCAACACCGTTTTTGCCCATGTCCTGGATATGATCGGATTCGCCCATGAATACACCGAGGGAAAGGGATGTTATCTGACCACCCGGGACGGCCGGACCATCTTCGATGGCTTGAGTGGATACGGTGTTTTCGGCATGGGCCGCAACCACCCCACGGTGATCCAGGCGATCGAACAAGCCCTGGCTTTGGACCTGCCCAATCTGGTGCAGATGGATACCTTCCTCTTGAGCGGCCTCCTGGCGGAGAGATTGATCCGGATCGCGCCGGGGAACCGGTTGCAGCACGTTTTCTTCACCAACTCGGGCACGGAAGCGGCGGAAGGGGCCATCAAGTTCGCGCGGGCGGCCACCGGACGGCCCCGCATCCTGTTCAGCCAAGGGGCGTTTCATGGACTCACCACGGGGGCGCTGGCGCTCAACGGGGATGCGTCGTTCCGGGAGGGATTCGGCGATCTGCTGCCGGGAACCGAAGCGGTGGA
This sequence comes from Candidatus Omnitrophota bacterium, assembly GCA_013177805.1. GTDB lineage: Bacteria > Hinthialibacterota > Hinthialibacteria > Hinthialibacterales > Hinthialibacteraceae > JABLXU01. Next base: position 45,212 of record JABLXU010000036.1, read on the forward strand.
CTGGACCCAACTGGAGGCCCTGGAATACGAGTTGAAGAAAAAAAACGTCGCGGCGGTGGTCCTGGAACCGATCCGGGGCAAAGGTGTTTATTATCCTCCGGATGACCGGGTGTATCCCACCTTGCAGCGGCTTTGCCGCGAAAACGGCACCCTGTTCATCGTGGATGAGATTCAATCCGGCCTGGGGCGCACGGGCCGCTGGTGGGCTTGCCAGCATTGGGACCTGGAACCGGATATTCTGCTTTGCGCCAAGGCGTTGAGCGGCGGCTTGGTGCCCATTGGCGCCATTCTCTACTCGGACGCCGTCTATCGGGGGGTGTTCAGCCGGCTGGACCGCTGCGTGGTGCATTCGTCCACTTTCGGGCAGAACGCCCTCGCCATGGTGGCCGGGCTGGCGGCATTGCATGTATTGGAGGAAGAGAACCTGGTCGAGCGGTCGGCCCGCCAGGGAGACCGATTGTTGGCCGGACTGCGGGAACTCCAGAAACGGCACGAACTCCTGCATGAGATCCGGGGCAAGGGATTGATGGTGGGCGTCGAGTTCGGCCCGCCGAAATCGCTGCGCTTGAAACCGGCCTGGACTCTCCTGCACACCGCGCAGAATGGGCTGTTCGCCCAGGCGGTGGTGATGCGTTTGTACCAAACCCATCACATTCTCACCCAGGTGGCGGGGCATCACCAGGAAGTAGTGAAATTCCTGCCACCGTTTATCATTACGGACGAGGAAGTGGACCGGCTCGTCTCCGCCCTGGATGAAGTCCTGCAGGAATGCAGCCGGTTTCCCGGCCCGGTCTGGTCCGTGGGCAAGCAGCTGGCCGGCGCGGCGGTACGGCAACACCTGTTCGGACGCGAATCCAGTTGAACCCCCTGGTTTGACTTATGAGAGCCTTCCTCTTTTCCCTGATTCATGCCCTGGTCACGCGTCATCCCCGCACGGTTTCACTCGTGTCGTTGATTCTCGCGGCGGTGGCGGGGATTTACGGAACTCTCCACATGGAGATGATCACCGATCAGGACCGTCTGCTTTCCGAAGAACTCCCCTACCATCACCGCTACATGAATTTCGTCCGGAATTACGGCGACTTGGAATTCATCTACATCTTAATCGAAGGCCCGTCGAAAGAACGGATGGCCGCGTTCGCGGACGCGTTGGCCGCCCGTCTGCGCCAAAGCGACGACGTGAAGGATGTCGTGTACGAGTTCGACACCGCCTGGGCCAAAGACTACGCGCTGTATTTCGAGGAATTCCCGCTGAAGGAGATCCGCCGCCTGCGGGAGGAACTCGAAAAAAACCGGAAGGAACTGGAATCCCTGTTTCGGGTCCGCTCCGTGGATGAAATCCTTCTTGAAATATCCCGTTCGATCCAGATGCCCGGTGGAGAGGTGGAAGCGGCTACAACGGACACACTGGACAATTTGGACGATCTTGCTCCCGTGCTCGCGGCCTTGCGGAGCCATCCTCCGGAAGGTTGGGCGGAACTCTACCGCTTCCAGGAGGAGTGGGAGAAGGATGCGCCCGCGGAAAAGCGGTACAACTGGTCGGGCAAAGGAAACGCTTTGCTCATGCTGGTGATGCCGGACAAGGATTACTCGACGCTCAGTGTCATCGAAGAGCCCCTCAAGCGCATCCGGGCGGATATCTGGCTGACCAAACAGGAATTTCCCGATGTGAACGCCGGGATGACCGGACGGCCCGTGCTGCAAGCGGATGAAATGCGGACCACCAACGATGATATGCAAAAGGCCAGCATTTTGGCGTTCTTCGGGGTGGCTTTGTTGTACATCATCTTTTATCGCGAGCTGGCGCGCCCCGTGTATACCATGATCGCCTTGCTATGCGCCATGGGATGGACTTATGGCTTCGTGGCGTTGACCCTCGGGCATTTGAACCTGCTCTCGCTGGTGTTCGCGCTGACCCTCATCGGCCTGGGCGCCGATTTTGGAATCCATTTCTTGCACCGCTATCAGGAAGGCTTGCAGGCGGAAGGCGATCCCTCCCGGGCGGTGACGGGCGCGTTGCACCGGGCGGGCCCGGGCATCTTGACCGGCGCGGTCACCACCTCGGTGGCTTTTTTGTTGGCGATGTTAACGGATTTCCTGGGCCTGGCGGAATTGGGCTACGTGGCCGGGATTGGAATCTTGTTCTGCCTGGCGGCCATGCTCATCACCCTGCCCGCGTTTTATGTGACGCACGACCGGCATTTCCGGCGGGGGGAAAAACTCCCGGTTCCCCTTCATTTGATGGGGTTGCGTCACGCCTCCCGTTATCCCCGGGCGCTGATGGCTGCCGTGGTGATTGCCACGCTGGGTTTCAGCGAACAGATCGGCCGGGTCCGGTTCGACGACAATCTGCTTGAAATGCAAGCGGAAGGATTGGAGTCGGTCGAGTACGAACACAAATTGATCGACGAATCCCAATACTCCACCTGGTACTGCGCCTTCGTGGAGCGGAGCATGGAGGACGTGCGGCGCACCGTCCGTCAGCTCCAGAACCATCCCACCGTTGCCGGAGTGGACAGCCTCCATTCCGTGCTTCCCGATATCCCCCCCGGCCGGCGCGCGGCCATCCAGTCCTTGCGGGACACCTTAGCCTTCGTCACCGCCGAACCGGAACCCGCCTATTACCCCAACTCCCTTCTTTACCGTTCCCTGGTTCGGAAAATCAACGACATGGCGGATCAAATCGAGCAATGGAAAAAATTGCGGGCCATGGCGGAGGAAGCCGCCCGGGCTCCCCGGCCGTCTCCCGAGGTCGTGGCCTCCCCGGCCTCCCTGCCGCTCGAGCCGATCGAGTCCATGCTGACGCCCGAACAGCGCGAGATGATGATGAGTCATCCCGAGATGGCCGCCCAGATGCTTTCGCAAATGGGTCTGGCGGATCTGTCGGGTGTGGCCGCCGGGACAGAAACTCCCCCTCCGGCAATGCCTGAACTCCCGGAGATCCCGGAAATTCCCGGGGAATTGGTGAAGCAACTCGAGACGTTAAAAGAACTCGCGGCGCTGTTATCCGGGCCGGAGGAGACGGTGCGGGAACGGCTCCGGACCGCCAACCGGTTGTTGTTCGAACGCCCCCGGCAAGCCTTGCGCCTGATGTCCCGCCTGGCCAGGGCGGAAGAACCCACGCCGGAAATTCTGCCTCCCATGTTCAACCGGTTATTCGTCGGCAATGATGGCAGTTATTTGATTATGGCTTATCCCAAGGAAAACATCTGGGAAACCGAGCACATGAAAGAGTTCGTGGACGCCATGCGGGCCATCGATCCCGAGGTCACGGGGACGCCGATTCAGGTGTACGAATCCAGCCAGCTGATGCGCAACGCCTTCCTGCGCGTGGGCCTCATGTCCCTGGGCACGGTGAGTCTGCTGGTGTTATTGGATTTCGGATCGATCAGTTCCTTCTTGTATGTGATGACCACGCTGCTCCTGGGCATCGTGTGGATGACGGAGATCATGGGATTCTTCGAAGTTCATTTGAATCTGGCCAACTTTTTCGCTATTCCCATCCTGATCGGGATCGGAGTGGACAACGCCGTGCATTTCCAGCACCGTTTTCTGGAAAATTATGATGTGGAAGAAAGCATGTTCACCTCGGGGACAACCCTTACGCTCACGACGCTGACCACCGCCGTGGGCTTTGGTTCGTTGATGTTCGCCTCGCATAAGGGACTCGCCAGCATGGGCGTGTTGATGACCCTGGGCGCTTTCACCTGCTGGTTCTCTTGTATTATCTTTCTCCCCACCTTGCTCAAGTTGCTATCCCGGAAATACAAAAACCGGCAGCGGGAACGAATCCAAGGGAACGCGGCTCCGCCGGCTAGGGAGCCGCTCGAAGAACCCGTGGAAGAAACCACAGTCCGATAGGCGTTTGAAGGAGGGTGTTTTCATTTGCCCTTGGGGCGCCGGCCGCGGGCAGGGGCGCCGAATTCATCCTTGATGAGAGGGTTCCGGTGCCCTTTTTTCATATGATTCATCCGAATTTTGTCACTTCGGCACTTCGTACAGCGCGATCAGCGGCACGCCGCTGATCTCCACCATGGCCAGCGGGCGGCAGCGGTAATAAAGGAATTGTTCCGCCCGGCTGAACATGCCCTGGCGGCATTGCAGCAAGTAATAATCGGCGGGATCGCTGATCGTGGCCCGGAGCCAGCCGCGGTCAATGTAATATTGGACCACCTCGAATGACATGCTGGCCGGTTTGACTGTTTTCCCCTCGGGAATGATCTGGTTGAGGGTGTCTAAAAAATCCCGGGTGAGGGCGTCGCACCAATAGGTGGTCTCCATGCCCCATCTCCAGGCCCCCGCGACGCCGCCCGCGATTTCGTTGTAATACGCCAGATAATAGGGCCGGATCTGGATATATGACACGGCGGGGGGAACAGTCAACGCGGTGAACAACAGCGCATGGATGATCCATGATTTCCATTTTCCTTCCAGAGGGCGGGCCGCCGCGTGATATCCGAAACCCGCCAAACACGCGGCGAAGGGAAAGCACGGCAGGAACAACCGGCAGCCGTCATAAGCCTTGGCCAGGGGCAGCAAGATGATGGCCAGGGGTGTGGCGAAATGCAGCACCAGAAAGAGATGCGCGCCTCCAGGACCGCACCACCACGACCCGGCGGACAGCGGTTCCCGGTTCCATTTCCAAAGAAGCGGTTTTGCCAATCCCACGATTCCCAACACCAAAATGAAGAAGGGCAGGGTGAAAAGCAGCATCACCAGGGGGTAATGCCAGGGCGTCCGCTGGTAATAGACGGTTCCCAAATAATAGAGAGGGATAGGAGTCTTGGAGGCGTAATCGAAAAACCGCTCGACGACCCGGTTCCAGGTGTCGTGCCACAGCCAGGGCTGCAAGCCGATGTAGAGCATGGGGGCTAAGAGAATCGCCCAGCCGGCCGCCCCCAAAGCCCGCCTCCAGGAATCGCTTTCCTTCCAATGGAAGGTGCCGAGCATCACCAGCACCCAGGTGAGCAAGGGAAATGGCAGAAACACGGCATGCAGTTTGGTGGCAAACGCCAGGGCGTAGGCCAGCCCGAACCAGAACGGCCGCAGTTTCCCATGCCACACGAGAAAGCCAGACGCCGCCGCCCAGAACCACCAACACATGATGGGGATATCCAGACTGAAGACATGCGCGTGGCCGAATACACGGGGCATGAAGGCCAGAGACAACGCGCCGGCCAGCGCCGGGGCGCGGGGCAGGATCAGCCGCAAGAACAGGTAGATTGTAGCCAGCAAGGCCGCGAATTTTACAGCCGAGGGGATGCGCAAAGCCACGATTTCATCCACCCAGGGCGAGAACAGAAGATACGAAACCGCGGCCACGGTACGGGGAGGCGAAGGATGGTCGGACCGGGTGTACCAGTAATGGTCGATCGTCTCTTTTGAAAAAGGCGAGTCCAGGGTGAAGAGGCCCCGAATCCAGGCGGCTTGGTTCTTGGCGGCGGGGAAATTGGGTGCCCCTTCGTCCCAGGTCACTCCCGGCATCGGCAATTCGCTGAAAAGCCAAAGAAAAACCGCCAGGGCCAGCACCAGGGAGATTATAAAATCCCGGCACTCCAGGGGATTGAAGGAGGACGCCGTCTCCGGCACGGGAGGGGTGGTTTCGGGCATGTCAACCGGGTGGCCGCGCATGAGGTTTGCGCGCGGCGGCGATATAGTTCAACGCGTAGAGCTTGCGCTTTTCGACTCGTTCATCGATCCAGCATACCAGTTTGGCATATCCCGAGTTTATCCGAATCGCCAGCCGGTTGATACCCGGCACACCGAAGAGCAACGCTTTGGCGGTCATCGAGGGGATATGCCCTAAAAATGACAACAAGCCGCCCGCGGGGAGGATTTCTTCCACGGCCAACCCCGCGCGGCGCAGTAACACGTCGAGGCCGTGACGGGTATATCGGAAATAATCGTGCGGTTCGTTGTGGAGATAAGCCAGATGCGGCACGCTGAGTAATACCGTCCCTCCCGGTTTGAGACAACGGAAAAATTCACGCAAGGCCCGTTCGGGATCCGGTACATGCTCCAGCACCTGCAGGCAAAGGATAGAATCAAGCGATTCATCCCGTAGCGGAAGATCGAGCACCGAGCCCACAGTCTTCAATCCCGGCCGGGGCTGTACATCCAAAGGAATATATTCCTCCACGTACTTGTCCACCTGGCAGGCGAAAGCCATGCGGCCCGCGCCCGCGTCCAGACAGCGGCCGCGGAGGTATTGGCGCATCCGGGGCCGCAAGGCGCGGTACAGGCTCCAGCGGGTTGGGGAGAGGGAGAAATAGTGTTCATCCCCCGCCAACCGGTCGGCGGCGGCGCGGTCGCGTTGTTTCAGCCAATCATAGAAGCTCATGGCGTTTCATTTTATCCAGAATTTGCCGGTACAAATCATAGTAGCGCGCGGCCACGTCCGCCCAGGAGAAATTCCAGGCGTGTTCCCGGGACCGGATCCCCATTTCCCTTACCGCCTCGGGATGGTGAATCCATTGCCTCAGCGTCTCCGCCAATCGATCGACATCGCCTTGGGGGACGATCGCTCCGTTGCCACGGATGAGTTCGCGGCTGCCTCCGGTGTCCGTCAGCAACAAGGGCAATCCGCAGGCCATGGCTTCAAGCGCGGCGTTGGACATCCCCTCCGCGTACGACGGCAGGACAAAGATATCGCACCGGCACAAGAACGCGGCTACTTGTTCCTTCTCCATCCGCCCATGGAAATGCACCCGGTCGGAAATCTCCAGGGACGCCGCCAGATTCCGCAGAGGCGTTTCCTCGGGCCCGTCGCCGATAATATGGCATTGGAAAGAACAATTCACGGCGGCAAGCCTGGCGCAAGCCTGAATCAGGATATCAATGCCCTTGCGGGGGATCAGCCGGGCAGCCGTAACGAGGATCATTTCCCGGTGGACATCCGGTGCGTCTTTGGATTCACCGGGTTTGAATTGTTCTAGATCGACGCCGTTGGGGATCACATCGGCCTGAAGATGAGGAAACTGGGATTCGAACCGCTCCTTTAATCCCTGGCTGTTGGCGACAACGCGCCGGGCGGAGCCGTAAATCCGTTTGAACAAGGGGCGAAGAAACAGGTAATCCAGCGAGAAACGGCGGTTGTAGCCGGGCACATCGGATCCCCGCACGGAAACCAGGTAAGGAATTTGGGAACGGTTCCAATAGGCCAGCCAGCCGGAGGGGAACCCGAAAAACACATGGCACAAGTCGAATGAGTTAACTTTAAGCAGTTGTTTCAAATAAGCGTGATGGATCAGCAGATAGCGGAGCACTTCGGAACGCCGCCAGTACAGCAGGTCGCGCTTGGGCTGAGGCAGGCGGTGGATCAAGACGTTGGGCGGATAGGTTTCATCGATTTTTTCCGTTTCTGTGGTGGTCGTGATCAGGAGAACGTGCAAATCGGGATAGCGCGTGAATTCCTTGAGAATATGCCGGTGGGCACTGCCGCCGCCTCCGCCGATGGGGGGGAACTCGTAATTCAAGGAAAGGAGGCGCAATTCACGGGAATGCACAGAGCGAACCGGGGACTGGGGATCAACGGTCATCCAGATGAATGGTTTTATCAAGGATTTGGCCCGCTTTTTCGGCCGCGGCTTCCAGAAGTTCATCCTGCCTTTGCGCCAGGCGCAGATCATCGGCGATGTTGATGGCGGCCAGAAGGGCGATCTGAAGAGCGGGCGCCGTGGGAGAATGGTTGGCGATTTCCTGCACCCGCGCGCGGACGTACTCGCAGACCTGGCGGACGGCCTGGGGATTCTCGCCGCCCCGCAATTGCAACCGTGTGCCTAGAATCTCGACGGTGATGGTACTGGAATCGCCGGCCATCGCCTTGACTCCCTTCCCACAGGCTGGAATCAGGATTCCATCTGTTCGATTTTATTGATGATGGATTGGATGCGTTCTCTCACTTCGGTCCGGGTGGCGGTGACCGAATGGACTTGGGCCGCCAACTCATCCCGTTGGCGCTGAATTTCACCAATCTCTTCTTGCAAGCGCCTGCGTTCTTCCCGTAAAACACTGATGGTGTGCATCAGGTCCTCAACCCGTTGATCCAACGATTCCAAAATTTCCATCAGATTTTCATTACTCATCGTGTCTCCTCATGCTCTCACGAGCGGATTTGGGCGTGGAGTTCGGTTGCCAACCGGGCCAGTATTTTTTCGATCATCCTGTCGATGCCGGTTTCCGTCAGCGTTTCTTCCGGGGAGCGGAAAGTCAGGCGGAAGCCGATGCTGACCATTCCCTCGGCCACCGGCTTGCCTTGATAATAATCAAACAGGCGCAAGTCTTCCAGGAGCGCACCGGCTTCCTGGCGGATAATGTCCTCCACTTGCTTTGAAGTCCCGGGCCGGGGTAAGAGCAGCGCCAAGTCCCGTTTGACGGCGGGGAAAATCGAGAAGGGACGATAGGCAATGGCCGTCTCTTTCCAGAAGCGGGTCAAAGCGGATAGATCGATTTCGGCCGCCAGCACCCGCCCCTGTAATTCGTAAGTCTCGGCAAGGGCCGGATGCAACTCACCGAAGTAGCCGGTGGTTTGCTGGGCGGCGTCCACGGTCACCCCCCGTTTGGGATGCAGACAATCCGGGCCAGGCAGCAGGCGGTAGCGCTTAAGGCCGCACAGGGTGAACAGATTCTCCATGAGACCCTTCAGGTCGAAGAAATCCATTTCCGGCCGGGGATCACGCCAGTCCGCGCGCGGATTGCCGAGAATCACCACACCGATCTTTTTCTTCTCCCGCGCCGTATCGCCTGAAGCCAAATAAACCGAGGCCAATTCAAACAAACCGAAATCCGTATTCCCCCGGGTGATATTGCGGCGGGCGGCTTGCAGCAGCGAAGGCAACAGGCTGGTGCGCATGGTGGCTTCGCGGATATTGATCGGATTGTGGATGGTGACGGCCGGATGATCCAATTCCGCGTCTTCCTGGGGAAACGCCTTCAGCCATTCCGGATCGGCGAAACTATAAGTCACCGCTTCGTCCAAGCCCTCCGACACGAAAAACTGCCGGATTTGTTTCACCAGCTCCCGGTCCACCTCCTGGGGCTCCGGCGGTTTGACGGGCGCCCGGAGAAGGGTGGGACTGAACTCATTGTAACCGTGGCAACGGGCCACTTCCTCCACTAAATCGGCTTCCAGGGTGATATCCTGGCGGAATGAAGGAATCCGGAGGGTGATGGATTCTTCATTCCGCGTTTTCACGGGGATTTGCAACGAGGTGAAGATCGACTCGATCTCATCCGGAGGCACGGTTTGACCCAGGAGCCGGTTGCAGTAAGCGAACCGCAAGGTCATCTCACGTCCCCGCCGCGCTTCCAGCCGGGCGGTGTCCGCGGTGTCGGCGATACCCAGACATCCCGCGATCCGCCCGCCCGTCAATTCGGCGATCAGCCGGGCGCATCGGTGGGAGGCGGCGGTGACCATTTCCAAATCCACGCCGCGCTCGAACCGGTACGAAGCTTCCGATCCCAACCCCAATTTTTTGGAAGTCCGGCGGATGCTGGGCGGATCGAAATACGCGCTTTCGAGCAGGATCGTTGTGGTGTCCTCGCTCACTTCACTTTCCAGCCCGCCCATGACGCCGGCGACCGCCACTGGCCGGACCGCATCGCAAATGGCCAATATCGTCTCATCGAGAATGCGGTCTTCGCCATCAATCGTGCGGATTCTTTCTCCCGGCATGGCCCGCCGGACGACGATGCGTTTTCCCTCCAATTGGTCCATATCGAAGGCGTGAAGCGGCTGGCCCAGTTCCATGAGCACCAGGTTGGTGGCATCCACAACATTATTGACGCCGCGCAAGCCGCAAGCCTCCAGACGTTTGACCAGCCATTCGGGCGACGGACCGACGCGGACGTCCCGGATCACCCGGGCGGTGTACCGGGGGCACAGATCCCCATCGCGCAGGTCAACGGAGGGGATGTAATCCGAATCCACCGCGGCGGCGGGCTCGCTTATGTCCGGTCCGCGCAGCGTGCCGCCGCAGGCGGCGGCCATTTCGCGGGCAATCCCCAAGGCGCAAAGGGCATCGGGACGGTTGGGAGTCACGTTGATCTCGAAAATCGTGTCGTTGAGTCCCAGGTAATCCACCAAGCGGCGGCCCAGGGGGGCGTCGGGGGGCAGAATCATGATCCCGCTGTGATCGTCTCCCAATCCGAGTTCGCGGGTGGAGCAGAGCATTCCCTCGGAATAGATCCCCCGGATTTTACGCCGTTCGAGTTTGAAATTACCCGGCAGCACGGTCCCGATTTGCGCGAGCGCCACGCAATCACCGGCTTTCATGTTGGACGCCCCGCAGACGATGGCGTAGTTCCGGGAACCATCGGTCACGTCGCAGAGGGTGAGTTTGTCGGCGTTGGGGTGCGGATTCAAGGCGAGAATTTTCGCGACCAGGATCTCTTGGATGGCGGCTCCCGGCGAGACCATGTCCTCAATCTCGAAACCACGCATGGTCAGAATCGCGGCGGTCTCTTCGGGGGCCGGTAAGCCAACCACCAATTCCTGGAGCCAGGAGTAGGGGAGTTTCATGATGGGGGATTCACATTACTTGTAAAATATAGGATTGGTTGATTTATCCGTACGGTTGGATTCGAATCCTATCCAGCCCGGGAAACGCCGTCAAGAGGCAGGATTCAGACAAAGAAAACGGGAAAGGGCCGGTTTTTCTGGAATTCAGAGAAAAAAATTACGTATGAGATCCTACGGCAGTGAAATTATGAAGCCTTGTCAAAACCGGGGCCTGCTCCAACGGACGCCGGCTGCTGTCTCCTGAATGTCCCCATTTTCTCCCTCGAATCCGCCAAACTTACCCTTGCAAAAATCCAGGAAATATGATTTAATACTCAAATGTTCAGTAAATCGACATTCATGGATGGACAGGAGCGAACATCGTGGCTACCGACGTGAAAGACCGCCAGAAAGCCATCGACCTGGCTATCGCCCAGATTGATAAGCAGTTCGGGCGGGGAGCGATCATGAAAATGGGGGACGCGCCCATCCAGCAGATCGAAGTGATCCCGACCGGATCGCTGGCGTTGGACTGGGCGTTGGGAGTCGGCGGCGTCCCGCGGGGGCGGGTGATCGAAATCTTCGGTCCGGAATCGTCCGGGAAAACGACGTTGGCGCTGCACATCGTGGCCGAGGCGCAAAAATTGGGCGGCGTGGCGGCTTTCATCGACGCGGAACACGCCATCGACGTGGTCTATTCAGCCAAGTTGGGGGTGGATATCGACAACTTGCTGGTCTCGCAACCGGATACAGGCGAACAGGCGCTGGACATCGTGGAAATGCTGATCCGCAGCAACGCCCTGGATGTCATCGTCATCGATTCGGTCGCGGCGCTAGTCCCCAAGGCGGAAATCGACGGGGAAATGGGAGACAACCAGGTGGGATTGCAGGCGCGCTTGATGTCCAAGGCGCTGCGCAAACTGACCGGCATCCTCAGCAAGTCAAGCACCTGCGCCATCTTCATCAACCAGATCCGCGAGAAGGTCGGCGTGATCTTCGGCAATCCCGAAACCACCAGCGGCGGCCGCGCGCTGAAATTCTATGCCTCGGTGCGACTGGATATCCGCCGCACGGGCAGCCTGAAGGAAAAAGGCGAAACCACCGGAAACCGGGTGAAAGTCAAAGTGGTGAAAAACAAGGTCGCTCCTCCCTTCCGGGAGGCTGAATTCGACCTGACTTTCGGCGAGGGCATTTCGCAAACCGGTGAATTGCTCGACCTGGGTTCGGAACATAATATCATCGAAAAAAGCGGCGCTTGGTATATTTATAACGACCAGAAACTAGGCCAGGGACGGGAAAACGCCAAGGCCACGCTCAAAGAAAACCGCGAGCTGTTCGAGGAGATCCAAAGAAAACTGCGGGAAAAACTGGGATTCCCCGACAAAAAGGAGGAAGGCAAAGAGAAAGAATAAAAGAGAAGGAATAAATGGACCAAAATGATCAGCGGGTAGAAATGGGCCATTCGGATCGTGCGGACTTATTCCCCGAGGGCCGGTTCGCGCCGCTTCTCCGGGATCGATGCTACCCCGATTCCGTTCGGATAGTGCGGTAATAACCTGCATTTTTTCGAAAGCGGGGCCGGGGATCGATCGGATTGGTTTATAAAAGCCATACGAAATTCTTTCTCCCCCTGAGAGAGGGACAGGGTGAGGGTCGCCCTGAAAAGGCGAAATTCATCTAACTGCTTTCGACTAAATTCTTGTGATTTATGCAAAAGACTATGGCGGATCTGTATGAAAAACTGAAACGGTTTCAGCAAGCCACAACCTCCTCCATTTCACCAAAACCGGAGAATCCTTCAGCGTCATCAGACATATCCTTCTCTTCGAGTTCCTCGCTGCCCGATTCCTTGTTCCTGCTGCCGGGCCTCTCACGGGCGCGTGACCTCATCAGCCCCATCGAAAAACGCGACGCGGAGAAAAAACAATTCCTTGCGGGCCTTGGCGTGGAAGAAGCCGTCAACAAAGCCGGCGCCTATGGCTACCGCGAGTTAATCCTTCCGCCGCACGAGTTGGGGTATCGGCCGGAGGATCTCACTCCCACAGAGATGGCTATGCAAACGCGGGATGAGGCGTTTTTGGAAATCGTTCCCGGCCGGATACTCTTTCTGGACACCGAAACCACCGGCCTGGCGGGCGGAACGGGAACGGTGCCGTTTCTTGTGGGAACCGGTTCGTTTGAAAAGGAAGGATTTCGGATCCGGCAATACCTCATGCGCGATTACGACGAAGAACCGGCCGTACTGCAAGCGCTGGAGGAAGCGTCCCGGCCGTTTCAAGCGGTGGCGACTTATAACGGGAAATGTTTCGACATCCCCCTCCTGAATTCCCGGTTTTTACTCAACCGCCTGCGACCGCGCCTCTCCGGCCTGCCCCACGCGGATTTTCTGTATCCTGCGCGGCGGTTTTGGCGCGGGATGCTTCCCGATTGCAGCCTGATCACCGTGGAATCTCGGATCTTTGGCCGGACGCGGATAGACGACATCCCGGGCGAACAAATCCCTTATGTGTATTTCGATTTTCTTCGCGGCCAACGCCTGCAGCGGATGCGGCCGGTTCTAAATCACAACGCGGAGGACATCGTCACGCTGGCGAAAATCGCGGCCAGGACATGCCGGATGCTGCGGGATCCCTTTCATGAAACCGGACATAGCATGGAATTGGCGGGAGTGGGGCGGTTTTTCGCGGCCATCGGCGACCGGGAACGGGCCTGCGTGTGTTGGGATCATGTCCGGAAAAACGGCAATTTGCCGCGCCGGCACCTGAACGAGGTCTGCCGGAATTTGACTTTGTTGTATAAAAAAATGGAGCGGTATCCCGAGGCGCGGGACATTTGGCTTGAGATGGCCGAAACCACCAATGACCTCCATGCGTACATCGAATTGGCGAAATATTATGAACATAAAGTCCAGGATCTCGCGGAAGCGTTGCGGCTGACCGATGAAGTGCTGACCTTGCTGGACGGCTTAGGGGAGACCGATGCGGGATACTCCATCAAGCACGAGATTGTGAACCAGGAATTGCTGCACCGGCGCCAACGCTTGATCCGGAAATTGAAATCGGCTTGCGAATGAGAGTGGCATGGAGGAGAAGCCTTGGAAAGGCCGAAGGCAATCCTTTCCCTGCCACCGAACAAATTGGAGCTTGAAATCCACGAAGAAGGGGATAAAAAAACAGGGCTGGTTCTTCTCGTTGAGCGGACCACCTGATATTCTAGCTTTATAGTGGTCTGCTTTTCAGGTACTATGGTTCTTATATTGAATGAGGGGAGAGTGTTCGTTCATGATGGCCAGAAAAACGCTTGCTTTTACCTTGATCGAGTTATTGATCGTCGTTGCCATCATCGGCATCTTGGCGGCCATCGCGGTCCCGAACTTTCTGAACGCCCAGGTGCGGGCCAAGATCGCCAAGGTGGAAGGCGATTTCAAAGCCTTGGCCACCGCCCTGGAAATGTACAAATTGGATACCGGCCGTTACATCAGCCGCTATAACAACATCTCCTGGCCTTGGCGGTTCCGTCCCCTGACGACCCCTGTGGCGTATGTCTCCCAGGGGTACTGGCCTGATCCGTTCGCTCCGCAGGGCTACGTGACCCCGGACGGGGATCCCATCAACTATTGTTATGAATCCCACGGCTGGCCGGAAGCGCCTGTGGCCTATATGAACAACAAACTGGACGGTTCTCCCCACGCCTGGCTGCATGGCCGGGGAACCTCCTATCAGTGGGCCTTGATCTCGGCGGGACCGGATATCGATTTGAACGCCGACGCCGGCGCCAAGGGCTATCCGCAAGATGTTTTCTTCCTTTACAGCCCCAGCAACGGCTTAAAAAGCGCGGGGGATCTGATCCGCTTCGGGCCATAAGCGGGCGGAGGCCTGATCGGAAAGGGGAAGCAGGAAACCCACGCCAGGAACGGTCCTCCTGGCGTTATTTTTTTTCTTTTTCTTTTCTTTGATTGATCTGGAGGTAAGAATCAGCGGCGGCCTGTGTGTTTATTGGCCACTTGCAGCAACTCAAACAAACGCCGGTAGGCCTGGGCGATATCCTCCAGGTTTTGATGCTTTTGGGCGTAGTGCCGGGCGTTCTCACTCATGCGCCGCCATTGCCGGTCATAGGTGAGCAGGTCCTGAACGCCTTGCGCCAGACGGACTTCGGATCCCTGCGCGCAAAGGCCCACTTGGTGTTTTTCGAGGATCCCATCCGGATCGAGGTTGAGGCTTACCACCGGAATGCCATGCGCGAAAGCCAAGGTGAATGCAAAGGGGAATCCTTCATAGCGGGAGGTGTTGACCAACAACTTGGCCCGCCTCAGATAATTGGGCCATTCATGATACGGGACGGAATTTTCGACTCCCAGGTTAGGTATGTCACGGGTTTTGGAGATGAGGTTTTCAAAATAGGCCGGATCCCGGGGATTGATCAGCAAGGTGAAGGTCCAATTGGGCAATGTCAGGGCCAAGCGGAAAAACAGTTCCGGCTGCCTCCACTCGACGGCTTCTCCGATCCAGAGGACTTCCTCACGGAACTCGTCCCGGGAAGGTTCTTTGGGAACCGCGCTGGGGATGACCAGGGCATCCACGTTTTCCGTGTGTTTCAGGAGTTGCTTTTGTTCTTCGGTTTGGCAAACAAGGGCGTCCGCGTGATGCAAGAGCCACCGGAACTGTTTTCCTTCCCGGCCATTGCCTTGGATGAACGATCCATCGCACTCGCGCTGATGCGTCACGCGGTATAGAAAGGCACGCCGGTGACGGCGGCAAAACCGGGCGGTTTCCACCACCGGTCGGCCCCATCCCGCGGCCAGGTAAACCGGGGCGTCAATCCGGGCCAAAATTTTTTCCAGAGGTCCTTGGGCTGAAAACAGCCGCGTCATCCATGAACGGGGAGTCTCCCGCGGCGCGCGGAAAACCAATACCCCGGAACAATATTCCACCTCTTCCTGCCCGAAATCTCCGGTGATCAGATTGACATCGATGGCTTGATTTCTCCCGAAATATCGCACCAGCTCAAAAAGCTCTAATTCGGTGGCGGAGTACAAAGCCCGAGTCAGAGGATTGAACAGGGGATACATGGCAGGGGAGATAAAACAAACACGCAGAGTGGATTTTTCTGCCATGATGAACCATACCGGAACGCGCCGGGCTTCCGGTTGGAATCCGTTTCCTGATTTCCATTCGGATGATAGGATAGATTACCGGAGAATCGTACTGAGTACAGAGTGACGGCTGGTTTCTGGGGAAAGTATCAAAACATCGCGCAGGGGGGATTTTCTCTGCCCGGGAAAGATTCTATAATTTCCTTTCTCGCGGGGATAGGAATATAATTATATGTACTTGTCTAGCTTCCTTGACAGGGTTTGAGTTGATTCCTATGATCCTCTACTAGCCTGAATGGCTGCCATAGAGTCCGAAATATAAGCCCATGTAGCTCAGTCGGCAGAGCGCATCCTTGGTAAGGATGAGGTCACCGGTTCAAATCCGGTCGTGGGCTTGAAATTTACAATTCCGAGTCAAATTACTAGAAAGAAGGGGCCCTCCCATGGCCAAAGGGAAATTCGAGCGAAAGAAACCCCATGTGAACGTGGGAACGATTGGTCACGTGGATCACGGGAAGACGACGTTGACGGCGGCGATCACCATGACGCAGGCGCGGAAGGGGTTGTC
>JABLXU010000037.1 GCA_013177805.1 Candidatus Omnitrophota bacterium
ACATTCCGGCCTCCGGAGGCGTACCCGGCCATTTTGTTGCCTATCAAACCACGCGTCTGGCTCCTTCGACGATCAATGGGGCGAGTGCGTATCCCCGCGTCATTGATTTTCGGAATATTCCCACCAAGAACATGAGCAATGCTTCGCGCAGTGAGATACTCTCGGCCAGTTACATTGATCCGGCCAACGGGGCCGCCAAGGCGGTGATCGAACCGGGAACGCCATACAGTGACGAGTGGCCGGGACATGTGGCGATTGCCTCGGTATATGCAAGCGCGTATAGTGGATGGCCTTATACACCCATTTTAAATGCATTTGTTCATACTGAAGATAAATCACAAAATGATATGACACCAAATATTTATGATAGTGTATATCTACGCATAGGATACGCACGTTCAACATCTGGGACTTCGGATTTTGGCCGTTCCTTTCAAAAGTTAAATCATACCTCTGGAAATCCAATAATAACCTATTCAGTTGCAGAGGAAGAAATATTAATGTCAACCGGCCAATATGGGGTTGGTGGGCCATCTATCATTGCTACAGATGATTATTACTACATGCTATACTATACACAAGCCTTAATAATCTATAGCGCAACATACACCGCTCCTGATGGATATTATCACACAAGGGCGGGCATTTCGATCGCTCGAGCTACACGTTCAATTGTTGACAGCCAATATTATTCGGCAAATAATAATCCCTGGGTTAAATACAGGCAAATTGTTGCAGCCACTACAGATATTCAAAATTGGAGTCAACCGGGATTAGGAGGTGATGAGTCGATACTATGGAATTACAAACGTGATAATAATGGATTCATGGGGGAGGAAGTCGACCGCGCACGACTATGGCGGGCTTTTCCAAAAATAAGTTATAATTCTTTTTTAGATAAAAGTTATCCTCATCAAGTTGTATTGGTATGCAAAGGAGGTATTGATCCTAATTATGACAAGCCTGCGGCGATTGTCATTCATACCAGTGCCAATCTAATAGAGTGGAGTGATTTTATTGTCGTAAAAATGGATGGCGATGATGCGGGTGGTGGAAATCACTATACATATGAATATCCGACCATAATAGGTTTGGATCCTCTTGAAGGAGGATATAGCGGACATACTACTGAGAATAATTTGTTGTATTATCAAAAAGACAAACGTAATATCAATAATAATTTATTGGATGCAGACATTTTTCGTGTGCCCATTCGTTTTGCAACGCAATAAACATACCAGGTCACTGAAGGATATGTATTTTAAAACGACAATTCTGTAGGAGCGATTTATCATGTTTTTCATGAAATCAGGCATTATTTACTTGATATACATCTTTTTACTTCTCGTGGTCCCAGTTTTATTGCCACCATACACTTTTGATCTTGATATTCCCAATGAAGACGACTACTGGCCCGGGAATCCGGGGTATTCACGACAAATATTTTTTCTTAGACCCTATACTAATGACCTACTCAAAATATATATTCCTTACTATTACAGAGATACAAATGGTTATTTTATTGATCATTATGATTCTATAGATTTAAATCTAAACACGTGCGAGCCGATCTTCCAGCATCAAGACAGCAATTTTTTCCACGATTACCTCAAAATCCAAACGGTTCATGATACAATTCAAATCGGTGATCAGATTATTACGCTGAAAGGAGGAAATAATCTTAACAAAATAATAATATCACCTTCCGGCCGATTTGTTGGAGGAATTCGTCATTTGGAAAACGCCACACCTCCAGATTATATCACATCCGATTGGGAGATACCTACCTTATGGAATGCGGAAGATGGAAGATTGATCTTTACCGCATCATCCATGGGCTTACCAGAGGAAAGATTCGCATTGTTAGATACAGAATGGGGGTGGTTTTCATATACTTTTGAAATTAGGTTTTCCCCGGATGAGCGATTCTTTTGGGTGCGGGGTGAACGTTATATCTGGCCACAAGACTCCAGAAAATATGAAGACGCTTATGATGTGAGTCCTCATGAATTCAGATTGTTTTTACGAGTATTTCTCCTCGATACGGCATCCAATCGGATACAGAATGCGGACAAGGACGTAGCCTTTACATCAGATTCTCAATATTACGTGACCGAAATGTATGATCTACCCACCCTCGTGGATGCTCGCACGGGTGCCATCCTGAGGCGGTACGATCCCGGAAAGCGGATGATATCAGCCACGTTTTCTACCGATAATCAGAAATTGTATATTGGGTGTGAAGACAACAGAATCTACGTCTTCGATAGCCATCTCCCCTCGCGCGCGGCAGGGTGGGAGGTGTATCCGTGATAATAATAAAACCCGACCAAATCGGTGATGGCGTTCATGACTATTATACCAATGAATACCCCACTTTGATTGGTTGGGATACAAATCCGACTCCACCCGATTTCGGCGGATATAGTGGGCAGACATGCGAATATAATAAGCTATACTACCAACGGGATATTCGAAGACCTGGTCTACAAACTCCTCTTGATATGGATTTGTATCGAATGACTGTGCAATTTCAGGTCCAATAACGGAGTAGATAATATCTGGGCGCATGGAAGTCTAGACACTTCCTGCGCCCGTTGCTTTATGATATTTTTGTACCTTTGCAATTTATGGATGACTCAAAAAGGTTAATGAAATCCATTTTTAAAAGAGGTAAAATCATGAAAAAATTAATTATGATTCTCTCAATATATCTCTCATTCAACTTCCATGCTTCTGCTCAAGTTTATCCTGCTGACATCATCGTGCCGCCGATACCGGATTACGAAACTTACTCTAGCGATGAAGGCGCCACCATATTTTGGTTGCGATGCGGGAATGATACTCTAGATATTAATTTTATGGCTTTTTGGTATTATCCACCGGAGACCTATTATTATTACTATAGATTTTATATTGATTGGTCTGTTCTAGTACGATATGATCAAAATAAGGATACGTTTTACGATCCCACCCTTCTTGGGAAAGACAATAATTTTAAATGGAACCAGGTGGATGGTTTGATACATGACGCCTCAACGGTCACGATAAAGGAAGAACAAATTATTTTAGAGAACTCCTATCTTCATAACGAAGTTGATCCTGATAATTATGAAGATGAATTTTTGATCGAAACTCTTTTAACTCCCAACAACAGGTACATCGCTGGAATAACCCACTATAAAAGCGTAGTCAGTTTCCATTATAATAGTGAAAACCATACTTTGCGTCTTTGGGATTCCAAAACGGGTAAGGAACTTTCGGAATTAAAGCAGCGGTTGGGAGTTGGCTATCACGAACTCTTTTTTTCTCCACAAGGCAATTACCTTTTATGCCGATATTTCTCAGATCATTACCCCTATGATTTTCTTGATACAGGCGAGGGCAAAGCGATAATTGGCCCTCAAACGTATCTCATCGATCTTTCCTTTCCCCAGAAATTAACATCCAAACGGGACGTCGCCTTCACATCCGACGATGAGTATTTCGTCACCGAGCGGGACGGCGTTCCCACGCTGGTGCACGCCCGGACGGATACCAACATCCTCCGGTATGCCATGGAATCGCCCATGATCTCCGCCGCCTTCTCGCCGGACAACCAGCGCCTCTACATCGCGGGAGCCAACAGCAAAATCTACGTCTTCGACAGCCATCTCCCCTCCCACGCGGCGGGGTGGGAGGTTTATCCGTGAGGGGTGATTAAGGAAGTAATACTTCAAGTTCACTAAATCTTTGAAAATCAATTATATTGTAGGTATAGATCTTCTTTATGTTATTGCCGAGTAAAGTAGCCACGAGTTGAACGTCGAAAATGTCAGCCCCCAACACGGGATTTTTTTCGATCAGAGTAATGATCCGGGATAATAAATCGGTTGGTTGAGGAATTACCGTTATACCAGGCAAATTCAGGATGATCTGGATATCGGAAAGCGCTTCTTGCGGCGAGCGCGGATTGGAGACGCGGCGAAGGTTAGTCACAACGGAATAATACTCGGTCAATGATTGAACGGCGATGCAAAACTCCATTTCTCCTTTTTCTGCCCGTTCGAGGAGTTTACGCGAGGCAACATGATGTTCATTGTCTGCATAGACAGCATAAATAAATATATTCGTGTCCACGAAAGCTCTTTCACCGGCCATCTGCGTATATATCCCTCCGAGAAAGTGATCCAATTACCTTCCCCCGGACGGTGGGAAGTGGTTGGGATTCTTTGGGTGCGTATTTTTCGTGTTGCTGATTTTTATATTCCTCACGCAGTGTTTGAATCATCGTTTCGAGCGCGTGGATGACTTGATCCGGCAAACCATCGACATTGATCTGATTCATGACGGTTCTCCCTTGCGAATAGCCTGCAATCATTGATATTTTACCATCGGGTGGAGAAAATCGGCGTTCCTGCTTCGCCGTGATTGATTCCCGTTTAATCGCGGTTCCTTGATCGTGGTCCTGGTTGGCTTCTTTTGCGATGCCGCCGATCGATCAACGATGGCCCTCGCCTCACCGCTTGCACACGCGGAAGCCGATGTCTCTCCGGTAGTAGGCTTTCTCGAAGTGGATCTTCTCCACCGCTGCGTAGGCGCGCTGGCAGGCTTGCTGGAAATCCCGCCCCTGGCCGGTGATGCCCAACACCCGCCCCCCGGCTGTGAGCAGCCGGCCGTCCTTCCATTGCGTCCCGGAATGAAATACCAGCACCCCTTCCGTTTCCGCTTCGGCCGCCTCGAGGCCGGAAATGACTTTGCCTTTCTCATACGCGCCCGGGTATCCGCCGGACGCCATGATCACACACACGCTGCTTTGCCGGGGATCCAGGATTTGATCCTGATGCAGGGTCCCCTCCGCTGCGTTCAGGAGATACGGAAGCAGATCCTCGTCCAACGCGGGCAGCACGGCCTGGGTCTCGGGATCACCGAAGCGGCAATTAAATTCGATCACATAAGGTCTTCCGCCGCAGATCATCAGGCCGGCATAAAGTACCCCGGTGTAGGGCGCTCCTTCCGCCTCCATCCCGCGGACGGCCGGTTCGAGGACCGTCCGGCGGATGGTCTCCAACAGGTCCTCGGTCACGAGGGGGACAGGGCTGTACGCGCCCATGCCGCCCGTGTTGGGACCGGTATCGCCCTCGCCGATGGGCTTATGGTCTTGCGCAGGGGGGAGGATCACCAGGCGCCGGCCATCGGTGATGGCGAGGATGGAGACTTCGGGGCCGGTCAGGCGTTCCTCGACCACGATCCGCCTTCCCGCCTCGCCGAATGCCTGCCGGATCAGGCACTGTTCAATGGCGGCGTCGGCTTCCTCCGTGCTCGAGGTCACGATCGCGCCCTTGCCTGCCGCCAACCCGTCCGCCTTGACGACGCAATGCTTCCCCTGAAAGGCCAGCTCGCGGACGAACGACTTGGCCGCCTCGGGATTTTCGAACGCCTGGTAGGCGGGGGACGGGATGCCGTATTTCTCCATCAGCCGCCGGGCGAAGATCTTGGAACTCTCAATCCGCGCCGCTTTCTGGGACGGTCCGAACACCCGGATGTCTTTGGCCCGCAACGCGTCGGCGAGCCCGGCGGCCAGGGGCGCTTCCGGTCCGATCACGACCAGGTCGAAACGTTTTTCCGCCGCGAATTGGACTTGTTCCTCGACGGCTTCCGCCCTGATCGGCACGAGCTCCGCTAAGCGGCCGATGCCGGCGTTGCCTGGAGCGCACGCGATGGAATGACACAGGGGGGATTGTTTCAGTTTCCAGACCAGAGCGTGCTCGCGCCCGCCTCCTCCCACCACCAGAATGTTCATGTTTTTCCTCCCGGATGCAGCGGCATGCAATGATTATGCGATCAATGCCCGCCCCGGACAAGCGATGGAAAAAGCCCTATGAGGACGAACCTCCGGGTGAGCCTCGATAAAAATTCATCGGTTTGGACATCCCAAGCGGCAGGGCGGATGCTTCGCGCTCCCATTCTCGGCCGGGATTTTTCTATCAGCCGAAGGATACGAGGACTCCCTCACCCCGGCCCTCTTTCAGAGGGAGAGGGAAAAGGGAGGTTGCCGGTTTGATGGGTAACTTGCCGGTGCGCAAAGCCAGCCTACTTTTTTAGTGTATCATCAAGGTGATGGAATACCTTTTCCTCATCATGTACGCACTTACCGGTTGTTTCATCCGCGACTACACTGATAAGTCATTCCATGGATTTTTTTTATCTTTCTCATATTACGGCCGGAAAGGGATTGCATGAAAAACCGATCGATCCTAGTGATAGTGTTTTTTACCGTATTTTTGGATCTGCTGGGTTTCGGCATTCTGATTCCTCTTCTCCCCTATGTCACTCGTGAATTTCACGCGACCGAGATCCAGGCCGGGCTGCTGATGGCCACGTATTCCATTATGCAGTTTTTGTTCGCGCCTCTCTGGGGCCGTTTGTCCGACCGGGTGGGCCGCAAGCCGATCATCCTGCTCAGCCTGGCTGGTTCGGCCATGGGATATCTGATTTTCGCTTTCGCGCAATCGTTGACGCACCTCTTTGTATCCCGCATTGTTTCCGGCATCGCCGCGGCCAATATTTCGACCGCCCAGGCCATCGTGGCCGATTGCCTCCCTCCTGAAAAGCGGACCCACGGCATGGGGATGGTGGGGGCGGCCATCGGCTTGGGATTCGTCCTGGGTCCAGCGCTCGCGGGCATCCTGGTGAGTGATCATCAGTACATGCTGCCCTTCGTGGTGGCCGCCGCACTTTCCGGAATCGACTTGGTTATGGCTTGGTTCCTGCTGCCCGAAACGGTGAATTTGCGGGATGATCAGCACCTGGAAGAGCGCCGTTTCTCGTTGAACCGCCTGATCGAGTCGCTGGAAGTCCCTCATATTCCCCGGCTGCTGGGCGCTTCGCTGTTGTATTTTACGGCTTTTTCGTTGATGGAATCCACCATTGCGTTTTATGGCAGTGACCTCTTCGCCATGACGGCCAAGCAAAACGGATACATATTGTTTGGCGTGGGGATCGTGTTGGTCATTGTCCAGGGTAAGGTGGTGGGAAAAGCGGCCATGCGTTATGGGGATCACAACCTGATCCTGTCCGGCGCCGCTGGAGTCATGGCTGGGCTGCTCTTGATGACTGTCGCGCCCGCTTTCTGGTTTTTTGCCGCCTCCGCCCTGATCATGGCCGCCGCCTCCGGCTTGGTGATCCCCTCACTGACCAGTTTGATTTCGCAACTCAGCACGCCGGAAGTGCAAGGAGGCATTCTGGGGATGAATCAATCCATGGCTAGCCTGGGGAGAATCCTCGGGCCGCTGGCGGGCACGACGATTTATCAGTGGGCCGGCCCACGGTATCCTTTTTTTTCCAGCGTTATTCTGGTTCTGGCGGTGCTGGTGATCCTTCGGCCCTTGCGTTCCGCGCCAGCCTTCGAATGCGAGCCTGAATCATGGCTTTCCCCACCGGCGAAGGCTTTGCCCCCGGAAGAGGAATGGGTGAAAGAGAAAAAGTAATCAATGGGTGTATGCACCAGACCAAGTCATGGTAAAATATGAGATTACGGTTGAAACATGGGGTACACCGGGTCAGGGGGGAATCCGTCGGGGTCCGCGGAAGAAGAAAGTAATTTCGCAAGCGATATCTGGATCGTCCCGGTGGTTCCTCCGGTGGCGTTTTGGATACTGGGTGAAAAACGGGTAAAATGATGTTGAAACCGTAGAACCTGCCAGGGAGCGGTTTTTTCCCTGCGATTTACCCGGTCGAGAAGGCAAAGGGCTAAGAAAAAACGGCTCATTCAGCCAGTGAAAAGAGGATAGGTCCATGAGCTACTTCGTTTTGATCCTGGTTGTGATGTTGATGATGGGCCTGGCTAGTCAGAACGTCCAGATGACGTTCAAGCGGTTTAGCCAGGTGCCCATCCGCAAGCGGATTTCCGGCGCGCAGGCGGCCCGGTATATCTTGGACTCCAATGGGCTGCACCATGTGGCGGTCGAGCGGGTGCATGGCAACCTGACCGATCACTACGATCCCCGGAGTAAAGTGCTGCGGCTCTCCGAACCGGTGTACGACAGTTATTCCATTTCCGCCGTGGGCGTGGCCGCGCACGAAGCCGGACACGCCATTCAGGACAAAGATGGATACGGTCCGTTGAAACTGCGGCAGGGATTGATCCCCCTGGCCAATTTCGGATCACAAATCGGCCTGTATGTGATGGTGTTCGGCATGATGATCGCCCCGCTGTTCGGGTGGATCGGTTTTATCCTGTACTCGCTGGGGGTATTGGCGGCAGTGATCACCTTGCCGGTGGAATTTAACGCGAGCAGCCGCGCGCTGGCTCAATTGACGAATTATGGAATCATCTCCACTGAGGAATACACTGGCACCAAGAAAGTACTGAACGCGGCCGCCTTGACGTATGTCGCCGCGGCGCTGGGCGCGATCATGACGCTCATTTATTGGTTAATGGTTTTGTACAACAACCGGGAGTAGAAAATGGTTTTCCGGCGTGCGGAAAATGGAGCAGGGCGGTCAGAGACCGCTCTTCTTTTTTTAATAACATCGGTTAGTTACTTTGGATCGTTGTGCTGGTTGTATCCCGGTTTTCATCCGTCCGGCTACAATGAAAGCGAAGCCTTCTTCGGATTCCCGGGATGCGAATCATGGTAACCGCCAAATCCAAAATATCTCCAGCGCGCTCCGCCGCCTTGAATGTACTCGAAGAGGTGTTGACTCATGGGAAAACCCTCCTTGATTGCCTTCCCCGGTTGGAAAAGGCCTGTCCCGATTCGCGGGACCTGGCTCTCGCGCGGGAAATCGTGTCGGGGACCTGCCGGTGGCTGGGGCGGATCCGGTATGTCTTGCGGCAATTCGCGGCGCGTTGGGAGCAGTTTCCCCCCCCGGTCCAGCGGATTTTAGAACTCTCGGCGTATCAGTTGCTTTTTTTGGACCGGGTACCGCCTTACGCGGTCCTATCCGAAGCGGCCGAATTGACCCGCGGACGAAAATTCCCCGGACTCGCCGGAGCGGTTAATGCCGTTTTGCGGAAAGTGATCCGGGAAAAAGAAAATGTCCTCCCGCCGCTTTCCTCCCGGCTGGACCGGGAACAATATTGGGAAGCGGAATATTCCCATCCCGCGTGGTTGGTGAAACGCTGGCGGGAAATTTGGCCGGAAGAACAAGTCGACGCCCTGTGCCGATTCAACAATACCCGGGCACCCCTTTCCCTCCGGGCGCGGGGAGAGGTGGAAACGGCCATAGCGGCGCTAAAGAAAATGAAATTAGCCGTGACGTTGGATTCACGCATTCCGGCTTGTATGATCATGGATCCGTCCCTCTCCTTGCCTACCGGGTGGTTTGATTCGGACCTTTGGGCGGCACAAGATGGGGCGGCGCAGCTGATTGCTCCCCTGGTCGATCCACAGCCGGGTTGGCGGATTTGGGATGTCTGCGCCGCGCCGGGGGGGAAAGCCTGTCATTTAGCGGATTGGGCGAACCACCGGGTGGAGATTGTGGCCACCGACGTGAATTCCAACCGGCTGAATCGTTTAATCGAACAGGTGAAAAAACAGGGACACACAGGCATTACCGCGCGCGTGTGGGACGGGATTCAAGGGGAGATCCCGCCGGGTGGGGGGATGTTTGACGCCATTCTCGTGGATGCCCCCTGTTCTGGATGGGGCACGTTCCGGCGGCATCCGGATCTGCGGTGGCGGTTACGGCCCGAAGACATGCCGCGCTTTGGAGCGCAGGCGGCGCGATTGTTGGACCGGGTCGAACGGTATCTCAAGCCCGGCGGCGTGATGGTTTATTCGACTTGCACGTTGTCACCGGAAGAGAACCAGGACGTGGTTCGCGTCTTCTTGGACAACCATCCGGCATTCACGCTGGAACCGGTGGATGCCTGGCTGCCCCCTTTGATGCGGGGCGCCATGAATGAAGAGGGATGCCTGGAAGTGTTTCCCAGCGACTGGAATCTAGACGGCGCGTTTGCCGCCCGTCTGCGCAAGACAAGGTGATAAGAAAGAATTGTAGGCCGAGGAGGTATTGAGAGTGAAAAAACTGTTCAAAGCTTTACTGCACGTGATCCGGTTTTTCGCCCTCTCAATTTTATTTATGAGCCTGCTCTTCACCGGGATGGCCGTGGGGGGATTCTATTTGTTGGATTATCTGGTGTCCGGTACGGAGGTGGAAGTGCCTAATCTGTATGGGAAAACCAAAACGGAATGCCTGGAAATCCTGGCCCAGCACGAATTGTTGCTTGCTCTCCCGGTGGAAGAATATCCCAGCCCGGATACCCCCTCGGGGGTCGTCATCGAACAGCGTCCCAATCCCGGCGCGCGGGTAAAAAAACACCGCAGCATCAGTCTGGTGGTAAGCGTCGGGCCGGAACAACTCTATATTCCAGAATTGACCGGCCGCAGCGAAGCGGATATTTACCCCGAACTGCGGAGCGCCGGCCTGGAAATCGGGCAACGGGCCTCGGTGTATCATCCGGCCTACGCCAAGGGAACAATCATTGCGCAGGATCCCTTGCCGGGTAACCGGATCGTCCATGGCAAAAAGATTCACATTCTCGTCAGCCTGGGCCCTTGGCCGGTCAGTTACGTCATGCCGGCGCTTACCGGCATGGATCTCACCACCGCCCGGAAGCGGGTGCAAGAAACCGCTCTCTCCCTCAGTTCCGAAAATATCAAATACCAGCCGGTCCTCAATGAATCCCAATGGAATCGGATTCTGGATCAAAATCCCCCTCCCGGCACGAAGGTATTGGAGAATGAAGATATTTCGGTGGTTGTGGGTTCCCGGCCGCCGGCACCCACCCCGATACCCATCCTGGAGATCCCCATGGAAGCCCCTCTGGAAGCCGATCGCCCCACTGACTCCAGCCCCGGATCATGAAGGTCTTGCTTTTTATGAATGGTACGATGCCTTACTTTTCTGGAAAGCCAGAAAGCCTCCCTGCCTATTTCATTCCTGGGGAAGAGAACATCCAGATTGACAACGGTTTGGGGGAGTCCTGAGGCGGCCTTCCCTGCGGGGTTCGGCGAGCTGTTTGCTCCGCCGGACGGCCATCACTCATGTTCGCGTTTTCTCACGCGTAGATTCACTCCGCCGGATTTAATAAAGTAGATATAATTTATTCCATAAAAAATCACGCTGAAATGGATCCATAGGAATGGATTGGAGTGATCATATTTTTAATGAATTCAGGAAGGATTTTCTGGATTGGAAACAGATAAGCACAGGCTGTATAGGACTTGGATTGACGAGTATGGAGTTAGTTGAATGATTCGGAACGACCGTCCGACGCGTTTACAAATTCTCGCGCTGCTCAAAAAAAACACCCGAATGACGTCCAAGCAGGTTGGGGAAATTCTCGGGGTGACTCCGATGGGGGCGCGTCAACACCTCACCGCCATGGAAAAAGACGGCTTGGTCCAATCAGAATTTGTCAGACAAAAAGCCGGACGTCCCGCTCTGTATTTCCGTTTGACTGCCCAAGCCAATTGCTATTTCCCCCAAAATTACGAACCGATGGCGTTGGAGTTTCTGAAAGGCATGGAAAAGCTGGAGGGCCGCGAGAAGATCGTTGAAGTCTTCCAACTCCGGAAAGAAAAACTGCTGCACCAGTACAAATCGGCTCTCGAACAATCGGATCTCAAGGAATGTGTGCGGAAACTGGCGGAAATCCGGGACGCGGAAGGATACATGGCCGAGATGGAAGAAAACGGCTCCGCCCTTCTGCTGATCGAACACAATTGTCCCATTCACTCAATCGCCAAGGAGTACAATGAACTGTGCCAGCACGAGTTGCAATTGCTTATGGATGTGTTGAATGTGAAGGTAGAGCGGATTCAGCACATGGTAAAGGGAGAGAGCGCGTGCGTCTATAAAATCGCACCGAAAGACGAGACGCCCGAACAAGATGAAATAAAAGACGAGACCGAAACCTGAGACCTATCCGTTCAAGTGAATCCCCAGGAATCATTGGTGGAAATGATCGAGGGCCTTGGATTTCTTTCTGATGCATCAATTCATCCGAATCCAAGGGAAATAGAGGGGATCTTCGCTTTTTCCCTTTTCCGTCAAGGACCATTGCATTTCCTGCCCGTCCCGGGTACAGGAAAGTATCAGGTTCCAGAGTCCCACGGAGCGGACCGAATCCGCTTCCACTTTCAATTCCGTCAGCGGCACCTTTATTTCCCAATAACGTTCCTCTGTTTCGCTATCTGTGGGGGTGCGTTGGGCTTGAGTTCCGTGAAGCGCGACAGACGTTTCCGCGGGTTGATCCATCCGGCTCATCAACGCATGCCGAATCGCGCTCAGCCATTCCGGCGCGTTCGGGTCAAAGTTCGAGTGGAACGGTTTCGGGGATTCTTGTGTAAGCATCAGGCCATAGGGATTCAGCACCTTTTTCCTTGTGGCCACGTTCAGTGTGCCGTCTTCTCCGGGACGCACGTCCATTTCGTAAAAGTGAACATAATCGCGAGTGGGGCCGAGCAGAATCCGCAGGCGGGGATCCGCGTTTTCCGCCGGAAAATCCTCTTTCCACAAGAGATAGAGTGACGAGGCGTCGCGCCGGATGCGGACAGTGGGGGACGTGGAGACGGTATCGGTGGACGATTTCAGAGTGATTTCTTCGGTGGAGTCCCAGAGAGCGTCGCGGTTTCCATCAATCACCGGCGCGGTTTCCAGGACGGGGATTTCGAGCAACCGGCTGGAGGTCTGACCGTGCGTCAAGTCCCGTTCAGCCTGAGCGGCTTGGGCAAAGGGGCTGGAAGGTCCAGCCAGGGTGTTTAACGCGTCCCATAAGGCCACGGCAGTTTGGTGATCCTGGGCGTTGCGCTTAGCCAAGGCAATGCCGAAGAGCGCCACGTCTTTGCGGATCCGTCCGGATTGGGAGGCGTACGTATTCAAGCGTTGCAGAATGGCGTTGACATCCCGTTCGTTGAGCAGGGCCTCGCGGCCGATGATGTACGCGGTCTCGGGCATTTCAGCCAGGGCGCGGTCGTACACCGCTAAGGCTTCATCAAGCCGGCCCGTGTCTTTATACAGTCCCGCCAGGCTGGATAGGTAGCCGCCCTCGCGGGGGAAAAACTCCGCCAATAGCGAATAGAGGCGTACCGCCCGCTCTGTATCCCCTTGATTTTTACACGTGGCGGCCCAATCGGCGATCAGGGGCTCCGCGCCGAAGGAAAGTTTAACGCGCAGGATGGTGTCCGCCGGAGGCACCATGCGCAGGTCCTGAAGCAACCGGACGCGACGGGATACCACCCGATCCTTGGTTATGGTGGATTGTTTGACCGTGGCTTTCAGGACCTGGAAGCACGACATCAGATAGGCCGCGCGGTCCATAATGAAAGTGGGAATGTTGGAGGAATCGCCCGTGAGGATCATGCCGAATTCGGGGATGGATCCGAGCCGGCGGATGGCTTCCCGATAAATATAAAATTCCGATTCGTTGTCTTGGAAGGTGTACTTGTTGGCTTCCTGCCGCGTGTATTCCTGCAATTGTTGGTAATACCGGTTGCGGGTCACCCCGCGTTGTTCGCCGGCCTTGACGTCCAGCATCCGCCGGATGAGGGAGGCGTGAGAAGAAAGAATCAAAGTATTCCCATGGATGCACCATCCGGGAGTGATCAACATGGGGACGGCCAGGGAGGCGATCTCGCTGCCGCGGTAGGTTTCGGTCTCGAAAATGACGGGGACCTTCAAGTCTTGTAGAATTCGGAAGATTTTCTGCATCGCCTGGGTGGCTTTTTCGATGTCTTTGACCTGGATCAATAGCGCTATTTGATTCATAGGAACCAGGGCGTCTAGATCCATGACCATTTTGACAAAACACCATTCGTTGCCCATCCAGGACAGATAGTCGTTCTCGATGGAAATGCCCAATTGGTCTTCCCATTTCCGGATCTTCGCGAGTTGTTTGTAACCATCGGGAAATTGAGAAAGGAGGGTTTGCGCGAGCACCCAGATATCGTTGGGTCCTAGGATATTGCAGGAGGTGACAGAACCCGTATTTCGCGGGAGAAATTCTTCGAAAGCAAAGGGGGCCGGCGGACGGGTGAAGATGGACTGAAGCGCTGGATTTTCTATGCTTACATTCAGGTTCAAATGGGCCGTGGTAATCTCCTTGCCGTCCGGTTGGATGATCCGGGCGGAGGCGTAGGACTTAAAAGTACCCAGAATGGTGAAGAGTTGTTGGAGGACGGGTAATACATTGTCCAATTCTTCCGATCCGCTTAACTGCTTCACGGCTTGCAGGTTTTTTAGCAACAGGTCGCTGGATTGGGCAATCATTTGGGTGTTGATGTAAAAAGTCCGGGCACGGTTTTTCGGCAAGGGAGCCATGGCTTGCTGGTAATCCGGTGAATCGGCCAGGTGATCTTCATCATAGTCCATCTGGTCCAGTGTCTTGAGCAGCAAGGTTTTGTTATTGGTGAGGAAGATCAGGGAATCTTGAAACGTGTAACAGAGGCTGATTCCTGGAATCACCATCGGCCCATGCAGCGTGTTAATGACGTATCCGCGGTACTCGTCTTTCGTGTTCTGGAGATAAGGGATCAGTTCCCGGCATTGTTGAAACAAGGAGGCCAGCGCCTGGTCCGCCTGAGCCGGATCTTTTACGGGGGCCACAAAGAGAAAGGATACCGGAATATTGATGCTCTCGGCCAGCGGATACCCTGCCAGGCACCAAGAATTCCCGGTAAAGAGGGATCCGAGATGATCCATCCCGGCTTTTTGCATCATGGCTTGCCATTCGCTTTGGATCACCCGCCATTCCAGGATGTCATCGAGGGTGTCCAGCCAGATCCGCCACGCCTGCTCATAATTGGGGAAGGAAACGGCAGATGGTTGAGCGTTGTCATAACTCAGGTAAAAGATGGCGTCCGCGGGGATGACGTCATCGTAGGGATTGAGGGACGCGGCCCCGGCGCTCACCGGGAGCATCCAGCTCAACAGAGCGATAATCAGCAAGAAAACACGCATGATCGGACTCCTGCGTCCTATATTGAAATGCCAAATAACCGTTCGTGATCCATAGAACCAGATTAAAAAACACAAATCATCGATAATAAGGTAGTCCCCAAGCCGAGAGCCAATTGCCGCGTTCCCGTGCGGGCGATGGTGGCTGAAGCAGGATTTAGGGTCGATTCGGGAGATTCCGGGACAGATTCGGCCGGTTGAGGAACCGAGGAACGGATCGCGCTCACCGCCAGGCCCAACTCGCTGGTTTCCGGTAACGATTCCAGGGTTTTCCCCAGGGGAGATGCGGTTTCCTTGGCGTATTCAAAACCAGTGGACAAGGCCGACCGGGCCAGGCTGGCCAAGGCCAGGATGGCCCCCTTCTGGGCTTCCGTGAGAGCCGCATCTTTCATTTCGGCCAGGGATACGTGGTTGGTAACCGGGCCGGTATCCGCCTCGGGGATCATACCGTCCATTCCAGAGGGGATTTGAACCGCGATTTGAGGAGCCACACCGGATTGTTGTTCGAACAGAGAAAAAACACAGAAAAGGATCAGAATCCCCGCGAAACCGGCTGCCAGATTCCAGGGATTCAAGAACCACCCCCAGACCGAAGCCGTGCGGGGCCGCGCCCGGCGTTCCTGGCCGGCGAGACGTTCCTGGATGTGTTTCAGGTTGTCGCGCAGCAGCGAGTCGAACTGGTCTTCGGGAAGATTGTGGCGCAGGGCGGCGTCGAAATCGCCGAAGGCCGCCAATAGGCACCGGGACGGTTCGTTTTCCTCCAGAGACGCGGCGACCCGCCGGGCTTCCTCTTCATCCAACAACCCATCATAGAATAAAGAGAGTTCTTCAAGAGTAGGTTTGCGATTTTCGGTCATGGCCGGCTCCTCGGTGATCGTTTACAAGCCATTTTCACCATACATTTCCACTAAAACCGGACGCAACGCGGCGACCAATTTTTTCCGGGCCGCGAACAGCGTAGTCCCAACGGTTTTTTCGGAACAGTCCATAATTTCCGCGATCTCCTTGATCGACAGGCCTTTCAAACTGCGCAAGGTCATGGCCAGGCGTTGTTGGCTCGGCAAATTTTCGATGGCCTCCAATATCCGGTGATACATCCGTTTTTTATGCAACTGTTCATCGGGCTGAGGCGGCCCTTCGGACGTTTCGGTTTCGATCAGAACTTGAAACAATGGGTCCTGATGATCCATCGCGGTGACTCGTCCCGGTTTGTTTTTCCGTAAAAAATCTATACAAATGTTATGGGCGGTCATGAATAACCACGATTTAATATTTTTATCCTCCCGCAGTTTGTCCTGGTTCTGGTAGAGCCGGATGAATGATTCTTGCAAGAGGTCCTGGGAATCATGCGTGTCCCGGATGATCCGTAAGATAAAGGCGAAAAGCGGTTTTTCATAGCGTTTCACCAGTTCATTGTACCCGCGCACATCTCCATGTTGCCAACGGCGCAACGATAACGCATCCGCAGAGGATTCCACCTCCACGGGAGCGGGATCGATCATGTAGGACGCAGCCGCCGGCATCGCGTTCATCGGGGACGTTTCCGGGTCTGTCCTTTCCAGCCGTTCACTTGCGGATGAGTGTTTCTCGCTCATGAGATTATACGTAGCCGGAGCCAATTTTTTTTATTACAATTTCAGTGCCATTTTAGATTGATTTTTCCCGGCCGCGTTGAAAGAATGTCAATCCTGGTTCGTATAATTCTTATAAGAAAGAACCGCCGGATCTATTTCACGAAATCCGGATTCGTCCGGCGGCCTGAGGAGACTTAGATATTCCATGAACTTAGGATTCGTGCAGAGGGTGTACCCAACGACTCATTTCTCCCCAGGGAAGTGGGGATCCGGGCATCTTTCATTCAACCGGCAAGGAGAGAATCCGGGATGTGTCCGGCTAAGTGCCAGGTGTGTTTGGGCCGAGTGAATCCAGACGATCAACCCCGATGGCGGAAAGAACCATGGAATCCACGTCCGCGTTACAGATTGAAAACTTGACCGTTCAACTGGCCTCCAAAACCGTTCTCCAGGAGATCAGCGTCACCATGCCCCGGGGAGCCATCGGCCTGCTCGGCCCCAATGGAGCCGGGAAAAGCACGTTACTCAAGACGGTGATGGGATTCATCCCCCCCGTGAAAGGGACCGCCCTGGTGTTTGGATACAATTGCGCCAAGCAAGGGGCCGAGGTTAGGCAAATGATCGGCTATATGCCCGAGGAAGATACCTATATCCCCGGGATGTCGGCGGTGGAGTTTGTCTCGTACTGCGGGCTGCTGTGCGGCTTGCCCCCCAAGGAGGCGATGCTCCGGGCGCATCAGGTTTTGCATTATTGCGGCCTGGGCGAAGCGCGTTACCGCAAGGTGGAGACATATTCCACCGGCATGCGCCAGCGGATCAAACTGGCCCAAGCGCTGGTGCATGATCCCGACCTGTTGTTCCTGGATGAGCCGACGAACGGCCTGGATCCCCTGGGACGCAAGGCCATGCTGGAGTTGATTTCCGATGTGGCCCACAACAAGGGGATATCCGTCATCCTGTCGAGCCACCTGCTGCCGGACGTGGAAATGGTCTGCGATCACGTGATGGTGCTCTTCCAGGGGAAACTGGCCACCTCGGGGCGCATTCAGGATCTCAAACAGTTGGCGCAAAAGTCTTACGAAGTCCGTATCAAAGGCGACGCGGAGCCGTTCGTGAACGTTATACGCGAGCGGGGAATCGCCATCAGTCCGAAACGGGACGGATTTCTGCGGATTTTGCTTACTGAAAACATGGAGACGGACACCCTTTTCGAGGCCGCGCGGGACAGTGGAACGCAAATCCGGCACATCACGCGGGAAGAGATGACGTTGAAAGAAGTCTTCGCCGCGGCGATTCAATCGACCAATGGAGAGCCGGCCCCCGGCCACGCGGAGAC
This sequence comes from Candidatus Omnitrophota bacterium, assembly GCA_013177805.1. Lineage (GTDB taxonomy): Bacteria > Hinthialibacterota > Hinthialibacteria > Hinthialibacterales > Hinthialibacteraceae > JABLXU01. Next base: position 17,857 of record JABLXU010000037.1, read on the forward strand.
CTGAGGGAAGAGAGAAGGAGCATTCCAGCCGTGCCTGTTTATGAGCAAACGTACCGTCATTACGAAGGCGTTTACCGTCCACGGACGCTGATTTGGACCATTATCGCGAGCCGGGGCATCCGCCGGGTGTGGCAGACGAAGTGGTTCAAGATGGTGTTGTTCTTCTGTTTGGCTCCTTTTCTCATCCGGGCCATCCAGATCTACCTGTCGGTGAACCTGGAACTCTTGCAGTGGATGGGGTTTCCGGCGCAGCAGGTGGAAGAACTCCTGGCCATCGATGATCTGTTCTACCTCAATTTCCTTCAATCGCAGATGTTCGCCTGCTTTTTGATCACCCTGATCGCCGGAGCCGACCTGATCGCCTCCGACCGCCGCACCAAGGCACTGACTTTATATCTTTCCAAACCCATCACGCGGTTGGATTACCTGTTCGGCAAGGGAGCGGTGGCGCTGACCTACCTGTATGGGGTGACGCTTATCCCGGCCTTGTTGTTGATGTTCCTGTACGCCTTTTTCCACGAAGATTGGGGATATTTTTGGAGTCAGCGTACGCTGTTCCTGCGAATCGTGGTTTATTCGCATGTTCTGGTGTTGCCGATGGTCTTGATGATTCTGGCGGTATCTTCCCTCTCCAAGAGCAAGGTGAATTCCGTGGTCATGTTCTGCGTGATCTATTTGATTCCCCTTGCGTTGTGCAACATTTTACGGGAAACCCTGGACGATCCGATCATCACGCGGTTTATCCCGCGGGATTTCTGGTCGTTATTCTGTATACAAAATATTTGGGCCCAGCTGGGCAACACGGTTTTCAATCAGGATCTACCGTATGAAATGCATTGGATGTGGTACGCGGCGGGGATGGCGGTGGTATGGATCCTGTGCGGATGGGTTTTGCACCGCCAGATCCAGGCGGTGGAGGTGGTGAAATAGGGCCATGGCGGTGATTGAAATCCAGAATTTATCCAAGTGGTATGACATGGTGCTGGGCGTGAGTGACATCACCGCGCGGATCGAACCGGGTGTTACCGGCCTTTTGGGGCCCAACGGGGCGGGCAAAAGCACGCTGATGAAACTGTTAACCGGGCAAATGAAAGCGGATACAGGCCACGCCGCCATCGGGGGGATTCCGGTCTGGAACCGGATCGCGCTGTACGAGATCGTGGGATTTTGCCCGGACATGGAGAAATTCTACGAACGCCTCACCGGCCACGAATTTTTGACTTACATGGCCCGTTTGCATGGCCTCCCCAAGAAGGCAGCGCGGGAAACCGCCTTCGAAGGCATGTGCCGGTTGGGACTGGAAGACGCCGTGGACAAACGCATCGGGGCCTACAGCAAGGGTATGCGGCAACGGTTAAAATTTGCCCAGGCGATTCTGCACGATCCCCCGGTTCTGTTGTTGGATGAACCGTTGCAGGGGATGGATCCCCTGGGGCGGATGCAGTGCGTCGAGATGATCCGCGAATTCGGCCGGCGGGGCAAAACCGTGCTGGTCTCGAGTCATATTTTGCACGAAGTCGAAGAAATGACGCACCGGATTCTGGTGCTCAACCACGGGCAACTCCTGGCCGAGGGCGATGTCCACGAAATCCGCGAATTGATCGAAGAACAACCGCGCCACGTGCGCATTCAGACACCCAAACGGAGAGAACTCTCAAACATCCTGGTCGCGTTCCCCGAGGTGCAAACCATCAGCTTTGAAGAAGACCCGGAGGAGCTGACGGTGCAAACCCTGTCTCCGGACGCCTTCTTCCAACGCCTGCCCGCGCTGGTGCTGGAGCAACACATCCCGATCACGCAAATCGCCACGCTGGATGACAACCTGGAATCCGTGTTCGAATACCTGGTGAAACCATGATGGATCTGCGAGCCCGCGTTGTGTATCCCCTGACCGCCCTGGTGACCGTCAACACCCGCATGTCCCTGATGAGCCGTAAAGTATTGTTTCCCGCGGTGATCGTTTCATTCCCGTTGCTTCTGGTGTTAATCTTCCGGCTGATCTTTGCCATCTGGGGACCGCCGAGCAACGATCCGGCCGACCAGGACCCGTATACCATGTATTCGGTCCTGTGCGTCTCGCTGTATTTGCAGTTCGTGGTTCCCTTGGCCGCCTTGCTCAAGGGCATGACGACGTTTTACGAAGAGATCGAGGAAGGAACCTTGATGTTTTTGCGGTTGCGTCCGGTGCCGCGGGTGCTGATCATCACCGGGAAATTCCTGGCCTATGTGGTCACCGTATCGCTGCTGTTGATCATTTCTTTGTGGAGTTCGTACGCGATCCTGAGCAGTATTCCTGGCTCGGACATGTTCTGGGGCGATTTGAAGATTCTGCTTAAGGATACCTGGATTCTTTGCCTGGGTCTGGCGGCGTACGGGGCGGTGATGATGTTGGTGGGCACTTATTTCAAACGCTCCATCCTGATGGGCATCTTCTTGCTCTTTGTGTGGGACGCGTGGGCGGCCTATATTCCCGGATCAGCCCATAAATTCACGATCAAGCATTACCTGCAATCCATTTTTCCCCATCAACGGGAGAGCCGTGGCGTGCAAGGCATAATCGACGCCCTGCTGAGCCAGAATACGCCGTCCTCAATGACGGTTTCGGTGATTACGCTGCTGCTGGTCGTGGCGGCTTGTATCGCGCTGACCACCCTGGCGTTCCAATTCAAAGATCTCAGCGGTGCCCCGGAAGGGGATTAAACCGTTCTCCTTCCCATTTTTCTTTCTAGGGAGCATTCTCCCAAAATCCCCGCCCGAATTGCTTTTACCCGATATTAAGTTAAGCTTTTCCCTTCCAGGATGTGTGGATCCATGCGTACTCCATATATCCCGAAAATCCGAGGTTGGTTCAGCAGGGCCGCCGCAAATATTCAATCCCCGATGCCGGAGGCATGATGAAAGCTGTCATTTTCGATATGGATGGTGTGTTGATCGATAGTGAGAAAATCCATCAGCAAGCGGAGATCCATTCCCTAGGCCGTCTGGGAGTGCAAGTGACGCCGGCCGATTTGAAGCCGTTCGCGGGAGCCAGCCGGACCTTGTTCCGGGAGGGATTGTCGCAACGGTTCGGCCATCATTTGGACTGGGATGCCTTCTTCGCCGAGAAAGACCGTGTGTTGTTCGAAAGAATGAAAGACGTGAAACCGGTCCCCGGGGTATTGCCCTTGTTGCAGGAACTGCAGGCCAACGGGATGCGCCTGGCCGTGGCCACCAGTTCTCAACGCCCCGTGCTCGCGTTCATCATGGAGAAATTCAATCTGGACGGCGTGTTCGATGTGAAGCTCTGCGCCAATGACATTACCCGCAGCAAACCCGATCCGGAAATATTTCTGTTGGCGGCGGACCGCTTAGGGATTCCTCCGGAGGATTGCGCGGCGGTCGAGGATTCCATTAACGGCGTGCGGGCCGCGAAAGCCGCCGGGATGTATACCATCGCCATCACCACCAGTTTCCCGCGGGAACAATTGGACGCGGCGGATTTGATTATCGACCGCTACGAGGAATTGCCGGTCGAGGTGCTGCTCTCTCCCCGGAACGCGTACCCCGCCAGATAACACTTGCTTCCGCTTGTTCCCGCCATCCGGCGGGTCTCTTGGCCGGGCCGGGAGAGGAGTTTTCCGGCTAGAATCACGCCCGGATGCCCAGACTCTCCTCCAACAACTGGCGGCGGTAAATCCGCGCGTAGAGTCCACCGCGGGCGGTCAACTCTTCGTGGGTCCCTTCTTCCACGATCCGGCCTTCATCCAGCACGAGAATATGATCGGCGTTTTTCACGGTGGAAATGCGGTGGCTGATCAGAATGGCAGTGCCGCGGTGGAGGTCGCCGGCGATGCCGCGCAGGATGGCTTCCTCCGTGTCCGTGTCCACGCTGGAGAGGCTGTCGTCGAGGATAAGGATGGGGCGTTGAAGCAGCAGGGCGCGGGCGATGCCGGTCCGTTGTTTTTGACCGCCGGACAGGGTGATGCCCCGCTCGCCTACTTCCGTTTCGTAGCCATGGGGAAACATGGCCAGATCCCGGCTGATCTGGGCGCGTTCGGCGGCGGCGGTTATCGCTTCCTCCGGCACTTCTTCGGGTCCGGTCACGCCGAAAAGGATGTTGTTGCGCAGCGTGTCGGAGAAGAGAAACACCTCTTGGGACACATACGCGATGGAACGGCGCAGGACATCCAAGGGGATTTCGTTGATGTCGCGGCCGTCATAGAAGATCATGCCGTCCGGCACGGGATAGAGGTGCAACAGCAAATTGACAAGCGTGGTTTTTCCGCAACCGGTGGGGCCTACGACCGCCAGCGTCTGGCCGGCGCCGACTTTGAACGAAATCCCCTGGAGAACCGGCGGAGAATTTGGATCGTACGCGAACGTGAGATTCCGGGCTTCGATCGTCCCCCGCAACTGGGGAATATCCCCCGAACCGGGAATGTCCGCCACGTCGGGCTGCGTGGCCAGGATGCCTTGCAGACGCCGCCAGGACGCCACGCCGCGGTGGATGACATTGATGATCCAGCCCATGGCGATGATCGGCCACATGAGCATTTGGTAGTACAAGGCGAATTGCACCAGGTCGCCCAACTGCAACTCCCCCTGGATGACTTTCAATCCGCCCCGCCACAAAATCAACACCACACCCAGTCCCCCGATGAAGCGCATAAAGGGGAACAACAGGCCGCGCAGTTTCACCTGCTCCATGTTTTTTTGCACGTACCGCTCGTTGATCGCGCGGAACCGGCCGATCTCGGCTTCCTCCTGACAATACGCCTTGATAACCCGGATGCCGGAGAAATTTTCTTGCGCCTTGGCGGTCAATTCGGAATAAATTTCCTGGGCTTGGCGGTAAATCTGGTGCAATTTCCGGGTGTTGAAATTCACGTACAACAGCATGAAGGTGATGGGCGCGAGGAGCGTGAAGGTCAACACCACGTCCAAACGGAACATGGCATAGAGCGCCAGGGTGGTTAAAAAAATGGTCTGCACGGGATACATGATCCCCGGGCCGACCAACAGGCGGACCTGCTCGATATCGCTGGTGAAACGGGTCATCAGGTCCCCGGTGCGGATGCGGTGATAAAATCCCGGGCTGAGCCGCTGGATATGAGCGAAAAAGTCGTTGCGCAGCGCCTGGTCGAAATGCCGCGACGCGCCGATGATCGTCCATCGCGCCAGAAACAGCATGACGCCGGCCGTGGCCGCCAGTCCCAGGATGATCAAGCACGACATCACCAATTCGGAGGGAGTGGTGCCGCGTTCGATCTGATTGATCACGGTCTTTACGTAGGCAGGCACCCAAATGGCGAAATAGCTGTACAGCAACAGGCAGATGATTCCCGCAATATCGTGCCCCATCACGGGGCGCAGATACGCCAGCAGCGCGCGCCATAAACTCGGCGCGGGATATTGGGTAACGGGATTCCGGGACTCAGGCATAGCCGTGTTGGGTCTTGTTCCTTTATGAGACTATTTTGACTTCTCCCGTATGGATTCGCAATCGGCGACCGATCCGGATGCCTGTTTTCCCTGCCGGAAGAATGAATGGGGTCTCACCAGATTCTACTCAGGTGGTTAAGGTGGAACATTCCGGGCCGAAGATTTTATAGATCTGATAATGCGGATTGGCGAGCAGGCCTTGCGTCCGGCTGACGGTAACGGCCAGCCGTTCGGCTGCTTCCCGCACCGCTCCGGGATCGAGATTCGCAAAGGTTGCCTGCCATAAGGTTCCCCGGATCAGGCTATCCGGCCGCTCTTCGCCGGGTCCCAGGGCGCGCAGCGCGTCCAAAACCGCTTCGGCGGTCCCGTCCATGCGGTCCTGGACCAGGATGAGCGCGGTGGAGGAATCCGGCACGGGCAGAACAGCGCCTTCAGCCAAGGTTTTCTCTGACGGAACGATGCGCCACGTGTGTTTGTTGGGATTAGCGAAGAACCAGGTTTTTTCCACAAGGCGGGTGGCGGTTTGCAGCGCAAACCGGGAATCCCGCCCGGAAAACCCGAGTTCCCAAAACTCCGAGCGGCGCAGGGAGGCCAGGTTATCAAATCCCAAGCGGGTGCGGGCGGCCTGGAGAGCGGTCCGGGCGATGTTATCGGGGATTTTCAAGGTTACGTAAACCTGTATCGCGTCCATAATATTGGAAAATTCTACCGGCGGCTATGTTAAAAGGGAAGAGAGAGAAAATCGGTGGTATAATTAAATTGAGAAGGTCGCCGTTGCGTGTCGAGGATTGCATGGGGTTGACACTCGATGAAAGCGGCGGATAGACTTCGGCGTATAAACCTTATGATACGGTGGGAACGTATCACGGCCGGTTTGGGTTTGTGGGACAAAGGGGTTATTTTATGTATCTTTCCATCTCATCCTATTCGTGGTTGCCATCCTCGTTCCTGGGAAAGCTTCGTTTGGTGCATGAGCAGGGGATCGAGGGGGTGGAAATTTTTGCGACACCCCGCCACTTGGACATCAACAACCCGGAAGAAATCCAGCAGGCTGGGATTATGATCCGGGATCTAGGGTTCCGGTATGTCACCATGCACGCGCCCAGCAGCGTGGGGGATCTATCCAGTCCCGATGAATCGTTGCGGGAGGAAACCATTCTGGCATGCCAACGGACGTTGGACGCCGCCATGTTGGTCGGCGCGTCCCTGGTTACGTTTCATCCCTCCAGCATCGAGGGTGAGATGACGCAGTCCAAGGAACGCTGGATTTCCCTGCAGGAATCGTTGCGGGACCTGAGCGGCTATGGGGAAGACCGGGATTTGAACGTGGCGATTGAAAATTTCCCGAAGCCTCTTTTCGGGTGTGATCCGAGGGAACTCTACCATCAGATCAGTTCGCTGAACCTTCCCAATGTGGGCATGTGCCTGGATATCGGACATGCTTTCGTCGGCGGCCATCTGCCCGCCGTGCTTGCGGAATTCGGGGAGAAAATCTTCTCGGTGCATGCCAGTGACAACCGGGGCCGCGTGGACGAACACATGACTCCCGGCCAGGGGGTGGTTCCTTGGGAAGAGATAATCACCGGCCTGCGCCAGCTGGAATTCCGTGGTCCTTTCGTGGTGGAAGTGCGCGATGGCCGGAGGTTCGAGCTGATCCTGCATGATATCATCGGATTCGCGGATAAAATGGGATTAAGCGGGGTTGGACAATTGTCTCATTGAACCATTCCTGGCTGTCCCCATTCACCGAAGAGGATTGTGCCTTCATGCGCCGGGCGTTGGATCTGGCGCAGCAAGGCCGGTTGACGGTTCATCCCAATCCCCGGGTGGGCTGTGTGGTGGTCCGGCCGGCCGGGAAGGGAGAGCCTTCCCGGATTCTGGGCGAAGGGTACCACCGGCGGCAGGGGATGCCGCATGCCGAGCGGGAAGCGCTAGCGGCCTGCGTGGAACCGCCCCAAGGCGCCACCGCGTATGTAACCCTTGAACCCTGTTGCCATCACGGGGCCACTCCTCCGTGCACCGAAGCACTTTTGCAGGCCGGAATCGCCCGGGTGGTAGTGGCCGTGGCCGATCCTTTTCCCCAAGTCCGGGGAAAGGGCATTGAATTGTTACGGCAACACGGCGTCCAGGTGGACGTGGGGCTATTGGAAGAAGACGCCCGGTATCTCAACCGGTTTTTTTTTCATTTTCACACCCGGGGACTTCCCTGGGTGATCCTCAAGGCGGCGGTTTCGCTGGATGGCAAGTTGGCCACGCGTACCGGCCATTCCCAATGGATCACCGGCGAGGAAGCCCGCGCGCATGCCCATGAAATCCGCGCCGAAGTGCAAGCCATTCTGGCCGGTATTCAGACGGTTTTGGCCGACGATCCCCGGTTGACGCCCCGGCCGGCGTCTCTCCCGGAGGCCGGCTGGCATCCCCCGCTGCGTGTGGTTCTGGATCCGGAATTGCGGATTCCGTACGATGCCCAGCTACTGAAAACCGTGAAACGAGCGCCGGTCCGGATTTATTGTTCCCGGGAAGTTCCCGAAACCCTGGCGCAAGCATTGCGCGGCCGGGGAGCGGAGGTCGAACGCACGGGGGGAACGGCTCACCGCTTGAACCTCACGGAAGTGCTGGGTTCCCTGGCCCGGTCGGGAGTGTCGGGGGTCTTAGTGGAAGGGGGAGCGCGGATTCATACCGCGTTTTTGGAAGCCAACCTGGTTAACGAGGTAATGGTGTATGTCGCCCCGTCGCTGATCGGGGGGAAAGAAGCCCCCACGTTTTACATGGGGCGGGGGGTGGATACAATTCAACAATCCATGAGGCTGGAGCGGTTGCGCCGGATTCATCTTGGCGAGGACACGCTGATCCAGGGCATTCTGCGCTGGCGATTGTGAATCCAGAGATGTTTACAGGCATCATTCAAGAAGTCGGGATCCTGTCTCACCTGATCCGGCATGGAACGTCGGCCCAGGTGGTTATCACCGCTCCGCGGATCAGCCCCGGGGCGGTCCCGGGGGATAGCATTAGCGTGAATGGGGCTTGCCTGACCGTATCCCGCCGGGAAGGGGAGCGGTTCACGGCGGATTTATCCAGTGAGACATTGAGCCGTACGACCTTCGCCTTCGCGCGGGCCGGGGACCGGGTCAACCTGGAGCCGGCTCTGCGGCTTATGGACCGTCTGGGCGGGCATATCGTGTCGGGACATGTGGACGGCATCGGGCACATTGAAGAAATCCGGGAAGAAGGCGAATTCTGGCGGTTGGGAGTGCGTTTTCCCGAACGGCTGGCTCCCTACATCGCCGAGAAAGGCTCGCTGGCGGTGGAGGGTGTCAGTTTGACGGTGGCCGCCGTGCGGGGCGTGACTGCCGAATTTGCCGTGATCCCCTTTACCTTGCAGAACACCAATCTGTGCTGCAAGCGGACCGGTGATCCTGTCAACCTGGAGGTGGACCTGCTGGCCCGGTATGTCGAAAGGCTTCTATCCAATGGGCCGGGAGACCGTGGGTCTGGTTTATCCGAGGGGAAACTGCGAAAATATGGATATATTCAGGAGTAGGAACCGAGCATCATGATCGTCTCAGTCGAAGAGGCCGCCGCCGATTTGAAGGCCGGCAAAATGCTGATCGTGGTGGACGACCAGAACCGCGAGAATGAAGGCGACTTGGTCATGGCGGCCGCGAACATCACACCGGAACAGGTGAACTTCATCGTCAGCAAAGCGCGCGGCCTGCTTTGTGTGGCCTTGGAACGCGAGCGGGCGGAACGGCTGTTTCTTACCCCCATGACTGCCGACAACACCGCGTTGCACCACACCAATTTCACCATCACGGTGGATGCCCGCAATGGCGCCACCACGGGCATTTCGGCCCACGACCGCGCCTTGACCATCCGGCGGCTGGCCGATCCTCACGCCCAGCCGGAGGACTTCGCCCGGCCCGGTCATATCTCCCCGATTATCGCCAAAGACGGCGGCGTGTTGCGGCGGGCCGGCCACACGGAAGCCACGGTCGATCTCATGAAACTGGCCGGCCTGGAACCGGTGGGTGTTCTTTGCGAGATTTTGGATGAAGACGGCAGCATGGCGCGGATGCCTTCGTTGGAAGCGTTGTCCGAAAAGTACGCCATCAACATCGTCACCATTGAAGATCTGATCCGTTACCGCCACGCGACCGAGCACCTGGTGGACAAGGTCTTGATCACCCGCATGCCCACCAAATACGGGCAGTTCGAATTGCACCTCTTCGTCAGCAAGGTGGACAACAAAGAGCATGTGGCCTTGGTGAAGGGCGATCTGACCACGCCCGAGCCGGTGCTGGTGCGCGTGCATGATCAATGCCTGACCGGGGACGCGTTCGGCTCCCTGCGCTGCGACTGCGGCGTGCAACTGCAGTTCGCGATGCAGAAAATCGAGGAAGAGGGCCGGGGGGTGGTGTTGTACATGGCTCAGGAGGGGCGGGGCATCGGGCTGGTGGACAAGTTGCGGTCGTACGTCCTGCAGGATCAAGGGTACGATACGGTGGACGCGAATCTGAAATTGGGCCACAAACCCGACGAGCGGGAATACGGCATCGGCGCGCAGATTCTGGCCAGCCTGGGGATCCGCCAGATGCGGCTCATGACCAACAATCCCCGCAAAATTCATGGCTTGCATGCCTTCGGGCTGGAAATCGTGGAACGGATTCCCATTCACGTGGGAGAAAACCAATTCAACGTGCATTATCTGCGGACCAAGGGCGAACGCATGGGGCATCTGCCTTGAAGGATAGACAACCATGGCACAATACCTGGAAGGCAATCTCAACGCCGGCGGGAAACGATTCGGCATCGTGGTCTCCCGCTTCAACAGTTTCATCACCGAGCGGCTGCTGGAGGGCGCGCTGGACGCCTTGCGCCGCCATGGCGCGGAGGAAGAGGGGATTACCATTGTCCGCGTCCCGGGATCCTTTGAAATTCCCCTCGTGGTCAAGAAGATGGCCGCCACAGGGAACTATCACGCCCTAATCGCCCTCGCCGCCGTCATCCGCGGCGATACCCCCCACTTCGATTACATTGCCGCCGAAGTCTCCAAGGGCGTGGCTCAAACCACCCTGGAGACCGGTTGCCCCATTGCTTTTGGGGTGCTCACCACCAATACCATCGAGCAGGCCGTCGAGCGGGCCGGCACCAAAGCGGGCAACAAAGGCTGGGACGCCGCCGTCACCGCCATCGAGATGGCCAACGTCTGTGAACAATTATGAAACACGCGGGACCGCGGCATGTGGGGCGCGAATACGCCCTGCGCATCCTCTATGCCTATAACATCCAAATGGATGTGACGGGAGAAAAGCCCGTTCATGTTTTCCCCAATTGGTGGGCGGAAGAAGACTCGTTGTCCGTGACTCCCGAGGCCGAACAATTCGCCTGGCTCCTTACCCGCGGGGTAATGAAAAAGCGGGAAGAAATCGACCGCCTGATCCAGGAACAAGCCCTCCACTGGCGGTTGGAACGCATGTCGCCCGTCGACCGCAACATCTTGCGCCTGAGCCTGTGGGAACTGATGGAAAATTCCGACACGCCCGCCAATGTCATCTTGAACGAGGCGGTGGAATTGGCTAAATGCTATGGTGATGAAAATTCGCCCCGCTTCATGAACGGTATCCTGGACCCTCTTGCCCGGACCCTGCGGCCGGGGGAATACGCGCCGGTGGAAGCCTGACGGCTCCTTTCCTTCTCCCGGAGGTTGTAGACCGGAAGAAGGGAATTCGGCCTGACCATTCTGTTTACCTAGAATGCACGATCCATCATGCGAGACCACTTTCTGGTTTTCGGCGCGCCGGTTCTCACCGAGGAAGACCTCGAAGCGGTTCTGGCCACGTTCCGCTCAGGCTGGATCGGAACCGGCCCCAAAGCGGCGGAATGGGAGCAGACCTTCGCCCGCTACACGGGGGCGAAACACGCGGTCAGCCTGAGCTCGTGCACCGCCGCGCTGCATCTGGCCATGCTCTCGCTGGGCATTCAGCCCGGGGACGAGGTGATCACCACGCCGATGACCTTCTGCGCCACGGCCAATGCCATCCTGCACGCGGGTGCCCGGCCGGTGTTCGCGGATGTCGATCCGCGGACCGGGTTGATCCAGCCGGCCGAGATCGAAAGACGAATCACGCCGCGCACCCGGGTGATCCTGCCGGTGCATTTGGCCGGGCGGGCCTGCTCCATGCGGGAGATTCTCGCGCTCTGCGAGGCGTGGGGTCTGGCGCTGATCGAGGATTGCGCCCATGCCATCGAAACGCTCTATGAGGGGCAACACGCGGGAACCTTCGGCCGGGCGGGATGCTTCAGTTTTTATGTGACCAAGAACCTCACTGCCATCGAGGGAGGGATGGTCATTACCAACGACCAGGACATCGCGGAGCAAATCCAAACCCGGGCGCTGCACGGACTCACCGCGGATGCCTGGAAACGCTTCAGCGACACGGGCTTCAAGCATTACGAGATGGTGAGTCTGGGGTATAAGTACAACTTTCCTGATGTGCACGCCGCCTTGGCGTTGTCGCAATTCAAGCGCCTGGAAACGAATCTGCAGCGGCGGGAGGCCATTTGGCGGCGCTACGACGCGGCTTTCGCGAACCTGCCTTGTTTGATTCCCCCGCCACCCGAACCAGGAACCCGGCACGCCCGTCATTTATACACATTGCTTTTGGATCTGGACGCCCTGACGATCTCCCGCGACCGGTTCCTGGATGAGTTGCACCAACGCAACATTGGCGGCGGCGTGCATTACCTGTCTCTGCACCTCCACCGCTATTACCGGGAGCAATTCGGTCTGCGGCCTCAGGATTATCCCCACGCCCTGTGGCATTCGGACCGGACCGTGTCGCTCCCTCTCTCAGCCGGACTGACGGAGGCCGACGTGGCCGATGTCATCGAGGCGGTGACGGACGTGTTGACCCGTTTCAAGCGGTAAGGCCGGCCCGGCGTTTATTTTTCGAATTGCTCCGAGTAGGGCGTGGTAATCCGGTAGGTCTGACTCAAAAAGCGGATCTGCTCGAGGAACTCGGGGCGTTCGCCTTCCCGCACCATCTCGCCCACGATGTGATAAATCTTGTGAAACGCCCATTGCCGGGCGATTTCGTAGGTCCCATTGTCCCGCGCGGGCACCGGCAGTTCGATCACGATTTCCTTATGCTCGTCGTAGGCTTCGCCCACCAGGCGCAGGGTGATGCTCTTCTGATTCTGCAAGCGCCCCCAGATGCGCAAATCCCCCTTTAGGAACAATTGCGGCAGCCGCTTGGGATAGACCTCGTTTTCGTCCACGCCCTGCAATGATGCTTGGATTTGCAGCAACAGGGGATCTTCGATATAACTGAAAACCGATTGGATCACGTCCGGCAAGGCTTCCCGGTTTTTTTCGAAGGCCACGAGCCCCCGGTTACGGAAGGCCAACATGTCGAGCAAGTATTGGTTGAGGTAATCGCCGGTCCCGACGCAAAAGATTGACGTGCTGGGCCCTTGGTACCGGGTCAAGTTGTTGATGATCTTGCGGCTGTTGATCACGCCCACGGTGGGGCGGCCGTCGCTGTAGAGCAAGAGGATCAGCGGCCGGGCGCGCTCGGTCCCCAGTTTCATAAGCGGTTCGAGTGACGCGTAAATATCGGTGCGGCCGGAGGATTGCAATGACCGGGTGAACTGCCAGGCCGCGGCCCGCGTCTCTTCGGTCACCGGGGCCAGCGTGGCGGTGAACTGCTTAACTGTTTGCTTGAATCCGATCACGTTGAACCGGTCGTCCGGACGCAGGCGGTCCAGTAGTTTCCGGACTTCTTGTTTGATGGTGTCCAACCGCCGGCTGCCCATGCTTCCGGACGCGTCCAGGACGAAAACGACATCCTTGGGAAGCACGCGCAACCGTTCATCCGTGGTGACCGGCCGGATGACGATCATGAAATACCCGTCACCGCCCACATGGCGGTAGGTGTAAAGATCCACCTGGAGCAAATCATCCAAGGCGACGAAACGGTCTTTTAATTCTTCCTTGGCGGCTTCTTCCACCTGAAATGTCGCAGGCGCGGGATTGGGATGGATCAACTCGGGCGAAGGAAGCAACTCCGTCACCGGCGGCAACTGGATCGGCGGTTCGGAAATGTCCAAAGCCGGCGCCGCGGGGGGCAGATTCTTTAGCAGCACGGATCCGATGGATTGAATCACCGCGGGTTCTTCGCGCAGGAGCGGTTCCGGCAGGCCGGCCAACAAGCGCTGTGGGCTTCCCATACCACGGCCAGTGAGAGGGATCGGATTCAGTTCAGCCACATCCGGAAGAGCCTCACGGCCGATCCCGGCTTCCCATTCCTCGACCATCCGCCGGCTGGTCTCGGCGGTGACCAGCTGCCGGGCGGCCTGGTCATCCACAAAGAGGTGGGAATCCAATGCTTGTCCCCAGGCCGGCATTTCGCTGATCCCGGGAGAGGGAACGGCCGCGGGAGGTTCGGGCGCCAGCGATTCGATCTCCCGCTGCGCCGCATCAGGATTGATTTGCGACAACGCAATGATTTGCTCTTCAAGGGCTTGCCGCCGTTCTTCCCGCAACTGGGCGGTCGTCGGCCGGGAAACGAAATCCCGCGACTCGAGTTGCTGGATGGTAACCTTGAACAAGGTTTCGACCTGCTTTTCGGCCTGGCGGATATCCCCGACTTCCCAGATGGTCGAGTAGTACAAAAATATCCCATGCAGCGCCAGGGAAACCGTAAAGCAAAACAACAACAACAGGTCCCACCGCTTCCGGGAGGGGAAGAGGGAAATTGCCGCTGGCGGTCCGGGATGATTCCGTGTCCGGTTCATCGTTGCATCCGGGTGTCAATTTGCCGGGGTCGCGGATTTGATTTCCACGGCGGATTCCGGGCTCGAGGCTGAGAAATCGAACTCGTCCCGGGCTTTCTTGGCCCATTCCGAGGAAGGATACCGCTTCAGCAGTTCGTTAAAGAAATTCCGGGCTTCCGTGTTTTCTCCCACTTTCCGGTGACACCGGATGCTGCGGTACATGGCTTCGGGTGTCAGTTCAGGATGGTCGTAGATGATTGCCACCCGCAGAAACGATTCCAGGGCGTCAGCCGGCCGGTCCAGGTTTTCCAACAAACGCCCACGGTCCACGTAGAGAGTGGCCTCAAAGGCGGGATCGGGATTGCCCAGTTTTTGGAGTTCCGCCAAACTCTTTTCGTACCATTCCAGCGCCTTGGGCCGATCGCCGATTCCCTCGCAGCCTTTGGCCAGAGTCCAGTACACCTCCGGTTTGAAGAGGCTGTCCGGGAAGGATTGGATAAACGCTTCCGCGTTGGCGACAGCCTCGTTCCATTGTTGCAACGCCACCCGCTGGTTGCCGATGGCGATCAAAGCCCGTTCGCGGATGGCGGGTTGATGAAAGATCTCCAGGGCGCGTTCGGCGATCTTCAAAGCCTCTTCGTAGTCTTTTTTTTCCTCCGCCTGGAGAATCATCCAAAATAACACTTCGGCGGGCAGTTGATTTCCTTTTTCACTGAACAACACCTGATGGAAGCCCTCATAGGCCGGGCCGAGATCTTTTTCCGCGTAGTCGCAAAGCGCCTTGCGCAACCGGATATCCTCCAGATTGGGCAACGGGGGATCGTTTGCGATCAGTTGGCCGTAAGCCGCGGACGCCTCCTTCTTCCGGCCGGTGATTTCGTAAATGTAGGCCTTCCAGTACAGCGCGTCGGTTTTCTTGGCGTCCCCCCGGGAGAGTTTGAGAATCTCCTCCAGCGATTGCAGGGCCGCGTCGTAGCGCTTTAACTGGTAGTCAGACAACGCCTTCCGGTAAAGCATATCGGCTTTGGCTTCCAGGTCTGGATAGGCCTCCAGGGCGCGCTGGGCGGCGGCGGCGGCTTTTTCGTAATCCTTGGCGGCGAAGCGGGAATGGGCCGCCCAGACCATGGCGTCCCGGCGGCGGAGGGATTTGGGGTATTTTTCCTGGAATTGTTCGAACAGATCCCCGGCTTCCTGGTAACGGGCCATGCGGTAATGCAGATCAGCCAACAGATACAGGGCTTCCTCTCCATACTCCCCGCCGGGATCCAGTTTCAGGACGAAATTCATTTCCTGAATGGCGGAAGCGAATTCATTCTGCTGCGCGTCAATCTGGCCTAGGAGAAAATGGATATTGGCGCCCATGGCGGACGGCAACTCCTGCCGCAGCAAATTCTCGCATTCCGTCCGGGCCGCGTCGAGCCGGCCGGACAGATAATAAGCCCAGGCGAGTTGGAACCACGCGCGTTCCCGGTATTCTCCCGCGTGGGGGTGGGCGATGACTTCGCGGAAATGGAGAATCGCGTCGTGGTATTGTTTCTGCTGATACGAACAAGTCCCCTGCAGAAACAGAATGCCCGCCACCAGTTCCGGCGGAAGGGATTGCCGCTGCAACGATCCGGCGATTTCGAGCACCCGGGCGTAGTTCTTCTGCTGATATTCGGCCCAGGCGGCTCCATAACGGGCCTTGGCGGCTTCGGGGCTGGCCGGATGATCTTTCACGTAGGCCATGTACGCGTCGGCAGCTTCGGCATAGCGGTTCAGCTGATACAACACCTGCGCGGACAGCAATTGGGCATCGGCAGCCAGGTTGGAACCTTCCGGGATGGGATACCGGGCCGGTTTTTGGGTTAACTCGTTCAACAAGGGGAGGGCGTCATTCCCCGCGCCCCGTTTGGCCAACAGATCGGCAAGCAAATAGGTGGAATAAGCGGCGTATTCACTCTGGGGATAGGTTGACCGGATTTGCCGGTACCGGGTTTCCGCTTCCCCTGCCTTCCCCAGGTTTTCCAGGCAGCGGGCGGAATAGAACAACGCGGCTTCAAGCAAGGTAGGATTCTTGCTTTCCTTGATGACCCGCTGCAGCGCAGTGACTCCCGCTTGGTAATCCTCCGCCTTGTAAGCAATTTCCCCCTGGCGCAACAGGGCTTCGTGAATCCGTTCACTTTGGGGAAACGCGCGGATGAAGTCGGTGAAAGCGCTCCGTGCTTTGAGATAGGTTACCTGGGCTTGGACCGGATTTTCTTTCTGTTCCTGGACCGCTTGTTGATAGAACGACTCGCCCTGCCGGAACAAAGCGATTTCCCGGAATGGGCTTTTGGGGTATTTAGTCAAAAAATCCCCGTATTGCTTGGCCGCGTTGGCGTACATCCCCCGCTGATACAAGCCATTGGCGAAATCAAGATCTTTTTGTTCGGCGGAGGGAACTGGGGCCTCGCCCGCCACTCCGTCCAGTTTGAGAATCACCAATCCGGCCAGGAGACAGAAACCAAATACGAAACGCCAAGGTATGACTGGGCGCCGGACCGGGGGGCCCAAAATCCCGCTTTTCTCCCCCATAGTAGCACTCCCGATATCCATCATGGCGTTATCCATTGATTTTGTAACTGTTATGGATTCCCCGCCTGCTCCTCCGGGGGCAGGGCGGCAAACGAGACGTTCCATACTCCCGACTTGGCGCAGACATCCAAAACGTGGATGGCGCTTTCCAGATTCGCCTGCCGGTCCCCCCGGATAATAACGGATTGGTCGGGATATTGTTTCGCGATACGGGAGAGCAACAGGTGGAGTTGATCGGAGGTGACCTGCCGTTGGTTCACGACCAACCTTCCGTCGGCATGCAGATTGATGACCAATTCCCCTAAACCCCGCTTGGGGGTCACCCCCGACTCGGCGCTGGGCACGGTGATCGACATTTCATTCTCCAGCCGGGCGTACACCGACGTGGTGATGAAGAAGATCAACAGCAAAAAAACACAGTCAATCATCGGAGCCATCGGGATAATCGGGTCTTCTTCTTTCATACGGGTTAAAAAATTCATGGCGGTCGGCTCCCTTGGGAACCCGGCGTCAATCGGCCGGTTCATGCACTGGCGGCTTGCGGCGGCTCCGGCGGCCGGGCGTGACGGCGGATTCTGGCGACGTCATTTGTTCGGAAATCTCCACGGCCAATTCTTCCATTTGGCCTATGCGCGACTGCAATTTACCCCGGAAATAGAAGAAGAATCCCATGCAGGGAATAGCCAGGATCAAGCCCGCCGCGGTAGTGATCAGCGCCTGGGCGATGGCGCTGGCCAAGGCCACGGGTTTGACCGCACTGATGTCAAAGGCGATGAAATTGAAGGCGTTGATCATTCCCAACACTGTGCCCAACAATCCCAATAACGGGGCCAAGGTGGCGATTTCCGATAAGTAGCGCACCCGCCGCATCATCGATTCGGCTTCCCGGCGGCCCACCGCTTCCATGGTGGCCGCGACGCTATCGGGATTCTCTGCCGCGCGGGTGGCGGCGGCCAAGATGATCTTGCAGAACATCCCCTTAGACCGCCGGCAGAGCCGGGCCACGTCTTCGTAACGCCGGTCGCGCATGTAGAGGTGGATCTGCGTCAGGGTATCCTTGGGCATCAACCGCTTTTCCCGCAAGGCGATGGAGTAATAGATGATCAGGGCCACCGCCAGCACCGACAGGCACCCCAGCACGATCATGACCCATCCGCCCGCGTAGAGCAGATCGTACAATGTCATGCCGCCAGGTTCGCCGGTCAGCGGTGACATGCCGACCGCCGGAGGCGCCTCCTCCACGGCCTCGCCGGTCTCCTCTTGCGCCATCGGTGTAATAGAAGCGGTTCCTAACACCAGGCAGGAAAGGATCCCCGCCGTGATAAGCCAACTTCCGCGTTGTTGACATCGCACCATCGATCTGCCCTCCACCCGCGATGACGATCCCTGTTGATCCTAGTATAAATCAACGTTGAGAACAACGCTCTGTAACGGTCTTATCCCGACCCTTGGTGATGATAGTTATAATGTAACGAAAGGAATTTCGTCACCACTATACCACACCCGCGAGAGAGGTGAGATGCTGGAAAATGTCCGATTTGCCCTGATTATCACCAGCGACCGGGCGGCGGACGGACGGCGGGAAGACGCCACCGCTCCCCTGCTGAAGTCCGCGATCGTGCAAGCGCGGGGCATTTGCGCCGAAACGATCGTAATCCCCGATGATCCGGGCCGGTTGCGGGAGCAATTATTGCGCCTGTCGAATATGACGGAGGCGGATGTGATCCTCACCTCCGGGGGAACAGGCATCGGACCGCGGGACATCACCGTGGACGTGACCCGCGCCCTGATCGAAAAGGAGCTGCCCGGTTTCGGCGAAGAAATGCGCCGCCGCTCGCTGGAGAAAACTCCCTATGCCATCCTTTCCCGCGCGACGGCGGGCATTCTACGCGGCAAACTGGTGCTCAATCTGCCCGGCAGCCCCCGGGGCGCGGTAGAATGCCTCGAATGGGTGATGCGGCCCATCGCCCACGCCGTCCGGATCCTGCGGCAGTTGGACACCGACTGTGCCCCGCCTCCGAAAGCATGATTTTATGGAATCTGAGTAAGTCCAATAAAATGAAATAGGAAACCCGGTTCGCTGCCCTCTCCGGACGGTGGAAACGGAGAAATCCATATTGACGGTTTCCTAGGATGCCGTACAATGCTACCTCACTGAGATGAAATGGACTCCGGTGAGTCCGATGCGGTAACCCTGGTTTTCTCTCCTTGAACCAATCCTATTGGCAATCAGTGGAATTCCCATGGCGAAAGTAGACCACCTGAAACCGGCCGACCGGATTTTGCCTCACAGCCTCGAGGCCGAGAAAAAGGTCTTGGGAGCCATGATCCGGGATATCGACGCAGTCTACCGGGCGCAGGGTATCCTGCAGGCTTCGGCTTTCTATCAACCCAGCCACCAAATCCTCTACGAAGTGTTGGTGGAACTGGGCAACCGGGGATCAGCCATCGACCTGATGATCCTGGCCGATGCCTTGGAGCGCAAGAACCTCCTGACCGAGGCCGGCGGGCCGTTTTATTTGGCCGAATTGGTGCAAAGCGTGGCCACGTCGGTCAATGTGGAATACCACGCCGCCATCGTGCGCGACAAAGCCTTGCGGCGGCAACTGATCCGCCAATGCGCTGAAATCACCCAGGAGGCCTACGAGAGCGGCGAGGACGCGGGGGAGATTCTATCCAACGCGGAAGCCAAAATTTTCAATATTTCGCAACAACGGCGTGACCGATCATTCGAGCCGTTAGGCAAATTTCTTGAACCGGCGATCGAAAAGGTGCAGATCGCTCATTCCCGCCAAGGGGCATTGACCGGCCTGTCTTCCGGTTTCAAGGATCTGGATGCCTGGACAGCGGGATTTCAGCATTCCGACTTGATCATCCTGGCCGCCCGGCCTTCGGTGGGAAAAACCAGTTTGGTGCTGAATTTCGCGGAAAACATTGCTCTCAGCGGCACTCCCGTCGGATTTTTCTCGCTGGAAATGAGCAGCGAGCAGATCGCCGAACGCGTGCTGTGCTCGCAGGCGCGAGTCAACCTGAAGCACATGCGTTCAGGTTTTTTCACCAAAAAAGACGCGGCCCTGCTGCTACAGACCGCGAACCGCATCCACGATATGCCACTGTTCATCGATGACACCCCCAACCTCACTCCGTCCGAGGTCTTCAGCCGTTCGCGCCGGTTGAAATCGCGCTACCCCGAATTGGGATTGATCATTCTGGATTACCTGCAACTCATGTCCACCGGCAAGCGCACCGAAAACCGGCAGCAGGAAGTCTCCGAAATCTCCCGTTCCCTCAAGATTCTCGCCCGCAATCTCCATATCCCTATCATTGCCTGTTCGCAGCTCTCGCGGGCCGTGGAAAAACGCGATGACCACACTCCCCGTCTCTCGGATTTGCGCGAATCGGGCGCCATCGAACAAGACGCGGACCTGGTCATCTTTTTACACCGGGAAGTCCTGAAAGGCGCGTTTGAAGGCGAATCGGAAGAGGAAACCGAGGCGGGGAAGGAAACCCATTATTCTTACAAATTGATCATCGGCAAGCACCGCAACGGGCCGGTTGGGGAACTGGACATCTATTTCGCCCGGGAATACACCCGCTTCTTTGACGCCGCGCCCGATCTGCCGGATGAGGAAGTGCCGTTCTGACCATTCCGCTCACGCCCCTGCCGGTTTCTCACACGATGAGCTTCCGCACCGCCTTGAAATCGTCCGTTCCCGCTTCCACCAGCAACTCGAACAGCACGCTTTCCAGATTGGTAAGCACCGCGCCGGCTTTTTCCATCCGCGCGAGGGCATTGTCCCGGTTCACGTCCGCGCGGGAGCAGGTAGCCCCCACCGGCACATGGACTTGATATCCGTTGGCAAGCAAATCCAGCACGGTTTGTAATACACAAACGTGGGTTTCGATCCCTGTAACGACCACTTGGCGGCGCAGGAGGTTTTTCAACCGGGCGCCGAAATCCTCGAGTCCGCAACAACTGAAGGTCATTTTGGAAAAGATCGGGGCGGGTTCCAACTCCTCCGCCACGGAGGGAACAGTCGGCCCCAATCCTTGGGGATATTGCTCCGTGGCTAGAATGGGGATGTTCAACTGCTTCATGCCTTGAATCAGCCGCGTGATTTCGTCGGTGACACTCTCTTTCCGGGGCATGACATCCACCAGCCGCTGCTGAAAATCGATCACCACCAACAACGAATCTTCGCGGCGCAGAATGGTTTCGTGCCGGTTCATGGATTTATCGCCTCCTGACGGATATCCACCAGCGCGGAGCCGGTTGGATTCTGGACATTCGGTCCTGCCGAATGATTTCTGGGATACCGGAGAATCCGAATCTCTCCCATTGAACCAAAGAGTGTATGTCTTCACATGCCTTCCTGTTTGATTCGGCCCCTTTTTGTTCAGACCTTGACAGTCGTTCATTGATTCATTTCTTGCATCCTCCTTTTCTGGTAAAACTCCAGCAATGAATCCGTTAGGGTGGAATACGCCAACTCGGTTTCGGCCACGCGCCGCGCCTGGCGGCCGCAGGTTTCAGCCAAGAGGGGATCATTCAATAATCGCAGGCAAGCCTGGGCAAGCGGCTCCGCGGTTTCTCCCCCCACCAACCCGGCCCGATAACGCCGGACATACTCAGCGGCCTCTCCCACATCCGAAACCGCCACCGGCCGTCCCGAGGCGAAATAATCACATAACTTGTTGGGCAGCCGCGCGCGGTTGGCCAGATTGTTTTGCATCGGCAAGAGATGGACATCGCAACTCGCCAAATAAGCGGGCACTTCGGAGAATGAAACCACGCCGGGGAGAAAAACATCCTCCCCGATAGCGAAGTTTTTCCGGAATATATCTTTGGCCTGCTCTTCCACCCCGCCCCCGATGACCAGTAGAAACACTCCGGGATGCTCCCTCCGTACCCGCTGGAACGTTTCCGCCAGCATCTGCAGGTCCCAGAACGAATAGCCCACGAAACCCAGACCGGGACAGTCCAGGGGCAAGCCTAACCGCCGGCGGCACTCCTCCTTGTCCAGAATGGGGAACTTCTCCACCGCCACACCGGACGGCAACCGGAGCAGACGCTCTTCCGGAATGCCCACCCCACGCGCCCGTTCGTAAAGAACCGAACTGATAACCGTTACCCCGTCCGCCCTCCGTTTGCTGCCTTCCTCGATCCGCTGCTCGATCCGGTCCACGGCCGGCCACGCGCGCCGTCCGGTGGTGATGCCCCCGGCCGTCCACCAGTCGCACCAATCGCTGACGAACAACGGAACAGAACGGCGTCCGATCACGCGCCGGCGGAACCGTATCCATAACCAGGGGAAAAGCACGTTGGGGCGGTGATCGAAGGCGTGGATGATGTCCCATCGGCAGCGGGACGCCCGGACGAGCCGCGCCAGGTTATCGAGCGGCGCGTAGCCTCCATCATGGCCTCCCAGCCTCCCCCAGCGGGGCGTTTGCCAGATCCGCACGCCGTCCTCCACCATCCGGATGCCATACCCATGGCGATCGCTCGCTGTGGTCCAGAGATCGACTTCATGACCGCGTTTCACCAACTCGCGGGCGAATCCGAGGCAACGGAAGAAGGTCCCCCGCCAGATCAGGTTATGGTTCAGAAATAAGATTCTCATGGATGCATGGGCCGGCATTGCTCCGGTGAGACGGGTTTCATCTCACAGTCCCACATTCCACGGAAGCCGGCCAGACCATATGGAACGACCGGCTCCGTGGCCGTACACTTTCCGCATCCATACGCGGAAGCGGCGGACGATCACGGATTAACCCCAGCGGAGTCAGAACCGCATACAAAAGGAGCCGGTCCTGAAGAAGCATAGCACAACAGCCATCTGCCCGGAATTCACTCAGGCGGGCGTCGACGCGTACAGGAAAGAGCATGGGGTCTGCATTTTGTATCCGGGGGATCCTCAAGGCCGCCGGATGCGGATTCCCCTTGCCACGGCAGACCGAGAAGGCGGGGGCGCAGTGCGTGGTACTCGCGCCCGCGTGGTGTAGAAACGGCGGCAGGGGCAACCGGCCACGAAAACGATACCCTACCTTTTCTCCCCCGTGGGTGCAGGCCAGGGCGGGAAATGCCTTGAGGGTGCGCAAGTTATATCCTTTTTTCGGGATTGAGTAAATAATTACGGTATACCTTGGAGTAGTCCTAGTGAACAGTTCGAAAGGATAACCTCAATGAAACCGAGTCACTTTGGATTTGTTCCATTCTTTGTGCTGATGGTATTCTCCTGCCCATCCGTTACCCAATCGGATGGGCTCCGCGCCCTGGCCTATTCCCCACGCTCTCCCGAAGAGGCATTGCAATGGCAAAACGAGGTCCGGGAACGGTTGTTTGTCATTTTGCTGGTGGACGATTTGTGGGAACAAAAATCCACAATCCCCTTGAATCCCACCACGCTTTCGGAAGAGAAAGTTAGCGGATTCACACGACAGGAGATCGAAATTCAATCCACTCCCCGCCGCCGGATTCCCGTGGTGGTGACCCTGCCAGATACAGGAACGCCGCCCTACCCCGGCGTGGTGTGTATCCACGGGCATGGCGGCACGCGGTATAGCCCCTATGACACCGCATCGATCTACAAAGGCTTCGCCGCCGAGCTGGCGCGCCGCGGAATGGTCACTATCGCCGCTGACGTAGGCCAGCACGAAGTCCGCGAAATGGGCCGTACGCTGATGGGCGAACGGTTGTGGGACCTGGTCCGCTGTGTGGATTATCTCACCGGCATGGAGGGAGTGGACGCGAAGCGGATCGGCTGCGCGGGGCTGTCGCTGGGAGGCGAGATGGCCATGTGGCTGGGCGCGATGGACACCCGCGTGGCGGCCACGGTCAGTTCGGGTTTTCTGACCACCATGGATCAGATGGAACAGAACCATTGCCTCTGCTGGAAAGTGGCCGGATTGCGGGCATTGGTGGATTACGCCGATATCTATTCGCTGATTGCTCCCCGGTTCCTGCAATGCCAGAACGGCTTGAAAGAAGGCCCCAAGGATTTCTATGTCCCTCTGGCGCGCGAAGCGTTGAAGGAAATCCAACCGATTTACGCAAGTCTCGGCCATCCGGAGCGTGTCTCCCTGGACATTCACGAGGGCGGACATGAAATCGACCTTCCGGCCCTTTTGCATTTTTTTGAAGAAAATCTTTAGAATCTTGGTGACTATTTACTCGATAACAGAACTTTTTCATGGCCCCATTCATGATAGGATGATGTATGGGAACGACAAACTGTTCTTTCTTCTCCTGGGATTCTTCTCCTGGGAGAAAGTGTACAGTCCGAATACTCAACAAAACCTGGAACGATTCCTATTGATTGCATCGGAGTCCCTCATGAAATTATCCGTGGCTATCTCCTTCGGCGTTGGGCTGAGTTTTCTTCTTGCCGTTGCCGGCGTGGGGCAGGGAACCGCCGCACCGCCGCAAGAACCAGACTGGGCGCGCGTGATCGAGGATGAACGCGCTATCAAGATCGAAACGGACCGGCTCGAAGCCTCCATTCCCAAAAAAGACCCCAAGCACTGGATGACCGGCATCGAAAAGGGATCATTTCTCGACAAGGCCACCGGCTACCGGGATATCGGCGATGGCTTGATGGTCGTCGATTGGCTCATGGAAGCAGGCAGCGATGAAAGCTATGCCGAGGCGGTCATCGCGCCGGACGGGCACGGCGTCGGGCGCTATACCTGGTATGAGAATGAAACCGATCCCGAACGCCGGCACTACGCTCTCATGGCGCACGGCAGCAGCCACCGCAAGCGGGTGGTCGAAGGACCGCAACTCTGCCACCGCATGAAACCCGTCCAGCCGGAGGTCATCCGCGGCCGGGATTTTATCGCGGTCACCACGGTCTATCACTTTGAATACGCCGCCCCAGGCCGCCAACCGGGATCGCGTTGGACCCAACGGATCGTCTTTCCCCGCGGCGAGCGGTTCTTCGTGTTGATGGACAAGATCGACAGCGTCAACGATTCCCCGGAAATGTTTCTGCGCAACGATACCCCAGGCTGTTTCCGTCATGTGCAGGGCGATACGTTCAGTGAAATCTACCTCAGTTATCTGAGCGGCCCGAAAGGCGTGCGCATCCCGGCGAGCGAGTTCTTCAATCCATTTCCGCCGGATCTGAAGTTCGGCTACCGGCGGGATTTCAACCGGACACCGGAATATTTCATCCGCGCCTGCCATTTGCGGGACAAGGAGACTGGCCAAGACGGTCCCTGGCTGGCCGGCCTGACTCTCGAGCCGTCCGTGGTTTATGAGGCGTGGTGCAGTCAGCGGCCGGGGGACATTGTCGTCATGATCGAGGAGATTCACGGCCGGCCGGTGAAGGCGGGAGAATCCTTCAGCGCCGCCCATATCGTGGGATTCTTCGACACGATCGAGGAAATGCGCCACGTGTATGACCGCTACAAAGGCCATACCGCGCTAGAGGCCGATGCCTCCGGTTGGCGGCTCGTGAAATAGGACCGCGCTTTTCTTGGATTCCTCATTTCATCACCGGCATGGTAGGCCGGATCAATATCCTTCGTGCGGCGGGATTTGATTTTTCCGGTAAGCCCCCATTCTCCACAGAACAAGGAGGTTATTCAATTCAGAATCCTGTGCTGGTTTTCGCGTACTGGCCCGGAAACATGATCCCGCCTATGATTTTGAGACAATCCATATTCATAGGAGGAAACAATCCTGATGAAGTATATTCGATTCACCCGTTGGAGTATCCTGATTGCCGGATGGGGATGCTTCGTGATCGCGGACCTTCCGGGGCAAACAGAAACCGCGGCTTCCAGCACCGTGGCCTCCACGGCGTGCGGCCGGGTGGGATTGCTTCCTGAGATCCCCGCTGGATACAGCCAACGGGAGGTCCAGGCGCTCGTGCTTATGGGCCATCCCACCGTTACCTTGGATGGGAACTACCAGGCCGTCCTCCGTTTCCAAACCGCCAAGCCCACACCCGCGGCGCGGATCTATTATGGCACATTTCTTCCGGATCAGATCCTGCTGGAACCCCGCTACCGCCGCACGGAGAAGGAAAATCTCGATACCATGAGCACCTCCCACGCAATCCGAATCGATCTCGCGCCGCTGATGGGCGCCTCCATCGACGTGAACCGGATGGCGGAAAACGACGGGGGCGTGGTGGCTTACCGGCTGGAGATTTATGATCCCCAGGAGGCGCGCAGCCATTTCTACGACTCGCGATTCGAATTCCGGGGCCGCGAGATTGTCCCCACCATCATTGAAGGGCCGTTTGTCGATCGGATCACGCCCACCCGCGCGGTGATTTCGTGGGAATCCGATTTGCCCGCGCGGGGGACGGTGCGGGCCGGCACCAAGTCATATTCCACTGGAAATGATCTCGCCACGCGGCACGAAGTGCACTTGACGGATTTGCAATCCGGGATGCGTTATCCCTACCGCGTTGAACTGACGAACGGGCGCGTGTCCAGTGCCGGCCGGGAATTTTATTTCCGCACGCCGGATCACGCGCAGCCCCATTTCCGTTTCGCCGTCCTGGGAGACAGCCGGGAAGGCGTGGGTGGAGGCGAAATGGCGTATGGGGGAACAAATCTGAAAGTCTTGGAGAGGCTGATCACCGACGCGTTCAACCGGAACGCGGAGTTCATCATCCATACCGGAGACTTGATCAACGGCTATACCACCAGCCCGTTGGATTTCAGCATGCAGCTTAAGGCCTTCAAGCACGCGATGGAGCCGGCAGGGCGGTATATCCCCATCTATGAAATGATGGGCAATCACGAGGCCCTGATGAACCGGTACGTGGACCAGCAGGGCCGGGGGGTTTCCCTGGATAAGCCGGGGAACGACAGCGCGGAGGCGTTGTTCCGCCGGGCGTTTGTGAATCCCGAAAACGGGCCGGAAGCGGAAATCGAAGGCGCGCCGAGTTACCAGGAAACCGTGTACACTTTCGATTACGGCTCCTGCCGGTTTGTAGTCATGAACACCAATTATTGGTGGTGCAGCGCGCCCGAAGCAATCGGGGGCAACCTGGAAGGCTATGTGCTGGACAAGCAATGGGAATGGCTGCGGCAAGTATTCGCCCAAGCGCGAGAGGATGCGGCAGTCCAGCATTTGTTTCTCCTCGGGCATGAGCCCATGTTCCCCAATGACGGCCACGTAGGGGATGCCATGTGGTACCATGGGGGCGATCCGGATAAGAACGGGGGTATCGACCGGACGTACGTGGTGGAACGGCGGGATGAGATCTGGGAGGCCTTCGTGGCGACGGGCAAGGCGCGGGCGGCCCTTTTCGCGGACGAACATAATTACAGCCGCACCTGGATCGACACGAACGTCAATCCCCGGTATGCGCGTCCCACCTGGCAGATCATCTCCGGCGGGGCGGGAGCGCCTTTTCACGCCCTGAATCCGGAGGTCCCATGGGCTGGGCAGGTGCGGGCGCATAGCGTCCAGATCCATTACCTCCTGTTCGAGGTCAACGGCCCCGCAATCCAGATGGAAGCCATCAGCAGCACCGGCGAGATCATCGACCGGGTGGATCTGGCCGTGTACCGGCCGGGAGAAGGAGTATCCCCATGAGCCTCATGAGCATGAAACCGATGTTGGCCGTGGCCCGCGAAAAACAGTACGCCGTGGGGGCTTTCAACGCGGTCGATTACCTGTCCATCAAGGCGGTGCTGAAGGCCGCAGAGGAGATCGACGCGCCGGTGATCATCCAGACCTCGGTCAAAACGGTGAAATTCTGGGGCCACGCGCCGATCGTCGCCTGGATGAAGGAACTGGCCCAGGATTTGCCTATTCCGGTGGCGTTGCACCTCGACCATTGCAAGGATGTGGATTTCATCCAGCAGTGCATCGACGCCGGCTGGACCTCGGTGATGATCGACGCTTCGTCTCTACCCTACGAGCAAAACCTGACGGTTTCGCAAGAGGTGGCGCGGCGGGGCGCGGCGGCGGGCGTGGGCGTAGAAGCCGAACTCGGGGAAATCGGCGGGGTGGAAGAAGACATTGCCGTGGACGAAGCGGAGGCGCACCTGGCCGATCCGGAAAAGGCGGTGCGCTTTTGTCAGGCCATGGATCTGGCCGTCTTCGCTCCGGCGATCGGCACCGCGCATGGGATTTACAAGGGGGAACCCAAAATCGCCTTTGACCGCTTGGAAGCCATCTCGCGGCGCGTTTCGACTCCCTTGGCGCTCCATGGAGGCACCGGATTGTCCGATGAGGTGTTCAAACGTTGCATCGCCTTAGGCTGCGCGAAGGTTAATATTTCCACGGAATTGAAACATATCTTCATTGACAGCATCGCGGACTATCAGCGCCAGGGGGGCGTGTATGAACCTCTTAAGGCTCTTGAAGTGCAATATGATCAGATCAAACAAGCCATGCAAAAGCATATGATCCTGTTTGGAAGTGAAGGCCGGGCCTCCCGCGACCGGCAGGAATATGCGCGGTTTTTATGATAAGGTATTAAAAAGGCAGGGTGGATTGCGCAAACCGGAATCCACATCCATCTTGAGGAGGATCCCAACCTTGCTGAAAGCCTTGATCTTCGATTGCGACGGCGTGCTGGCGGACACGGAACGGGACGGCCACCGGGTGGCCTTCAACCGCGCGTTCCAGGAGAAAGGATATGCCATCGAATGGGACGTGGATCTTTACGGCGAACTGCTGAAGGTGTCCGGCGGCAAGGAACGCATGCGGCATTATTTCATCCAACACGGCTGGCCGAACGATGTCAAAGATCAGCATGAGTGGCTGCAAGAGATGCATCAGCTCAAGACCAATATTTTCATGCGGATCATCGAGAGCGGGCAACTCCCCGCGCGGTCCGGTGTGAAGCGGCTGGTGGACGAAGCCCTGGCCGAGGGCATCCGGCTGGCGGTCTGTTCGACCTCCAACGAGCGGGCGGTGACGCAGGTCGTCGAAACCTTGCTGGGGCCGGAACGGAAGAAGCAGTTTTTGATCCTCGCGGGAGACATTGTCACGCACAAAAAGCCGGATCCCGAAATCTACTCGCTGGCCAAGGAACGGCTGGGGTTGAAAGGCGCAGAATGTATGGTGATCGAGGACAGCCGCAACGGTCTGCTGGCCGCCAAGGCGGCGCTGATGCATTGCCTGGTCACTATCAGCCACTATACGAAGGATGAGGATTTTACCGAAGCCGATGCCGTGGTCCCCGAGCTGGGCGACCCACCGGACGTGTATGTCACGTTGGAAGATTTGAAGCGGATCGTGGGGTGAGGAGACGAAGGATTACCTGGCTGGCAAGAGGGAGCGGCCAAAAGCCACTTTATGGTGGAACGGTCATTGTTTCTGCGTAACAGGTCACTCCTCTGAAGGAAAACCGCTCTACTACCCCCCTCTTTTACTCAAAAATCCCGCCCCGCATAAAATAAATTACACAGAGCATTACTTTCCGGCCGGTTTTGAAGTTGAAACGTCCATGGACAGGCACTGGCCCGCGATCGTCGAGCCAATTCTGGATGCAATCCGGTGTTTGGCCCCCCCCATGCTGGGGGGACGAGCCGAACTGTCTTTTGCCGCGACGATTCCTGGCCGGAGACGAAGAAGCCCTCGTGTTTCTTTTCCTGGAAATCCTCCGGCGCGTGAATAAATCAACGCCCTCGCCTTCCACCCTGTGTGGGATGATTCCCTCCACACCGTGAAACGGCGCGGCTACAAACCTATCGCCCCCATCTTTTGCGTCCTGCGGTACGTCCGTACCTGGAACCTGACGCCCTTCCTGCCGGTTAGCAAATCAGAAGAGTGACCTGTTACAAGTCGGGTAAGGGCGAAATGATAATGCCTACTTATACATCTCTCCCGTTTTTGCCGACGAGGTGGGCAGGATGCCGAGTTGTGTCAACAAGCCGAGATGATCCCAATAATAATGCGCATAAGAAATCAATCCATCGGATGTAACGCGATAAAGATCCCCGCTGCGAAGTTGGAATTTACGGCCGGTCGCGGGGAATCCAAAATAGGGGGCGGTATGGGTTCCTGTGTAGATTTCATCCGAATATATCCATCCATCCCCAAAATCAACTAATTTTAGTACTTCGACTTTCACATCCGCGAATGTGTTGACATACATTTCCTGTACCGCACCGAATTCTTCCCGGGAGATTTTCCCGAGAGCCGTGACAACGATATCGGCGTCTTTCGCGATCATTTTAGTCATTTCCACCGGATTATGGGCATTGAACCGGTTCCCGAGTTCCGGAGGAGTATTTAGAAAGCTCAATCCCGTCGGCACGGGATCGGGCAGTGTGAAAGACGGCGTCAAGGGCGGCAGTTCGGGAGCCGGCATGGCCCCCAGGGTGATCAGGACGCCCTGCATGTCGCCATAGGTGGTTACTTTCTTGATCTTGGTTCCCTCGAATTCCCAAACATCAAGATGCGGGAAAAAACTAGGGAAATTCTTTCCCGTGGGTGGAATGCCATTCCATACCTCTTTGTGAGTCCCGCTAATCGTATGTTCCATGATTAAAATATTTCCCGAAACCAGTATGACTCCCTCGTTACCCTTGAAATCTGGAAATCCCTTCAGAAAATCGGTCCAAAAATATTGCCATTCCGGTTCGCTGAAGGTCATGGACATGGGGACCAGATCGTACACGAATCCGGGGGCGTGCATGGTTTTGCATTTTTCCAGGTCGTGCGCGGTCAGATATCCCACATACTGCTCGTGCAGGGCTTTGAGTTCATCGGCGGTTTGCGAAAAGCCCCTCGGCGCGAAGACAAGCAGAACTCCAGCCATAATGAGAACTGCGGAATAGCGTTTCATGATGGTATCCTCCCATTGTTTAATTGAATAAAAAAATTCAATTCGTTAATTCCTACTTTATCTGAACAATTCCCAATTCTTCATGGATGACATATCGGGAAGATGGGAAAACTGGACATCCGAGAATTGCGCGGTAATGAAAAGATCTTTATTGGCGAATGCACTTACGATGAGACCTGCATACACCGGACCTGTAAAGTGAATCTCTCGGCTTAGGAAGTAGACCCATCGGGTCTCGGTGGGATCGAAATAGAACATGCTGAATAAATCGCCTGAACGCACAATTCGTACACGTTTTATACGGCTGAAATCGGATATGGGATGGCCGTCATAATCAAAGTCCTGGCCAAGTGCATCTCTCCATACGATATCAGTGGATCGGCCATGAGCATACATCCATCCTGAAAAAAATAGGGCATGCGATGAAAGATTATCCATGAAAGTCAAACCGGCCCCGGCGCCCGGTGTAATATCTGTAAGAATTTCTTGATTAATTGTAGCCGATAGACTGAAGTCACCGTTGATTTTCAAGTAGGCATATTGGCCTTCCATGTTGAAGGTACCCGAGGCCCCTCCCTTGATGGTGTATACTTCTGTCTCCTCATCGAAGAACGCTTCCCCCGGTGGAATTTCTCCTATATCCACATGATTCACGAAAATGCCGACTGGCTTGGGCGCGGCGGCCGGCATACGGGAAAGGCCGGTGATTTCGTTCGCGTTCACAGTGCCTGAAAAGATGGCATCTCCCGTTGCTTCTTCCGGAGAAAAGATAGAATACCTGAGGGTGGCTGATCCGCTCGCATTGGCAAACTTCCAGGTTATAGTCCCCGCCTCTTGATCGATCACCCCTCGTTGATATACTTGATGAATGATCCAACCGGGGGGGACTTTTTCAATAACGGTGACATCAGCGGAAATGCCTTCGATAATGAGTTTCACAGTGAATTGCATATCGGGAACATATTCCTCATAGGCGAGAACGCGTTCGCCGGTCACTTGCGCCTGGGCGCAGGGATTCAGCAGGAAAACAACGAAGAATAGCAAACAAACATAATGGAATCGATCAAAGCCGGACATTGTTAATTTTCCTTTCCGATCATTGTATTAATCAAATAAAAACCAATGATTCACAGCCGTTGGAACAAAAGGATTTACAGATACTTGATATAAATAGAACCAGCCGGCATAGTAAAGAGTATATCCATCGCTTGATATACATGGAGTGTATTCGTAGTCTTCACCTGAATTTATGACTCCAATATTCACAGGGGGAGACCAGGGCGCATCCCTAGCCACTCGGGTGGTTACGTAAATATCCGTAAGACCCAGGCCGCCAGGACGGTCAGATTCAAAAAAGAGTGTTAAACCATCGTCTGAGACCGATAAACTAAATTCGTTGCTTATGCTATTCACCGATGATCCTAGATTCTCAGGATCAGACCAGCCGGATCTGGTGTTTGTCCGTTTCGTCACATAGAGATCCCAATCGAACCGACCATCGCCACGGCTGAAATACAGGGTTTGTCCATCTGGGGAAATGTCCGGAGATGCTTCATCCCGCGGACTATTTATCGGTGAGCCCAAATTTACTGGTTTTCCCCATGGATCATTTTTTGTTGTACGCGTCACTACCCAGAGATCAGAACCGCCATATCCTCCTTCACGGTCTGACGAGAAGTAGAGGGAAAGGCCATCCATCGAGATGTCAGGGTCGTATTCGGCCGCTTCGCTGTTCACATCGGAACCCAGAGTATCAGGAACGGACCAATTGTCGATCTTTGATGTTCTCGATGCCTTGTATAAATCAAATGTTGGAAAAACACTCCACCGAGAAATCGAAGTCAAGGAACCACGGCAAAAATAAAGCTCCAATTCATCCTCGGAGACCGAGGGAGCGATATTGAAAAACCATGAATTTATATTGATGAACGGATTGGTTGTAGGTTTAGTGAAGTTATAAGGCAATGGATATTCAGGCCCAGACATTATGGTATTACCCATGATTACTTGGTTTTCGATCAAACCCGAAAAGACGGCGTCTCCTGTAGTGTTACAGGGAGGATATATATTATATTTAAGTATGAAGGATTCAGAGGACTTATTTAACTTCCAGGTAATCATCCCTTCACCGAACACTCCGCCATTCCAAATCCGGTTTATCGTCCACCCCGCCGGTGGTATCTCCACGATCGTGATTGATCCTGGATCCCCTGTCACCTCGATCTGGACTAGAATTGAAACACCCGGTATGTAAGAGTCGCTCGGCAAAATGCGATAAGCCATTGGCTGGGCGGAAACCATTGCGGGTTGAATGAAAATTGTAGATAAAAAAATCCCTACAAAAATCGATTGAAATGGAATCTCGAACATGGTGAATTTACCTTTCACTAATTGAAACTATTTATTCGATTGCAGTGTTAGGATGAATTGCTCCCTTTCAGGGCTTTCATCACCCTATCGCCCTCCCAAGGAGAATGGTTTAACGATTCCATCCATACTCATATCAGGGAAACCGATTTTTATGGTTCGCCTACCTCCCTCAAAAAGCGAGGGTTGAAACGGCCCGGTCCTCTCTCTCGAATAAGGCCAGCGATTCCGCCCAGGAATACATCCAATCCGAGGAGGTCATGATTCATTCCCGCTTCGGTGGATTTTGGCGTTCATATTGATTGAGAAGATCACGCATCCCGCGGATGTCTCCGGGCGTCAGGCCGCTTTTTTGAACCATATAAGCCAGCAGCGGGCCCGCCTGGCCTTCCGCGGCTTTATCCAGCAAATCGTCGGCCATTTGGAACAGGGTTTGCGCCAGGGTTTTCTTCGGGCGGTACAAATACGAATTGCCGATCAGGGTGGCCTTCAGAAATCCCTTCTTCACCAACCGGTTGAGATGAGTCCGGACGGTGTTGGGCGCCCAATCATACAGTTCGCCCGCCACGAGATAGACGTCGCGGGCGGAGCAAGCCTTTTTGCCCCAGACGATGTTCATTACCTTCCACTCGGGAGGAGACAAAAACTTCGCTCCGGGCTGTGGCATGACTTGCTCCAGCTCTTGTCCAAACAATGTATCATTTAACCAGTTGGTAATGTATCAAAAAAATTAGGTGAATGCAAGATATATTTAGTATATATATGTAGAAGTTTCGGGAAATTCTGAAGGGGGAAGGGGAAGAAAGTAAGACCAGGATGGCCACGGGGGGCCAGGTTTTCCCTCACCCTGATCCTCTCCCCGTGGAAGAAACTCCTTATCCGGCAAGAGATTAGCTCTCCTTTAGGATGGCAAAAATCATTCTTCCACCTGGGGGATATGGGTCTCTCTCGTTGGGCCGTTCCACGGGATGATTGATACCCAGGACCGTGCTAGCCGCGCCCGGTCAAAAATCGGACGCCCGTTCCGGCTCGGGAGATTCGCTGGCGACTGGGAGTTCCAATTCGCGGGATTCGTCCTTGGCGGTGATGTCCTCGGTGGTGACCCGCAAGACTTCCTCAATGGACGTGATTCCCGCCAGCACTTTCAGCACGCCTTCCTCGCGGATGGTTTTCATCCCTGTGCGCAGCGAAGCCTGCCGGATGTCCATGTTGCTGGCGCCCTTTTCGGTCAACTCGCGGATCTCGGGGGTGGGAAACAGAATTTCATACACGCCGGTGCGTCCCAGGTAGCCGGTGTTCAGGCATTCGCGGCAGCCGCGGGGCCGGAAAATCGGCTGCCCTTCCAGGAGTTTGCCGTCTTTCCCCAAAAGATGGATCTCCCGGGCGGACGCGGTGGTTTGTTTTTTGCAATGCGGGCACAGTTTGCGCACCAGCCGCTGGGCCACGATGCACAGAATGGCGGAGCTGAGCAGCTTCACATCCACGCCCAGGTCGATCAGCCGCGACAAGGCGTTGGAGGTGTCGATGGTGTGCAGGGTGGAAAACACCAGGTGGCCGGTGAGCGAGGCGTTGACCGAAATAGATGCGGTCTCCAAGTCGCGGATTTCGCCCACCATGATGATGTCGGGATCCTGCCGCAGGATCGAACGCAGGGCAGTGGCGAAAGTCAATCCGGTGGCGGTGTTGTGCTGCACCTGGTTGATGCCCTCGAGCTCATACTCGATCGGGTCCTCGACCGTGATGATGTTTTTGGTTCCGTCGTTGAGGTATTGCAGCGAAGCGTATTGCAGGGTGGTCTTGCCGCTGCCCGTCGGCCCGGTGGCGAGGATCAAGCCGTGGGAGGAGGAAATCACCTGGCGGTATTTCTCGAGCACCTCGGCCCGCATGCCCAAGCGGTCGAGCGGGGCCTTGACGATGTGCTTGTCGAGCAGCCGCAGCACTACCTTCTCGCCCAGGCGGGTGGGGATGGTGGAAACCCGGATGTTGACCTCTTCGCCCAGAATCACTCTCCGGAAATGGCCGTCCTGGGGCAGCCGGCGTTCGGCAATGTTGAGATTGCATACCACTTTGACGCAACTCACCAGCAGGCTGTTCAGCCCCCCCTCCACCGGGATGGATTCGGTCAGCACGCCGTCCACCCGGTATCGCACCAGCAGCCGCTGCTCTTCCGGCTCCAGGTGAATATCGCTGGCGCGGATTTTTTTCCCGTACACCATAATGAGGTACAAAAAATTGAGCATCTGCTCGCGCTGAGCCATGTCATGGGGATTGTCCGACAAGGCGCGGTTGCGGGCCATGTACAGCGCTTCAGATTGAA
Organism: Candidatus Omnitrophota bacterium; assembly: GCA_013177805.1. Taxonomy (GTDB): domain Bacteria; phylum Hinthialibacterota; class Hinthialibacteria; order Hinthialibacterales; family Hinthialibacteraceae; genus JABLXU01. Next base: position 53,059 of record JABLXU010000037.1, read on the forward strand.
TGATTTCCGGCAGCGTGAACGGCGGTTTGATCTGCACGTTGCAGAAGGGGCACACGCTGAAATCGTAGTTTTCGAACAGGTCCGGATTGTCAATGGACCGGTTGCACGCCGGGCAACGTTTCTTGGGCTCTTCCCGCCGCCAGCGGTCGATAAAATACAGGAGCAGACCCAACAGTCCCGTGTACCGGACGATTTTGCGCCAGTTGTAATAAATCACCCGCCGGTTGGGCAAATCCTTGTACAAAATCTTCATGGGAATGTACCAGAAGACGATCAACACACCCAGCCCGATCAGAAAGTACTGAAACAACGAGGTGAACTGCGATAGCGCGTTCCCGGTTCCTTGGGTGAGGTTCTCGATGAATTCACGCCCCGAGGCCAGCATGCCCGCGAACCAGCCGCGGATTTTTTCGGTCCGGCTTGGCTCTGGCTCTGGTTCCGGCGGCGGAGGGGGTGGGACATACCGCACAGGTGTAGGTTTTGGTTGGAGGGATTCCTGCGCCCGGGCGAGGAGCGTGGACAACCGCCGGGATTCCGGTGTGGAAAGCGCCGATTCATCCACCTGGGAAAAATACCGGACCGCCTGGGCGTAATTCTTCTCGTCCATCGCCAGGATTCCCAGGTAATACAGGGCCTTGGGATGATTGGGAGAATGTTCCAACAGGCCGAGGAAGGCTTCCTGGGC
>JABLXU010000038.1 GCA_013177805.1 Candidatus Omnitrophota bacterium
GAACGCAGAAAATACGAATCGACGTGTCACTTCTGTTGCTTGGTGAGCTCCGCGTAGGAGAGGACGGTGATGCCCTCCTGCCGCAACGCGGGGAAAATCTCCTCCATCAGGCATTGCCGCTGCTGCGTGACCATTTCGATCACGAGCTGCCGGATGAGGGACAACTGCTGATGCGGCGTGAGGCCGTCGATGGTCCGTCGGGTGACACCGGCGCTGGACTGCCGCTTCAATCCCCCGACCCGTTTCATGAAGAATTCATCCAGGTTGCTGCTGAATATCGCCAGGAACTTCACCCGTTCCAACAACGGATTCCGCTTGTCCAGGGCCTCAAACAACACCCGCCGGTTGAATTCCAGCCAACTGGTTTCCCGGTTGATGAACAATTCCGATTTTCTCAAATTCTTTTTTCGCGCCACAATAACCTCTCCCGCAAAGGCAATCATGACTCGAGGTGGCAGGCGGTTCGGACTCGCACGGCGGACGGCGGTCGCGGGTATCGCCGGAATGGATACGCCTGGGACCGTGGGATCCCCGGGCCGGGACTTGGCCGTCGAACCTCGCAGTTTATCATATCAGCTATCTGTCATTGTATCGTATTGATTCCACAAAGAAATGGCCGGAAACTGCGGCCCGGCCATTCTTCCCATCCCGGCAGGATGAATTTCATTCCATGCAAGCACGCGGACACCTTATAAGGAATAAACCGGCAGTTTCCAGGGTGCGCGGTATTCGCGGCGGTACTGAGGGCAATCCATGGCTGCCGGCTCGTTGGTGATGATTTCGCGGGAGGCATCCCATTCCAATTTCTTCCCGGTTCGGAACGCAATGTTGGCCAGATGACACAACACCGTAGTTTTGTGCATGGACTCAATGTCCGACCTCGGCGTCTGGCGCGTGCGCATACACTCAATGAAATTGGCGTGGTGGCTGTTGGGAATCGGATTCACGGTTTCGGGTTTTTCCTCCAGGCGCAGGTTATCCCCTCGGCCTTCGGCAAACACCTCCCACTTCTCCCGGTTGACGCCCAACTGCCCGTTGCGGCCGATCCACTGCGATCCGTGGCCGGACGAAAAACCATCCAGTCCGCGCTCGTTGCCCCACCGCACCTCCCAGTGCAACACGAAATTCCGGAATTTGAAGATGGCAATCTGGGTATCCGGCGTGTCCCGGCCATCCTGAATGAAAAAGTTTCCGCCGAACGAGGAGATCTCCAGCGGATCCCAGTCGCCCATCGCCAAGCAGACAATATCGATCATGTGCACGCCCCAATCGGCAGTCTGCCCCCCGGCGAAATCAAACCACCAGCGCCAGTTCCAATGGAAGCGGTTTTCCTGGAACAGCGAGAAGGGGGCGGGACCCAGCCAAAAATCGTAATCCACACCTTCCGGCGGAGCGGACGGCCGGCGGAATCCCATGCCATCGCTATTGCTGTTCAGCCAGGCCCGGCATAGGGTGATGGTCCCGAGTTTCCCCGACCGGACGAAATCGATGGCGTCCTGGAAATGCTGGACACTGCGCTGCCATGAGCCGATCTGGACCACACGGTTAAATTTCTTGGCCGCGTTGACCATGGCCCGCCCTTCCACGATGTTGTGAGAAATGGGTTTTTCACAATAGATGTCCTTGCCCGCTTCACAGGCTTGAACGAATATCAACGCGTGCCAATGATCGGGTGTGGCGATGGAAACCGCATCGACGTCCTTCTTCTCGAGAACCCGGCGGAAATCCTTGTGGCCCTCGAGTTTCAACTGGTACTTGTCTTCGAACAGGTTCTGGAATTTTTCCACTTCGCGCTGGTCCACGTCGCAGACGTCGCTAAACTGGACGCCGGGGACCTGCATGAGTTGCTCGGCGTTGTAAGTGCCCATGCCGTGCACGCCGATGGCCGCCAGATTGATCCGGTCATTGGCTCCCAGCACGCGGCCGGGAAAGGGTCCGGCCGCCAGGGCGGCAATGCCGAATCCCGCGGCGGTCTGGGTGAACTTCCGGCGGGATATGCCTTTGGTTTCTGATTTTGTTTTCTGCATGATTTCGATGCCTCCCAAAGTGTGAATGGTTCCCACGTTGCCGTGCGGCGATTGGTTTTTAACGATCCGGTTGACTCTAAACCGCCCGCCGCGGGAAGACAAGCGGAAGGAAAGCCGCCATGCGGCTTCTCTATATCTATAAGCCTCTCTTTTATCTATACCGGTGCCGCCGCCTTTTCCTCATCATACAGAAAGCAGCGCACGGTGCGGTCTCCAAGGGCATACGCGGGGCATTCGCTTTGATTACACGGCTCGAAACGGGATTCGCAGCGGGGATGGAACCGGCAGCCGGCCGGAAAGCGCAGCGGATTGGGGACCGTGCCGGGGATGACATGCAGTTTGGACTTGGAATCCCGGGACCTTGAGGGGATGGAACGCAACAGACCGCGCGTGTACGGATGCAGGGGCTCGGAAAAGATTTGCTCCACGGTGCCCTCTTCCACAATCTGCCCGGCGTACATGACCGCCACGCGGGCAGCCACTTCGGCGATGACACCCAGGTCGTGTGTGATGAGGATGATGGACGCCCCGGTGCGTTCCTTCAGGTCTTCCATGAGGGCCAGGATCTGCGCCTGCACGGTGACGTCCAGCGCGGTGGTAGGCTCGTCGGCGATGAGCAGGTCCGGATCGCAGGCCAGGGCCATGGCGATCATGATCCGCTGGCGCATGCCGCCAGACAGCTGGTGGGGATATTCGCGGGCACGTTGGGGAGCGGCGGGGATGCGGACCTTCTCCATCATCGCCACGGCGGCTTCGAACGCTTCGCGGCGTTTCATCCGGCGGTGAATGCGGAAGACCTCGGCGATCTGCTCGCCCACGGTGAACACCGGATTGAGGGCAGTCATCGGCTCCTGGAAGATCATGGAGATCTCATTGCCACGGATGGACCGCATTTCGCGCTCTTCGAGTTGCAGCAGGTCTCTCTCTTTGAAGAGAATTTTCCCTTCGGTGATGCGTCCGGGGGGCGAGGGAATCAGCCGCAGAATGGAGAGCGAAGTGACGGATTTTCCGCACCCCGATTCGCCCACCAGGCCCAGGGTTTCGCCTTGCTTCACATGGAACGAAACGCCATCCACCGCCCGGCCCACGCCCTCGGCGGTGAAGAAATGCGTGTGCAGGTTCTGAACGTCGAGCAAGGGGGAATCCGTCATGCCGCATCCTTTCCCGGTCTCTAGGACTTCGTTTCTTGGATAATCTGATTATACAGGCTCACGGTCTGCCTGGCAGCCGCCGGCCAAGAGAATTGTCTCGCGCGTTCCAGCCCTTGTTGGGCCAGGCGGGCGCGGACGGCGCTGTCTTCCACCAGTATCCGGAGGGCTTCGCGCATGGATTCGACATCCAGCGGGTCGAACCGGAGCGCCGCGTTGCCCGCGATCTCCCCCAGGGCGGTCGTGGATGAGCAGATAACCGGCGTGCCGCAAGCCATGGCTTCCAATACGGGGAAACCAAAACCTTCAATCAATGAAGGATTGGCCAAGCCCAAGGCGGCCTGATGGAGCTGGGCCAACTCGGTATCGGAGACGAAATCTAGAAATCGAACCCGGTTTTCGAGTTTTCGTTGTTGAATTTTATGAAAGATGCCTTGTTCCTTCCATCCCCGGCAACCGGCGATCACCAGGACGACATCCTTGTCGTGGTATGTTTCCAGATACCATGCGAACGCCTCCAGAAAGCGCTCCAGGTTCCGGCGCGGGCTGAGCGTGGCGGCGCACAAAAGGTAATGGGGAGAAGGCAGGTTCCAACGCTGCATCAGTGAACGCGCCAGCGCCGCGCGGTCCTCCACGGGATGAAACTGATCCCGGTCCACGCCCGAATAAATGACGTGAAGCTTCTCTGCGGCGAGGGGGAAACGTTCGCGAATCTGTCCGGCGGAGTAGTTCGAAACGGTAATGATTCCATCCGCCAGGCGGACAGCCCGGCGCATGAGCCACTGCGATCCCGCCGCGTCCCGCCAACGGCAGAAACGCGGATGGGTCAGCGGAATGATGTCATGCAGCGTGACGACCCACGGGCATGTCCGGCACGCGAACGGGAATGACACGCTGTCCAGCGCGTGATAAAGCCGCGGGCGGAATTTGCGCAGGATGCGAGGCAGCGCGGCAAGCAGCCAGGCCGGCCGGTTGGCCACCGTGGTTTGAATGAGCTGCCATTCCGGGGGCAACGTGGGCATGCGGGACTGCCACAGTTCGTCCTGCCGGGCGTATTGCGGCACCGTGGCAGGCAATGCGTTGCGGAGCAGCAGGTACCGGTGGTTGGGATCGATTTCCCCCAGCGCGCGCAGCAGTCCCGCCGTGTAGGTTCCGATCCCTCCAGCGGCTGAGAGGAAACTGATGTCGAGGGCGATGTCGAACGGCGGCCCGGTGGTCGGATTCATGCTTGATACCGAAAAACCTGATCCCTCCGGAAAGCGCGTCCCTAATGCAGTATGATCGGTTCCATTCACTCCGGGATGAGGGTGGACACCCAGTTTCGTCCTTAGAAAAATACCCTCACCCTGATCCTCTCCTAAAGGGAGAAGGAATTTCGAGTGGCGGTTTTTATCAAGCATTTTATAGAACTACGTACGCGCTGATCTTAGAAAAGAACGCACTGGCCGGATGAACCAGTTTTATTATTCGTACCTACTCCTTCTCAAAACATTCCCTAGTTTTACACTCCCGGGCCCTATCTCTCCGGCCCTATTCCGGTGTTTCCCGCAACAGCGGTTGAATCAACGATGTCCACAACGCATATCCTTCGTCATTCAGGTGCAGGCCGTCTTCGAGGAACAATTCCCGCCGGGGCCGGCCGTCCGGTCCGGTCATGGGTGTATCGATATCGACGAAGGTCAGCCGGGCATCTTTCCGGGTGAAATCCTGGATCAAACGGTTGGCCTCACGCATTTTATCAATGAGTTTCCACCGCGCGACACTGGGCTTGATGGCGATGTAGATGATCCGGGTCTTGGGTAGCGCCTCATGCACTTTTTTCACGAACGTGGTGAAATCGTGGAAAACCTGTTCTGGAGTTTTCCCCGACGCGATGTCGTTATCCCCGGCATAGAATACGATGACGCGGGGCTTGTACGGCAGCACGATCCGGTCCGCGTAATACAGCGCGTCCTCCACGAAGGAGCCGCCAAAACCCCGGTTGATCACAGGGAGATCCGGAAAACAATGCTTGAGCGGCCACATCCGGATGCTCGAACTCCCCACGAACAGGACCGCACCCTGAGGCGGAGGATTGGTTTTATCCTGCTTTTCGAATTCCTGGATGGTGGTTTCCCACCGCGCGGGTGCCAGAGTCTCTTGCCCGGCAACCGGGGTTGGTAATCCGAGAGTGGTGAACCACGTCAAGAGAATGACCCCGGGGATGAATTTCGTACCTAACCCTCTCATCTGGTATGGAATAGACATTTAATTCCTCCATGGGCCGTCAATTCAATTCCGGTTGCCAACCGTTTTTAAGAGCCGTTGAGAATCGCCTGCGGCTTGATTTCCCCCAATTCCTACTCCCCAAAGTTCGCGTTTCCTGTAAGATGATGGCCGCCTCTCCTCCCCTGTTTCCACAGGGCTGCTTTTCACTTTTCTCGAAAATAGGCTATTATCATAGATGAGAACTGGCGGAATGACTACCTGGGATAGAAACGGAAACCCAATGGAGCGTTGTTATTACCATTCCCGTCTCGAGGGAATCCATACTTGCCGACATTGCGGAAAAAATATTTGCGAGGGATGTGTCATCCGCGTGGAAGGCGAGCCGTTCTGCCAGGTATGCTGGGAAGGATATACAATCCGTGTGCGGATGATCCGTGATTTACGGGAAGAATCCAGCGCGGGGATCCCCTGGCGGCGGTGGCGGGAACTGGGCCCCATCCAGGCTTTCGTCGAAACCGCCGGTCAGGTCTTCTTCAAGCCCGCTCAATTTTTTTCCCATGTGCCCGCCGGGAAAGAAATGGGGCCCCCTTTGCTGTTCGCGGTAACCTGCATTCTGCTCTTTTGGTTTCCGATGAATATCCTGCACCTGAAATATATCTTCCCTCCTTTGCTGGATAACCTGGAAAGCCGGGGCGCGCTACTTTCCCCCGGAGAGGGAGACGGGCGGCCACCCACTGCAACGCCGCAGGATATCCGCCACCGGTTGCTGTCGCTTTCCAACTTGGAAATCCTTACAATGCCGATCAGTTATCTGGTGTATTACATCATTGTCGCGTCCTTTTTCCAGCAGGGATTGATCACCTTGTTTCATGGCCGGGAAGGGTACATCGCCACGTTTCAGATTCGTTGTTACGCGATGGTCGCCCAATGCTTCTGGCTGATTCCCATCGTGGGGATTTTTCTGGCGGAAATCGGTTCCTTGGTGGTATGTGCCCGCGGTTTCCAACGGGTGCAAAAACTTTCGTATTCCCGCTCCCTTTTTGTGGCTTCGGTACCGATTATGATTTCCTTTTTGATGTCTCCGGCGTTTTTGTGACCTGCTTCCCCGTGAGGGCGCCATCGAAACACAGACCGAAGGAGTAGGCCAGATGGGCATGCGGATTTTTCTCGGCAACGGACCATGGTACAAGGAGGGATACTACGGCGTGCGGGCGGGTTCCCGCTGGCCGCATTTCGAAGAAGAGGGGAACCAGTATCTTCCCTTCCCCTTCTATCTCGCTTACGCTACCGCCATTCTCGAGCGGGCCGGGTATGAGTGCCTGTTGGTAGACGGGGTGGCCGAGCGCATGCGGGAAGCCGAGTTCATCCAGCGCGCAGCCGCTTTTCAACCGGATATCACCCTGCTCGAAGTCTCAACCGCCTCTCTGGAAACAGATCTGCGCCAGGCTCAGGCCATCAAAGACCGCTGTCCTCAAACCCGCATTATCTTATCTGGAATCCACCTCGACATGTACCGTCCCGGTTTTCTGGACGAACATCCCCTTGTCGATTTCGTCCTCATGGGTGAATACGACCTGATCGTGGAGGCGTTGGTCCGCGCTATCGAAAATAACGGGGACTTTTCTCAGGTTCCCAGCCTGGTGTATCGGGGTGGGGATGGTGTGGCCCGGGAAAATCCCCGGGGGGACGTCATCCAGGACCTCGATAGCATCCCTTGGCCCGCCCGCCATTTTCTGCCCATGTTGCACTATTGGGACCTTCCCGGCGGCATACCCGAACCCAGCCTGCAGATGTGGTCCAGCCGCGGATGCCCCTTCAAATGTACGTTCTGCGCTTGGCCCCAGATCATGTACGGCAACAACCAGTACCGCGTGCGCAATCCGGAGGATGTAGTCGACGAGATTGAAGCCATGGTCAAGGAATACGGCTTCCGCTCTTTTTATTTCGACGACGACACCTTCAACATCGGCAAAAGGCGCATTCTGGCCCTGTGCGAGGAGATCAAGCGCCGCGGTCTCAAGCTGCCCTGGGCGGCCATGTCCCGGGCTGACACCTCCGACCGCGAAACCTTGAAAGCCATGAAAGACGCCGGCTTGATGGCCATTAAATACGGGGTTGAATCCGGCTCGCAGGAACTGGTGGACAATGTGCAGAAAAACCTGAACCTTGAAAAAGTCGAGGAAATGGTATGCATCACGCGCGAACTGGGCATCAACCAGCATCTCACCTTCAGTTTCGGTCTGCCCGGCGAGACCTGGGAAACGGTCCGCAAAACCATCGATTTCGCCAAGCGCCTCAATCCCGAAACCGTGCAGTTCTCCATCATGACCCCCTTCCCGGGCTCCACCTTCTATCAAATGCTCGAACAGGAAGGCAAGCTGCTCACCAAGGATTGGTCGCAATACGACGGGGGGACCACGGCCGTCATCCGCACCGACGCCCTTTCCGGCAAGGATCTCGAAAAGGCCCTGCGCATGGCTTACAGGGAATGGGATTGGTACAAACTCACCCGCCCCTTGCATGATTTCCGCCAACTCAAGCGGGTTCTTTCCCGCCCGAAGCATACCTGGCATACCTTCAAGTTCCTGGCCGCCCGCCATCTCCGCCGCATGATCCACACGAACGCGTGAGATGGTTCACAAAAATTCTGTCCAACGGAGTACCACACTCATTTCAAGTGAGGATCAACACTTGAATTTTCTTTGGATTGTGGGATATGATTGATTCAAAAGAATAAGAAAAGCGCTATAGGTATAAGATTTAATACAGCGATTCTTTTTTTGTAGATTTATATTTCTAAATCATGAATATTACATACTTAAATGCATCAGTTGTTGTACTTGCTTTTGACCATAACCCAACTCTGTTGCATCCATATTTTTTAAAGAATGAAAATATTATCAATGAGGATGAGGAATTAGCTGAGCCACCAGTCTGCACCCCCGCTTTCTCAATCGTGAAAATGCAAAGTGGAATTGTTTTTATGGTGGAAATGAACAAATTTCAGGTAATTGACAACAATCCTCCTCCCGCATTAGAGGCATCCCTGACCCCTGAATATGCAAAACGATATATTGAAAAATTACCTCATGTTGAATATAAAGCAGTTGGTATTAATTTTTCGTGCTTGCTTGAAATTGATCAGCCGGAAAAAAAAATAAAATCCCAGTATTTAAAACATGGCCCATGGAATAATGACCGCATGAATCCCAAAGCAATGGGTTTAAGGTTGGTGTATAATGTATATGAGGCAGAACTACGGTTTTCGATTAATAGCGGTACAGTGGGGGAGAAAAGGGGGATATTGATCGATGCAAATTATCATACTCGTGCTTCGGAACCTCATGATTTAAACCAAATCATTCGAATTATTTCACTCTATCCGAATCGTTGCGGACACTTTCAAGAGTCACTCTATCGAATCTTGGATAAGGATAACTTATCATGAACGTTTTTCCAGTACCCACAAGTTACGATTCAAAATCAACTTCGTCACCGCTCGAAATTTCTCACGATTGGTTGATCACAGACTGTATAAGTCATGCAAAGTATCGCTTCAATCAATCATCTTCTACTGGCTATGATTCAATTTGCGATAGTTTCACCCGAAATATAAATAATTCAGAAAATGATATATTTGCATTATATAAAAATTATTTTTTTAATAAAATGGGATGCGGTTTGCATTCTCTATTGTGGGAAGATGATAGCCGGACAAAGCCGGCTGAAATCCAGCGATATGAATCAATCATCAAAAAAAACCATTTCATCGATGCGCCAGAAGAGTGCCAAGATTGGGACAAACCACTTCCCAAGCCCAAAATTCACAGGTCAGGTAAGATTGCTGTGCGATTGCACTTTTCAGGACGAGGAAAACCACTTCCGTTTGATGAGTCGTAAAATCCAACCGTGTTTTTTTTCAAAAAATGAGCGATAACCGTTATCCATGGTATGAAGTTGTTTCAGGGGATGAGATTTTACAGGGAGACATTATCGAGAATTGTCCTGTTTTCCTACCACCTTCGGATCTTGATGTAACGACCCAAAACGACACAGTCGATTTTATATGGGAAGAACGGGATGTAATTGTAATGTCTCAAAGTTGTGACCTCGTGAAAAGTGTTCCTAACCGTATTGACGAGGTCATGCTTTGTGGTATCAGTTTTCCACACGAATTTGGGGAGAAGGGATTAAAAAAGGATGAAATGGAAGCAATCCGAAAAGGCCATCGGCCCGCGTATCATATCCTGAATCAGTGCTCTTTGCCTGAATTTATATGCGAGCATCGCATCGTTGATTTCCGAAAGGTTTATTCGTTACCACTCGATTATTTTCGTGAGCTTGCCAAAAGGAAATCGCCACGATTACGTCTACTCCCTCCTTATCGTGAACATTTAGCCCAGGCATTTGCCCGGTATTTCATGCGTGTCGGACTTCCCGTCGATATCCCGAGTTTCACAAAATAACACTATGTCCACCCGGAACTTTCTTCTCTATCTCAAGGCCTTGATCTGGTCCATTTTCGTCTCGTACACCAACGCCACAGTGTGCGCCATCATCAGCTGCCTGCGGGAAGGCCGTGTGGGAGACGAGTACCCCGAATTCCAGGATACCCACCTCGGGGAAAGCCTGCGCTTTATCATTCGCTCGTTGCCCCGCGCGGAAGACCGGAGCTTGCTTGCGGATTCGCTTAATCAAGTGAAAGCCAGCCAGGCGTCCATGGTATACCGCAACATGGTCATCGAGGTCGGTCACTACGTCACCGCCATGGAACCGATCGGCGATGTCCCCAGTGAGTGTCCTGGCGTGGTTTATTGCTTGAAAGAGGGACATATTTCCGTCGTGTTTTACAAACCGGATGGGACTCTTTCCGCCCAACGGGTTCATCCTTTCCAAATCATGCCGGTCTATACCTTGACGATCCCCGATCCCTCCTCGTAAGATCGAACCAGAAGTCGTGGCCTATATTTCGCGGAACACCTTGATTTTTACAATGTTACGGTTTTTGTTCCTCACATCCGGAGAGTGTTGGGGTGAGGGAATTCCGGAGAAGGCACCGTATCCCGGTTCCCCCGTTGCCTCATTGTAGCGTGGGCGTCCCGCCTGCCTTCTCCTCTCTCCCCGGGAGAGAATCAGGGGGAGGGAAAACCGAAAACATAAGGGCTGGATCACCTATAGGTTTTTCAAAAAATCGCACCGGAGGGGAAGGGATGAAATTCGCGATCTGCAATGAGACCTTTCAGAACCAGACATTCGCCACGGCCTGCCAAATCGCGGGACGCTGCGGCTACGAGGGCATCGAATTGGCCCCCTTCACCCTGGGGAAATTGGTGACCGATCTTTCCCGTCAGGAACGCCAAACCATCCGTCAAACCGCCGCGGACGCCGGATTGCGCATCCTCGGCTTGCACTGGCTGCTGGTCGTTCCTCCCGGTGTCCAGAAGAATCTGCATATCAATTGCGCCGACGCTTCCATCCGCAAACAAACGCAGGACTATTACAAGGAACTGATCCGTTTTTGCGCCGATCTCGGCGGCTCGATCCTGGTCCACGGTTCCCCCAAACAACGGAATTGGGATCCCGCCGATTGGTATCAGGACGTGTTCGCCCGCACGGTGGAATTTTTCCAAGGCTGCATGGATACCGCCCGGGAATGCGGTGTGACGGTCTGTTTCGAACCCCTAACCCATGCCGAAACCAACTTCATGAACAGTGCCCGCGACACCCGGGAGCTCATCCGGGCGGTCGGTCATCCGAATTTCCGGTTGCATCTCGACGCCAAGGCCATGTGCGGCGGAGAATATTACCCTCCCGCGGAGGTCATCAAGCAAAACCGAGATGTGTTGAAACATTTTCACGCTAACGACCGCAACCTCCGGGGGCCGGGGACCGGGGATGTCGATTTTCGGCCTATCGCCGCAGCCCTCCGGGAAATCGGGTATGATGGCTATGTGTCTGTCGAGGTGTTCGATTATTCCGAAGGCGGTGAAACCATCGCTTGGAACAGTATCGAATATCTCAAAACGGTATTTTCCAACTGAATCCACGATTCGGGGGATGTCATCTGGATGCGTGTTTCGGCCGGCAGGGGCTTGAGGGCACGCCGGATTGGCGTACACGCAATACATTATCGGAGGAGATCCCGGCGAAACACCACCTGGTGATTTTAACTTACATTCTCGGAATATCCGCAGGGAAAAAAGACTCCTGGCGGCTATCCATCCAATCAAAAGTAGACCAAAATGAAACCATTCCACGAAAGAAGGGGAGGCTGAAAAATGGTCCGAAAAGCGTTTCGTGCTGGTTTGATGATTTCAATGATCGCGGCATTCTTGGGAATGGCATATCCCATGGGCGGCTTTGCCATCGGTGAAAAGGGAGAATTGTTCGTCAGCGCCGGACCCGTGGCGCGGGACCTGTGCCCGGTCACCGTGCTTTTGCCCGGCGGCTCCGAATTGGAGAAATCAGCAGTCGCGGGCCATCCCTTGCGCGCGGTCAGCGAGAAGGAGACGCTCCCCGTGGCGGTTTTGCCCGCCGCCGCCGGCATGGAATTGGCGTTCATCATCAAGCATATGGACGCTTGGGAAACCCGGAGCTATCAAATCATGGAGGGCGCGGCCGCCACGGACTTTCCCGTCCAACTCGAACCGCTGGAAGGCCGCATCGTGGTCACGATCGGTGATATGCCGTTTACCACCTATGATTACACCACCCATCCTAAAAAACCCTGGCCGGTTTTCTACCCGGTGTTCGGCCCCCAGGGCGTGCGTATGACCCGGGGCTTCCCTATGGAGAAATTCGATAAAGAATCGGAAGACCATCCGCATCACCAGTCGTTGTGGGTGGCTCATGGCAGCATCAACGGCGTCGATCTGTGGTCCCTCTCTGAGAATCATGGCTACACGCAGCAACGCGAGGAGGCCGGCAAAGCCTCTCCCGTGGCGGGGCGGATCCTGGCGAAAAACGATTGGACTGACAAAGACGGAAAAAAACTCTTTGAAGAGTCGCGCGTCATCACCATCTGGGGAACACCCGACACCGCCCGCATGATCGATTTCGACATGACTTTCACCGCCACGGAAGGCGATGTCACCTTCGGAGACACCAAGGAAGGCGGTTTAGTCTCTCTGCGGGTGGCCACCAGCCTGCAGGAAACCCAAAGGCCCGGCCAATACGAAAAGGGCGGAGTCATCACCAATGCCCATGGACTGATCGGCTCCAAGCAAGCTTGGGGCAAAGCGGCTCCCTGGTGCGATTACAGCGGTCCGGTGGGCGAAATCACCGCCGGCCTGACCATCATGGATCATCCCCAAAATCCCTTTTATCCCACCAACTACCATGTCCGCGACTACGGGTTGTTTACCGCCAATCCGTTCGGCCTTTCGGATTTCATCGACAAATCGCAGGACGGCACCCGGATTCTCAAGACCGGTGAATCCTGGCGCCTCCGCTACCGCGTCTTCATCCATGCCGGCGACGTGAAAGAAGCCCGGGTGGCGGAACAGTACGCGAATTTCGCGGACATGCCCAAAGTGATCCTCCGCTGAAAGGATTCGAGATTGGCGGTTTTGATTCCCGGGTCAGACCGGCGGTTCCCATCGTTTCTGCCGGAAGACCTAACCCGGGAATTTTTTATGACTACAATTCCAAATACGCAAGGGAAAGCGTGAATACACGGAAAAGGTTGATCCACTCCCCCAAACTCCTCTACCCGCTCACGCTGGAAGAGGGGCAGGGTGAGGGCAGCCCTGCCAAGGCGAAAGTTATCCTTTCTCTGTCATCGAGTAAATCGTAACAATTTGAACAAGAAAAGAACGTACGCCTATCGTGATCGATATCCTGATCATCAATTACAACTGCATCACCTATTTGAAGGCGCTATTGTCGGAACTGGCGCTAAAAAACCCTACGGTTCTCTCGCGGCGCGGCCAATATGCCATCACCGTAGTCGACAACCAATCCACCGACGGCAGCGCCGAGCTGGTGGAGACGCAATTCCCCACCGTACAACTGATTGCCCGGGAGAGCAACGAGGGCTATGCCGCCGCGGTAAACGCGGGAATCGCCGCTACCCGCAACCGGGAAATTCTGTTGTTAAATAGTGATGTCCTGATCACGCCCGATGCCGTGGCCTCTCTGGCGCGAATTTGGGAACGGTTGGATTTTCCCGGAATTCTCGCCCCCCTGCATCTCGAGGAAGACGGATTTCCGCAACTCACCTGGGGCGTATTTCCTACTCCTCAGGCCGAAGCCCGCCGCCGCCGGTTGGACCGGGCGTTGGCCGACCGCGAACCATGGGCGAAAGAAGCAGTATTGGCCGAGGCCTGCCAGACCCGTCCGGTGGATTGGGTATCGGGTTCCTGCATGTTTTTTGCCCGCTCCACAGCCGAAAGCATCGGACCCTGGGACACGAATTTTTTCTTGTTTTTTGAGGATATCGACTGGTGCCTGCGGGCCAAACAAAAGGGGTACCAAATCTATCACACCTCCGAAGCGCGGATCACCCATGCCCATGGGGCCAGCGTGAATCAGGATCCCGAAACCGCCGAAATCGAATACCGCTTCAGCCAGTGTTATTTCACCAAGAAACACTTGGGTTCCTGGGCGTTATTCAAGTTGCGCTTGTACCTCACCATGAAACAACTGGGACGCTGGATGGCAGGCAGCCGTTCTGGCTTCGAACGAAGCACTTCCTGGCTGATTCTTCGCAATACGTGGAAAAATCCGGGTTGATAGGCGTCATAGCGGGGAATCGCGGTCATGCCCTTGAATGGACCTTTCCATATCCTCCAGGTGGTGGCCTCTCTCCAGGGGGGGGCCGCGTGGCATGTCTTTTGGCTCTCAACCCGGTTGCGGGCGCGGGGCCATACCGTCGAAATCGCCGCCCCCGCGGATAATCCATCCCTCCAATCCCGCATCCTCGCACAAGAGATCCCCTTTCATGAGATTCCCTTGCATACCTTGGTCCCTTGGGAAGCCGCCGCGTTTCTGGCCCGCCGGATGGCGGAAGGCGGCCTGACCCATGTGCACGTCCATGGCCACCGCGCCGCCGCCATCGCCCGGCCGGCCCGCCTGTGGATCCGCCACGCGCCCCCGTTGGTGTACACGATTCATGGGTATCATCCCGCGCATTACCCGAATCCCGTATCCCGGCGCCTGTTCAACGCGTGGGAACGGATATTCGCCCTCTCGACCGCGGCCTTCATCTGCGTTTCGCCCAGCGCCTGGCAGGAGTTTCTCGCCGCCGTCCCCACGGCCCGCCCGCGCGCGTTTCTCATCGAGAACGCCGTCCCCGGCCGTACTCCCGGGGCGGAGGATATTCAACTACTCCGCCAAACCATCCGCGACGCTCTGGCCCTCCCGCAAGACAGCTACGTGATCGGTTCGGTAGCGCGCCTGCATTGGCAGAAAGGCGTAGACCGGCTGATCCAGGCTTTTCACTCCCTTAGCCGTCACCGGAATAATTTGTATTTGCTCATCATCGGGGACGGACCGGAGCGGACCAACCTGGAACGGATGGCCGAGCGGTTGGGGATAGCGCCTCATTGTATATTCACCGGGAACCGCCCCAACGCCCGGTATCTTTACGCTATGATGGACTTGTTCGTGCTTCCGTCCCGGTGGGAAGGTCTTCCCCTTACGATCCTGGAAGCTTGGAACGCCGGAACGCCCGTGATCGCCACCGACGTCTCCGGTTCCCGCGATTTGATTCAGCATGGCGTGAACGGATTTCTAGCCGACGATTCCGTCGAGGGGATCGCGTCCGCTATCCTCCGCGCTCTGCAATCCGGACCGGACTTAACGGCCATGGTGCAAAATGCGCGGCGGACGTTATCGCGGCGATTCTCACTATCCCGGATGACCGCCCAGACGGAAGCGGTATATCAACAAGTCCTCGAATAAAAAATCATGCCAACCAATCAGGCCGGAGGGAAACCGGATTCCCGCGGGCGCACAACGCGTCTTGCCGAAAACTGTTTTTGGAGATACGATTGCTTTTGGTTTGAATGGATTTGACTTGCCGGATTTTTCCCTGCCAGATTTGTGGTGGCTGTAGCTCAGGGGTAGAGCACTGGATTGTGGCTCCAGTGGCCGTGGGTTCAAATCCCATCAGCCACCCCAGTTGAACCTTTCCGAATGAATGGAACCAGGCAGCCGATTATAGAGAGGACATGGATTTCTCCTCTTCAAAGTTACCCCATTCCAAATTCTCCCCCCGCGGGAGTAGTTCAGACCACTCATTCATACGCTTACCGTGTTTCGAGCCGAAAGAATGTGTTTTCTCAAGGGGGAATTAATTCCAAATCACATGGCATACCGCGTGGGCAGCGGATCTGGGCACACTCAGTCCGGCTAAAATCGACTTGAGTGCGATTCGCGGTTTCAATCCGCAAGGTTTGAATCAAACCCAGCACTAGCGGCCAATGGGGATACGCACCGGAACGCGCCCGGATTCCGCCAACCCAGGAGGGTGCTACCCAGGAGGTTTAACCGGCATTCTAGAAAAAAGTTACGATCCGCCCCGGCAGGAGAAACTTTTCTCCGGGTGTTTTCATTTTTCTCCCACTCCGGGAACCAGGAATTGTCAAAAAGGATATATTTTCCTATAGTGCGGACGACAGCAGGGAACTTTTCACCGGGCTTAGATGGCATGGCTGCGGACTGTTGGCCGAAGTGAATCAATTCCTTGCCATCCCCGGTCGTTTCAGGTATCCGCCTTTTCCAGAAATTACGAAGAAAACAAATGAGGGAAGAAACGTGCCACTCACCCGCCCTATGCAACAAGGAATCGAAATCATCGTGCGATGGATGCTGATCCCGCTGGCGATACTGGTGTTTGGGGGAACCACCGGAGGATTCCCGGTGTGGGCGCAAAACGTCACGCCCCGGCCCACGATTCTGTCACCGGCAAATGCTCAACGGCCCCAAACCATCCCCACCCCCATACGCAATCTCCGGCTGGATTTGCTCCGGTTCGTGGATATGCGGGTGGAATCGGTCACGCCAGACGGAGTGGTGCTGTCAGACAATCTGTCCCAGGTGGACAACCGGCGGTTTTATTTTTGGGACAACAAAAAGAAGGTGTTGACCGACACGAACGAGGACGGACTCTCTGGCAGCGTGATCACTCCCGAAGAGGGAGGATACATGCTCTATCTGCATGACGAGTTCCTTTCCCGGCGGGACGTCAACGGCGACGGCCAGGCAATCAGCGTGGTCCTCCGGATGTACCATTTCCAAACCGGCCAACGATTCAACATCGGGATTCCCGCCCGTAGCGCGACACCCCGGCCCGATGAAACCAGGCATCAATTTGAATATCACTTATACAATCATGTACTAAGTTTTTCGGCGTCCAATTCTCCTTCCAACAACAACACGCAAGCCGAAAGGAACGCCCCTTGGCACATCGTCAACATGCTGGACCTGGTGTATGCCATCGAGGGGACACCGACTCCCACACCCTCGCCAACGTATACGGTGACGCCAGGGCCTTCCCCCACACCCACCCCTACGCTCACGCCGTCGCTCACACCCACATCCACCCCAATCCCCACGGTGCCGCCGGAATTGCGCAATCTGGCGGATATGAACTCCGATGGAAAAGTGGACGCCTTGGATTTGATGCTGTTCCGGTATTTCTGGTTCAAGGAAGAGTAGAGCGGAAGAGCCATCTCGTCCGGATAGGATTGTTATTGGTTCTCTGCGCCAGAATGGGTATAATGATAAGAAGGCCGCGATGAAACCAAACTATCTTAACTATCTTATTTTCCTCGTGTTATTAGCGATCGGGCCCGCGTACGGCGCGCCGGCCGAAACGGTGCATTGCGATTTCTGCGGGAAAACGATCACCGGCCGATTTTTCACTTACAGCCTGGAAGATCTCAGCGTCACGATCTGCATGGATTGCGACCGTACCCTGCCCCACTGCGCGGCCTGTAAATTGCCGTACCGCAAGAACCAGGTCGTGACGCAACGGGGGGAAGTCCTCTGCCGGGCCTGCCTCGCCCGGGCGATTTATTGTGAACTTTGCGGCAAGCGGATCGAAGGCAAATATTACACTTCCAAAGAGGGGGACGAGCATTTTTGCCAAAAATGCTACCTCCAGTATCCCAAGTGCATGGCGTGTGGCAAACCCGGACCGGTTCAACACCTGGAGGGTGGGGTGGGAGTGTGCGCGAAATGCCTTCCCCACCTGCAACGCTGCGCTTCCTGCGGAAAGCCGATCACGGGAACGTACTACAAATTCGCTTCTTCGGACAAAGTGTATTGCGCGGAGTGCAAGGAACACCGCCCTCAATGCTACGCCTGCGGGACACCGCTGGGCAAATCCTATTGGGTGTTCCAGGATGGCCGCAAGATCTGCCCGGAGTGCAACTCCCGCGCCATCATCGATGAACGAAAAATCCGGTCTATCCTGGACGAAGTGCGCCGCCTCGCCGCGCAGCGTATCGGCCTGCGCGTGGAAACTCCCTATGCCGTGCGGGTTCAACAATTGAACAAGACTTCTTCGGAAGACGCGGCCAAGGCCAAGCAGGGCGAATCGATGGTCAGTCCGTTATTCGGCAAGGAATTAGGCTTGTACCGGCGGATGAACGGGATTTCAGAGATCTTCCTGTTGTATGGTTTGCCCGTGGAGATGATCTACGAAACCGCCGCCCATGAATACACCCACGCCTGGCAGGCGGAAAATTGCCCTCCCGATCAATCGCCCCAGCTGCGCGAGGGATTCGCCCAGTGGGTGGCGGGGGAGATTTTGAAACTCAAAGGATATACCCAGGCGCTGGAACGGCTCGAAGCACGAGATGACGATCCCTACGGTACGGGGTACCAGAAAATCAAAACGATTGAACGGAACCTCGGGCGGGCCGCGTTGCTGGAGTATGTCAAAACCGTCAAATCCTAGTCCCCCTCTTACCAGCGCGGATACTGCCGCATCGGATACTCCACCACATACCGGCCGTTCTTGACCGTCCCCCCCACCGTGACAATGTCCCCATCCGATACCGTCCCGTTCGAGGGACTGTAATCGATCCCCGTCGCGCCGGGTTTGAAGGCGTAGTTGGGCTGCCCCCAGCACATGATGTTATCCGGTCCGGCGCTGGCCAGGCGGTAACTGTACCCGCGCGTACCGCTGCCCGATTCGCCTTTGTCGTAATTCACGCACGACCAGTCATCGAAATAGTCGTACGTGTCGAAAAACGCGGGATCGTGCTCGCTCAGTTGACTGTAAAACGGATCGCTGGGAATGCTGCTCATGTACGAAACCGGCGTGGTGAGGGGATAAAAGCGGTGGCTGAGCCGGATTTGGCCTGTTTCCTTGGTGATGGGATTGGAGCGCGCCAGGGGAAAGTTATTGTAGTCGATCTGGTACGATTCCAAGGCGGTTTTGAGATTGCGCATATCGGCTTCCGCCCGGGCCACCTTCGCCCGGACTTGGGCGTTCATGAAATTCGGCACGGCGATGGCGGCCAGAATTCCGATAATGGCCACGACAATGAGCAATTCGATAAGAGTAAAACCGCTCGACCGCATGATGGCTTCTCCTCCCCTGCCTTTTGCGACTCAATCGAAACCATGCCAGCTTCAGTATAATGAAAAAACCGGCGCTCTTCACGGGGGATCACGGATTTTTTACCCGAACTCCGGGTGAAAGCCCTCTGCCGGTCCTGAAAAAATAACTGCTCTGGAATAAAATGAGATTTTCTATTGCTTCATTTTGGGAGAAGTAATGCATCGTTTCTCAGTGCAGCGCTTGACCGGGAATTGATGTCTCAAGATGTTTCAACAAGAATGCTCGACGGTTCCGTGACAGCATGCGGACGCTCCGGGGCCAAAACCGAGGGACAAGGATGAAAAAACTCGATGAAAATCTCACCCAGGGGCTGTGCCGGATCACGCCTTCGGGCGCCCTGCGGGGAACCATCCGCGTACCGGGGGACAAATCCATTTCCCACCGCGCGGTGATGCTGGCCTCGCTGGCGGAAGGGACCTCGGTAGTGCGGGGATTTCTGGAGAGCAGTGATTGCATAGCCACCTTGAACGCCTTCCAAAAATTGGGCGTGGAATCAGAACATCGGCCAGACAGCCTGCTGATTCATGGACGGGGGATGAAACGGTTTCATCCCCCCCGGGAAATCCTGGATATGGGGAATTCAGGAACCGGGACACGCCTGTTGTTGGGGATCCTCGCTGGCCAGGATTTTTCCGCCACGGTCACCGGCGATTCCTCGTTGCGCAGCCGCCCCATGCGGCGGGTTACTGAACCCTTGACGCGGATGGGCGCCACTTTTACTCCCCTGGAAGAGGGATTCGACCTTCCTTTACGGGTGGAAGGAGGAAACCTGCGGGGAATCGAGTATCGCTCGCCTGTGGCCAGCGCGCAGGTGAAATCGGCCCTGCTGTTGGCTGGCTTATTCGCGGAAGGGCTGACCGCGGTGGAGGAACCAGCATTGTCCCGGGACCATACCGAACGCATGCTGGAAACCTTCGGTGTAAAAATGGAACGCAAAAACCTCCGCTGCGTGGTACAAGGGGGGCAAACCTTGGCCGCCCGGGAAGTCCGGATCCCCGGGGATTTTTCCTCGGCTGCTTTTTTCATGGTGGCAGCGGCCATCTTGCCCGGCTCGGACCTGGTGATCCGGGAAGTGGGCGTGAATCCCACCCGGACCGGCCTGCTTCATGTGTTGCGGGCCATGGGAGCCCACATCACGCTGCGGCATATGAAATACTTTGGGGCGGAACCGGTCGCGGATATCCACGTAACGTACGCCCCGCTGCAAGGTACACGGGTGGAAGGGGAAACCGTGGTGCGCATGATCGACGAGTTCCCTATCTTCGCCGTCGCGGCGGCCTGCGCCTCGACCCCGTCGGTAGTGACAGGCGCGGAGGAGCTGCGGGTAAAAGAATCAGACCGGATCGCGGTCATCGTAGAAGAGATGAAAAAATTCGGAGCAGTATTGCATGAACGTCCGGATGGTTTCGAGGTAAGCGGCGGAGCGGATCTGACCGGCGCCCGCTGTTTCGCCCATGGGGATCACCGGGTGGCGATGAGCCTGGCGGTGGCCGGCCTGGCAGCCAAAGGCGAAACGTGGGTGCAAGGGACCGCACCGGTGGCCACCTCGTTTCCCGGATTTTTTCAGATCCTGAGCGATTTAACCGGAGGCCAGGTGGAAAATCACACATGAAACGCGCGAAACCGATCGTAGCGTTGGACGGTCCCGTGGGGGTGGGAAAAAGCAGTGTGGCGGCCGCGTTGGCTCAACGCTTGGGATTCGTCTATATCGACACCGGCGCGATGTACCGGGCGGTCGCATGGTTGGCTATGCGCCAGGGAGTAGATCCTTCGAACCAGGAAGCCACCGCCGCCTTGGCGGGAGAAGCCCGGATCCGTTTCGAGCATCAGGACGGCCGGCTGCGGGTATGGTGCAATGACGAAGACGTTACCGAAGCGATCCGGACCCCGGAGGTCAGCGCGGCCACTTCTCCCGTCGCCGATAATCCCCAGGTACGCGAACGGCTGGTGTCCCTTCAGCGCGAATTGGGCCAGGACGGTGGCGTGGTAATGGAAGGGCGGGATATTGCCACCGTGGTGTTTCCTGACGCGGAATTGCCCTTCTACCTGGATGCCGATCCTCAAGTCCGCGCGGAACGGCGGTATCGGCAATGGCTGGCCATGGGGAAACCCGTCACGCTCGAAGAAACCTACACCGGCCTGATGGAACGGGACCGCCGGGACCGCACCCGCCCCATCGGTGCCCTCAAAAAGGCGGAACGGGCCATCGTAATCGATACGACCGGCCTCTCGTTGAACGAGGTCGTCGAAACACTTTACCAACGGGTGCAGGCGTGGATGCAAAACCGGGAGGAATGCTTGTAGACGGAACCATGGCGATTGTGGGGATTGGCGTGGACATTGCCCGGATCAGCCGGATCGCACAGTCGATCGACCGGTATGGGGACCGGTTTCTCCGCCGGGTGTACCATCCCAGCGAAATCGCCTTCTCCCAAACCCGCCGGAACGGCATGGAATTTTTGGCCGCCTGTTTCGCGGTAAAGGAAGCGGCCTTGAAGGCCTTGAGTGATTTCCCGGGACGGGGCATCGCCTGGAGCGACATCTACATTTCCCACGCGCCGACCGGCAAACCGATCCTGCACCTCGAGGGACGCGCTCTCGTCCTGGCCAAAGAAAAAGGCGTGCGTCTCTATCATGTGACACTGAGCCACGATGGCGATATGGCGGTAGCCCAGGTCGTGCTGGAGAGTTGAGTGAATCCCGCCGATGGGATCTCCTCTTGTGCCTCCCCAAAAGAAAAGAAACGATTTGCTCGAATGCGGTGAAAGGAAAGAATTCACCCCCACCCCTTCCGGATTGCCCTCACCCTGACACTCTCCCGAATGAAGAGGGACTGGTTACACGTTTCCATCCATTGTCCCCCTCCGGATAAAACGCCAAGAAAGTTTTGTAATTTAGCAAAAAGCCATAAAGAAATATGGAGGCGTTTGGTTAACGCCTCCATCCAAAGACTATACCGATGATTGATTCCAGGATTACTTGTTTTTCAACAAATCATCCAGATCGTCATCATCATCGTCAAACTTAAAGGATGATGTAGAGGTTGTAGTGGAGAACAAGTCTTTTTTCTCCGCCGTGGCGGTTTCTTCCTTGATTCCAAAAGCGGAGGCGGCCTCCGGCACGGAAGACCGGCGTCGCGGCCGGCTGGTTAACAAGCGGCCAACCAATAATTTGAACAGGTACAACAAGACCACCGCCGCCACAACCACGACGGTATAAAAGAGGTAGGGATTGGTCCGCGCGAAAACGCGTAAATCCACCTCCGCCGGAGTGGGATCCGCGTTGCCGGCGGCATCAATTGCGCGGATTTTCAAAATATAGCCCCATTCATAAAAGGAAAGCGGGCGGTCGAACGTGAAGGCCGCACCCGCGTGTTCGAAACTCACCCACGGGCCATCCTTGATTTGATATTCGAACATCCGGGGCTGCGTGACCCGGCTGCCGTCCGGCAATTCGGAATCCGTTCCCTCCAGTTGAATCACCGGAAACGATCCATTGTATTCGCGGTTGAACGTAGCCCTGGTTTCCGGAGGCGTGCGGTCGACCAACCAAGCGAACGCTTCTTTTTGGGTTTCGTCACCCGAGGCTTCCCGGCCCCAGATTTGAATGACATGCCGGCCTTCCTCCAGTTCATTCAATTCCAAGGTTTGCGCGGTCTGCAACTCCTGGACCGGCTCCTTGTCCAGCTGGTAGAAATAGTTGAGTTGCACAGGATTGCCTTTGTCGTCCTTGGCGCTCCAGCCGAATTGGATCACATCCGCGTTGGTGCTGAGCGGGGGCGTGGACTCGAGCACCAGTTCCAATCCCACCTTCACCGTGACGGTGCATTCGGCGGGAGTGGAATCCACATTGCCTCGCGAATCCTTCATCCGGATCCGGAGCGTATGGGTCCCGTTGGAGAGATTGGTGAAGGTATGAGTGGTGCCTCGGGCGAAGGGGGTCCAATCCCCATCATCCGCCTGGGCGGAATACTCCAACTGCTCCGGTTTGTCGGAGTTGTCTTCTCCCTTGAAGGCAATCGTCACCGAACGCGAGTTGACAGGTTGGGCAGGGGAGGGAGACTGCGTGATGGCGGTTTCCGGCGCGGATTGGAATGTGTTGAAAGCAAATTCGGCCGGTTTTTCCTGGATGTTGCCCGCCACATCCTCGGCCCGGACCATGAAAACATACTCGCCATCGGGAGGAGCCGGCAAAACGGTTTTGGTTTCCGGCTGCGGCGCCGACCATGTTTTGCCATCATATGTGAACGCGTACACTAAACGGCTGGGAGATGAAATGTTGTCATCGCCCTGCCATTGAAATTCCACCTGGCGTCCCGTCACCGATGGGCTGGCAGGCGCGGTGACTGTGGAAGTAGGGGGAATTTTGTCGGTGCGAATATAAGTCACCCAGCTGTCATCGCCGGACCCCGCTTCCCAGACCACATGACAATCCCCGTCGCTGTAAGCCAAGCGGGGAACGTACCGGACGTTATGCTCCGGCGCCAATTGCACGGATTTCAGTTCCATCCCTTGCCGGAAGTTGACCGCCACCCGTCCGGTGGTGCGCCGGATCCAGGTGGAAATCCGCTTGCCGTCCACGATTTTCAAATCCAGCATCATGCGGGGGTCAAAATATTGGCGGTCCTGAAAATAGGGAATCCAGGTCTGTCCCCCGTCTTTCGATTCGTAACTTTTTATCTCGGTGTTCTGGTTGACGGTGATATACAGCGCTCCGTTTAGGGGTCCATACAGTTGGAAAATGTGTGGGATATTTTCGGCGTAGATCAAATCGATCTTGTTTGGGGCCGAGAGAGAACCGGTGCTGAAAGTGTAGGAACGAACATAGAACGTGGTGCGGACGCGGCGCATCCGGTCTTCCAAGCTGCCCTGGGTGACCCGGGTATTGTATAGATCCTCCACCGATTCAGGCCGGAAGTCCGGGCGGGAAATCGAAGGAATGCGGCCCAGCGTCTCGGCCAAGGGCGTCTCCAGCCAAAGCAGCATCGCCTGGCCATTATACAAAAGGAATTTAGGAGAAAAGGTATCTTCACGGGATTGGGTGATTTGCCGGGGGGGAGAGAACGAAACTCCCGCGTTGTCGCTTTCCGACAGAAAAAGCTGGAAGGGATTCAAGGTTTCGACTTCCACTTGGGCCGGCCAGACCACCACGACCTTGTCTCCCATGACCGCGATGGCCGGAGCGCTGGTCACCCGCAACTCTGGACCGAGATCCACTGGTTGGCTCCAGGTTTTCCCCCGGTCACGGGAATAAATCACCTTGATATTTCCTTGCCGGTAGGCCACATACACGTTGTCGCCTTCCGCGGCCACGGAAGGCATGGTCACCCGGTCGTTCATGGTGCTGGCCCGGACGATGTATTTCTCCTCACACCATCCTTCCTGCTGCGCCATAACGCGTACCGCTCCTCCCACCGCAAGGGCCATTCCCCACAGCGAGAGCCATAGTCCCAGTTGTATTGTGCGACATTTCATGCTGATTTACTCCCTATTTCCATCAGGCGCAGCGCCCGAAATAATGGGTCACACTCTCTTTCCTGTTCATGATACTTGGTCCGGCGGAAGAACGGAAAGGGTGTGGAACCGGAAAGGATTTTTCAAGCGAAATCAGTAGTAAGATAGTCTATTTCCGGGAAGGCGTCATGTACTGGACTCCGTTTGTCTCTCTTGGCTCAAATCCAGGATCAGACGTTCCAGGACAAGGCGTTTATAGATCGGGGGATTGGTCGGTTTTCGCCCTTTCAGGTCCGAATCCGCTTCCCGCAGCAAATGGATGTCCCGCCGCAAGGCCTCCAGGGTAAATTTCCGGCTGCGCTCATGGGCGCTATTCAGCGCGTAACCTTGCCGCCCCACGTGCTTAGCCCATTCGGCGATTGGCACTTTATCGGCCTCCAACGCCTTGCAGTGGTACATGGCCTTGAAATTGCCGATCAACCGGGCAGTGACGCCGATCTCGTCATCGCCTTGGGCCAGGAGGCGGTCCAGGGTTTTCAAGGCCAACACGGTGTCACGCGCGGCCACGGCGTTGGTGATCGCCCAGATATCTTCTTCCTCCTCGGTCTGCACCAGCCGCCGGCACATCTCCCGCGTGATGGTCTTGCTCTCGTCCGCCCACAGCAACAGCTTTTCCACTTCGCGCCGGGCGGTTTCGGCGTTGTCGCCGCAGACGTTCATGAACCACTCCAGCGCGTCCTTTTCCATGGTCACTTGCTGATCCGCGCACCGTTTAAGAACAGCCGCGCGAATTTGCGCCGGCGTGGTCTTGGAAATCTCCCGCACCCGATCCTTGCCCAAAGCCTGAAGCAACGCCATGGGGACATTTTTTTTATCGGTGCCCAGCATGAGGAACAGGATATCCCCTCCCAACCGCGGCAAGGCATCGGTCAGGACTTCGAGATCACTCTTGCTTTCGAGATTCCCCTTGGTTTTGGGAGGATCCTTGGGGATCTTCTCGATATTCCCTAGCAGCACGACTTTGTTGGGGGTGAACAGCGAGCCGGTGCGGACTTCCTCGATTGCCCGCCGGGTTTCACCCGCGCCGGCGTCCAGGCGGACCCAGTCCACCTCCCCCTCGCCGAATCGCTTTTTCACGATCTCGGCCACGGTTTTCTCAAGTTGCAGCGTATCACCGCCGGTCACAAGCAGGATATTCGGTTCCCGTTTCGCCATGGCGGCCCGTGATCACCATCCCTCGATCAACGCGCTCAACACCTGCTCGGACAGGTTATCCGTAACGTCTTGCGAACGGTCGAAGGTGGGTTCATTAGTCAAAATGAAGGTCCCTTGCGCCGAGAAGGGACGGTCTTTCATCAGGGGATGGCCGGTTGCGGTATCCAACACGGTCACCATCAAGGTAACGGTGATATTGTACCCCACGGCCCGGTCCAGATCGGTGCGGGCCATGGGAGTGACCTTGGCCTCGGTGATCACGCCCTCCATTTGCAAGTCGGCGGAGGATTGCGAGACGACTTGCAATTGCCCGTCGCGTTGAAACGCCTGGATCATGGACCGGGTGAGACGCTCTTCCAGCGCGTACTGGGCCGTTTCGTTTTTAAAAACGGAGATATGGATGGAACGCTGATCCTTGAGCAACGAAGGCGAATGCGCTCCACACCCGCCCAACATAGCCAGGGCGAATCCCGCCAGCAACAGGACCGGGACAATAGGGATACGAAGTAAAGATCGGGTGGTTTTCATGATGTTGGGAGTATCAGTAGAGTTTATCAAATCCTTTTTGTTCGAATTGATGATCATTCTCGTAAACAACTGCTATCCAACTTTGTCTTTGTGTTCTGGGCTGAAACACACGGGGTAACATTATTTGTTACTGTTTAATCGATGGCGGAGAAAGGACGAATTTCGCCCTTTCAGGATTTCCCTCCCCAAGCCTCCTCTCTCCGAGGAAGAGGGGATTATTTCTTTTACCGCCTGTTTCACAGAGATTTCGCTCTGGACAACACTCCTGACGCGCCGCCGTGTATTAAAAAAAGGAATGCCTAAATACTAATGTTAACTTGAGAGTAGTTATCTCTATTCTAACCTTGATTGATCCCAGTTATTACAACTCCTCCATCACTTCCACATTCCAATTCTTGTCGAACAATCCGGTCCAAAGGGATTTTCCCTCAGCCGAAAACACGACGAAGTCGCCGCTGGCGTTCAGGCGAATGAAGCGCTGGGTGGCTGCGAAATTCCGCAAGGCCTTCAATCCCTCGAGTGTAGAAGCCGTATTGATTAACACATACCGTTCCGGATTGGCCGGATTGGGATAAATGAACGAGATCCCCTGATTCGCCTCGATAGGTTTCCCCGCAAATTCCAACCGCCCGTTCTTCGCCTGAAGAGGCAATTGGCCCAGATGCCGTTTCAAGAAGGAAGACCCTGAAAGGGTGGAAAACAACACCACGTTGTTTTCCTTCAGGATTTCCGGACTTAGCGCGTCCTCCGGCAATACTTTCCATTGCACATCCGCAACGGTTCCCTTCAGCGACTTGGCCACCGCCAACGAACGCGCTTCTTCCACGGCATCCGCCGGACCATCCGTTCCATATACGTACACGTGGCGCTGTTCCATGGCTTCATCCAGGCCGGACATTCCGGGAAGCAACCGCCGCGGGAACTCTTGCCGCGTCCATTTCCAATCCCCATCGGCCTTGGCAAACCGGATTCGCTCTCCCATTGTTCCCCGGTAGGCGGTTTGTCCATCGATTTGAATCTCCGCCACGCTTTCGAAGGGAATTAGACAATGGGGAACAGCCAGGGAAAAACGTTGGACGTTGGACGTTGTGACGGTGATAACGCCGCTGTCCGCTTTCGCTTCGATTTGAGCGAATTCGCGGATGCGCTCCGGTTCTTCGATGGTGGTCCAGTAGGAGGAGCCTCCCTGAGGATCGCCGGATTTGTAAATCACCTTGCGGGGGGCTGGATCGCGACGGAACTGGGAAAACCATTCGAAAATCCGGGCGTTTTCGTAAGCAGGAACCCAGGCGGCATGGTCCACCCCGGGATAGATTTCCATTTCCACACGGTATCCGAGTTCCTGAAGCCGGTCATGCAGGGCGATGGAATTTTTCACCGGCACGACCGGATCCGCTTCACCGTGCATCAATTTTACCGGCAGCGCAAAGGCGTTTTCCGCGATCGGCAAGGAGGACATGCACGTTTCCAAGCGGCGGAACACAGCCGGACGGCCGGCTTCCTCCTCTACTCCAGTCAAAGCCCCTACAAAACCGCACACCGGCGCAATGGCCGCGAACCGGTCCGGATAACGCAATCCCAGTTTCATCGTACCCGCGCCGCCCATGGACAATCCCGTGAGATAAACGCGTTCTGGATCGACATGGAACAAAGCCTGAACTTCACTGATTACACGCCACACATCATCCTCGGCGAATCCCTGGTACGACATGGTTTCAAAGCCATTGGGGGCTACAACCAGATAGGGAACCTCCGGCAGCGCGGGCATGACGCGCTTGGCGCGGGCGTCATCTTCCCCCCGTTCGTTGGGTTTGCCCATCACCCGGCGGAGAGCCAAATGATGGTTCGACCACGCGCCATGCAGCATCACCACCAGCGGCCAGGACTGATCCGGATTGTAGTTTTTGGGAACATACAGCGAATAAAGTTGCATTTCGCCATTTAGGGGAGACCGATAGCCACGTAACTGATAGCCATCGGTTTGGGCGAAGGGATCAACTCCACCTTCCAGTTTTTCCACTTTAGTACGTAAGGCGGCCAAGCGGCGTTGCAGATCCCAGCTATCACCGGTCCCGGCCAGTTTCAGCCGTTCCATCAGATCCTCGCCCGCGGCCAGGACCGCCCAGGCCGCCCGGATCAAACTGGGATTGGAGTCCCCCGCTTTTTCTTCCACCGCCCGGGCACGGTCCAAGATTTCCTGCAAATCTTTCCAACAATTTGGCAGAAGAACGACGGACTCCTCGGCCACCGGAATCCAATGCCCGCTCCGCTGGGCTTCGAGCACCACCTTGTACATCCCCTGGCTATCCGCCGGGGCGTGCAGGATCACCCGGACTACCGGATCGGTGCCAGACACCAACGCGCGGTCGAGAGCCACGCCCGAAGGCTGGATCAAACTGGCGCGGAGCAAGGTGTTTTTATCAAACGGCCGCACGAGAACCGTCACGGCTCGCCCCTCAGCCACGACCGGCGGGTGAACCGTCAATTGGGCGGTCTTGCGTTGAATTTTGGCTAATTGCGCGAAGGAGGGACTGATATTAACCATGCTGAGCAATCCGGCCAGAACCACACCGATTCCCACCCGCGGCCATCCGGCACAAGCGCATTGAATCTTCATCGCCCAACCTCCCCGATCTCATGGTTGATACTCTATGAAACCATGATACACCGCCATCCAATAGGGCAGCAGCCAGGCTCCCGGATCATCCTCCCCGTGGCCGCCGCCGCCGTCCAGCTCGAAGGGATTGCCGTTCCACCGCATCACGCGCCGCTCATCCGGCGGGAGCACGGCCACACTTTGCTTGCGGCCCGCGCGGGTAAGATCAGGATGAATCCGGATATCCAGCCGGTGCGAATTAGGAGCCGGCCAGTCGATCAATTCCAACGGCCACTCCCGCAAGGTCCAAAGCGCGTCTTCCAATCCGAATTCCTTGGCTCCCGACGAACCGTATATCACATTCCAAAGACTGCTTTTTTCCGGTTCTTCGATTTTCCAGGCCCGGTCGAGACTCAAGCGGAGCTTAGCCTTGACCGTTTCGTCTTTGACAGTGTCCAAATAGCGGAACAGGATGTAATACGGCAAAAAGGCCAGTTCATCGTCGGAATGGTTGTTTTCCGACGGCAGCTCGATTTTTTGGTTGATGGCATTGTCGGCATAGCCATGGTTTTCAACTAAATCGTTGAAACAATCAAGGAATTTCGGCTCGCCGGTCACGTGATGGGCGGCTAGGAGAAACGACAGCATCTGCAACGAATTCAGCCCCCGCTCCACCGTCCACTCGGGATCGTGGTTCAATTTCTCGGGTGCCCATACGCCCCAGAGCGTGGGCTTCCCATCGAGATCGAGCAGGTAATATCCATTGTCCACCACGTAATTCATGATCCGGGAAACCAATCCCTTGATCCGCTCTTTCTCTTCGGGCGTTTCAGCCAGCAGATCATACACCAGCGGATAGACAAACAGGTGGCCCACCATTTCATCGGAACTGGTGTCCCCTTTCCAGGTCCATTCGCCATCCGGAGTGGGATGCCATTCCCCGCCCTTGCTGTGTTCTTCTCCCTTGATGACATACGAACGGGCGATAAATCCAGGAATGCCGGTAATCCGCTCCAACATTTCCATGGCCTCGTAATGCCGCCAGGCTTTTTGCTTCACCTCCGGATCTTTCGTAACCGCATATTGGAAACAAAGCGCTCCCAGATAGATGCTGGTCCACAATCCGTCGTTATCGTTGTCCTTAAGGAAAAAACTTTCCAGATTGCCAAACTCCCGCAGCGCGCAATCCGCCACTAAGCCGTGACGGTCGTGCCGGGGCCTTGTCAGGCTTTCATAATGCGCGGCCTTGCGCTTCAGGGACCACATCTCGAACGTCAATTGTGCCAGTCCCTCATCCGTCACCAGCCAGGTGACATGGTTTTCATCCAGGGCGATCCTCAATACCCGCTCCCCGGGATGCCACCGGGGACCATAATAATAGTTCCATCGCCCATCCCGCCAACGGATCGCTCCTTTCTCCGTCCCGATCCAGACGGTATTGCCGCTTCCGGAGGTCAGACACGTGATCCGGTTGTAGGGCAAACCATGCAGGCCGCTCACGCGTTCGAAGGTTTGATCGGGATTTTGAATATTGATACAGTCCCGGTTGCCGATCCACAGCCGGCCACCCTCGTCGAATGCCAAGGCGGTAACGGAGGCATCAATCAGCCCGGGGATGAATGTGTGCCGCCATACCGATCCATCAAACCGGTACAAAGCATACGGGGTGCCAGCCGCCAAACCTTGGGATTCATTCCAGGCCAGAGCGCTCACCGGGCCTTGAACCGCCTCGATCCGTTGCGGTTTCTGGCTCCCTCTTTTCCAAACAAACAAGCCGTTTTCGCAACCCACCCATACATCGCCCCGTGCGGAGGCCACGATTGCGTAGACCGGCCCCAACTCCGCCGGCATGAGAACCGCTTTCCCTCCGCTCGCATAGAGATACAGACCTTCCGGACCAGCGAAACCGAATACATTGTCCCGTCCGGGCGCCACCGTCATTTTCATTCCCGGAGATACAGGAAGTCCAATCGTGTCATCCACCTTCCGGGGAGAATCCCCGGTGAAGAGCAGAAGCGCGTTATCCGTCAATAGATGCAAACGCCCCTGGCTATCCACCAAGGCGTCCTGGACTGCGGCAATATCCAAGTCCTTGTACATCAAGCGTTTGACGGTTTCCTGGGCAAACGGCTCATCCGGGGCTGCGGCCAACGCGGCCGGCAACCAGATCCAAAAACTCAACACAACCCCAAACCAACGTATCATGGTTGATCCTCCCATCCCTTTTCAGGATCCAATATCCCATTAAATATGGATTTATCAACGAAAGCAAACCGGATATGATGGGATGCCGGGAAAAATGGCACATCACACCCGCCTCATCAAGGAACAACGCAGAGGATTTCAACGGCGGATTCCGAATTCCCTCTCCTCCGGGAGAAAGTCCAGCCGCAGGGATTCATTCCCGTGATGTCTCTGATCCCCAATTTTCCTGGAGAAAACGTTTCTGGAGAAAATGACCATGAATATGCGCATTGGCTACGGTTTCGATCTGCACCGTTGGGCGGAAAACCGCCGGCTGGTCTTGGGTGGGGTGACCATTCCTCATAACCGGGGCCTGTTGGGCCACTCCGACGCGGACGCGCTAACCCATGCCGTGATCGACGCCCTCCTGGGCGCGTTGGCCTTGGGCGACATCGGCCAGCATTTTCCCGACACCGATCCCCGTTTCAAGGACGCCGACAGCCTTAAAATGCTGCGCACCATTATGCTGCTGGTGCAGGACGCGGGCTACCGGGTGGGCAACGTGGATTGCACTGTGGTGACCGATACCCCCAAACTGGCACCGCACATGTTGGCCATCCGGCGCTCGCTAGCCCAACCTTTGGGAATAACCGAAAAGGACGTCAGCGTGAAAGCCACCCGCACGGAGGGGGTGATCATGACCTCTTCCGAAGGCTTGTTGGCCATGGCCACCGTCCTCCTCTGGCAATGAAGAAAAATTTTTTTGACAGATTTTTGTTTCGTGGATATAGTTATTAAATAAGAGAAAAAGTGAATCAAAAAAGAATCAAGAAAGG
This sequence comes from Candidatus Omnitrophota bacterium, assembly GCA_013177805.1. Lineage (GTDB taxonomy): Bacteria > Hinthialibacterota > Hinthialibacteria > Hinthialibacterales > Hinthialibacteraceae > JABLXU01. The sequence goes on from JABLXU010000038.1 coordinate 31,772, forward strand.
CAAATTGGTGCGTTTTTTGCTTCATTCACCCTTCATGACAGGTGAATTGGACAAAATCCCCATCGCTTCCCGGAAGAATCACTTTGGATTTTGACCTGAAATCTTATACTTACGAGGTATTGTATCAACAGGTGGAAAAACCGTGGGGAACGATACTCGTTTAAAAAGAGACTGACTGCGGCTGAAATATAAACCATTGGATTAAAAATTGGATTAAAAAAAAGAGCGGCGCGCATCAAGACATCCCGGCAGAAAACCGACAATTGATAAAAAAAACAGAATGGCAGAACGAAAGCCATTTCGTTCTCCTTTTCTCCTCTTAGGATGAGATTTGAGATAGTCCCCCATCTTCTCAACTCATCCTTTTTTTTGTCCGTTTTCCGTGTTTTCTGGACCGCGTCTCCTAACTATTTTTTAGTAATTTGATAAATCAAATCGAATTTCCACCGGTCTGGGTTCATTCCCCACCGGATGTTATGATATCCAAAATTCCCTCTATCCGATTCCAACGAAGGAGTGACTCATCTTATGCGTAAATTGATCATCGCGGGCAATTGGAAAATGAACGCGGGCACAGTGGACGCCGCCGTACAACTGGCTCGGGGCCTCGTGGCGAAATATGGGCAAACCACGGCCGTGGACATTGTCCTGGGACCTCCGTACACAGCCTTGCGGGAGGTCAAGGCCGTGATCGCCAACACCCGGATCGCCCTCAGCGCTCAAAACATGTATCCCAAAACCGACGGGGCTTATACCGGCGAAATTTCTCCCCTGTTTTTGAAAGATTGCGGATGCCAGTACGTGATTCTGGGGCATTCCGAACGCCGGACGATCTTCAAAGAATCCAATGCGTTCATAAACGAAAAAGTCCAATGCGCTTTGGCTCACGGCCTGATTCCCATTCTGTGCATCGGAGAAACCGAGCAGGAACGTGAGGACGGCCAAACCGAAGCGGTGGTGGAAGATCACCTGCGGGGCGGCCTGGCAGGCCTCACCAAAGAGCAAGTGAAGAGCATGGTTATCGCCTACGAGCCAGTGTGGGCCATCGGCACTGGTAAAACCGCCACCCCAGCCGACGCGCAAAGCGTCCATGCCTTCTGCCGGGAAGTGATCACCGGCCTCTACGACCGCGATACCGCTGAAACCGTCCGCATCCAGTACGGCGGGAGCGTCAAGCCCGACAACGCGAAGGAACTGCTGACCCAGCCGGATATTGACGGCGCGCTAGTGGGTGGCGCCAGCCTGAAAGTCGATTCATTTTCGGGTATCATCGAAAATAGCGGGGCATTCTAGAGCCGGCAAGATACCCCCTCCGGCAGGTGAAACGTTTTTCATCCGCCGCGGCCATGCCCTGGATTGTCTGATTGAACTTATTCCAAAGGGCGAATCTCCACGGCAGACTGCATGAAGATCCTGAACGGGCCTGTCCGCAGTCGACCCGGAAATTCGCCCTTTTCCCCTTCATCTCAATGCCTTTTCATCCTTCATGCCATTAAAAAAATGGAAGAAGAGCGGCTCGCGCTTATCTGACCAACCCAAAAAACCGTTTGACATTCTGTTGCCCCAATGAGATGATTCAGATATCTATATATCTGTAACAATTTTTGGATCGGCGCCGACATCCCAAATTCCTCTCTATCTTAAGGAGAAATAAAAACCATGAACACAAAAAATTATTTCAATAGTGGCTTTATATTTCTAATTTTATTTATGCCATTAAAACTACACGCTTCCACCTTGTATCCTGTGATGGACCGGCACTTGGTGAAAGAGGCCGAATTGATCTTCGCGGGCCACGTGACCGCGATCCAATACAAATCATCTACGGCCATTGGCCGGGGCAGCCTCCCGGTCCCCCACACGTTCGTCACCTGTTCCATCAACCAGGTTTTCAAGGGGAAATCCTCGGCCGGTAAAACCATTACCCTCCGGATGGAAGGAGGGCCGGAGGAGAACGATCCTTCGCATGTGCTGGAAGTGGAAGGCGTGCCGTTTTTCCGCGTTGGGGATGAAGGTGTTTTTTTCGTCCGGCGCAACGGAACGCAGATGTGCCCGTTGGTGGGCTGGCAGCAGGGATTCATCCGGATCTACGAGGGCGCGGTCTATACCTACGAAGGCCACGAATTGCTGTTAAGTGAGGATCCCCTGTACGCCGCCCGGCTGCATCCCCTCGATATCCGCGATTTCAGCCGGTTGAGCCAATCCCTGCTGTCGCCGAAACGTTCTTTGGATCAACTGGTTCTTTCGGATTTGAGCGAAGAATCCCGCGCGCTCATGAGGGATCCTGGCAACCTCGAACTAATCAAAACCTTTGATCCCCAACGGCTGATCTACGACATCCCTACGGAGCGGATTCGCGAACTGGGCGTGATGAGCCGCTTGATTCCTTACGAAGTCCGCTCGATTCCCCGGAACTACAACCAACTGTTGATGTATCGCGACCTCAGTATTCTTTTGGCCAAACGCAATTTGTTTTCTCCCGATGCCGTGAATTCCGCTTTAACCGTCCGCACGGCGACCGCCAAACTTCTGGCGTTGGACCAGAACAAGATCTCGATTGAAAATCTTCTGTTGCTAAACCGCCGCGTTCTGGAAGACATGTATCCCACCCTCCTCACCAAGAGCCTCGATCAGACTATTTTGGCGGGCGCGAATAAAAATCTTTCCATAACGCAGAGCCGGCTAATCGCCGGAAAAGAGATCCTAACAGCCGCTTCGAACCTGTCGCCTTATGAAACACCACCGGTTGCGCAAATCCCATCCGGCGCCGTGCTGGATACCGCTATGTATCTCGCGCATATTCAGTCAATGGTGACGGAGCTGCATACCCGGGAGGAACTCAGTGGCTTGGCGGAGGTACTCAGCCAGAATATCGATCTGCCATTCCAAGCCCAAGTCATGGACGAGGCCACGCCTGCCGACCCGGCACAATAGATCCTGGATTGAGAATTCCATGTTCGGGAAAGGAAACGTCATCATGAAGATTATCAGATACAAGCCGATCTTCGCGTTTCTATTGTGGTTTTGCATTTCACCGTCCCCAGCCTATTCATTTTACTACCATATTGTGAATGGCAATCCCGTGCGATGGGATGGCCCCATCATTCCGATGTCCGCCGGTTATAATAGTTTCTTATCGGGCAGCGCGTACCGCAGCGCGCTGGATTTGTTCATCATGGATTTTAATTCCAACAATCCCAGCAATTGCCAGGTCCTCCTGTCCTTCGATGACACGAGCATATCCATCGGTAATGGGCAAAATGAAGTTTGTTTTGTTACGAATCAAGATGTCCTGGGGGGGCACCGGCGGTGACCAAGTGGTGGCGCGATGGCTCGAGGTTGACCGAAGCCGATATATTTTTCGACGCGAATGTCGCCTGGACCCCTTTTGAGGATAAAAACGGAATTATTTCCTACGGAGGGCCTTACCGGCCCTTCCAAACCACGTTCCTGCATGAATTGGGCCATGTGTTCGGCTTGGCGCATAATGCCATCTGGTACAACATCATGGGCTCGGATTGGACCCATATTCATCCTGAAAACACCAAGGCCACAGCCTACTTGGGACCGGACGCCAGCGGGGGATTGATGTTTCTTTATGGCGCGCGAAGTCAATATAAGGAAGATCTGAGCGTGGTCCACTGGCGATGGGTGGGCAGCAGCGGGGAATACAGCGTGCACGACCGCTGCCGCGTGTTCAACGCGAACGGAGTGGAGCTCCCCCGGGATTGGAGCGTTTTTGAACCGACGTATTTTGTCAACAACGCGCAAGCCATCCAGGTGGAATTCTCGTATGAGAACAACGGACGCACCGATCATCTTGTGAAAGGGCAGTTCTACTTGTCGGATGACTGGGTCATCAGCAAGTCGGACCGCCTACTGGCTTCTTATGATTTCAATTTGAAGGTATTTTACGCTCCGTGGACGGTCGCCCTGCCGGTCACCCTGCCCAATGATTTGTACCCCAACCGGAATTATTACATCGGCTGCATCATCGATTCGGGCGAATGGGTTACCGAATCGTTCCGGGAAAACAACAATACCACCTATACCGGGCTCAAGACGTCCAACTTCCCCTCGCCGACGCCCACCCGGACGCCGACGCACACGCCCACAATGACCCCGACGCGGACGCACACGCCCGGCCCATCGCCCACGCCGACCAACACCCCCTTGCCGACCATCGATCCCCACATCCGGCTCCAGCATGTGTTTGTTCTCGATTATGACATCGTGACCCGTCCTGATGCGTTGTCGCAATTGAAAAACCATGATTTGGCGGGTCTCACCAAATTCGACGCGGCTGATCAGCGTAACATCGTCATCGCCTGGGACATGGAAAAAGGCGATGCCACGGACTGGCATGTGTATGTCCGCAAAGGCATCGGGGGGATGAAATACCTGGGGCGGAGCGGAAGCGGCGAGGCTACTTGCTTGAAATGGATGGCGGGAACGAACTTTCTGGCGAGAGAATTCTCCAAAGGGCCTGATTTCAATTCAGTTTACAATTTCCGGGTGATCCGCATCGATGGCCAATTGGGGCCGGACGATTATTTCGATTTAGCCTCGCCGGTCGGCTATAACATGGCGGGGGGCAACACGGTCACCATCGATCAGTATGAAAATCCTTCGCTGCAGCCGGGCCAAATCTGCCTCTATGACGACATCCTGGGCGGCAATGACCTGGCACCGGTCAACTCCAGCGGATTTGATGAGGACCGTCCCGCCACGCGGGCCCTGCAAATCGCCTGGAATTTCGGGGTCGATGAAGCCACTGTCCGGGATTACCATGTGCAGGTCAGCATCGATGGCGGCAAGTATCAATTTTTGGGACAAACGTATAGCGGATCCATTCCTTATTTCTTATGGAATGCCCGGGGCGATTTTTCTACCAACACCGTGTTCGCCGGCGGTCCGGAAAGCGGGCATGTGTATCAATTCCAAGTGGTTTTGATCCCCTTCACCGGCGACCGCCAATTTCTGACATCCGGAAAATTAAGCTATACCGTCGCATCCCAATAATCCACGCCGGCCATCTATGCGGAATGACCTTGCCATCCTTTATTCTGACCAAAAGTGGGATTTGATATACTGGGAGAAAAAATCCAGGGGGAACCCCGAAGGTTCCCCCATTTTTTCTTCTAAACCAAGAGGGCATCCCGTCTTAATAAAGACTCCATTCCGTCACGGGTGTCGCGCCCGGATCGTTCGCATCCAGAATCACGCCATTGCCCCAGCGGATCCAATCCGCCGTCATTACGCCGGCGCTGGGACCCGGAAATCCAAGATCCACCCGCCCGTATGGACTCACCTCGGGCCAACCCGCCCAGCCGGTATTGTGGAAGGTCACTTTCGGAGCGGAAAAATCGCGATTGAGATAGACATCGTAAACGCTCAGAAGCAAATTCGCGTTCGCGTCGTTGGGATCACGGATTAAGGCGTCCCGGGCGGCTTCGTCAAACCGGCATACCACCGTGTACGTTTGAAATTGGGTATTGTCCGCGTCCGCGCTGGGATCGGCGGCCAGGTTCCAAGCGCCGAACCGGGTTTGCGCGAAAGCAGGCTGCCACGCTTCGGAACCTACGTGGAAGGAATCATTCATCATACAGGCGATCGTGGCTTTGGGAAATTCTTCATCCGCGCCCGTGCCGGTGGCTTGATCGACCCGGAGGCGCGCCTCTACGGTGAATGGCACGATCCAATAAGCATCGCGCACGAGGTAAAAATTACCGCTATCCCGCCGGTCCGCGATGGTCACGGTCCCATCCGCGTTTTGTTTCACGTACGTTTGGACGCCGTCTTCGTTAGCTCCCGCGTTGGAGCCGTACGTGTACCAACCTTCCGCGTTGTAATCATCAAAGGGGGAGAAATATTGCCAATGGCCCACATCGTATTTCTCAAAAAATTCACTCCGGCCGAATGCGATTCCAGTCCGGTACAGGCCGCTGGCGGCGTTCCGCCCCCCGCGCGCCATGATAAAACGCCCTTCGCCCAAATAGGCAATCGAAGCGTAATAATTCCGCTCGTCGTTCCAAGCCCCGGTGCTGCCGGTGGAACCGACACCGGGGAGTGGATTATCCCAGATTTCCCAATCATAACCATTCGCCGAAACTAAGAGTTGGATCTTCGTGTTGGTGTCAAAGGCATACATCCGGTAATCATTCTGCCCGAGACTGAACACCTGGGTGGGCTGTGCGGCAAAGGCAGGGTCAGTGATGTTGTTGATGTATCCCCATTCCACGAACGAATACCCATCATACGAAGAAGCGTACAAAATGCCGGCTCCTCCCCGGTAATACATCCAGAACGGCTCTTCGCGGCCCGGGAAATACGCCACGGCATGACCGTCCGGGTAAGTACCCAATCCATCGCCAGACAAAGCGGTCTGGTCGTTCTCAAACGCAATGCCGTTGGCGCTTTCCGCCACCCGCACCTGCCACACATCGCCGGGATTCCCGTAATAATAGAGGCGGTATGGCTTGCTCCATTCCGGATTGTACAGCACCACCGGACGCCCTTGAGGAGCACTCCCCTCCGTGTTCAGGCCGGTCACCGCAACCGCCGGTGCCCAGTGGATCCCATCGGCGGAATAAGAATAAGCCAGACCATTGATACTGGCATAATCGTACCAGATCCGGTAACGCGACTCCGCCGGCCAACTGGAATTATACAGGATGTAAGGCATGTAGGCGCGGTCACCCACCCCCTCTAAGGTCACGGGGTTGTTTTCGTAATCCGTCCACACGATGTCCCATTTTTCTTGCGCGGTGGCCGCCATAACGGTTACGCAAAGCAGAAAAGCAACCAATACCGCTGTTCTTGTTTTGTTCTGCATGAGTCTCCCTCCGTGTTATGGATTTTAAAATCGTATGGCTGAGTTTAAGGAATAGAATTAACCAAAGTCAATGAGAAAAATGAGAAATGCGAAGAAAATAACTTCCTTTGTAACGATTTATCCCACCGCAGAACTGTCTCAGTGCTTGATCCGCGGTATGACTACGAATGAGAACGCGAAACCATTCCCTTTCTCAAAAGAACAAAGATTGCGTATTTTTTTTCAAATATTAAATTTCGTACCGCAGGCGGTTGAAGACATAGACCGTCAACGCGAAACAGATCACGTTGGGCGCCCAAGCGCCGATCCAGGGAGAGAGAGTGCCGGTCTGGGCGAAGCTCTTTCCCAAGGAAAGCGTCATAAAGTAAAAAATCACCGCGACCAGGCCGGTCCCGATGCCCGAAGCCCGGCCGCCGGAGCCGAGTTTCAACACCATCGCGTAAGCCAATAATCCCAGGAACAGCACCGCAAAGGGAAACGCCTCCTTGATGCGCAAATCCGGCAGATAGATCAACGGATTCTCACCCGCCTCGCGGATGTCGTTGACGATCCGCCGCAAGTCTCCATGGGACATTTTTTCCACGTCCTGAATGACGCTCCCGAAATCCGACGGAAGCCGGTTCAACGGGTAGATCAGTTGTTCATGATTGTGTACCTGAACGGTCTCGTTTTCTTTGATTTGATAAATCCGGACTTTTTCCAACCGCCAGTGGGGCGTGTTTTCCATCCAAACCGCCTTTTGCGCGTCGATCCGTTCGGAGAGTGTCCGGTTCTCCCCCTTGAAGATGAAAATGGAAAGACCTTCCAGCATACGGGAATAAGGTAAATATTCGCGGGCCCGGTAGACATGATCGGGTTCCCCGTGCATCCAGATCCCGGCTGTCCCGCTGAGTCCTTGAGCGGTACCCAAAATTTGGATTTCCCTTAATTCGTGCGCTCTCGCCGCGAAGGGGCCGCACACGTTTTCGTTAAGCCAAAACAGAAGACCAATCAATCCACTCATCATGACCGCCAAGGGAACGGCAAGCCGGACCGGTGTGTATCCCGCGATATAGAGCATCAGCATTTCATTGTGGCGGACCAGATTGCCGATACCCATCACCACCGCCAGGACCACCACAATCGGCGTGGCTTTGACCACCTCGTGCGGCACGCTCAGCAGCACGTATACCAAGGCAGTGCCAAAAGCCACATCATGTTGGCGGAATTCATCCAACTCTTGGAATAGGATGAGCACAAACGCGAGGGCCGTAAATAACAAAAATACAAATACAAACGCCCACAAAAACGTTTTCAGAATGTAGTAATCCGCGGTGTGGCCGGAATAGCGCCAAGCCATCTCGTTCCCCCTACACGCGTTGGGTCCGGTAGAAGAAATATCCGCCGGTCAGCGCACAAACCCAATTGGGAATCCACAGGGCAAACCAGGCCGGCAGCGTGCCTTCCTCGGCGTACGTTTTCCCGAAATTGAGGAGGATATAATATGAAAAAATTATGGCGATGGTCATGCCATAACATGCAGACCGTTTGCCAAATCCTGATTTCATGCCCAGCAACGCTCCCACGCCGGCCATGATCAGGCAGGCGAAGGGCAAGGTCCGGCGGTAGTTGAGCTCGACCAAAAATTGGTGGTACATCTTGGTGAATCCTGGGGTCCGGGCTTCAGGCGGGGCGTTGTGGTAATCCCGCAAGGTCTTGCGGAGGCCGTCGTTGGTGAATTTTTGCGGCCATTTGCCGGTTTTGGCCATCTTGCGCAAGAGATTTTGAATGCTGATGGTGAACCGCAGTTCCTGGAATTGAATAAATGATGCGCGATCTCCGGATTGTATCTGATGCACCGTTCCCCGTTCCAGGTTGATTTGAATGGAATTCTCCCGGGGGAAATATTTGATCGTCCCCGACGGGGCCGAGATCACTCCCGCGATCTCTTCCCCGCGCCGTTCAAAGATACGTACGGAATGCATGACCCCTTCGTCGATGGTGCTGGGGACAATGATGAAATCGCCCAGGATGTTGAAATTCCCCGGCCGGATGCCCGTCGTGGAGGTATTTTGCAGCACATCGGCGGCCACGGAATCGAACAGACGCAATCCCTTGGGGGCGATCCGGTTATGCCACCAGAGCATCAGCAGAGTCAGAATAAATCCCACCAGCAAAACCGGTTTCAACAATTGAACAGCCGAATAACCGGCTGCTTGAAGGGCGGTGAGTTCATTGTCTTGCGCCATCCGTCCATAGACCAGCAGACTGGCCAACAGCACGGCCATGGGAAAGGTGAGCACCATAATGCTGGGCAGAATCGAAAACAACAGTACTAGCGTGGAGACAAGTGTCGTTCCCCCGGTGACCAGGAGATCGGTAAGATCGTACAGCCGTTTCAGGAAAAAAACGAAGGTGAAGAGCATTGTCCCTTCGGCAATGGCCACCAGTAATTCCAGGATGATCACGCGCGTGATGAGTTTCATCGGTTGAAGGGGACCCATGGACAGGGGCACGCCGCAACGTGCCCCTGCTTCCCTGCGATCCGTTTAGCCCATTCAGCCCACTCAATCATAGAACACCGCGCCTCTGGCGGCGGAAGTCACGGTTTTCGCATACCGGGCGATGACACCGGTTTTGATTTTCAGTTCCGGCGGCTTCCATTGACTCCGGCGCCGGTTCAATTCGTCTTCCGGGAGTTTCACCCGCAGGCTGCGGTTAGGAATGTCGATCTCGATGATGTCGCCTTCTTGCAGCAATCCAATCGGGCCGCCTTCCATCGCTTCCGGAGACACGTGGCCGATCGACGCCCCGGAAGTCGCGCCGGAAAAACGGCCATCGGTGATCAACGCCACTTTGGCCGCCAAGCCCATGCCTTTGACCACGGAGGTGGGAGTCAGCATTTCGGGCATTCCCGGGCCGCCTTTGGGTCCTTCGTAGCGGATCACCACCACGTCGCCGTCGTTGATTTTCCGGCCCAGGATAGCCTCCACGGCTTCCTGCTCGGAGTTGAAGATCCGGGCGGGGCCGCTATGTTTCAACATTTCGGGAAGCACCGCCGCGGCTTTGACCACGCTGCCGTCCGGCGCGAGATTCCCATAGAGAACGGCCAAACCCCCGGTCTGGTGATAGGGATTATCCAGCGGGCGGATGACGTCGCTGTCTCCCGGTTTGGAATCCCGGATATTTTCCGCCAATGTCCGGCCGGTGACGGTTTGAGTAGAGCCATCGATCAGGTTGGCTTGATGCAGGGTTTTCAAAATGGAGGAAACCCCGCCGGCCCGATCCAGGTCTTCCAAATGATACGGCCCTGCGGGCGCCATGCTGCAGATGTGCGGTGTTTTTTCGCTGATGGCGTTAAAGTCCTTCAAGGTAATATCCACTCCCGCTTCGTGAGCGATGGCGGGCAAGTGCAACGATGTGTTGGTCGAACCACCGAAGGCCATATCGAGAGCGATGGCGTTGAGAAACGCTTGATGCGTGAGGATATCGCGTGCCGTAATGTTTCTTTGGACCATTTCCATGATCTGGATGCCGGCCCATTGCGCCAAGCGGATGCGGTCGGAAAATACGGCGGGGATGGTCCCGTTCCCGGGCAGGGCGATGCCCAGGGCCTCGGACAAGCAACTCATGGAGTTCGCTGTGAACATTCCGGAGCAGGAGCCCGCGCCCGGACACGCCGTGCAGCACGTTTCCTCAAACGCCTCCGGGGACAATTTTCCGGTTTTCGCGGGCGCAATGCGCTCGAAGATGGTATTCAAGTCCACGGCCTGGCCCCGCTCGTAGCCGGCCAGCATCGGGCCGCCGGTAACGAGAACGGTGGGGATATTGAGCCGGGCGGCGGCCATCAACATGCCGGGAGTGATCTTGTCGCAATTGGATACCAGAACCAATCCGTCAAACGGATGGGCTTGCGCCATGATTTCGACACTGTCGGCGATGATTTCGCGGCTGACGAGCGAGTACCGCATGCCGAGATGGTTCATGGCGATGCCGTCACACACCCCGATGGTGTTGAATTCCACTGGCGTGCCACCCGACATGAGAACACCGCGTTTGACGGCGTTGCTGATTTTGTTTAATTCGATATGCCCGGGGATGATTTCGTTGAAGGAATTGGCGATTCCGATGATGGGTTTGTCCAAGTCGCGTTTCGAGAGGCCGGCCGCGTACCATAAGCTGCGGTGGGGACCCTTTTCCACTCCGGTTTTCATCACATCGCTGCGCATGGGTTTCACCTCCAAGGATGCGGATAGTTTATCCTAGCCAATTCCCGGCTCTATTCAAGCAACCGCCGCTATTGCGCTTCCGGAATTTTCTTCTTTAATGCAATCCAGTAGAAAAGAAGCCTGGGGGATGGCACCTCTCCCGCGGCAGGGGTTTGCTGCACTGTGCTTCTCATTTCATAGAGCGCAACCAATGTTTCACCTCCGCTTTTTTTGGCGGCACACGAGCGAATGACACGGGATTGACTTCTCCATGAGAAATGACCCCATCCCATCTTGGTCCCGCCGGACCGGGAACATCCTGCTTTTAGTTCTGCCGGCGCTGTTATTGCCTGCCTGGCTGTCGATTGCCGATTTTGACCTGGTGGACGATTCTTATATCCCGATGGTCTATGCCCGAAACCTGGCCGAAGGCCATGGCATCGTTTTCTATCCCGGGGGGGAACGGGTGGAAGGCTATACCAGCTTTTTATGGTTGGTTTGGTTGACTTTGAGCGGTCTGCTTCACATTTCCTATACGATGGCGGCGTATTGGACCAGTCTTGTGATGGGTATGGCGGGAATCGCGCTTGCGGCATTCTTGTACCGTCAAGTTTATCACCCTGAAGCATCCCAAAGAGAGCTGTGGTGGTTATGGCCCTTCGCGGCCGGAGCAGCCGTTCTTTGCGATGTCTCTCATACGGCTTGGTCGGCATCGGGGATGGAAACCACCACCTACGCGTTTGGGCTGCTCGGTTTGGCCTACGCATTGATTAAACCATGGCCGGTCTGGTCTACCTGTCTGTTCTTGCTCTTGACCTCCTTGATCCGGCCCGAAGGATTGGCGTTTGGATTGCTGGTTTTGATTTACTGGTACAGAGAAGGAATATTCACAAAATCCGCGATAAAGCGATTCGTGTTCATCGTGGTGCTGCCCCTGGGCCTGTTTTTTTTATTCCGATGGATCTATTTCGGATATTTGTTTCCCAACACGTTTTACGCCAAACATGATTTTGGGGGATTGTATTTACTGAAACGGGGCATGGAGTATGTCACCTATTTTTTCCGGCCGCGGCCTCTTTTTTTCTTTGCGGTGTTCGCCCTTTGGCTCGAATCAAAATCCTGCCGAACGCGAAGTGGCCTGCTATGGGGCTTCGCATTGCTTCAGATCGCATTGGTAACCGCCGAGGGAGGTGATCATTTTACGTTGCACCGCTTCCTGGTTCCCGCGATTCCTTTCTTTTCCATTCTGGCAATCCGAGGCATGGATTTATGCGCCCATCGGCTGGTCTTCGGCAAAATCAAACCGGAGAATAAATACCATCTCCGGCTAGCCCAAGGCATCCTGGGGATTCTGGTTTTGATTATATTGCCGGCCCATGGAGTGCAATTATTTGAATTCAGCCAAGATACGCGTTGCAACTTTGCGCAAGGGGCCAGGTATCATCTCTCGGTGGTTCAATGGACCCGCAGTTGGGCCAAGGTCGGTCTCTGGCTGAAGGAGAAATACCCGCAGGGAACCCTCATTGCGGTCATCAATGCCGGCGCGATCCCCTATTTTTGCGAGTTAAATTGTATCGACATGTTGGGGCTGAACGATGTCACCATCGCCCATACTCCGGCCCGTTTTTTGGATTTATGTCATCCGGGGCACGAGAAAAGCAACGCGGACTACGTATTGAAGCAGAAACCCCAATTCATCCAACTTTTTCCCCTTCTGTTTTTCATGTCGCAACCGTATCCTAAAGATAAGTTGGAAGAGATGATTACGTACCCGGCCCAGATCGAGATGTGGAACGATCCGCGATTTCATGCCGAGTATACCTATAAGATCGAAGAGACGCCGATGGGCTTTATAGCCTACTTTGAGCGTCAATTCGAACCCCAGGGCCGCGATGACGGATAAACCCTATTTCACGTTCGGGAATTATTTGAAGCAGCGGTTCGGCGGCCGGGTGCAGAAAATATCGATTGACGCGGGATTTACGTGTCCCAATATCGACGGGACCAAAGGGGTGGGCGGATGTACTTATTGCAACAACGAGGGATTCAGCTATAACTCCCGAGTTGCCCTCCGTCCGGTGCGGGAACAGATCGAAGCCGGTATCGCTTTTTCGAAAAAACGGTTCAAGGCGAATCAATTTCTGGCCTATTTTCAAGCGCATACCAATACGTTCGCGCCCGTGAATCAGTTGAAAAAAATCTACGACGAAATCCTTCCCTATGAGGAAATCGTAGCCTTTGCGGTGGGTACCCGGCCCGATTCCATCTCCCCCAAAATATTGGATTTGCTCGAATCTTATTCCAACCGGTTTGAAGTCTGGGTGGAATACGGTCTGCAATCCAGCCACAACCATACCTTAGCGCGGGTCAACCGTTGCGATACGTATGAGCGTTTTTTGTGGGCTATCGATGTCACCTCCACCCGCAACCTCAAAATCTGCGTTCATGTGATCCTGGGTCTGCCTGGTGAAACCCACGAAGACATGATGAAAACCGCCGAACGCTTGGCTCCATTGCCTTTTCATAGCATCAAGGTCCATCTCTTACACATCATGAAAGACACGCCGATGGAAAAGGAATACTTGCGGGGTGAAATTCAGATATTCTCGATGGATGAATATGTCGAAACGGTGTGTGATTTTCTGGAGCGTATCCCTTCCGATATCAGCGTTCAGCGCTTGACCGCGGACGCGCCTCCGAGCGTGCTTGTTGCCCCGGCTTGGTGTTTGGAGCGTAAAACGATCTACCAAAAAATCGACCAGGAGTTCGTCCGCCGGGGAACGCGTCAAGGATCCCGGGTTTCAGACAATGTCCGGCAAGACCTCTCCTGGAAGCACCAAGCCCGCCGCCAAGCTCCGTTTCCTATTGCGGAAGCCGCCCGGCTCGCTTCGTAATCTCCCTGCCCTGCGATTCCCTGCCCTTTCCTAATCCGGTCATTTCCGGGAATATGATACGGCGATGGAGTGTCTCGCATGATCATTTCATTGGTATTTCACGGTGAGACACTAAGGACGCCACGACAATTTCAGTTGATTGTGGAGAACATCATGATATTCGACGAGATCCAATTCTGGAACAAGTATCCCTATGGAGCCGCGTGGGAGAAGATCTTTACGTTTTTGAAAGAAATCGACGCCCAAACCGAAGAGAAGGAGTATCCGATCCAAGGGAAGGATCTATTCGCCCGGGTCATGAGTTATGACACCCGGCCGGTTGAAGAAGCCAAACTCGAGGCTCATCGTATTTACGCGGACATACAAATCATGCTGGCCGGTTCGGAGATCATGGAGTGGTTTCCGGCCTCTTCAGCCATCGTGACTACGCCATACAATGGGGAGAAAGACGTCCTGTTTTTCCAGCATATTCCCAACGCACCCTGCCGGATTCTCGCGCGCCCGGGATTTTTTGCCCTCTTTATGCCGCAAGACGCCCACATGCCCCAGCTCATGGCCGGCAATGCGCCGGAGCGGATCAAGAAAGTCGTGGTGAAAGTCCGGTGTGATTTGTTGGGTTTATAATTAGTCATAAATTATGAATAGTATGCTTTTCACGCGCGCGGGAGAATTTTTTCATGTAATGTGAACATCTTTCGGGAACACTTCCATGACGGAATTCGAATGGGATGAGAAGAAAAACCGGAGCACCATCGAGAACCATGGGATCGATTTCAAAAACCGCCGAGGGATATTTTACCAGAAGCACGCACTCCGGAAATCCTTCCATATGTTGGAAAATCGATGGCTTGCCACGGGAATGGTAAAAGGATTGAAGATGATCGCGGTATTTATTCTCCGGAAAGGCAATGTACGGATCATTTCCGCGAGGAAAACGCGAAAATCGTGAAGCCTCGCAATAAAGTAGACATTCCCATGCGTCTCGATCCCGACATCGTGGAATTTTTCAAGAAAGAGGGCCCCGGCTACCAAACGCGCATCCATGCGGTGTTGCGGACCTGCATGAAGGCACGCACGGGAAACCGGGCGTGATCGTCTTTCCATCAATCACGCTATCGTGACTCACGGTTTACTCCATCGCGGCGAACGAGTGAATTCTGCCCTTGCAGGACTTCCCTCACCCTAACCCTCTCCCTGAGGGAGAGGGGATCAGGGAGTTGATCTCCCCGGCCAGCCCAAGTGAAAAGCGGCTGGACATGCTTGATAAAAAGTCCGCACTTGCCGGATGAACCAAAAAAGGACGCGGCCGAAACCACGTCCCTTTTGACATTTCAATTCGAATCTGACGAAAACCGATTTAGAATTTCACATCTACCCAGGCGTGGTTGTTCTTGCTGCTTTCCACCACTTTTTCGACGAAGACCAAACCGGCGTGTCCGTCATCCACGGTAGCGTACTTGGAGCCGTCGGTTCCCTTGTAGGTGCCTTCCTGATAGGCCCGGACATCGGCCTCGAAGCATCGGTGCAGGCGCGCGAAGGCATCATGGAATGCTTCCGGGTGGCCGGAGGGGATGGTCGGCTCGGCCATTAAGTCCGCGGGCAAGTCACCGAGGAAGCCGTCGTTGGCTTTCACCTCGCCACGCCAGTACACACGGTCGGGCTGACCAGGAAGGTGGATCTTCACGCATTCCGGATCTTCCTGCCGCCAGATCAGGGTGCCCTTATCTCCGTTGACCTCGATACCCAGATCGTTCTTGTGGCCGATGGCGATCTGTGAAGCGCGGACCAGGGCACGGCCGCCGTTATTGAGTTCGCAATAGGCGGTGAAGTGGTCGTCGAGCTGGCGTCCTTGGACGAAAGTCTCAATGAACCCACTGACGCGGACTGGTTCAAGGCCGGTGACATAGCGCAGTTGCATGAGGGCGTGGGTGCCGATGTCACCGCCGCAGCAACTGGCGCCAGCGCGTTTGGGGTCGACACGCCATTCCGCCTGCATGACGCCCATGTCTTCCGTGCGGCCAGCCAGCCAGCCCTGGATGTAATAGGCGTCGACCCAGCGTACTTGGCCGATCAATCCGGAACGGACGATATGGCGGGAGAGGCGGCTGGTCCAATGTCCCAGGTAGGTATGCGCGGTGCAGAAGGGAATGTTCTTGGCTTTGACGATATCAGCCAGGTCCTTGGATTCCCGCGAGGTGACAGTCAAAGGTTTTTCACAGAAAACGGGGATGCCCTTTTCCAAGGCTTTCTTGGCGGGATCGTAATGGACGAAATTGGGAGTCACGATGAGGATGTAATCCACTCCCTCGCCGCGGGGCTTTTTCGACTCTTCTTCGATCATTTCATCGTAATTGCGGTATCCCTTGATAGGATACGGCCATTTTTCCGCTTCACTCATGGCCACCTGGGGATCGGGATGCAGCGCCCCGCAGGTAACCCGGCGAGTGCCGTCGAAAAAGATCGCCTTTTGATGGGGATTGACGATGAACGCGCCCCCGCCGCCTCCCACAAGACCCACATTCAATGGCCGCTTCGACATGGTTCGAACTCCTTTCACAACATGTTTATTTAATTGAGTACGTTTGGTTTGTCACTCACCAATTCAGGCAGAAAACAAAGATTCTATTTTTAATTCTGACCAGCCGTCATTCCTTCACCGGAAAATGGCCCACCGGCTGTAAATCAGAGGATACCGCCATGTTACAGAATACCGTTCCAAAAATATAGGTTCCGAGCGGATTCTATCTTGTTTTTCCTTTTTCAATTGAACCGCCAGTCCTAGCCGATCACGGAGAATCCGCAGGATCGAAACACGGTGTTTCCCACATTGCTTCTTGCTTCCTGGGGCTAGGTTCTTTATAGTCAAAGACAAGAAATTCGTCCATTCGACAGGTCTGGGAGAGTGATTATGAGACGCCGACAATTTCTGCAAGCCAGCGCGGCCAGCCTGATCTGGCCGGCGGCCAAGAGCTTTGGGGTGGAGTTCGGTTCCTCGAAACCGCGCCGCTACGCCTTGATCGGGACGGGCTGGTATGGCAAGAGCGCCATGTTCCGCTTGCTCCAGGTCGAACCGGTGGAAGTGGTAGCGTTGTGCGATGTGGACAAACAGATGCTGGCGGAGGCCGCCGAGATGGTCGCCCAGCGTCAGGCATCCAAGAATAAACCCAAGACTTACGGCGATTACCGCGAGCTTCTTAAACAAGAACAGCCCGACATTGTCCAGATTTCCACACCCGATCATTGGCATTGCCTGCCGATGATCGCCGCCGTTGAGGCCGGCGCGGATGTATACGTCGAGAAACCCATCAGCGTGGATGTGGTCGAAGGCCGGGCCATGCTCGCCGCGGCGCGCAAAAACCAACGGGTTGTCCAGGTAGGGATGCAGCGCCGCAGCACCCCCCACCTGATCGAGGCCCGGGACACGATCATCCGCGAAGGCAAATTGGGCAAAGTCGGCCTGGTGGAAATCTATTGCTACTACCATATGCGCTCCCGCGAAAATCCGCCGGATACCGAACCGCCTGCACACCTTGATTTCGAGATGTGGACCGGCCCGGCTCCCTTGCGGCCGTTCAATCCCATGATGCACCCCCGGGGTTGGCGCGCGTTCATGGAGTACGGCAACGGGATCGTGGGCGACATGTGCGTGCATATGTTCGACATGGTACGGTGGATGCTCGACCTGGGCTGGCCGAAGCGGATTAACTCGTCCGGCGGCACCCTGATGTTCCCCGGAGGCAAATCGAACATTTCGGACACGCAAACCGTCACCTTCGATTATGACGAAATGCCCGTAATCTGGCAGCACCGCGCCTGGGGCACCGCCCCCGATCCGGATTATCCCTGGGGCGCAACGATTTACGGAGAAAAAGGAACCTTAAAAGCCAGTGTGTTCTCATGGGATTTCATTCCCCAGGGCCGGGGAGAGAAGATCCACCGGGATGTCACCTATGAGCTGGATGAATATCCTGAAGACCAAACCGAACCGGGTTTGGAAAAGCATTGCGCGCCGGCACTGCGCGGGCACATGAAGAATTTCCTGAAGGCGATCGACGAACGCGGCCGGCCCGTGTCGGACATCGAGGAGGGCTATATCTCAAGTTCGTGTTGTATTCTGGCCAACTTGGCAATGCAGACCGGACGGACTTTGGCCTGGGATCCGGACAAAGCGCAAGTCACCGGCGACGAGGAAGTCAACCAGATGTTGGCGCGGCCGTACCGCAGCCCGTGGATACATCCTGATCCGGAAAAAATCGGGTGAGGCGGAGAACGCCCGGCCGGAGCGCGGGAATCGTGCCCCGGCGGGAAATCGATCCGGCTTGCCGCTTTCACTGGAATGGCTTCTCGGGAAGCATGCGGCCAACAATTCAACCGTTACCACTGCGGGATGGGTTGAGTGGGATCCAGAATCCGCACATGGTGCCATTCTTGTTTGGCTTTTTCGAGATCGTTCATGGTTTGGTATAAACGGGCGAGTTTGATGCGGTAGCGGACGGCAGCGGGATTTAAATCCGCACACTTCTGATAGACTTGGAGGGCCAGTTCCGTCCGTCCAAAGGATTCCAACCGTTCCGCCAACATTTCCTGGAGTGGCAATTGACCGGGGAATTGATCCACGGCGGAATGGAGCACATCCAGAGCCCGCGCCCTGTCGTTTTTCATGGAATAGTAATCCGAAAGCCGCTTGATTGCCAGGAAAGGAATGTACCCATACCGTTTGGAGAGCTGCAAAGCATATCCCAGCGTTCGCATTTCCACTTCACTAGGAAGATAGCCTTCCTGGATCATGGATTGTGCGACCGCAGTGGCATGGAGGGCCGCCAAATCTCCCCGGTAGGGCGCGGATTGAAACGCGGCTTGGGCGGTGTGTACGAGATCGGCGGTCCGGACCAGCTTGGCAAAGCGGCTGAGAGACCGTTCCGCACTCCACTCGGGGGAGACGGTCCAGAATCCCATGAGGAGCAAGACCGCGGTCAATCCCCCCACGGCGCTGGGAATCCAGACCATGGCTATTTTATGGCGGGGATCGAGTGGCGGAACGGCCTGCCGCAGAGAAGCGTTTTGCGCGCACGCCACGCCCAACCATGTAAGTGGATGAGTGAAAACCGCCCGCCAGGAGGGGAGAACTGCCAACAAGCCCATCAACAAAAGGGCCGCACCCGCGGGTAATAAAACATCGCCCCGGTAGCGTTCCATGCCGGATTCGATGAAAAGAAAGAGAATCCCCGCGGCCAGAATGAAGGAAAGCAGGCCATCATTGCCTCCCGGGAATATTTCGGAAAACAACGCGCCGGGTTGCGCGATGTGTAATACTTTCAGAGTAATGGTTTCGGGGAACAGACGATCCCCCATGTCAAACCAAGGAGCGATCCCCGCCAGGAGAAGATGCAACCCTCCCAGGCAGCCGGCCGCGCCGATCATTCCAATCGAGGCCAGCCACACCCGTTTCGCCTTGGGCGATAGGGATTCGGAAAAATCAGTCCAAAACACGAAGAGCAGAAAATGAATCCCGGCGAGAACGAAGATCCCATTGCCCAGCAGACCATGAATGGCCAGAAACCAAACCGCCAGCAATCCCCACTGGCCGCCCCGGGCTTGCCTTCCCGCGGGAGAAAAGGCGTAGACAAACAGCAGGGTGGTGGTCAGCATCACGGTCAGATGGACCAACCGGGCTGGGGCTCCACTGCCGGGGGAGAGAATCGCGTGTTGAAAGGGCAGGATGTCTTCTTGGCTGGAATAGTCCATAGGATACGCCCGGGCGACAAGACTGGGAAACCGTTCCAGGGGGAAGAAACCGGATTGCGGTGAGAAACCAACTATCACCAGCCACAAGAGGACGCAAGCCAAGGCCAACCCGGGCAGGATAGACTGGCGCTGTCCTGTTAATGCGGCCACGAAGAGGACGCCCAGCGCCAGGTTCGGCCAAACGGCGTAGCGGTACCAAAGATCGTCCAATGTGAAATAAAACAATATGCCCCCCAGCATTAAAACCACATGAAAAGGAGAGTAAACGGCTGGAATTTCTTCAGAGCGGTTAAAATAATAGGCTTCGAGAATCGAGCGGAAGGTCAAAAATCCCAGCCCAGCGAAGGCCAACATCCGCCCGCTGGAAGTCACCCCGGATTCCAGAAAAGGAACCGCTATGAACGGGAGAATTCCGAGCAAAGAGCGCATGCGGCCCGCAATCCCAACAAATAACTGTCGACACCGAAACCGCAGATGACTCCCGCGGCGACGCCGGAAATGAAAGAATGATGACGAAATGATTCCCGCTTGTGAATATTGGACAAGTGCACTTCCACAGCCGGGATGCCGATGCCGGCGATGGCGTCCCGGATCGCGATGGAGGTATGCGTGTAAGCGGCGGGGTTGATGACCAGTGCGTCGGCCCAATCCGCCGCCTCGGCCAGCAGGGTCACAATGTCCCCCTCCCCATTGCGCTGTTCGAT